>NZ_RCVJ01000115.1 GCF_003667505.1 Micromonospora sp. BL4
TCAGATGTGTATAAGAGACACTTCCTGGCCCACGTCGAGCTCGATCAGCAGATGCTCGACAGGTCAGCGAGACGGGGGCTCCGCGCGCCACGCGTTGGCGAGCACTTCACCCACGATCCCGCTCGCCGGGTGGCGCGATTTGGGCGGCATGGTGGGGAGCGGAACGGGTACCCGGCGCTCCGGGAGGCGGGCGCCTCCGGGGGAGCGCGGATGCCATGGGAGCTGCCGTCGTCGGCCTGGTCGTCGTGGTCGTGGTCGTGGTGCTGGTGTTGTCCCTCAGCGTCCGGCTGGTGCAGCAGTACCAGCGCGGCATCGTGTTCCGGTTCGGCCGGGTGCTGGAGCGGGTCCGCCAGCCGGGCCTGCAACTGATCGTCCCGGTCGCCGACCGGATGGTGCGGGTCAGCATGCAGACCACCGTGATCGGCGTACCGCCGCAGGGCGCGATCACCCGGGACAACGTCACGCTCACCGTCGACGCGGTGGTCTACTACCGGGTGGTGGACCCGGTGAAGGCGCTGGTGAACGTGCACGACTATCCCTCGGCGGTGCTCCAGGTCGCCCAGACCGCGCTGCGCTCGGTGATCGGGCGGGCCGACCTGGACACCGTGCTGGGCGACCGGGAGCGGGTCAACGCCGAGCTGAAGTCCGTCATCGACGCCCCCACCGAGAAGCCCTGGGGCCTGCTCATCGAGCGGGTGGAGGTCAAGGACGTCTCGCTGCCGGAGGGGATGAAGCGGTCGATGTCCCGGCAGGCCGAGGCCGAACGGGAACGCCGGGCCCGGGTGATCGCCGCGGACGGCGAGTTCCAGGCCTCGCGGCGTCTCGCCGACGCGTCCCGGGCGATGGAGGCCACGCCCGGCGCGTACCAGCTGCGTCTGTTGCAGACCGTGGTGGACGTGGCGGCGGAGAAGAACAGCACGCTGGTCATGCCGTTCCCGGTCGAGTTGCTGCGCTTCTTCGACCAGTTGGCCCCGCACACCGCCGGATCGGGCCGGCCGACGGCCGCCGCGCCCGATCTGGGGCCGGTGACGGAGCAGGTGGCCACCGCCGCCGAGCAGGGCGATGACCGTCCGCGGGCCTCGGGGCGCTGAGTGGCCGGCGTTTCCGCGCGGGTCGACGGGGGTAGGTCGGGGCCGACCGTCCCGGCTGCCCCGCGTGAAGGAATGACCAGATGAGTGACAACGTCAGCGACGCGGTGGGCGACGCCCTCCGCTCGGTGATGCTCTTCCTGCCCAAGGCCGTCGCCTTCCTGGCGATCCTGGTGGCCGGATGGCTGATCGCCAAGGCCGTGTTGAAGATCGTGGAGAAGGTCCTGGAACGGGTGGGCTTCGACCGCGCCGTCGAACGCGGCGGCGTCCGCCGGGCGTTGAGCCGCTCCCGGTACGACGCGAGCGACATCGTCGCGAAGCTCGTCTACTACGCGGTGCTGCTGTTCACCCTTCAGCTCGCCTTCGGCATCTGGGGCCCGAACCCGATCTCCGACCTGCTCGGCGCGGTGATCTCGTGGTTGCCCCGCGCCTTCGTCGCGATCGTCATCGTCGTGGTCGCCGCCGCCATCGCCAACGCCGTGAAGGACATCATCGGCGGCGCGCTCGGCGGCCTGTCGTACGGTCGCGTGCTGGCCAACATCGCCTCGGTGTTCATCCTCGGCCTCGGCGTCATCGCCGCGCTGAACCAGATCGGCGTGGCCACCGCGGTCACCACTCCGGTGCTGATCGCCGTGCTGGCCACCATCGGCGGCATCCTCGTCGTCGGGGTCGGTGGGGGCCTGATCCGTCCGATGCAGAGCCGTTGGGAGTCGTGGCTCACCCGTGCGGAGCAGGAGTCGCAGCTGATCGCCTCGCACGCCCGCGCCTACCAGGCCGGTCGCCGCGAGGCGGAGGCGAAGCTGGCCCGGCCGTCGACCGGCACGCCCGACCCGGAGGCCGAGCCGGCCCGGCCGTCCTTCGCCGGCACCGATCCGGAGGCCACCCAGGTGGTGACCCGACCGGTCGACCCGGACACCACCCAGGTGGGGCCGTCCGCCGACGCGGACGCCACCCAGGTGGTGCGTGGACCAGCCGACCCGGACGCCACCCAGTTCGTCACGAGGGGCGGCGGCGACGCCGACACGACCCAGGTGGTGAGCCGGGGCGGCGGCGATGCCGACACGACCCAGGTGGTGAGCCGGGGCGGCGGCGATGCCGACACCACCCAGGTGGTGAGCACCGGCGACGGCGCGGTGCCCGGCCAGCGCATCAGCGACGACAGCGAGACCACCACGGTCATCCCGCCGGTCGACCCGAACCGGCGCTGACACGCGGTGGCGCCAGCGGGGTGGGCTCATTGTGGGAGCCCACCCCGCTGCCCGTTGTCCGGCGCGCCGAAAGCGCTGGCCGGCGCGGCGATGCGCGTCTAGCATCGCGGTCATGACCTGGCGACATTGATCCAACGGCGTAGGCCGATCCCGTGGGCCACCACGGGCACCGCACGTCCGGTGTCCGTCTCCACTCCCACGGGAAGGCCCCATGATCTTCACCGCCTCGCGCGTGCCCGACCCGGCGCTCCGCCGGCTGACCACCATCCTCTACGGGTACGCGTTCCTCACCGACCTTGTCCTGCTCTACCCGCTGTACGTGGTGTTCTTCGCCGACACCGGGCTGTCGGTGGGGCAGATCTCGTCGCTCTTCGTCATCTGGTCGGCGGCCGGCATCCTGTTCGAGGTGCCCTCCGGCGCGTGGGCCGACGTGGTGTCCCGCCGGCTGCTGCTGTGCCTCGCCCCGCTGGTGACCGCCGCCGGGTACGCGCTCTGGATGCTGCTGCCCTCGTACCCGGCGTTCGCCGCCGGTTTCCTGCTCTGGGGCGCCGGTGGCGCGTTGGTCTCCGGCGCGCTGGAGGCGCTGGTCTGGACCGAGCTGGACCGGCTCGACGCGGTCGGCCGGTACGCCCGGGTGCTCGGGCGTGAGCGGACGGCGGGTGTGCTGGGCGTGGTGGCCGCCGGAGTGCTCGCCGGCCCGGTGCTCGCCGTCGGCGGATACCCGGCGGTCGGCGCGGCCAGCGTGCTCGCCTGCCTGCTCGCCGCGGCGGTCGCCACCCGGTTCCCCGAGCACCGCCCACCGGCCGTTCCGCCCGCTCCGGCCGGCGTACCCGACGCGGCCGGCGTACCCGGCGCGGCCGGCGTACCCGGCGCGGCCATCCGGCCGCTGGTTGCCACCGTGCCCGGGAAAGACAATCCGGAAGCCAACCTGGACGACGATGACGACCTGGGCTGGTGGGACACGCTGCGGGCCGGGGTGACGCAGGTCCGGACGCGACCGCCGGTACGGGCAGCCGTGCTGCTGGTCGCCGTGGTCGCCGCCGACTGGGGCGCCCTGGACGAGTACACCCCGCTGCTGGCCCTGGACACCGGCGTCGGGGCGCAGGCCGTGCCGCTGCTGCTCCTGCTGCTCTGGGCCGGCGTGACCATCGGCGGGCTGCTCGCCCCGGCGGGGGAGCGGTTGGGCAACCGGGGGTACGCCGCTCTGCTGGGCCTGGTCGGCGTCGCGCTGGCCGGGGGCGCCCTGACCGGGCATCCGGCCGGGTTCGCCCTGCTCGCGGTGGCGTTCGGGGCCGCGCAACTGGCCACCGTGCTGGCCGACGCGCGGCTCCAGGCCCGGATCACCGGCACCAGCCGCGCCACCGTGACCTCGCTGGCGGGGATGGCCACCGACGTGCTGATCATCGGAACGTACGCCTGCTACGGCCTCGTCGCCACGGCGGCCGGCAACGGGGTGGCGTTCGCGGTGACGGCCGGGCCGTACCTCATCGTGGCTCTGGTGCTGCTCCGCCGCCGCGGACGCCCCGCGGCCGTGCCCACCGACGTCACCGCGGCGGCCGCGCGCGGCGCGGACTGACCGGGGCCGGCGGCGGCCTCCGCGGCCTCCGCCGACCCCCCGCTCAGCCGGCCAGGTGCAGGAACGACCACTGGTGTCCGTCGAGGTCCCGGAAGCCACGCATGTACATGGGCCCGTTGGCCGTCCCCGGCCCGAGCGACTCCCCACCGGCGACCGCCGCCTGGTCGACCAACTCGTCGACCTGCTCCCGGCTCTGCACCGACAGCCCGATGATGACCTCCCGGCTGGTCTGCGTGTCCGTGGCGGCGACCCCGGTGTACTCCTCGAAGCCCGAGCGGAGGTGCAGCATCAGCCGGGTGCTGTCGGAGATGGTGAGCGCCAGGGTGTCCCCGTCCACGTCGGCCTGATCGCTGGTGAAGCCGAGCGCCCGGTAGAACTCGGCGGCGGTGGTCAGGTCACGCACCGGCAGGTTGATGAACGTCATGGTCATCGGTGGTCTCCGTTCGACTCGAGCACTACCTTCAACGTGGCGAGCCGCTCCCGCCAGTACGCCTTCAGCTCCGCGGCCTGCTCGGCCCCGGTCAGCTTCTCGTGCAGGATGGTGACCCGGGCCTTCGACTCGCCGACAGCGTCGAAGCCGACGACGATCCGGGTGGGGCCACCGGCCCAGTCGGCCCGGAAGCTGCGGGGCGCGGTGGCGGTGCGGACGCGTACCTCGACGTCGGGCAGCCAACGGGCGCGTGCCGTCTCGTCGGCGAAAGCCTCGTACAGCCGCAGCGCCGGCACCGCCACCGTCCGGCTGGCGCTGGCGGAGAAGCCGCCGCCGCGTTGCTGACCGGGCGCGCGGAGGCCCCGTGTCTGCTCGTACCCGACGGTGATGGTCTGTGCCCACCAGCCGGGCACCTCGTATTCGGCGACCAGGTGGCGGGCGATCTGGGTGTGCGTCCACTCGGTGGCGGCCGCAGCGTCGAGCAGGGCGAACCACTCGGCCCAGCCACGGCCGGTCCGGGCGCGGATCAGGTCGTCGGCGATCCGCTCGGTCTGCGCCGCGGCGGGCCGGGGAGGCGGTGCCGTGACAGGCCCCGGAGGCGGTGCCGTGCCGGGCTCCGGAGGTGGCGCCGCGTCCGAGGCCGGCTCGGCGGCCCGACTGATCAGGTGCCGGCGGGCCGTGGTGTAGCTCTCGCCGGTCTTCTCCATCCGGGTTCGGACCCGGGTCTTGAACGATCTCTGACTGGTCATCACATGCTCCCGGTCAACGGCACGGTCACCGGGACTCACGCTCCCGCCGACCCCGCCGGAGTGGGGCATGTGGCACCACGTCCCGAGGGCTCCAGGCCCCCTTTGCCTCCGCGTTGCCGGCGGCGTGAGCGCCGGGAGGGAGGTGCGGCGCAGGACCACGCCGAGGTCATCCTATGCCCGAACCGGCTTCCGGCGCAGCCGTCAGGGCTGGTCGCCGTCGAGGTAGACCCATCGGCCGTCCTCGCGAACGAACCGGCTGCGTTCGGTCATCGCGCCGGGCCGGCCCGCGTCCCGGTAGTGGGCGTGGAACGTCACCGTGCCGGTGGTGTCGAGCAGGCCGCCCCGCTCGGTCTCGACGATCTCCAGTCGGATCCACCGTTGCCCCCGGTCAAGGTCCAGCGAGGCGGGTCGGGCCGAGGAGTGCCAGCTGCGCAGCAGGTAGCCGGTGTCGCCGAGGGCGAAGGCGCTGAATCGGGAGCGCATCAACGCCTCGGCCGTCGGCGCCTGAGCCACCCCGGTGTGTACCGGCGCGCAGCAGTCGGCGTACGCCGGTCCGGAGCCGCACGGGCAGGCCCGTCCGGTCGTCACGTCCGCCCGCTTGCGCCCACTTCTGCCCACGACACCATCCTGCCGTACCACCTGCTAGTCCACCCGCACCGGCAGCGGCACCGGCCGCTTCGCGACCCGGTCGTCGCCGGACGACCGGCCGCGCAGGTGCCGGGCCAACCACGGCAGCAGGTGCCGGCGGGTCCAGGCCAGCTCGGCGCCGAACACCTCGCCCCGGCGACGCCGGGGCGCCGGCGGCAACGGCCGGGTCCAGGAGTCGTCGAACCCGGGCAGACCCGCCGTGTACGCCAGCGCGTCCGCGATCCGCTCGTGGCCGGCGCTGTTGGCGTGCAGCCGGTCGTCGCTCCACAGCCGGGGATCGGAGGAGACCGGGTGGGCGCCCAGGTCGAGCAGGGTGGCACCGGTCCGCGCGGTCGCCGCCCGCAACGCCTCGTTGAGGGCCAGCATCCGACCGCGCAGCGGCCGGGCCAGCGGCATCACGGGCGCCGGGTCCGGCATGGTGAAGGTCAGGACGGTGGCGCCCTGCCCGACGAGGGCCCGCTGCATCGCCGCCACGTCCTCGGCGACCTGGTCCGCGTCGAAGGAGGGGCGCAGCACGTCGTTCATGCCGGCGACCACGGTGGCCAGGTCAGGGGCCAGGTCGAGGGCGGGCTGGAGCTGTTCGGCGCGGATCCGGGCGGTGGTGCGGCCACGGATGGCCAGGTTCGCGTACTCCAGGCCGCCCTGGGCGCGGGCCACCGCCACCGCGAAGCGGTCGGCCCAGCCCCGGTAACCACCGGCGCCGTCCGGGTCGTCGAGCCCCTCGGTGGTGCTGTCGCCGATCGCCACGTACCGCTGCCACATCACCCGCGCGAGGTTAGCCCCCCGTCGCCGGCCGGCGTACCGGCGGTCGTCGACAGTGACGGGGGACGCGTGGGCGTCACAGCCAGCCCGAGCGGCGGAACAGGCGGTACAGGGCGAGGGCGGCCACCGCCATCAGGGTGAGAGCGCCGGCGTAGCCGTAGCGCCAGGCCAGCTCCGGCATGTGCGAGAAGTTCATGCCGTACACGCCGGCGATGCCGGTCTGGGTGGCCGCGATGGCCGCCCACGCCGCGATCTTGCGCATGTCGTTGTTCTGTTCCACGGCGAGCTGCGCCAGCCGGGACTGGACGATCGAGGTGAGCAGGTCGTCGTACGCGGCCACCCGGTCCACCGCCCGACTCAACCGGCCGTCCACGTCGACGAACCAGCGGTGCAGGGCGCGCGGCGGCCCGTCGGAGCCCGGGTCGAGCAGCGTCCGCATCGGCGCCTGCAACGGCAGCACCGCCCGCTTGAACTCCACCACCTCCCGCTTGAGCTGGTAGATGTGCTGGATGTCGACGGAACGGTCGCGGGCGAACACCGACTCCTCGACCCGTTCCAGGTCCCGCTCCACGTGCCCGGCCACCTCCAGATAGGAGTCGACCATCCGGGCGCAGACCGCGTACGCCACCGCCCATGGTCCTGCGGCCAGCAGCGCCGGTCGGCGTTCGATGTCGGCGCGGACGCTGCGCAGCGCCCCGGCGGCGCCGTGCCGCACGGTGATGGCGAACCGGTCGCCCAGCAGCACCATCACGTCCCCGGTGTCGATCACCTCGGAGGTGTCGGTCAGCTCGTCGTGCTCCACGTACCCGGCGGTGCGCAGCACCAGCAGGGTGACCGGTCCGTGGCGCTGCACGGTGGGCCGGTGCCCGTCGGCGAGGGCCTGCTCGACGGTCAGCTCGTCGAGCCCGAAGGTCCGGCCCACCGCGGCGAGCACCGCCGGCCCGGGGTCGTGCAGTCCCAGCCAGACGAAGGCGTCGCGGCCACGTCGGGCGTGGGCGTACGCGTCGGCGTAGTGCGGGCGGCCCGGCTCGCGCCGGCCGTTGACGTAGACGGCGCAGTCGACCACGGCGTCCGGATTGGACCGGCGCGGAGCGGGCACCGCACCTTCGACCCGACCGAGCAGCCGACGGGTCAGGGCGCGGACGCCTCGGCCGGCCCGGTCCCGTACCGATTGCTGATCCACCGCGTGCCTCCCCGTCGACGGCGCACCGCCCCACGGTGCCCGGAGGGGATGGTGCCACCGCATTCTGCCGAGCAGGGTCCGGCTCCCGACAGCCGGGCGGCCCGGCTCAGGCCGTGCGGGTGGCGAAGACGACGATGTTGTCCACGTAGTTGCCGGTCCCGGCGTCGAACCGGCCGCCGCAGGTGATCAGGCGCAGCCCGGCGATGTCCGACGGCCCGTAGACCAGCGTGGTGGGGAAGTGCTCCTTGGGGTACGACCGCACACCGTCCACGGTGAACGTGGTGACCCGCTCGTCGGCGCGGGTGATCTGGATCTCCTGGCCGGCGCGCAGGCGCCCGAGGTCGAAGAAGACCGCCGGGCCGGCCGGGGAGTCGACGTGTCCGACCACGACGGCGTTGCCGGTCTCGCCCGGACTGACCCCGTGCCGGTACCAACCGGCGACGGTGGGCCGGTCCAGGGGCGGCACCTCCAGCACCCCGGCGGCGTCCGCGCCGACCGGGACGACCTCGGCGCGTACGCCGATGGCCGGGATCTGCACCCGGACGGGCGCGGCGCGGGGCAGCGGCGCCAGGTCCGGTGCGGGGTGGGTGCGGGTCGGCGCGTCGACCGGCGGCCGTGGTGGCCGCGCCGGGTCGGCGGTGACGCCGACGGTGATCAACCCCAGCCCGCTCACGCCGAGCAGGGCGACCACGGCCGGTAGGGTCCGCCGTCTCCACACGTGCCGACCTCCGTACGGGATCGTCGGGGTGCCCGCGCCGGTTTCACCGGTGCGGGCACCCGTCCTCAGGGATGGAGCGGGTCGCCGGTCAGGCGACGGCGGACACCGGACGGCGTCGGCGAATCAGGAGTACCGCGCCCACGGCGGCGGAGCCGAGCAGCGCGCTGCCGGCGGCGAGGGCACCGTTGTCGCGGTTGCCGCCGCCGGAGCCGGCGGGGGCCCCGCCGATCGGGGTGACGGTGAACGTGGCGCTGCCGGCGGAGCTGCCGTCGCCACAGGTGGCCGCCACGGTGTACGTGCCGAGCGTGAACCCGGCGGTGAAGAGTTCGGCGCTGAGCCCGCCGCCGGCCGCGGCCGTGGTGGACCGGACGTTCTGGTCGCGGTTGGGGCCGGTGACGCGGAAGATGGCGTCGCCCGACTTCGGGTTGCAGGTCGTCGCGGTGAGCACGACGGTCCCACCGACCGGTGTGGTGGCTGGTGACACGGTGGTGTCGGCCAGTGCGGCGCCCGGCAGCAGGAGCGTGCCGAGGCCCACGCCGAGCGCCGCCGAACAGAGTGCTGTTGAGACCTTCATACGCGTCTTCCCTCACTTTTCGTCCGCTGACTACGTGGGACGTCGTTCGGGTGGCCAACTCCGTGACTAGCACCGGTGTGCCCAACACTAGGTGCGTTGGGACCTCGATCCGGTGAAAATGAGAAATCCTCGTTGCCGTCACGTGTCCACCCGAAGGCCGGGAGAGCTGCGGAAAGGCCGACACGGCCCGACCGGCGCCGCTGATCCGATCGATGTCCGTCCGGCCGGGCTGTCACGGGTGGGTCGATGGCGAGGTATTGCCGGCGACGGCGGTAATGCACCACCCGACGCCGGTGGCGGCGGATGGTGGGGCGGTGTGGCAGCGTGGGGCGATGACCGATTCCGCGCCGCTGGACGTCGACCTCGCGTTGCTCGGTGGTGGCGGCGCCGCGTCGCTGCTGCTCGCCGCGCTGGACCGGCACGGCGTCCGCGACCTGCGGATCGCGGTCGTCGACCCGGTGCGCCGGCGGGGCCAGGACCGCACCTGGGCGTTCTGGGGCCACCCGGACAGCGACCTGGACCCGCTGCTCAGCGCGAGCTGGCAGCAGGTCGAGGTGGCGACGCCGGCGCGGCGTCGCATCCTGGACCTGGCCCCGCTGCGGTACGCCATGCTCCGCTCCGGCCCGGTCTACGACCGGGCTGCCGAGGCCGAGCGCCGCCTCGACGCCACCCGGATCGTCGCGCCCGCCGAGACGGTGGTCGACGACGGCACGCGCGTGGAGGTGCGCACCGGCGGCGGGCCGACCGTGCGGGCCGGCTGGGTGCTCGACTCCCGGCCCCGCCCACCGGCCCGAGCGGGGCGGACCACCTGGTTGCAGCACTTCCGGGGCTGGTGGCTCGAAGCCGACCGCCCGGTGTTCGACCCGGCGCGGGCCGTGCTGATGGACTTCCGCACCCCGCAGCCCGCGCGGGGCGTCTCGTTCGGGTACGTGCTCCCGGTGAGCGACCGCTACGCCCTGGTCGAGTACACCGAGTTCTCGCCGGCCCTGCTCACCGATTCCGGGTACGACGCGGCGCTGGCCGGCTACCGGGACCTGCTCGGGCTCGATCCGGCCGGGCTGCGGGTGCGCGAGGTGGAGAACGGGGTGATCCCGATGACGGATGCGCCGTTCCCGGCCCGGCCCTCGCCCCGGGTGGTCCGTCTCGGCACGGCCGGCGGCGCGACCCGCCCCTCCACCGGCTTCACCTTCTCCGCCATGTACCGCCAGGCCGACGAGGTGGCCCGCGCCCTCGCCGCCGGCCGGCCACCGGTGCCCGCGCCGGCGTACCCGCGCCGGCACCGCTGGATGGACGCGGTCGCGCTGCGCGCGTTGGACCGGGGCGGCGTCGGCGGCCCGGACTTCTTCGACCGGCTCTTCGACCGCAACCCGGCCGAGCGGGTGCTGCGCTTCCTCGACGGCCTCACGACCCCCGCCGAGGAGGTCGCGGTGATGAACTCCACCCGGCTGCTGACGATGATCGCGGCCACCGCCGGCGACGCGGCGGACCGGGTCCGCGACCGGCTGCGCCCACCCCGAACCGCCCCGGCCGTCCCGCCGGCCGTGGTGGGCGTCCCGCCCTCGGGCGGCGCCCTGCCGGACGTCGCCGCGTCGGAGCCCGGCACGCCGCCCCGCTGACCGGGCCGGTCAGCGCTGGGCGGTCACCCGGTCCGGCGTGGCGGCCCCCGAGCGCGGGGCGCGGCGTCGCCGCCCGGTAGGTTGCCGGGCATGGTGGACGCGGCGGCCGGCAGAGGTGTGCAGATCTGGACCGACGGGGCGTGCAGCGGCAACCCCGGGCCGGGCGGTTGGGGCGCGCTGCTGCGCTACGGCGACCACGAGCGGGAGCTGTGCGGCGGTGAGGCCACGCCCACCACCAACAACCGGATGGAGCTGATGGCGGCCATCCAGGCGCTGGAGAGCCTGAACCGGCCGGTCGTCGTGGAGCTGCACACCGACAGCACGTACGTGCGCAACGGCATCACCAGCTGGCTGGCGTCCTGGAAGCGCAACGGCTGGCTCACCGCCGCGAAGCAGCCGGTGAAGAACGCCGACCTGTGGCAGCGCCTGGAGGCGGCCTGCGAGCGGCACCAGGTCACCTGGCTCTGGGTCAAGGGGCACAACGGGCACCCGGAGAACGAGCGGGCCGACGGGCTGGCCAACAAGGGCATGACCGAGGCGCGGGCCGCGGCGCTGGCCAGCCGCTGACCTCGGGCTGAGCCCGCGTCAGCGGGTGGCGTCCGGATGCCCGGGCATGGTGGATCCGCCGCCGCTGCTGCCGGAGGAGCCCCCGGCGACACCCGAGTTGTCGTCCTCGGTCACGATGTCCGGCCGGACGTCGGTGCCGTCCGGCGGCGGCACCTCGGTGTCCGCCTCGACCTGCACCAACCGGGCCTGGCCGGCCTCGTCCTCGCTGTGCTGCGGGTCGCTCGGCTGCTCACCGTCGCGCTTTCGGAAACCCACGCCGTGCCCCCCGTCGGTGCCGTTCCGCGTCGGCGGTGGCTACCCGGCGTCACCGTTGACGAAACCTCGCCCGCCGGCGCTGACCGCCGGTGCGACCGTCTCGGCCGGCGGCGGTGGGGACGGCAGCCGCAGTGTCCCTCGGCGGCTGAGCGCGACGACCAGGGCCAGGGCCAGCGCGGCGGACACCACCAGGAACGCCGGGGTGTTGCCGAGGTGGTCGTTGACCACTCCGCTGGTCGCCGAGCCGACGGCGATGCCGAGCTGCCCGGCGGTCTGCAACCAGCCGTACGTCTCGGCGAGGTGGGGCGCTGGGGTGGACCGGGCCAGGATCTCGTCGGTGACGGCGAGGAAGGGTGCCAGCGCGAGACCGAAGAGCGCGAGCGCCACGGCCATCTGCGGCACGCTCCGGGGCAGCAGCAGCGCCAGCGAGGTGGCGGCCAGCATGCCGACCAGCGTCAGGTACGCCCCACCTGGGGTGCCGGGCCGGCCCCGGCGGGCCAGCAGCAGGCCACCCGCCAGGCTGCCCACCGACCAGATGGTGACCAGCAGTCCGGCCTGGTCGGGGTGCCCGACGGTGGTGGCGAAGGCGGGCACCAGCACCCACATCGCGCCGATGCCGGTCATGTAGCCGAGGTGGGTGCCGACGATGGTGCGACGGGTGGCCCTGCCGGGCAGCGCGGACCGTTTCTCGGCGGGCCGCCGGTCGACCTCACGTGGCGGCAGGACGGCGGCCATGCCGACGAGCCCGGCGGTGCCGATGACGGCGAAGGCGACCAGCGCCGCCGTGGGACCACTGATCAGCAGGCTCAGCGTCACGGCCAGGGGGCCTCCGACGTAGAGCACCTCCTGCCCGACGGCGTTGACCGCGTACGCGCGGGAGAGCACGGGGGTGGGCACGATCCGGGCCAGGTGGGAGCGTCCACTGCCGACCGCCGGTGGCGTGCTGAGCCCGGCCGCGGTGGCCAGCGCCACGAACGCCACCGGCTCGGTGGTCACCGCCAGCCCGAGCAGGGCGAGCAGGTGGGCGAGGCCGGTGGCGAGCAGCACCGGCCGGGCACCGAGCCGGCCGAGGAGTCGACCGGCCAGCGGCGCGGTGAGCGCCAGCCCGATGCCGCAGCCGGCGCTGGCCACACCGGCGGTGGCGAAGCTGCCGGTGTTCTGGTGACCGAGCAGCACGACGAGCAGTTGACGCAACGCGACTGGTAGCTGTGCCACGGTCATCAACACGATGAGCAGCAGCGCCCGCCGAGGTACATTCATGACTTATGAATCTACCCGCGGATGCTTCGCCGAACCTCCTCGGTGCGCTCGCCCTGCTCGTCGGCTCGCGGATGCGCTCGTCGGTCAGCGCGTCCGTCGGGGCCGGGGGTGCGCTCGCTGAGGCGCTCGTCGTCCTCAAGGACCAGCCGGGCGTGACCGCCGAGTGGCTGGGCCAGGTGCTGGGGCTGACCCAACCCGGTGTGGCGCACCTGGTCCGGCGGCTGCGGGAGCAGGGCTGGGTGGAGAGGCGACCGGGTGCGGACGCGCGCAGCCGTGCGCTGCACCTCACCACCGAGGGCACGGCGGCCGCCGCCGGGATTCTGCACTCCCGGCAGGAGGCGCTGACCGCGCTGCTCGCCCCGCTGACCAGCGAGCAGCGCCGCCAGCTGGAAGACATCGCCCGCACCCTGCTGCAGGACGAGGTGACGGACGACCGCAGCCTGGCCCACCTCTGCCGCCTCTGCGATCGCGCCCGCTGCCCGCAATGCCCGGTCCACGCGGGCTACCGCGAGGTGACCGGGAACTGACCGCCACGCGTACCCGATCGGGGTGGCGCCGCCTATCGACGCCGGCCGCGACGGGCGGGCGCCGCGGCGCCCGCCCGTCGCGGCCGGCGGACCGGGGTCAGGGGCAGAGCCGTCCAGTGCGCGGGCCGGGTGAGGGTCGCCGGCAGCCCGGTGCGCGCGTCACCGCGTGCGGCGTCCAGTTGGGCCTGGTGCAGGAAGAGGGTGGTCCGCACGTCCGCGCCGCGCAGGTCGGCGCCCCGCAGGTCCGCGCCGGTGACGTCGGCCAGGCCCAGGTCGACACCGCGCAGGTCGGCGCCGATCAGCAGCGCCCCGCGCAGGTTGGCGCGGCGCAGGTCCGTCCCGCGCAGATCCGCCCCCAGCAGCTGTGCGCCCCGGCGGTCGGGGCCGGCGGCGCCGCCCCGGGAGCGGGCCGCGTCCCCGGCCCGCGACAGCAGCGGGTTGACCCGGTCCCGGTGCGCGGCCACGTCCACCGCGCGCAGCCGCGCCGGGTCACCTCCGGTGAGCGCCGCCGTCTCGGCGCGGGCGCGCTCCAGCTCGACGCGCAGCTCGGCCGGCGGACGCAGCGCCACCGCCTCGGTGAGGTACCAGAGCAGCTCGTGCAGCGGACGCAGCACGGTGAACGCCGCGGCCATCTCCGGCAGCGTCTCCGGCGCGTCCCGCCAGTCCCGCCCGCCGAAGGTCACCTGGGCGACCTGCTGACCGGCGCCGAAGCAGTCGAACACCGTGCAGCCCGGAAACCCCCGCTCCCGCAGCTCGGTGTGGATGCCGCAGCGGTGGTCGGCACGCAGGTTGGCGCAGGGTTGACCGGCCGGCTTGTCGACGGCGAAGTCCGCCGACGCGGCGAAGGCCGGCACCACGCAGCACAGCCCGAAGCAGCGTCCGCAGTCGGCGCGCAGCTGCGTCGGCCCGGGCGGGGAGGCGGGGCTGGGTGACACGCGGACGTCCTCCTGTGATCGGTCACGGCAATCACCATTGTCCCGCGTACCGCCCGGACCCGGCAGGTCGGGGTTACCGTCCGTGCGGGTCACTGCCCGTCGCGGAGCGGGGTGCCGGGGCGCCCCGGCTGCTGCGGCGCCAACCGGCGGATCGCCCGGTCCCCGTTGCCGGGCCCGTACTTCTGGTCGAAGTGCCGGACCACGGTGGCTGCCGGCGTACGGTCGCCGTCCACCACCTCGGCCAGGGTGAACACGCCCGGCGCCGCCCCGGGTGCCCGTGGTGGCAGCGCGGTCCGCACGGTCAGCGGCCGGGCCAGCCGGAACGCGTGGCAGTCGACGTAGTGCTGCCCGTCCACCGTTACGTACGGCACCTGCACCTCGACCACGTCCGAGTCGTCGTGGCGCAGCGTGACCGTCACCGACCAGTACCGTTCCAGGTCCAAGGTCGCCTGCTCGTGCTCCCACAGCTCCTCGAACCGGGCGTGCACGAACCCGCCCCACGGGCTGTCCATGTCCACCTCGAGCTGGGGCACGTTGAACGACAGCTTCCCGATCGGGAAGAACGAGATCAGCGCCCGACCGTCCCACTGGTAGAGCTGGATCGACGGGGAGGCGTCGTAGAGCCGCACCTGCAACCGGTGCCGCAGCCGGGGGTCGAGGGTGTCGGAGAAGGCGGCCAGGTGGCGCAGGTTGGTGCGGATCTGCCGAGGAACGTTCACCCGCTGCCGTTCCAGCTCCTCGGAGCGCTGCTGGGCGGCGGTGCAGTCCGGGTCGAGCAGGAGCAACTGCACCTGGGAGCCGTTGGCCAGCGCCGCGCGTACCGCCCCCAGCGTCTCCTCGCGGTGTCGCTGCTCCAGCAGGATCGTCCAGGTGTCGAGGATCCGCACGCGCCGGCCGGCGCGGTGCAGCCGCGCCACGAACGCCTGCTGGTCGAAGCTCAGGTGCTCCTGCACCCGCGCCTTGCGGGCCTCCTCGAACAGGGGGTCGAAGATGACGTACGAGATGGCCGCGAGCACGACGCTGGCACCGAGGTTGAGCAGCAGGTCGCTCAGGAAGCCGGTGCTGCGCCAGGCCGCCAGCAGCATCAGGGCCGCGATGCCGAGCAGCGTCCCACCGACGACGAAGGCGCGTCGTTGCCGCCCGCCCCGACCAGCCCACTCGGGCATCCGGTCCCCCTCCGTCGTCGGCCGGCCGCACCGCCGCCGCTGATCACCGGAATGGGGAAGGATACGTGCCCGGTTTGCCGCTCGCTGTCCCGTTCACGACCGCTCGCGTTTTCCCGCTGCGGTCAGACCGAGCGCCAGTCGTTCGACGTCAGGCTGTTGGCCTGCGGGCCCATCAGCAGCATGCCGCCGTCGACCGGCCAGGACGCCCCGGTGACGTAGCTGGCGGCGGGGGAGGCGAGCAGCGCGACCACGGCGGCGACCTCCCGGGCGTCGCCCGGCCGCCCCACCGGCACGCCGGGCCGCTCCTGGGTGAACGGGTCGACGTCCTCCTGACCGGTCATCGGCGTGGCGATCTCGCCCGGGGCGACCGCGTTGACGGTGATTCCGTCGGCGGCCAGCTCCTGTGCCATCACCTTGGTGAGCAGCCCCAGCCCACCCTTCGCCGCGCAGTACGCGGCCGAGCCGACCCGGGGCGCGTGCTCGTGCACGCTGGTGATGTTGATGATCCGCCCGCCGACCCCGGCGGCCCGCATCCGCCGCGCGGCGAGCTGCCCGCACAGGAACGGCGCCTCCAGGTCGACGGAGAGCACCTCCCGCCACTTTTCCCACGCGGTGTCGACGAACGGGGTCGAGGCGCCGGTGCCCGCGTTGTTCACCAGAACCCCGATGCCGCCCAGCCGGTCGGCGAGCTGATCCACCACCGCCGCCGCCTCCGGCAGCCGGGTCAGGTCGACCTCGGCGACCTCGCAGCGCCGCCCGGTGGCGCGGACCTCGGTGGCGGTCCGGTCCGCGCCGTCCGGGTCGCCGTACCAGGTGATGCCGATGTCGAAGCCGGCCTCGGCCAGGGCGACCGCGCAGGCCTTGCCGATGCCGGAGTCCGCGCCGGTGACGACCGCGATCCTCGGGTAGTTGCCGTATCGCTGGGGCATGCTTCCGCACTACCCGCACCGCGAGGGCGCCAATCGGGTGTACCGGTGGGCGCGGCGGGTAGCCGCCCGGCATGGAGCTGGTCCAGGAGTCGCCGTACCGGTTCCGGATCGACCGGGAGGCGCCGATGCGGGTGCCCGGTGTCGTGTTCGCCGTGCCGGAGCTGCTGCCCGACGTCGGCGCCGACCGGTCGCTGGACCAGGTGACGAACGTGGCCACGCTGCCCGGCATCGTCGAGGCGTCGTACGCCATGCCCGATGTGCACTGGGGTTACGGTTTCCCGATCGGTGGCGTCGCGGCCACCGACGTCGCCGCGGGCGGTGTGGTCTCGCCCGGCGGGGTGGGCTTCGACATCTCCTGCGGGGTCCGGCTGCTCACCGCCGAGCTGGACCGGGCGGAGCTTCCCCGGGTCATCGACGCGCTGATGGACGGTCTGGACCCGGCCATTCCGCGCGGCATGGGTCGGGGCGCGGTCTGGCACCTCGCGGACCGCGCCGAGCTGGACGCGGTGCTGCGCGGCGGCTCCCGGTACGCCGTCGAGCAGGGGCACGGGGTGCCCCGGGACCTGGCCCGCTGCGAGGACGGCGGCGCGGTGGCCGACGCCGATCCGGCGCAGGTCAGCGAGCGGGCGGTGCAGCGGGGGCAGGGCCAGGTCGGCAGCCTCGGCTCCGGCAACCACTTCCTGGAGGTGCAGGCGGTCGAGGAGGTGTACGACGAGCCGGTCGCCGCGGCGTTCGGGCTGCGTCAGGGGCAGGTCTGCGTGATGATCCACTGTGGCTCTCGAGGGTTGGGTCACCAAATCTGCACCGACCACGTACGGATCATGGAACGGGTGATGCCCCGGCACGGCATCGAGGTGCCGGACCGGCAGCTGGCCTGCGCACCGGTGGATTCCCCGGAGGGGCGCGCCTATCTGGGCGCGATGGCCGCCGCGGCGAACTACGCGCGGGCCAACCGGCAGCTGCTCACCGAGGCGGCCCGCCGGGTCTTAACCCGGGTCGCCGGGACCGACCTGGACCTGGTCTACGACGTGTCGCACAACCTCGCCAAGATCGAGGATCACGAGTGGGACGGCGGCGCCCGGCGGCTCTGCGTGCACCGCAAGGGCGCCACCCGCGCGCTGCCACCCGGTCACCCGGACCTCCCCGCCGACCTGCGCGACGTCGGGCAGCCGGTGCTGATTCCCGGCTCGATGGGCACCTCGTCGTACGTGCTCACCGGCGTCGCCGGCAATCCGGCGTTCGCGTCCACCTGTCACGGCGCCGGCCGTACCCGCAGCCGGGGCGAGGCCACCCGCGCCGCGCGGGGCCAGGACGTGCGGCGTGACCTGGCGGCGCGGGGCGTGGCCGTGCGCGGCGCGTCCCGCAAGGGGCTGGCCGAGGAGATGCCGGAGGCGTACAAGGACGTGTCGGCGGTGGTGGAGGCGGCCCGGGGCGCGGGGCTGTGCCGACTGGTCGCCCGGCTCACGCCGCTCGGCGTGGCCAAGGGCTGACCGATCAGCCTGGCGCGCACGCAGCGGCGCTCAGACGTCCAGGGTGACCGCGCACGACCACCCGGCGGCGTCCGGGCCGACGCGCAGCTCGTGCAGCGACACCGCCTTCGGCACCGCGCCGACCAGCTCCACCGCTTCGGTGCTGGTCGACCGCCAGCGCGCCCGCAGGCCACCGTCCCCGGTCGACCGCACGTCGCAGTCCAGCGGCAGGGCGCCCTCGGCGTCCAGCCGGAAGATCACCTCGTCCAGCAGGCCGACCAGCAGGTCCTCGTCGTCGCCGGGCGGCAGCTCGAATTCGGTGTCCGCCTCCGCCCGGGCGCCGCTGATGTCCGCGAACGTCTCGACCAGCGCGGCGACCGCCTCGGCCAGGCACGCCTCCCGGTCCGGCGCCCACGCCTCGACCCGTACGTCGGCGGTGTGCGGCACGCTCCGGTGCCCCCGTTGCGTCGAGCGCTGCATGCCCCGATCATGCCCGTCGGTGGTGCCGCGCCGCCCGGATCCTCGGGGACCACGGCGGTCCGGCCGGCGACGTACCGTCGTCGGATGCGGATCACCCGGTTCACCCACTCCTGCGTTCGCGTCGAGCACGACGGCGGCGTGCTGGTCGTCGACCCCGGCACGTGGAGCGAACCCCGCGCCCTGGCCGGCGCGGACGCCGTCCTGGTCACCCACGAGCACACCGACCACGTCGACGTGCTGCGCCTGGCCGGCCTGGGCGTCCCGGTGTACGCCCCGGAGGGCGCCCGGCTGCCCGACCTCGCCCCGCTGCCGGTGACCCGGGTCCACGCCGGGCAGCACTTCACCGCGGCCGGCATCACCGTCACCGCCCACGGCGGCCGGCACGCCGCCATCCACGAGGGCCAGCCCGACTGTCCCAACCTGGGCTACCTGATCGGCGACGGGCTCTACCACCCGGGCGACGCGCTGCACGTGCCGGACGAGCCGGTGCACACCCTTCTGGTGCCGGCGCAGGGGTCCTGGCTGCGCCTCGACGAGGCGATCCGGTTCGCCCGCGAGGTGGGCGCCGACCGGGCGTACCCGATCCACGACGCGCAGCTCAACGAGCGCGGCCTGGCCAGCGTGGCCGGCTGGTTCGCCGAGACGATTCCCGGCTACCGCCACCTCGTCCCCGGCGACACCGCCTGACCGTCCGCGCCGTCCATGGCCGTCAGGTCGAACCGGGGCGTCGCGGCGGTGAGCACGGCGGCCCGGGCCGCCGTGGACCACCCGCCGGCCAGCTCCGCCACCAGCGTCGCGACCAGCCGAGTCACGTCCGCCTCGGCGCCCGGGTGCAGCGCCTCGGCCACGATCAGCACCGACGAGGTGCCCTCCCGCACAGCCGACCAGCCGCTCTGCCGGTTCGTCCAGCGCCGGGCGTGGGCACGGCCGGTGGCGTCTACGAAGGTCACCTCACCCGGGTCGGGGTGCTCGGTGTCGCCGGCGAAGCTCAGGTACTCCTCGTCGCCGTGGGCCGGCCGCACCACCAGGTCGCCGTCGACCCGGTCCAGGTCGAGCGCCGCCACCGGGATCGCGTACGCGGCCGAGACGGCGTTGCAGAGGTCGACCAGGGGGTGCAGCCGGGGCAGGTCGCCGTCCAGCCGCAACCGGCGCAGCAGCGCCTCGGCCGCGCACCGGTACCGGGTGGGGCGCAGCCCCATGGCCGCGTACGCCCGCCGCCACGCCTGGATCTCCGGGAACCCGCTCTCGGCGCCGCCGGCCAACCGTTCCCGGGCGACGGCGAGATGACTGGCCGTCCGCTGCGCCACGTCGGCCGTGGCGGTGATCCCGGTGGCCCGCACCACGCCGGCGACCAGATCGGGGTACGCGGCGCGGAGCTGCGCGGAATGCTCGAACTGCACGGTTCTTCCTATCGTTCGGTGAGGGCGAGGGTCACGCCGAGCGCGACGAACGTGCCGGCGACGGACCGGCGCAGCCAGTCGGTGACCCGCGGCCGGGTCAGCACCCGCTCGCGGAGCCGGGCCGCGAAGACGCCGTAGCCGCTGAACACCACGAAGGTGAGCAGCATGAACACCGCGCCGCAGGCGAGCATCGAGCGGGTCGAGCCCGGTGCGGTGGTGTCCACGAACTGCGGCAGGAACGCGACGAAGAACAGCGTCGGCTTCGGGTTGAGCAGATTGACCAGCACCCCGGAGACGATCACCCGGGCCGCCGAGCGCGGTGGCGCGGCGGTGGACGTCGCGAAGGCGCTGCGGTCCCGCGCGGTCGACCAGCCCAGGTAGAGCAGGTACGCGACGCCGAGGTACCGCACCACCTCGAACGCCGCCGCGCTGGCCTGCAACAGCGCGGCCAGCCCGGTCAACGCCGCCAGCAGGTGCGGCACCACCCCCAGCGTGCAGGCGAACGCGGCCAGCACGCCGGCTCGGGCGCCCCGGGACAGCCCGGCGGAGAGGGTGAAGAACACCCCGGTGCCCGGAGTGATCACCACGATCAGCGTGGTGACCAGGAACGGGATTGTCACGGTCGTCCTCCGATGCCTCGGTGGTGCTGCCTGATCTCCACTCTGCTGCCAAGATGGTCCGGTGAGCAGGGCCAAACCGAGGGTGTCCGAGAGGTCCATAACGGCCGGCTCGGACTTCCTGCACCTGACCATCACCGACGCCCCGCCGGGCGGGCGGGCCGACTGGCTGGCCGGGCGGCTGCGCCAGGCCATCGCCGACGGGCGGGTGCCGGTCGGTGGGCGGCTGCCCGCCACCCGGGTGCTCGCCGCCGACCTCGGCGTCTCCCGGGGCGTGGTCACCGAGGCGTACCAGCGGCTGACCGAAGAGGGACATGTCACCGGTCGGGGCCGCGCCGGGACGGTGGTCGTCGCCGCCCCGGCCGCGCCCGCCACGCCGGCGTCCGCCCCGGCGGCCGTGCCCGTGCCGGCCGCGCTCTTCCCATCCGCTCCGGGCAGCGACATCTTCGACGCCGTACGCGCGGCGAGCGCGACCATCGACCTGACGCCCGGCGTACCCGACCTGGCCGCCTTTCCGCGCGCGGACTGGCTGCGCGCCGAACGGACCGTGCTGCGCCACCTCGTCGCGGCCGACCTGGGCTACGGCGACCCGTGCGGCACGCCCGCGCTGCGCCGGGCCGTGGCCGCCTGGCTGGCCCGCAGCCGGGGCGTCGCCGTCGACCCCGCCGAGGTGATCATCGTGGCGGGCGTGTCCCAGGCGCTCGGGCTGCTCGCCCAGGCGCTCGGCCCGGCCGGCGTGGACCGGATCGCGGTCGAGGACCCGGGCTCGTTGGGCGTACGGCAGCACCTGAACAACTGGGGGATCCCCACCCCGCCGGTCGCGGTGGACGGCGCCGGCCTGCGCGTAACCGAGCTGGCCGCCAGCGGCGCGCCCGCGGTGATGCTCACTCCCGCGCACCAGTTCCCGACCGGCGTGGTGCTCGACGGCGACCGCCGCCGCCAACTCGTCGACTGGGCCCGGACCGGCGGTCTGATCATCGAGGATGACTACGACGCCGAGCACCGCTACGACCGACCGCCGGTGCCGGCGCTGCGCGGCCTGCTGCCCGAGCAGGTCTGCTACGCCGGCAGCGTGTCCAAACTGCTCGCCCCGGCGCTGCGGGTCGGCTGGCTGCTCGTGCCGGCCCGCCTCCGGGAGGCGGTGGTCGCCGCCAAGCGCAACGCCGACCTGGGCAACGCCGTGCTGCCGCAACTGGTGCTGGCGGAGCTGATGACCTCCGGCGCGCTGGAGCGACAACTACGGCTGCTGCGACGCCGACACATCCGTCGCCGCGACGCGATGATCGCCGCGCTGACCCGGCACCTGCCCGCTGCGACCGTGCACGGCGCGGCCGCCGGGCTGCACCTGATGATCACACTGGACGCCGAGCTGGCCGACACCGAGCTGGCCGCGGCGACGTTGGCCCGCGGCGTGAAGGTGCAACCGCTGTCCTGGCACTGCCAGCGGCCGCACCGGTCAGGTCTGGTGCTCGGCTACGCGGCGAACACCGCATCGGACATCGAGGAGGGCGTCGCGACGATCGCCGGCGCGCTCCGCCAGCTCGACGCCTCCGTCGGCACCCCCGAGGCGGCGCAGAGGTCGAGACGATCATGAACATGGTCCGCCGGCTGGACGGCTGAGCCGCCCCGGGCGAACCCCGCGCGGTCAGCCCAGGAACAGGCGGACCAGGACCAGTACGGCGAGCAGCGCCGGCCCGCGCCCGCCCTGGCGCAGCAGGTCGACCGGGATCATCCCGAACGGCGTGTTCACCGTCGCGCCGCCATAGTTGATCGGTGGTCGGGTGCCGCTGCGCCACGCGGCGGCCACCACCCCGAGCGCCAGCACCGGCCCCAGCCAGGACGGCCCACCGTCGACCGTCGGCACGGTCAGCAGCCACCACAGCCCCGCGCCGATCGCCGGCACCACCACGTGGATCCCCCGTAGCGCCGCGTCGCTCCCGCCGAGCGCCCGGCGCAACCCCGGCGACCGGCTGATCGACCGCAGGCCACCGGTCAGCCGGTCGGTGGCGAGGTAACCGAACACCACCTGCGCGGCGCCGGCCAGGCCGGGCAGGGCGAGCGCGGCGGCGTACTGGACGAGGATCAGCGCCGTCCAGATCAGCAGGGCGCTGGGGTGCCGGCGCAACCGGCGCACGTCGGCCTGGAGCATCGCCCACCAGCCGGGGCCGGGAAGGAACCGGCGGCTCCGCACCCGGCCGATCTGCCGCCAGCGCCGGCTCTCCACCAGACCGGCGAGCATGCTCGGGTCGAGCAGGATCGTGGCCGTGGCGGCGGCGTTGGCGAACTGCGCGCCGGTCGTCAGCGTGGCCCGGTCCACCCGGGGCAGCGCGCGTACCGCCAGGACGGTGGCGGCGACCGCGAGGGGCACCCCGACGGCGACCAGCGCGGCGGCCGGCGACGCCGCCGGCCGGGGCAGCCCGTCACCGAGGCGGCCGACGACCACCACCAGCGCCGTGACGACGGCGGCCGCCACCACCGGCACCACCCCGGCCAGCGTCGGCCACCGCCGGCCCGCACGGCTGCCCTGGGCGACGACGCTGGAGGCCAGCGCGGTCGCACCCCAGCCCGCGCCGGCCGCCGCGGCCCAGCTCAGGGCGGCCAGGTCGGTGACGCCACCGAGCGCCGCCACGCCCACCCCGACCAGCGCCGTGCCGGCCGTCGCGGCCGTCAGCAGAACGGCGAGGCGCGGCGCCAGCCAGGCCCGCCG
The DNA here is from genome assembly GCF_003667505.1 of Micromonospora sp. BL4. Taxonomy (GTDB): domain Bacteria; phylum Actinomycetota; class Actinomycetes; order Mycobacteriales; family Micromonosporaceae; genus Micromonospora. Next base: position 22,865 of record NZ_RCVJ01000115.1, read on the forward strand.
GTCGATCGGCGCGCTGGTCACCCAGCTCTGCGTCGCCGGGGTCACCAGCAGCGGACCGAGGGCCCGCAGGCCGCGCCAGGCGAGCCCGGCACCGGCCAGCAGCGCGGCGACCGCCAGCCACCAGCGCACCCCCGGATCGGCCCGGCCGACGGTGGGCGACTCCAGCATGTCGCGGCTGGCGCTGACCGCGAACCAGCCGTACATGCCCACGAAGAGGACCACGACGTACGCGTCGCCCAGCACGTCGCTCAGGGAGTGGTCGTGGTGCCGGCGGCGGGCCCGGCGCAGGTGCGTACGCACCTGCCGGGCGGTGGGCACGCCGGCCGGCGCGTCGGCGAGGGTTGCCGGCGGGGCGGTCACCGGCCGATCTCGATGCGCTCGTCGACCACCGCGTCGATCAGCTCCGGGTCGTGCGAGGCCAGCAGCACGGCGGTGCCCGCGTCCCGTTCCCGGCGCAGCCGGTCGGCCAACCACTGCCGGCCGCGTACGTCCAGCCGCTGCTCCGGCTCGTCCAGGATCAGCACCCGGCGCGGGCGTACGAAGCAGGACGCCAGCGCCAACCGGCGGCGCTGCCCACTGGACAGGGTCACCGGCAGCTGGTCGCGGGCCGGTTCCAGGCCCAGCTCGGCGAGCACCTCCTCGACCGGCTCGGCGTTGCCGCCGTGCGCGTACGCGACCAGCTCCAGGTGCTCGACCACGGACAGGTCGGGGAAGAAGTCGATGTCGTCAAGGGCGGCCGCCACCAGCGCCCGTACCTGGGGATCGGTCTCGTCGGCTCGGCGACCCTGCACCAGCACCTCGCCCGCGTCCGGCCGGTCGGCGCCGACCACGCAGCGCAGCAGGGTGGTCTTGCCGCTGCCGTTGGGGCCCAGCACCACCGCGATCCGGCCCGCCTGGAGCGTGAAGCTCACGTCGTCGAGCACGACCAGGTTGCCGAAGTTGCGGCCAAGTCCCCGCACCGAGAGCGCATCCACGAGCACACACTCTCCCAGACCCCCGCAACCGACCAACCCGAGCGACCCACATCACGCGGGCGCCCCGGGCTCAGCGCGGATCATGGCCCGGTCACCGGCAGGTCGCTGTCGTCCTCCAGCCGGCTGTCCGCGGCGGCCTGCCCGTCGGCGTCGCCGACCTCCTCGGCCACCGCCGCCGCGTCCGCCCAGTGCCGCCGTGCCTCGACGCGGTCGCCCAGAGCCGCGGCGGCGTCACCCAGGTAGAGCAGGGTGCGTGCCAGCCCCGGGGTGGGCCGGCTCTCCTCGCGCAGCCGCCGGCCCTCGGCCAGCAGCTCGTACGCCGCCCGCGCCTGCCCCGGCGCGGCGGTCAGCAGCGTCGCCCCGGCATTGAGCAGCGCCGCCGCCCGGCTCGTCGGGTCGCTCACCGACTCGTACTCCCGCAGCGCGGCCCGCCACGCCTGCGCGGCGTCCAGGTGCTCGCCGAGGGCGGCGTGCACCAGCACCAGGTTGGTCAGGGCCGCCGCGTAGCCGCGGGCGTCACCCACCGACCGGAACGTGTTCGCCGCCCGCACCAGGTGGTGGTGCGCGGTGTCCAGCTCGCCCCGGGCCAGCTGCGCCGCGCCCAGGCCCAGATCGGTGAGCGCCAGCCCGGCCCGGTCCGCCCCCGAGCGGTGCCGGCGGGACAGCTCCAGATGCTCCACCGCGTCGTCGAGCTGCCCCAGGTCCAGCAGGGCCAGGCCGAGGTTCATCCGGGCCTGGGCGGTGCCCCGCCGGCCCCGCTCGGCCACCGCGAGGGTGAGCGCGGCGGCAGCGCCCTGCGGATCGTGCCGGCGCCGGCGCAGCACCCCGAGCTCGTTGTGCGCCCAGCCGGCGATCTCCGGTCGGTCGTCGGCGGTCGGGGTGGCCAGCACGGTGCGGCAGACCTGCTCCCACTCGTCCAGCCGCTCGACGTGCGCCAGCCACCCGCACAGGGCCACCGCCAGCCGGAACCACCACCGGCGCACCCGGCGGGGCAGCGTCTCGGCCGCGCCGGCCGGCACCCGGACCACCGCCAGCAGCAGTTCCTGGTGCAGGTCGAACCAGCCGTACGGGTCGTCGTCCAGCGGCAGGGACCACTCCCGGTCCGGTGGGGAGCCCAGCACCGCCAGGTTGGCCGCGTGCCGTTCGGCCCGCCGGGCCAGGTGCCGGGTCAGGCGGGCCTGCGCGGCGACCCTTGCCCGGGCCGGGTCGGCGTCCCGCAGGTGCAGCCGCGCGTTGCCGGCGAGCAGCGGGCGGATCTCGTACCGGTCGCCGGGCGCGCCGACGACGAACGCCGCGGCGGCCAACTCGTCGAGCAGCGCGGTGACCCGTTCGCGGTGCCGACCGGCCAGCGCGGCGATGGCGGGCCGGTCCACCGGGGCGGGCGCCAGCGACATCAGCCGGTACAGCCGGCGGGCCTCGCGGGTCAACGCCCGGTACGCGGTGTCCCGTTCGGTGACCAGCCGGGCCGCCGGGGAGACGGCGACCCGCTGGTGCGGCGGCGTCTGCACCGCGCGGCGCAGCGCGTCCAGGACGTCGGCGTGCCGCCAGCCGTGCTGGGCGGTGCGGTAGCCGAGCGCCCGGACGGTGCGCGGCTGCCGTCCGCACACCTCGACGATCTCGCCGACCGCGGGGTCGGTGCGCGGGTCGGCGCGGCGGACCCGCGCGGCCGGCGCCGCCCCGCCCGCGGCGGCGAACAACTCGACCGCCTCGGCCGGGCCGGGCTCGGCGATCCAGTGCGTGACCACCCCCTCCAGCCCGCTCAGCGCCGGGCCGCCGGCGAGCAGCAGCCGGCAGGTCCGCGCGGTGGGCGGAAGCAGCGGCCGGACCTGCTCGGGTCGGTCGACGTTGTCCAGCACCAGCAGGATCTTGCGGCCGTCGAGCTGGCCACGCAGCGCGTCGGCGGCGACCGCGAGGGCGTCCGGCCGGCCGGAGATCGGCCCAGCGGTGCCCAGCACCCCGGCCAGCGCGGTGAGGACCTGCCGGGCGGACCGGGGGCGACCGCCGCGGCGCAGGTCGAGGTAGTACTGCCCGTCCGGGAAGTCCTCCCGGCACAGGTTCGCCGCCTGCACCGCGCAGGCGGAGGTGCCCACGGCGCGCCGGCCCAGCACGGCCACCGCATGCTCCCGGGCGAGTAGCGCGAGCACCGCCTCGACGTGCTCGTCGCGGCCGGTGAAGCCGGCCGGGTAGGGCAGCGTCGGCGCACCGGCGGCGGGTGCGGCGACGACCTCGGTGGGCTCGGGGCTCACCTCCCGACCGGCCCGGCGTCGGCGCATCTCGAACACCACGAAGCCGATCCCGCCGGTGACCACCAGCACGATGCTGGCGGGCCCGAGCACGCTGGCCGCCAGCTCGGAGAGCAGGTTGCTGGCCAGGTTGCCGAGCACCCCGCTGACCAGCGTGCCGACGGCGATCAGCACCGGCCAGCGTGGCCCCCGGCCGGTGCCGGTGGGGCTGGTCACCGGACGCCGCCGGAGACCAGGCCGGCCACGAGCTGCCGCCGGGCGAGCACCACCAGCACCACCGGCAGCACCGAGGCGAGCACCGAGCTGGCGGCCAGCAGACCGCTGTTGCTGACGAAGCCCCGGGTCTGCCCGGCCAGGAAGTGCCCCAGCGGTGCCGCCTCCGGGCCGCTGAACAGCAGGCCCACCACCAGGTCGTTCCAGACCTGGACGAACTCCAGCACGGAGACCGCCACCACCGCCGGCAGGTTGTGCCGGGCCAGCCGGCGCAGGGTGCCCCACCAGCGCCGCCCGCCCAGCCGGGCGCCGCGGACCTGCTCGGCCGGCAGGTCGGCGAACGCGTTGCGCAGCACCAGCACCGCGAACGGGACGCCCAGCGCCACGTGCACCAGGGCCAGACCCCGAGCCGTGCCGGAGGAGAGCACCAGGCCCAGCACCTCGTTGACCGGCCCGGCGATGACCTGGACGGGCACGACGCTGGCCGCCAGCAGCAGCAGCCCGGTGGCCTGCGCGGCCGGCCCGGTCAACCAGGCCAGCGGGTACGCGGCCAGCAGCGCCACCACCAGCACCGTGGCGGTCACCACGGTGGCCAGCAGCAGCGTGAAGGCCAGCGTCCGCCACAGCTCGGTGCCGGTGACCATCTGGCGATACGAGCCGAGCCCCGGCGGCGCCGACCACCAGCCGCGCGCGGCGGAATCCACCCGCCCGTGCAAGGAGGTGGCGACCAGCACCACCAGCGGCACCAGCCAGGCCACCGCGGCGCCCGCCGCGAGCAGCCGGAACACCCGCCGGGGCGGCGCCACCCGGTCCGGGCCCGGCGGCGTCTCGGCCCGCGGCGGGGGCCACGCCTGCCGGACGAACAACGCCGCCACCAGGATCCCGCCGACGACCGCCGCCAGCCACACCACGCCGAGCGCGGCCCCCTCACCGGTGGTGGTGCCGCCGGAGGTCTGCCAGACCCGCAGCGCGAGCACGGCGGCCTCGTCGCGGACCGAGCCGGGAGTCATCACCAGGATCAGGTCGAAGGTGCGGCTGGTGCCCACCGCCACCAGCGCGAAGACCACCGCGACCGTCCGCAGCAGCAGCGGCCGCCACTGCGCGTCCCACAGCACGTGCCGGCGACCACCGCCGTAGGCGCGGACCGCGTCCGCCAGGCTCGGCGGCACCGCGTCCAGCGCCGCCCGGAAGACCAGCACCGCCAGGCCCACCCAGGCCCAGACGAACGCGGACATCAGCGCCACCGTGACCAGGCCCGGCCCGAGCAGCTGCGGGGCGTCCTCGGCGGACCGGCCGGTCAACCGCGCGGCGACCAGCGTGGCCAGACCCCGGGTGGGGTCGGGGTCGTACATCAGCCGGAACGTCACCCCGGTGACGACCAGCGGCAACGCCACCGGCACCAGCAGGATGAGGCGGACCAGGCCACCCTCCTGCGATCGGCGGGACGCGGCGGCGAGCAGGTAGCCCAGCGCCGTCACCACCGCCGGCACCAGCACCGCCCAGAGGACCGTGCGGCCGACCACCGCTCCGGTGTCCGGCGCGGCGAGCGCGGTGCGGAAGTGGGCGGCGCCGACCCAGTGCCCGCCGGTGGTGACACTGGCGTGCAAGGTCCGCAGCACCGGCCACACCACCAGCCCGCCGAGCAGCACCATGGCGGGCAGCAGCAGCGCGGAGGTGGCCCCGGCCGCCGGGTAGGCCCGGCCACGCCGGGCCGGCCCGACGTCGTCGAGGACGGCCAGCTCGCCGAGCACCTTCACCTGGCTCATCGGCCGCCGTCCGCGCTGCGGGCCGCCGCGGCGAGCTGCCCGGTGGCGCGACGGACCGCCTCGGCGGCCGGTACGCCGTCGGTGACGTCGGCGAAGAAGTCCTGCATGATCCGCCAGATCCCCAGCCCGTCGGAGCCGGTGAACGGGCCGGGCAGCTGGTCGGAGAGGTCGAAGCGCAGGGTGCCGGGGGCGCGCATCTCCTCCGCGAGCCGGCGGCGGACCGGGTCGACGTAATCGCCCAGTGGGATGGTGGTGTTCGGGGAGAGGTAACCGCCGACGCGCAACCAGGGCTGGAACGACTCGGCTCTGGTGAGCCACTCGACCAGCTCCACGCCGCCGCGGGCGTCGGCGAACGCCACCGCCGCGTCACCGCCGACGATCAGGGGGCCGCGCGCGCCCGGCCGGGCGCTCGGGAACGGGAAGGTCTCCGGCTCCTCCGGACCGCGTCGGAACGTGCCGATCACCTCGGCGGTGAAGTCGGCCTCGAAGACCATCACCGCCCGCCGGGAGCGCACGACCTGGATCACCGACTCCTCGTACTGGGTGAGCAGGGCGCGGCGGCCGCCGCCGGGGAAGGCGCCGTCGATGCTCCACAGTTCGGCGAGCCGGTCCAGGGCGTCGCGCACCGGTCGGCCCTGCCAGTCGGCGTCCGACCCGGCGAGCGCGTCGTACGCGTCGGGCGTCAGGTCGGCCAGGACGTTCTCGAACCAGTCGGTGAGCACCCAGCCGTCCGCCGCGCCGATCGCCAGCGGCGCCGGGCCGGACCCGCGCCGGGCGAGCGCGCCGAGGGTGCGCGTCAGCGTGACCAGCTCGTCCCAGGTGCCCGGCGTCTCGGGCAGCACCGACGGCAGATGCCAGATCAGCGACTTGTGCGCCGCCTTCACCCAGACGCCGTAGCGCCGCCCGCGGGTCATCAGCAGGTCGCTCAGCCCGGGGGGGACCGCGTACTCGTTCGACGGGCGCACCGGGCTCAACCAGCCTCGCTCGGCGTACTCGGTGACCAGGCCGGGACGCGGCAGGATGGCGACGTCGGGGCTGGTGCCGGCGAGGTGCCGGGCGCGCAGGAACGCGTCGATGTCGTTGCCGGCGCTGACCACGTGCACGGTGCCCGGGTAGCCGGCGACCACCTCGCGGAACCGGTCCAGCTCGTCGCTGCTCCACACCACCGCCACCTGCACCGAGCGGGTGCCGCCCGCGCAGCCGGCCGTGGCGGCCGTGGCGCCGGCCGCGGCGGCCCGCAGCAGGGTACGCCGGGTCACCCGGCCGGCCGGCGTCATCCGGCCACCCCCTCGGCCTCGGTGACCAGGTCGTGCCGCCGCGGGATCTCGGCCAGGGTGGCCGGATCGGCGGTGCACACGAGCACGGCGACTCCGGGCGCGTCCGGTGGGGACAGTCGGGGCAGCAGATCGCCGAGGCGGCTGCCGCCGGCCGGCTCGGTGGGCAGGTCGACGACGAGCACCTCGGGCAGGCAGACGGCGGCCCGGGCGAGGGCCACCCGGAACCGTTGGGCGTCGGAGAGCAGGTGCGGCAGCAGCGCGAGCGTCGGGGCCAGCTCCAGCCGGTCGACCACGGTGGCCGTCCAGTCGTCGGCCACCTCGTGCACCCGTTCGCGTTTGCGCTGGCCGTACTCGATGTTGCGGCGCACGGTGAGCTGGGGCAGCAGCGCGCCGCCGGCGGGCACGTAGCCGATCTGCCGGCGTGGCGGCGGTTGGGCGGTGACGTCCCGGTCGCCGACCACGACCCGGCCGGTGACCGGGGCGGCGAGGCCGGCCAGGACCCGGGCCACGGCCGTGCCGATCCGGGGCGGGGCCACCAGGGCGGCCGTCGTGCCGGCCGGTACGTCGAGGGTCACCGGCCCGGTGCCGGGGACGGCGACCAGTGCGTGTAGCCGTAGCGTGACCCTCACCTCCGGTGACCGCTGGTGACCGTCCCAGGGTGGCACACCGTGCCGACAGTCGATGCCCCGCAGATCTTCCATTGTGGAGAAGATGCCGCGGGCCGCTACCGTGCCGGCTGTCCGCTGGGGGCGTAGAGGGCGGCCAGTCCGGCAGCCGTGGCGGCGAGCCGCTCGCGCAGCGCGACCGGCGTCAGCACCTCCACGTCGGCTCCGAGGCGCAGCAGGTCGCCGTGCGCGTGGGTGAGCGATTCGATCGGCAGCGTCGCGGTCACCCAGCCCCGGGCGTCCGGTGGCCCGGCGCTGGCGTCCACCGCGGCCACCACCGGATCGCTGCCGATCTCCCGCAGCCGTTCCCGGCCGCCCGGGGAGAGCCGCACGGTGGCCTCGTCCTGGTGCAGCCGGGCCCGGAACTGCACGACGTGCGCGCGCCACCAGGCCGGCAGGTCGAAGTCGTCCGGCCGGTCGAACTCCTGGCCGAGGGGGGTCAGCGCGAGGATCTGGTTGACCCGGTAGGTCGCCGGGGCGCCACGGCCGGGCCGGTCGGCCACCACGTACCACCGGCCGCCCTTGAGCACCAGGCCGTACGGCTCCAGCACCCGGGTCACCTCGCCGTCCCAGCTGCGGTAGCGCACCTCGATGCGGTGCTGCCGCCAGACCGCCTCGGCCGTGCGGGCCAGCTCGGGGGAGGCGTCGCCGTCGGCGTACCAGCCGGGCGTGTCCAGGTGGAAGCGTTGCTGGAGCTGGGTGGCCCGGTCGCGCAGCGGGGTGGGCAGCGCGGCGTGCAGCTTGAGTTGCAGCGCGGCCACCACGTCGCCGTAGCCCAGCTCGTCGGCGGGCCCGGGCAGCCCGGCGAGGAAGAGCCGGTCGGCCTCCTCGGCGGTCAGCCCGGTCAGCCGGGTCCGCCAGCCGTCGACGAGTTGGTAGCCGCCGGCGTGCCCGGCCTCGCCGTAGAGCGGGATGCCGGCGGCGTGCAGCGACTCCACGTCCCGGTAGATCGTCCGCGGTGAGACGGCCAACCGCTCGGCGAGCTGCGCGGCGGTGAGCCGGCCGTGCGACTGGAGCAGCAGCAGGAGGGAGAGAAGTCGACTGGCCCGCACTTCACTGACACTAGTTGTCAGGGGAGTCGTTCTACCGTCCCGGCATGGCTTTTCGCGACAAGGATCTACGAACGCCGGGACCGGTCATGGTGGACGGCCGGCAGCTCAAGCGCTACCACATCGACCAGCCGGAACGGCCCATCGAGCCGGAGGTGGAGAAGGCCGCGTACGACCTGCTGCCGGCCCTGCTGGCGGACGTCGCCGACGACGGCACCCCGGCCGCCGGGTGGGTGGTGCTGCACCGGGGCGCGGACACCGGCGCCTACCTCCTGGCGTACACCTGGGTGTGGGACAACGCGGTGGAGGTGCGCACCGCGGCGGCCGGGCAGCCGGCGCTGGACTGCCCGGACGATGATCCGGCACACTTCGTCGAGCTTCGCCGCCCTGCGGTGGGCTGCGTCTGGGAGTTGGCGGTGCTGGAGCACGAGCGCGCCGCCTGGGTCCGGCACATGCTGGCGCCGGAGAGTCCTGACCTGACCGGTTACCTGAACGACACACGAGCGGAAGGGCCGGTGGGCCGCTGATGGGCGACTTCGACTTCTTTGTGGGCACCTGGAACGTGGTCAACCAGCGGCTGCGCAAGCGGCTGGTGGGCTCCGACGAGTGGGAGGAGTTCCCGGGGCTGTCGGTCGCCCACGGCTTCTTCGGCGGCGGCGGCCACTTCGACGAGATCACCTTCCCGACCAGGGGCTCGGCCGGCGCCACGGTGCGGATCTTCGACCCCGCCCACCAGGAATGGTCGATCTACTGGATGAGCAGCGACCGCGGCGAGCTGGAGCAGCCGCCGATGGTGGGCCGCTTCGTCGACGGCGTCGGCCGCTTCTACGCCGACGACCAGCATGAGGGGCGCCCGGTGCGGTGCCGGTTCATCTGGTCGGAGATCACCGCGACCACCGCCCGCTGGGAACAGGCGTTCTCCACCGACGGCGAGCGCACCTGGGAAACCAACTGGATCATGACCTTCACCAAGGCGGCGTAGTAGCTCAGGTCGACGGCGGGGTGGCGGTGTCGCGGTAGATGCCGGCCATCCAGAGGTCGAGCAGCACGTCCACCACGTCCCGCTCGTCGACCGCCGGGCCGTCGCCGGCGAACGTGGCGTACCAGACGCGCTCGTTCATCGAGTTGAGCGCGATGGCGAGGTCCCGGGCGGGCAGCCCGTCCGGGGCCGCGCCGCGTCGCCGTTCCGCCTCGATGGCGGCCTCGATGGCCTGCACCCAGCGTTCCAGCACCGCCGCCCAGAGCCGGCGTACCTCGGCGTTGGTGCCGCGGACCTGCGCGCAGGCGAGCACCAGCGCGCGGTGCGCGCCGAACGTCTCGTGGAACCGCTGGATCAGCTCGCGCCACCGCGCCCGCGGGTCCTCCGCGAGCCGGACGAGCACGTCTCCGGCGGCCGCGTCGGCCTCCTCGGTGACCCGGTCCAGCAGGGTCAGCAGCACGGCGTCCTTGGACGGGAAGTAGAAGTAGAACGTCGGCCGGGAGATGCCCGCGCCCCGGGCCAGGTCGTCGATCGAGATGTCGCCGAAGGCCCTCTGCTCCAGCAGCCGCTCGGCGGTGGCCAGGATCGCCGTCTCCCGGTCGTCGCCGGTGGAACGGGCGGCGCGGCGACCGCGCGGGCTCGCTCGCCCGGCGCCGGTGCGGGCGGTCGTCATGTCCGGTGATGCTACCCGAAATCAACACCCTGTCGATGACACTCGACAGGGTGTTGACTGCTGTCGACGGCGGTGGATAGTGTCCGTCCACTGCCCCGGATGGAGGAATGCCATGACCTCCGACCATGTCGACGTGCTCATCGTCGGAGCCGGCCTGTCCGGCATCGGCGCCGCGTGCCACCTGCGCCGCGACTGCCCCGACAAGACGTACGCGGTGTTCGAGGCGCGCGACGCCATCGGCGGCACCTGGGACCTGTTCCGCTACCCGGGCGTCCGGTCTGACTCGGACATGTTCACCCTCGGCTACTCCTTCAAGCCATGGACCGACCCGAAGGCCATCGCCGACGGCGAGGCCATCCGCGAGTACGTCCGCGAAACCGCCCGGGAGTACGACGTGCAGCGGCACATCCGCTTCGGGCACCGGGTCGTACGCGCCGAGTGGGACAGCGGCACCGCCCGCTGGACGGTGCACGCCCAGCGCGCCGACACCGCCGAGACCATCGTCCTGACCTGCTCGTTCCTCTTCGCCTGCACCGGCTACTACCGCTACGACGAGGGATACACCCCGCCGCTGCCCGGCGTCGACGCGTACGCCGGGCGCCTGGTGCATCCGCAGCACTGGCCGGACGACCTCGACCACACCGGCAGGCGGGTGGTGGTCATCGGCAGCGGCGCCACGGCGGTCACCCTGGTGCCCGCGCTGGCCGAGCGCGCCGCCCACGTGACCATGCTCCAGCGCTCACCCACGTACGTCATGGCGCTGCCCTCGCGCGACGTCCTGGCCGACGCGCTGCGCCGCTGGCTGCCGGCGAAGGCCGCGTATCCGGTGGTGCGCTGGAAGAACGTGCTGCTGTCCACCGTCAACTTCCAGCTCAGCCGGCGAGCCCCCGGGCTGGTGAAGCGGCTGCTGCGCCGGGCCGCGAAGGGCCGGCTGCCGGTCGGCTACGACATCGACCGGCACTTCTCGCCCCGCTACGACCCGTGGGACCAGCGGCTCTGCGTGGTGCCGGACGGCGACCTGTTCACCGCCCTGCAGCAGGGCACGGCGTCGGTGGTCACCGACACCATCGACACCTTCACCACGCACGGCGTCCGGTTGGCCTCCGGCGACGAGTTGCCCGCCGACATCGTGGTCACCGCCACCGGCCTCAACGTGCTCGCCCTCGGCGGCCTGACGCTCCGCGTGGACGGCGTCGAGGTCGACCTGGCCGGCACCGTCGCCTACAAGGGCATGATGCTCTCCGGCGTACCCAACTTCGCACTCACCATCGGCTACACCAACGCCTCGTGGACGCTCAAGGCCGACCTGGTCGCCGGCTACGTCTGCCGGCTGCTGCGCCACCTGGACCGCACCGGCCAGCACGTCGTCACCCCGCTCCCGCCGCCCGACGGCGAGCGGGTGCCGCTCATCGACCTGCGCTCCGGGTACGTGCTGCGCAGCGTCGACGCGCTGCCCAAGCAGGGCGCCGCCGCGCCGTGGCGGCTGTACCAGAACTACGCCCGCGACGTGCTGCTGATGCGGCACGGCCGGCTCACCGACGAGGGCGTGCGGTTCTCCCGCGCCCGCGGCGTGACCGCGCCCGACGAGCCCGCCGCGCCGGCCGCGCCACCGACCGGCAGCCCGGTCCGCTGACCGGACGGTCCGGACGCGTACCGATCCACCCCAGGCCAGGTCGCCCGGGGCCCGCCAGGAAAGGAGCACCGATCGTGCAGAGGTTCGACTTCGCCGGCGCGACGGCCGTGGTCACCGGCGCGGCCAGCGGCATCGGTGCCGCGCTGGCACACGCGCTCGCCCGACGGGGCAGCGACCTGGTCCTGCTGGACCGCGACGCAGGGCGGCTCGACGCGGTCGCCGCCGCCATCCGCGCCGACCACCCGGACCGCCAGCTGCACACCTACCTGGTGGACCTCGCGGACGCGGCCGCCACCGCGCGGGTGGCCGTCGAGATCGGTCAACGGCACCCACGGGTACGGCTGCTGGTGAACAACGCCGGAGTCGGCCTCGGCGGCCGGTTCGACCAGGTGACGTTCGACGAGTTCAGCTGGGTGATCGACATCAACTTCCGGGCCGTGGCGCAGCTGACCCACGCGCTGCTGCCCACCCTCAAGGCGGAGCCCGGCGCGCACCTGGTCAACGTCTCCAGCCTGTTCGGGCTGATCGCCCCCGCCGGGCAGGCCGCCTACTCGGCGAGCAAGTTCGCGGTGCGCGGCCTCACCGAGGCGCTGCGCCACGAACTGGTCGACGACGGCATCGGAGTGACCTCGGTGCACCCCGGCGGGATCCGCACCCGGATCACCGAGAACGCCCGCGTCGGCAGCGGCGTCTCCGTCGAGGAGTACACGGCCGGCCGGGCGCAGTTCGAGAAACTGCTCACCATCGCGCCGGAACGGGCCGCCGAGGTGATCCTGCGGGGCGTCGAGCGACGCCGGGGCCGGGTGCTGATCGGCTGGTCGGCGAAGGTGCCGGACCTGCTGGCCCGACTGCTGCCGGCCTCGTACAACCGGCTGCTGGTCACCGGTTTGAACCGGGGCGTCGTCCGCCCGACGCCGTCCGCCGGTGCGGTGCCGGCCGCCGACACCGGCCGCGGCTGACGGTCAGGGCGGTGTGCTGCCCCGCTTCTCCTCCTGGGCCAGCACCGCCTCACGGTGCTCCGGCTCGGCACGCCGGGCCAGTTCGGCGGCGAGTCGCGGGTCGGCCACCAGCCGCTCCCGGTTGCGGTGCAGAAAGCTTTCGAAACCCCCGGTGTACGGGCAGGCCAGGTCGCCGAGCGCCCGCTCGGGCACGTAACGACAGCCCGCGCAGTAGTCGCTGATCTCGTCGATGTCGGTGCCGTCCACCGCGTACGGGCGGGTGTCCACCCGGGCCAGATCGGCGTACTGGCTCATGCCGATCACCGTCGCGTTCATCACCCAGTCGGCGCCGTCGACGAAGCAGCGCTGGAACCAGTCCACCACCTCGGTCGGGCGCCAACCGCGCTGCAGCGCGTAGTTGCCGAGCACCAGCAGCCGGGGGGCGTGGTGCGTCCACGCCCCGTCCCGTACGGAGGCGAGCACGTCGGCCAGGCAGCGGGCCTCCACCGCGTCGGCGTCCAACTCGACGAACCAGTCCGGCACCGGCTCGGTCGCGGCCAGCCAGTCCGCTCCCCGGAACCGCGGTTCGAAGTACCAGTACAGCTGCCAGAGGAACTCCCGCCAGCCGAGCAGCCCCCGGATGAACGGCTCCACCGCCGTACGCGGGGCGATGCCGGCCCGCCACGCCTGCTCGGCGGCGCGCACGGCCGACTCCGGGTCGAGCAACCCGAGGTTGAACGAGGACGAGAGCGCCGAGTGCGCGAACAGCGGGTCGTCGGCGCTCATCACGTCGGCGTACCGGCCGTACCCGACCAGCCGGTGGGTCACGAAGTGCTCCAGCCGGGCCCGCGCCTCGCCGTGGGTGGCCGGGAACCGCCGGGGGCCGTCCCGGCCGACGAACCGCACCCCGTCGGCCGCCCACCGGTCCAGCTCGCGACGGACCTCCGCGTCGATGTCGTCCTCGACGATCGGCGGCGGTGGTGGCGGGGTCGCCGGCGTGGCGCCGCCCTCGGCGCGTGGTCGCCGCGTCGTTCCGGCGCCGCCGGCCGGGCCGGTCAGCACGGCGTGCCACCGGCGGGCGTGCCGGTAGAAGTCGGTCATCCGCAGCGGGCCGCGCCGGGAACGGTCCGCCCAGTCGGCGAAGTCGGCCTGGCTGGTGATGAAGCCACGCGGCGGCAGCACCGCCAACCCCGGCACGGACCGGGCGAAGTCCAGTGCTGCCCGGGAGTGCGGATGGCACACCTCCAGCGGCTCGGCGACCTGCGCCAGCGCCTCGCGGAACGTGTCGGCGCGCAACAGCAGCGCCCGGTCGCCCAACTCCGCCGCCCGGTGCCGCAGCGCGGAGAGGATCAGATGCGCCTTCTGCCGGTGCATCGGCCGGCGGCGGAACAACTCCCGGATCTCCACCAGCAGCACCGGCTGGTCGGGGTCGTCGAGGAAGTGTGGCCCGAGCTGGTCGGCCAGCAACCATCGGCGGCGAAGCATGCCTCAATTCTGCCCACTCCCGGGCCGTCGCGCCCAACAGCGGGCCGGCAGGTCGCGTCCGCTCCCGGGCGGGGCGGCACCGGCACCGGCCGGACGTCGCGGCTCGGGACTCAGGCCGGGTCGGCCTCCGGGGCCGAGGTCGGCAGGACGTCACGCCGGCGCAGCAGCACCGTCAGTGTCACCAGGGCGAAGAGCAGCAGCGCGAGCAGGGCCACCGGGGCCGGGCCCAGCGGCGCGAGCAGCGCCAGCAGTGCGACGACCGGGAACGCCACGACCACCGCGCCGCGCTGCTGCAGGCGCACGTGCAACACCCAGACGGTGAGCAGGTAGACGGCGACCGGGACGGCCACCGCGTACCCGGCGGTGACCTCGGAGATGTGGGCGATGTGCCGCTCGTGGTCCGCCACCACGACCAGGCCGGCGCCGACCGCGGCGACCGCGGCGAAGATCAGATAGTGGCCGTAGCCCCAGACCAGCGAGTAGGGCAGCCGGTCGGGCGCCTCCACCGGCCGGTCGAAGTAGAGCCACCAGATCGCGAACACGATGACCGCACCGGCCGCCGCGAGAGACCAGAGGCCGTGGGCGCCGGCGTCCAGCCCGGTCTGGATCGCCAGCGAGATGGACAGCACTGCCTCGCCGAGCACGATCAGGGTGAACAGTCCGTACCGCTCGGTGATGTGCCGGGGGTGCCACGGTGTCATCCCGGGCCGCTCGGCCACCGCCGGCACCAGCAGGTCGGCCAGCGCCAGCAGCACGAACGACGCGATGCCCCACTCGTCGGGCAGGGTCAGCCGCAGCAACCAGCCGATCTGCACGACGGTCACGCCGATGGCGTAGCGGCGGGCCGCGGAACGGTGCTCGGGGTCGCCGGCGGCCGCCCGGGTCCAGTGCACGACGGCGGCCAGCCGCATCACCACGTACCCGTAGGTGATGACGGTGAAGTCGCCGTCGGTGAACGCGCGTGGCACGCCGGCCGCGATGATCAGCGCCCCGGCGATCTGCACCAGAGTGGTGATCCGGTAGACGTCGTCGTCCGTGTCGTAGGCCGAAGCGAACCAGGTGAAGTTCATCCACGACCACCAGATCGCGAAGAACACCATCAGGTAACTGATCACCGCGTGGCCGAGGTGACCCTCGGAGACGTCGTGGTGCAGATTGCCGGCGGCCTGCGCCACGGCCACCACGAAACACAGGTCGAAGAACAGCTCCAGCGGGGTGGCCGAGCGGTGCGGCTCGTCCCGGAGACGGGGCCGCATCGGCCGGTAGAACGGCCGCACGGAAGGGGAACGGGTCAACGCAGCTCCTCGGGTCGCCCACACGATAGCGAGCCGGGCACCCGTTCCAGGCGTGATCTGCGGCGCGGGCGGTCAACCGGCCTGCACCACCCGGCGCGCGGCGTCCCGCGGGTCGGGTCAGTGGTGCCGGCGGCCGTGGGTCAGCCCCTCCAGCACCAGGGTCAAGCCGGCGCCGAGCAGCCAGATGTCCTTGGCGAACCCCGTGCCCTGCTGGGTCGGACGCACGCTGCCCGGCTCCCGCATCCCCGGCGTCTTCAGGTAGAGCTGCATCAGGCCCGCGCCGAAGGCGGTCAGACCGAGCCCGGCCAGGGAGGCCGGGACGAACGGCGCGAGCAGCGCGGCCCCCAGGGCGATCTCGGAGTACGACAGCAGCTTGGCGAAGCGCGCCGGCTCCAGCTGGCCGAGTTGCGGCATGGCCGCGACCGCCATCCCGTGCATGCCCTCCGCTGCGCCGCCTTCCAGATTGCGCTTGCTCAGACCAGAGTTGAGGATGAACGCGCCGATGCTGACCCGCAGTGGCAGATGCGCCAGTTTCATGATCACTCCTGGTGGCCGGTGGTCCGAATGCGGCCCGCGTACCCGCCGCAGCCGGCGATAACCCGTTGGGCCGACTGGGCCGGCCGTGGTGATCGCGGTAGGTTCGCGAGGGGCTCACCGCCGGGCCCCGGTCACCCCGCCGGCCCGGCACCCGGCCCCGCCGCAGATCACCAGCAGGAGGCGAAGTGAGCCAGGAAGTCCGGGGAGTCATCTCCCGCAGCAAGGGCGCGCCGGTCGAGGTCACCACCATCGTGGTGCCCGATCCCGGTCCCGGTGAGGCGATCGTCCGGATCCAGTCCTGCGGGGTCTGCCACACCGACCTGCACTACCGCGAGGGTGGCATCAACGACGACTACCCGTTCCTGCTCGGCCACGAGGCGGCGGGCATCGTCGAGCAGGTGGGGGAGGGCGTCACCGACGTCGCCCCGGGTGACTTCGTGGTGCTCAACTGGCGGGCGGTCTGCGGGGTGTGCCGGGCCTGTCGTCGTGGCCGCCCCTGGTACTGCTTCAACACCCACAACGCCCGTCAGCGGATGACCCTCACCGACGGCACCGAACTCGCACCGGCCCTGGGCATCGGCGCGTTCGCCGAGAAGACCCTCGTGCACGCCGGACAGTGCACCAAGGTGGACCCGGCCGCCCGACCGGCCGCCGTGGGACTGCTCGGCTGCGGGGTGATGGCGGGTCTGGGCGCGGCCATGAACACCGGCAACGTCACCCGCGGCGACTCGGTCGCGGTGATCGGCTGCGGCGGCGTCGGCGACGCGGCGGTCGCCGGGGCGGCCCTCGCCGGCGCCACGACGATCGTCGCCGTGGACACCGACTCCCGGAAGCTGGACTGGGCGCGCAAGTTCGGCGCCACGCACACCGTGAACGCCTCCGAGACCGACCCGGTCGAGGCGATCCGCGCCGCCACCGGAGGCTTCGGCGCCGACGTGGTGATCGACGCCGTGGGTCGACCCGAGACGTGGAAGCAGGCGTTCTACGCTCGGGACCTGGCCGGCACCGTGGTGCTGGTGGGCGTGCCGACCCCGCAGATGACGATCGAGCTGCCGCTGCTGGACGTCTTCGGCCGCGGTGGCGCCCTCAAGTCCAGCTGGTACGGGGACTGCCTGCCCAGTCGGGACTTCCCGATGCTCACCGAGCTGTATCTCCAGGGCCGGCTCGACCTGGACGCGTTCGTCACCGAGGAGATCGCGCTGGACCAGGTCGAGAACGCGTTCGACCGGATGCACAACGGCGACGTGCTCCGGTCGGTGGTGGTGTTCCCGTGAGCGCCCGGGTCGAGCACGCGGTCACCGCCGGCACGTTTTCGCTCGACGGGCAGACCTTCGACGTGGACAACAACGTCTGGGTGCTGGGCGACGACACCGAGTGCGTCGTCTTCGACGCGCCGCACGACGTGGCCGCGATCCTCGCCGTGGTGGGTGACCGGCGGGTCCGGGCGATCCTGGCCACCCACGCGCACGACGACCACGTCCGCGTGGCGCCCGAGCTGGCCCAGGCCACCGGCGCGCCGGTGCTGCTGCACACCGCCGACCGGGTGCTCTGGGACATGGTCCACCCCAAGCTGCCGCCCAACGGCGAGTTGCACGACGGGCAGAGCATCGACGTGGCCGGCACCACGCTGCGGGTCCTGCACACCCCCGGCCACAGCCCCGGCGCGTGCAGCTTCCACGCGCCGGAGCTGGGCGTGGTGTTCACCGGCGACACGCTCTTCGCCGGGGGCCCGGGCGCCACCGGCCGCTCGTACAGCGATTTCGACACCATCGTCCGGTCGATCCGCACCCGGCTGCTCACCCTGCCGCCGGAGACGGTCGTGCACACCGGACACGGCGACGACACCACGATCGCCGCGGAGGCGCCCCACGTTCAGGAGTGGCTGGCCCGGGGCCACTGATCCGGCCGCGGCCCGCCGGCGCGACGGCCTGTCGGCGCGACCGCGGCCTGTCGGCGCGACCGCGGCCTGTCAACGCGACCGCGGCCTGTCGGCATGACCGCGGCCTGTCGGCATGACCGCGGTGTGCGCTGGGGTCTGCGGCTGCGTGGCCGCCGGCTCGTCGGCCCGCTGGCGCGGCTCTGGCCCCGCCGGGGCCGGCTGGCGCGTCAGCGCTCGTCGGCCGCGCCCAGCACCGGCTTGACGTCGAGCACCGGGGTGCCGTCCAGCGCCTCCAGGTCGGCGACCCGCACGCGCAGCCCGTCCACCGCCAGCACCCGCACCCGGTGCAGCCCGATCGGGTTGGGCCGGTGCGGGGAGCGGGTGCTGAACACGCCGGTCTCCCGTCGCGTCTCGTCGCCGCGCGGGTGCACCGCCAGCACGTCCCGCCGGGCCCGGTCCAACCAGGTCAGCACCAGCAGTTCCGCGCCGACCGGTACGTCGCGCACGGCCCGCTCGACCTGCGCGTCGAACACCAGCCAGGCATCCGGCGCGCCCTCGTCGCCCTGCTTCGGCGCACTCGCCGCGTCGGTCAGTGGCGAGACGACCCGCCCGACCGGCCGCAACAGGTACGCATCTTCGCGTTGGGCACCGGCCATGGTGGCTCCCTTCCGGACGGTCCAATCTAACCGGATCACGTCGGCACTAAAATCCTGCTCATGGCCGCCGAACACCCCGTACCCGTCGTCCGTCAGCTGCGCCTGGTGGTGGAGGCCGCCGACCACGAGGCCGCCGTCGCGTTCTTCCGCGACGCGCTCGGCCTCCGCGAGGAGGCCGCGTTCAGCGGCGACGGGGACGCCCGGGTGGTGATCCTGGACGCCGGCCGCGCCACCCTGGAGATCGCCAACCCGGCCCAGAAGCGCATGATCGACGAGGTCGAGGTGGGCCGGCAGGTCGCGCCGCGCATCCGGGTGGCCTTCGAGGTGGACGACACGGAGGCGACCACCGCCCGACTGGTGGCTGCCGGTGCGAGCGAGATCGCGCCGCCGACGCGTACGCCGTGGCAGTCGCTCAACTCCCGCCTTGACGCCCCCGCCGACCTCCAGATCACCATCTTCCAGGAACTGCTCACTCCGGACGAGGGTGTCGGGACGGGGGATGCGGAGTCCGAAGGTGACGGCGACAACTGAGTCGGGCAGCGGGCGGAACGGGGGGCCGGCCGCCGAGACACTCCAGCGCCTCACACAGCCCTGGCGCGTTCTCGTCCGCCAGGGCGAGCCGGACGGCAACCTCACCAACCGTGCTGGCTTAGACGCTCACTAACGGTAGCGACAAACCGCTAGCTGCCTGCCTCCCCATCACCGTGCATGGCCCCTTTGCTCTGCTTACCTCTACGCGCCACGTCCCGTGAGCTGCGAATGCGCCGTTTCCGCCAGCCACGGAGGTCTCTCACCCTGGTCACGGAACGTGGCCGGTGCGTATAAGTAAGCAGAGCAAAGGCTGGCGTTCGGACGTTGCCGCCGGGTTCCCGAAAACACCATCCGTCACGGCTGTCCGGCCTGATGTCGGCAGTGCCCCCATGTCCGACCTGCGCCGTGACCGGGACCGCAACGAGCCAGCCCTCCGGCATTTCCGGAATGCCCGACAGGTGAACCTGGTTGTGTCCCCCGTACCGCCGGAGCCCAAACCCTTTCCGCGGTCATCTCCCGAGGAGTGTTCACCCCGGAGCGCTCCGCACGATCGAAAGGGCAACCATCGTGAAGGTCGACTTCACTCGATGGCTCCCCGCCATCGCTAAGGACTCGTACCGCAAGACCGCGCTGAGCGTTGTGGGTGTGGCCGCCCTCGGTGGCCTGGCACTCGCGCCGACAGCGGCCGCCGCCCCGGTCACCTCCGGGCCGCACCAGGGCGCCGTTGCCGCCATCGACCTCGCCACCGGCAAGGCTGCCACCACTGCACGCCAGGAGGACCAGCCCGTCGAATCCGGGCTGACCACCGGCTCCGCCACCGGCAAGCCCCCGGCCGGCAAGCCGAGCCGCGAGAAGCTCATTCCGCACGGCATCGAGGGCGCCCAGTCGCGCATCCCGCTCGACGACGCGCAGCTGGCCAACGCCCGGGCCATCGTCGACGCGGCCAAGAAGACCGGCGTCGGCGACCGTGGCGCGGTGATCGGCGTCGCCACCTCGTTGCAGGAGTCGAAGCTGTACAACCTCGGCCACCTCGGCGCGTACAACGACCACGACTCGCAGGGCCTGTTCCAGCAGCGCCCGTCGTCCGGTTGGGGTACGCCCGACCAGATCACCGACCCGGAGTACTCCGCCACGGCGTTCTTCAGCGCGCTGAAGAACGTGGGCGGTTGGCAGGACCTGCCGCTGACCACCGCGGCGCAGACCGTCCAGGTCTCCGCCTTCCCGTACGCGTACGCGCAGTGGGAGGAGCAGGCGGCGGACATCGTCCAGCAGCTCTGGTGACACCCGCACACACGACGCCGGCCGGCTCCCGAACAGGGGGCCGGCCGGCGTCGTCGTGTTCCGGGTACCTCAGCAGGCCGGGTAGAGGCGCCGGGTGCCGACCCCGGCGGCGTACGCGGCCCGGTCACTGAACCGGCAGCCGTAGTCGGGACGCGCGACCACCGCCGGGTCGGTCACCGTGTCGCCGGCGGGGCGGGCGCCGGTGCGTACCCAGGACACCAGGTCGTCCCAGGCGGCGCCGGCCTCGGCCGGGGTGAACTCGCAGTGCTGCGTGGCCCGGATGGCCCGCTGCACCACCAGCCGGCCGCGACCGTTGCGCGCCACCTCGGTGGCGTACGCCTGCTCCATGCTGAACGGCACGAACAGGTCACCGAGGCCGTGCAGGCTGAGCACCGGCGCGGTCGGACGGCCGGCGATCCGCGGCACCTCGGTCAGCGTCGGCAGGATCCGCTGCCAGACGTTCTCCGGGGCGACCCGCCGCACGGCGGCGTTGACGTTGACCGGGCTGTTCGGGGTGTAGCGGGTGAGCAGGTTGGTGGAGAGTTGACCGGGCCGCTCGGCGGGGGAGTCGCCGCCGCTGGTCACGCTGATCGAGAAGAGGAAGTCCTTCCACACGGCGAACGCGGCGTCCGCGCCGGGCCTCGGCCCGCCCGAACGGTTCACCGTGATCGTCCGCAGCTGCTTACCCCGGTCGGTGGTGGTGTCCGGCCCGGTGGGGGTGAGCCCGGCGAGGCCGAGCGCCACCTGGATCCGGGGTACGGCGTTGGTCAGGTAGTCGGCGGGCGTGGGGTAGGCCGGCACCCCGGAGAGCGCCTGCGCGACCAGGTTGTAGTCGAGGTAGAAGTCGAGCAGCGTCTGGTCGCCGAGCACCCCGCACATGGGCAGCGCGCCGTCGTAGTAGCCGGGGTACTGCTCCAGCGAGCGGCCGATGACGTACCCGCCCATCGACACCCCCGCCAGGTAGGTGTGGTGCGGCCGGCGGACCGTCCGTCCGAAGTGGTCGGCCAGTTCCTTGGTGCCCAGCACTCCGGAGCGGATGTGGAAGCCGTTGCGGTCGTACGAGGACGACGCCCAGGCGTACCCCTGCTCCAGCAGCCGCTGGCGCAGCCCGAAGCCGGGCTGCTCCGGGGAGAGCACCGTGCCCTGGCCGCGGTAGCCGTGCGCCCACAGCACCAGGTCACCGTTCCACCGGGCGGGGACCTCGATGATGTACCCGGCGTGGCGGTGCACGCCCTGACGTACCGTCGTCGGCTTGCCGGCCACGACCAGCGGCGCCAGCGGCGGATTCTCGATGGTGTACCCGGGCAGCGGCTGGCCGCCACCCGGGTCGCGGTCGGCGGTGGCGCTGGCTGGCGCTGCGCCAGCCAGCCCGACCGCCAGGGTCAGGGTCGCGGTGGCGGCGAGCAGGCGGCGGAGGGTGCGAACGGGTGAGGACAGCATCGATGCTCCCCATCGGACGGATGTCGCCCGTGGGCGACCAGGCGGGACGGTTGCCTACCGGCCGGTAGCGTCCTGAACCTAGGACCGCCGTCGACCAGAGTCAATGGCTGCGCTGACCGGTCGGTCAGGCCCGACTGTCCGGCCGGTCAGACCAGACCGTGCGCCAGCATCGCCTCGGCCACCCGGCGGAACCCGTTGATGTTCGCCCCGGCCACGTAGTCGCCGGGCAGCCCGTACTCCTCGGCGGTGCTCCAGCAGCGAGCATGGATGTCCCGCATGGTCTCCCGCAGCCGCTGCTCCGACTGGGCGAACGTCCACGAGTCCCGGCTCGCGTTCTGCTGCATCTCCAGCGCGCTCACCGCCACCCCGCCGGCGTTGGCCGCCTTGCCCGGGGCGAATCGCACGCCGGCCCGGCCCAGGATCCGCACCGCCTCCGGCGTCGTCGGCATGTTCGCCCCCTCGACCACCGCCACGCAGCCGCCGGCCACCAGCGCCGCGGCCTCCGCGCCGCCGATCTCGTTCTGCGTCGCGCACGGCAGGGCCAGGTCGCAGGGCACCTCCCAGACGGTACGGTCGGGCACGGCCACCGCGTGCGGCACGTGCCGTAGGTAGTCGTCGAGCCGGCCCCGCCGCTCCTCCTTCAGCTCCCGCAGCAACTCCAGGTCGATGCCCTTCTCGTCGAGTAGGTACCCGTCGGAATCCGAGCACGCCACCACGGTCCCGCCGAGCTGGTGCGCCTTCTCGATCGCGTAGATCGCCACGTTGCCCGAGCCGGAGACGACGACCCGCTTGCCCTCCAGGCTGTCGCCGCTCTGCCGCAACATCTCCTCGGCGAAGAACACCGCCCCGTAGCCGGTCGCCTCCCGGCGCGTCTGCGCACCCCCGTAGGCCAGTCCCTTGCCGGTGAGCACACCGGACTCGTAGCGGTTGGTGATCCGCTTGTACTGGCCGAACAGGTAGCCGATCTCCCGGCTGCCCACCCCGATGTCCCCGGCCGGCACGTCGGTCTGCGCGCCGATGTGCCGGTGCAGCTCGGTCATGAAGCTCTGACAGAAGCGCATCACCTCACGGTCCGAGCGTCCTTTCGGGTCGAAGTCCGCGCCGCCCTTTCCGCCGCCGATCGGCAGGCCGGTCAACGCGTTCTTGAAGATCTGCTCGAAGCCGAGGAACTTCACGATGCCCAGGTAGACCGACGGATGAAAGCGCAGCCCGCCCTTGAACGGGCCGAGCGCGCTGTTGAACTCCACCCGGAAGCCGCGGTTGACCCGTACCCGCCCACGGTCGTCCTCCCACGGCACCCGGAAGATAACCTGTCGTTCCGGTTCGCAGATCCGCTCGATGATCCGCGCCTCGGCGTACTCGGGGTGCCGGGCCAGCGCCGGACCAATGCTCTCCAGCACCTCCCGCACGGCCTGGTGGAACTCCGGCTCGCCCGGATTGCGGGCAACCACACTGGCGAACACCGTCTCGACGGTCTCCGGCATGACCGGCACGTCCCTTCCGTATCGGCGGCATCGTTGCCGCCACCGTGCCGGCGCGACCCACCGGCCGCCCCGGAGTACGGCCCACCGCCCTCGTCCGGTTCACCGCTCATCGGCCAGTCCTCGCGCCGACGCCTCCACCCCACGCCCGCCCCCGGTTGCGCGGCGCGGTGGGCGGGTCGGGTTGACTGGTGGCCGTGGACGAGTCGATCTGGGAGGCGGCCCGGGCGTCGCGCGGCTGGTTGGACGCGGCGAACGGCACCGGGCAGACGGAACTGACCTGTCGCATCCTCAAGCTGACCGAGGAGGCGGGGGAGGCGTCGGCGGCCTGGATCGGTCTGCTCGGGCAGAACCCGCGCAAGGGCGTCACGCACACCCGCGAGGACGTGGCAGCGGAGTTGGCTGACGTCGCCTTCACGGCGCTGGTGGCGATCGAGAGCCTGGGGCTGGATGCCCGGTCAGTGTTGGACTCCTGCGCCGCGAAGGTTCGCTCCCGTCTCGTTGGCTGAACGGGGTTCTGCCTGGTTTGCCCCCTTGACCTGCGCTGCCGCGTTGCGTGGGACGGGGTGGGGCCCGCCGCGCCCGGTTCCGGGCGGTCAGGCTGATCCCTGCGCCGGGCACGGCGGGTCCCACCCCGTCGGTGGTTGCCGTCCGCCGATCCCTGCCAGGGGTCAGCAAGCCGGCTCGCCGGGTCCGCGCGATCATCGGCCCTCGCTTGCCGCCCCCCGATCACCGGCGCCCCGATCACCGGCGCCCCGATCACCGGCGCCCCGATCACCGGCCCCACGGTTGGCGGCGTGCGCGATCCCGGCCAGCCGATTGCCGGTCCGCCCGATCGCCGGTCCGCCCGATCGCCGGTCCGCCCGATCGCCGGTCCGCCCGATCGCCGGTCCGCCCGATTGCCGGTCCGCCTGATTGTCGGCTTGCCCGATCCCCGGTGCCGCGCGGTCCGGCAAGTGGCGGCCTGTTCCGGTCTTGGGGAAATGCGGCCTCGGCCGGCCTCGGGGCGGTGGCTGTGGTGAGCGGTATACCTGTGAGTCATAAATATGCCTCTGAGGTATCGCGCTCGTTGACCACCTCGCCCGGGATCGTCCGAGGATTGCCTCTTCGGGGTGATCGACTCGATATCGGGGATGTTGCGGTGTCCGGGGCTTGCGGATGCCCCGATATCGGCGATACCGAGTCGATCAACCCGCATGCCGGGCTCTTCGGCGCTGCACCGTCCGGCGAGTCCGATCCAGCCTGTCCGGTATGGGATGGTTTGACGGTGGCCGGGTGCGCCCGTGGGCTGGAATCGTGGCGGGCCCGGGGTCGTTACACACCCTGACGATCGCAGCAACACCGCCAGGTCACCTCCACCCCTCGGGGCTGGGATGACAGCGAGGCCGGGTTGGAATGCCCGCGGGTGCGCGGTCATTGCAGACCCCCGACCGACCGACCGCACCAGCAGCCGCTTGCACGGGGTGCCGATGGATGGGCCGACCCCGGAATGACCCCGGCCCGGCGGTCGTTACACATGGACCCGGCGCCACGAGGCCCTCCGCCCGCAGGCCGCTGGACCCCGGCGCCACGAGCCCCCCGGCTTGTCGGCCGCCGACCTAAGACTTTCCCCCCATGTATGAGAGCGCCGGACGAGGTGCTTGCACCCTGCGTGCCGTTCCGAACAAGGGCGCGTGTGAGGTGTCTACCCCCGAAGGAGCCCCCGATGAACACGATTATTCGTAAGAGCGTGCTGTCCGTTGCTGGTCTGGCGTTCGCCGGTGGTGTGTTCGCCGGTCCGATCGCTCACGCTGGTGCTCCGGCGGTGGATGCGAAGCCGGTTGCGGTGGCGGTGCAGGCGGACAAGCCGGATATGGGCAAGCTGATCCCGCATGGTGTGCAGGGCGCGCAGTCGCACATCGACCTCAACGACGAGCAGACCGCGAACGTCAAGGCGATCATCGCCGCGACGAAGAAGGCCGGTCTGCCGGAGCGGGCCGCGGTGATCTCGATCGCCACGAGTCTGCAGGAGTCGAAGCTGGAGAACCTGGGCCACCTCGGCGACATGAACGACCATGACTCGCTGGGCCTGTTCCAGCAGCGCCCGAGCTCGGGTTGGGGTACGCCGGAGCAGATCACCGATCCGGAGTACTCGACGACCGCGTTCCTCAAGGGCCTCAAGCAGGTTGACGGTTGGCAGGACATGGCGTTGACCGACGCCGCGCAGACCGTGCAGGTCTCGGCGTACCCGGATGCCTACGCCCAGTGGGAGCAGCAGGCTGCTGACCTGGTCGCCCAGTACTGGAACAGCTGACCCACCGCACGACAGCAGGAGCACGACAGCAGAACACCGATCGACCGCTGGCCGGCACCCGAACCCGGGGTGCCGGCCAACGGCATGTCCACGATTGGCGACGCACGGCAGCGGAGCGTCAGCGCTGAGTGATCCGAATGGTGGGCGGGTACGTACCCACGGGAGGGGACCGGCGGAGGGACAAGGGCATGGCCGCAGTGGGGCAGGGCACGGATCACCAGCCGGAGCCGGAGCCGGAGCCGGAGTCAGTACCGACGGGTGATGCCACCCCACGTCGGAGCTGGTCCATCGGCACTCGGATGTTGCTGGCCGCCACGGCCGTCGTGCTGATCCTCGGCGCCGCCGCGGTGGTCGTGATCATTGCCGATCCGCACCGCCTCGGGATGTCCTCTCCAGCGCACCCGACGATGCCCGCCCCGACGCCACTCGCC
>NZ_RCVJ01000049.1 GCF_003667505.1 Micromonospora sp. BL4
CCGCCCGCCCCCGTTGCCGCCCACCTCGACGACGACCAACCCGGCGTAGCCGGCCAGGCCGGCCGTGACCAGTGCGGTCACCAGCAGCGCCGGAGGACCGCCCGGCACCCGGCCGGTGGCCAGGGCGGCCAGGTCGGCGGCGAGCAGCCCGGCCACGGCGAGCGCGAGCAGGCTGACCGGCACACCGGGCAGCACCGAGCGGCCGAACCGGCGCAGGGTCGCCCGCGCCGTCGGCCAACCGCCGGTACGGGTCCAGTCGTGCACCGCCGCGCTGGCCGTGCCCGCCGCCGCGGCGACGGTCAGCAGCGGCGCCGCCGCCAGCACCAGCAGGATGCCGAGCAGCGCCAGGTCGGCGGCGTCCCGGACCATGTCGCGCCAGTCCCGCCGGCCGGCGGTGTCCACCGGCTCAGCCCTTGATGCCACTGGTGTTGATCCCCTCGACGAGCATCCGCTGGAACGCGACGAAGAACAGGAAGACCGGCAGCAGCGACAGCACCGACATGGCGAACATCGGCCCGACCGCGCTCTGGCTGGTCGAGTCGATGAACAGGGTCAGCGCGACCGGCACGGTGTAGTCCTCCAGTTGGGAGAGGAACACCAACTGCCGGAAGAAGTCGTTCCAGGTCCAGATGAACGAGAAGATCGCGGTGGTGACCAGCGCGGGGCGGCTCAGCGGCAGGATGATGTGTCGGAAGATGCCGTACGGGCCGGCGCCGTCGATCCGCGCCGCCTCGTCCAGCTCGCGGGGAACGCCCCGCATGAACTGCACCATCAGGAAGACGAAGAACGCCTCGGTGGCCAGGAACTGCGGGATCAGCAGCGGCAGGTACGGCCAGTCCCCGCCGACCAGTCCGAGGGTCCGGAACAGGATGTACTGCGGCACGATCAGCACGTGCTGGGGCAACAGCAGCGTGCCGATCATGACGGCGAACCACATGCCGCGCAGCCGGAACCGCAGCCGGGCGAAGGCGTACGCGGCCAGCAGGCAGGAGAGCCCGTTGCCGACGACGGTGAGCAGGCTGACCATGGCGCTGTTGAGGAAGAACCGGCCGAAGCTGACGTCGAAGTTGGACCATCCGGCGGTGTAGTTGCCCGGGGTGAACCGCTCGGGCAGCAGCCCGACGTTGTTGACGATCTCCTCCTGGGACTTCACCGAGGTGCCGACCATCCAGATCAGCGGGTAGAGCACCACGGCGACGATCGCCACCAGGATCAGCAGTCGCAGCACCGGCCGGCCGGCCGGTCGTCGGCGCGCGGTCGGCGCCGGTCCGGTCGGTACGCCGGCCGTCGGGGTCACCGCCACCATCACCGGTCCTCCCCGTCGGAGTAGTGCACCCAGAACCGCCCGGTGCTGAAGAAGATCGCGGTGATCACCGCGATGGCGAGCAGGAACACCCAGGCCATGGCCGACGCGTAGCCCATTTCGAGGTCGGTGAAGCCGGTGATGTAGAGGTTCAGCGTGTACATCAGGGTGGAGTCGACCGGTCCGCCGGTGCCGTTGCTGAGCACGAACGCGGCGGTGAAGCCCTGGAAGCCGTTGATCGTTTCCAGCACCAGGTTGAAGAAGATCACCGGGGAGAGCATCGGCAGGGTGACGTTGCGGAACTGGCGGAACCGGCCGGCGCCGTCGACCGACGCGGCCTCGTACAGCTCGGTGGGCACCTGCTTGAGCCCGGCCAGGAAGATCACCATCGGCGCGCCGAACTGCCAGATGGCCAGCACCATCAGTGTCTCCAGGGCCCAGTCCGGGTCGTTGACCCAGGGCTTGCCCTGGATGCCGAAGAGGCTGAGCAACGAGTTGAACGCGCCGTCGCGGTTGAACATGTTGACCCAGACAATGGCCAGCGCGACGCTGCCGCCGAGCAGCGACGGCAGGTAGAACAGCCCACGGAACAGCCCGACCCCGCGCCACGCGCGGTTGAGCAGCAGCGCCACGCCGAGCGCCGCGGCCAGCTTCAGCGGTACGGCGATCAGCGCGAAGGTCAGGGTCACCCGCACCGCGTGCCAGTACGACGGGTCGGCGGTGAACATCCGCTCGTAGTTGGCCAGCCCCACCCACTCCACCTCGGAGAACGGGGTGAGGATGTCGTAGTTGGTGAAGCTCAGGTAGAGCGACAGCAGCATGGGGATCGCCGTGACACCCATCAGGCCGATGAGCCACGGCGACAGGAAGACGTACCCCGCCAGACCTTCGCTGTGCCGGAGGCGACCGGGCCCGCGCCTCTCGGCGTGGGCCCGGTCGGTGCCGGGGCCGCGTCGGGTCGGGTCGGGTGCCGTGGTCAGCGCCACGAACAGCTCCTCTCCTCGCGTTGGGTCTGTGTCGAAGTCCCCCGGTCGAGCCGAGGCGGAGTCCAGGCGGCGGTCCGGCAAGGCGGAGATTGGTCCGGATACCGGTGTTGTATCCGGACCAATCTCCAACGCGGCCGGGCGTTGTCTGGGCCCGCCGCAGGCCGGCCAGGGACTTCGACACAGACCCTGGGGGCGGTCAGGCGATGGCGGCCTTGCACGCCTCGATGAACTGGGTGGCGGCCTCGGCGGGGGTGGCCCGGGCGTACTGCGCGTTCTCGGCGGCCTTGATCAGCTCGGACTTGACCTTGCTGTGGCCCTTGATCGGCACCTGCGGGGACTTGCCGAACTTCTGGGTCAACTCCGCCTCGACGGCGATGGACTGCTTCATGGCCGGGTCGGTGGTGTCGTCGCTGACCACCCGGCGCAGGTCCAGGTTGGACGGCAGGCCGCGGTCGGTGCCGAGCAGCTTGACCGCCTCCTGGTCGTTGTTCAGGAAGTTGATCACGTCGACCGCGACGTCCTTGTTCTTGCTGCCCTTGAACACCGACCAGTACATCGAGGCCCGGGCCCACTGCGCGCTCGGATCACCGGGGTAGGCGATCACGCCCAGCTCATCCTTGGTGTTCTTCTTCAGGTCCGGCATCTGGTTGGCCCAGACCCAGGAGGTCGCCGACTTGCCGGTGACCACCAACTGCTTGGTGACGTCGCTGGAGTTGCCCTCGTGGATGACGTCGGCGGTCGGAGTGGCCTTACGGTCCCGGGCGCCCTTCCACAGGTCGAACCACCTCGTCACGTCCTCGGCGGTGAAGCCCAGCTCGGAGCCCTTGTAGAGGTCCTTGCCCTGCTGGCGCAGCCAGACCCAGAGCGCCTTGTAGTCGGCGCTCGGGTCCTGGGTGCCGGGTACGCCGGTCTTCTTCGACACCTGCTCGGCCCAGGCGATGTGCTGCTCCCACGACATCCCGGTGGTGGGCTCGGGCAGGCCGTTCTTGGTCAGCAGCGTCTTGTTGTAGACCAGGCCCTGGGTGTTCTCCCCGGCGGCCAGGCCGGCGAGCTTGCCGTCGACCACGCCGTACTGCCAGAGGCTCTCGGGGAACTTGGAGGTGTCCAGCTTGCCGGACTTCTGGTACGACGTCAGGTCGAGCGTGGTGTTGCGGGCCGCGTACTCGGCCAGGTAGTTGTCGTCGATCTGGAACAGGTCCGGCGGGTTGCCACCGGCGGTGAGCGTCGCCAGTTTGTCGAAGTAGCCCTGGTTGGCCTGCCAGGTCTTCTCGAACGTCACGTTCGGGTGCTTCTTGGTGTAGAGGGCGAGGGCGTCCTCGGTCAGCTTGGCCCGGGCGTCACCGCCCCACCAGAAGATGGAGAGCTTGACCGGGGCGTTCGGGTCGGCGGCGCCGCCGTCGTCGTCTCCGCAGGCAGCGGCGCCGAACATCAACGGCGCGGCGACCGTCGCCGCGAGCAGGCCGCGCAGCAGGCGCCGCCGGGGCAGCGAGGTACGGTGACTGCGCCCGACGGACGCGTCAGTGGTGGGGGGCGTTGCGGGGTGCATGTGCGCTCACTCCTCGGCATTAGGAGGCGACGGCGTCACCGGTGGCCGCGGTCGGGGTGCCCGGGCCCGCAGGGCAATGCGGGTCCGGGCCCGGCGGCGCGGCCAGGGGACGTGCCGGTCGGGCCTGCGGGCCCGGGCCGGTCGAGTCGCGGATGACCAGGTCGGTCTGGAGCATTACCTGTGCGGTCGTACGACGGACGCCGAGCGCCGTGCCGGCACCGGGCCCCCGCGTACCACGCGGTGACTCGGTGTCCTGTTGCAGCAGCATGTCGACGGCCGTCCGGCCGGCGGCCCCGGTGGGTGTGGCCACCGTCGTCAGTTTGGGGCGGGTCAACCGGCTCAGGGCGATGTCGTCGACCCCGACGACACTCACCTCCTGCGGCACCCGGACCCCGAGCGCGTCCAGCCCCTCGATGAGGCCGATCGCCATCAGGTCGTTGTAGGCGAGCACGGCGGACACGCCGCTGCGCCGCACCTGCTCGGCGACCGCGTGCCCGCCGGTCTCGGTGGGCGCGTTCGGGCCGAGCAGGGTCAGCTCGGCGCCGCCGGCCCGGGCCGCCGTGGCGGCGGCGCGGCGCATCTCCCGGTTGGTCCACGAGCTGCGGGGGCCGCCGAGCAGCGCGATGCGGGTGTGACCCAGGCCGATCAGGTGCTCGATCGCCGCCCGGGCGCCCTGCCCGACATCCATCAGCACACAGGGCAGGCCGGTGACCTGTCGGTTCACCACCACCAGCGGCACCTCGCGGCTGAGCTGCTCGATCAGGCTGTTGCTCATCCGCGGGCTGCACAGCAGCACCCCGTCCACCTGCTTCGCCAGGGCGTGGACCAGCTCCTCCTCGGCGGTCGGGTCCTCATTGGTGTCGGCCACGAAGACGTGGTAGTCGCGGTGCCGGGCCTGGCTCTCCGCCGCCTTGATCAGGGGCGGGAAGAAGGGGTTCGCGATGTCCGCGATGATCAGGCCGATGTTGTGCGTACGGCCGGTGATCAGGGCCCGGGCGGCCCGGTTCGGCCGGTAGCCCAGATCCTCCGCGCAGGCCAGCACCCGGACCCGGGTCTCCGGGTTGACCAGGTGCGGAGCGGAGAAGGTGCGCGACACGGTGGAGATGTGCACCCCGGAGGCGCGGGCGACGTCCCGGATGGTGACTGGCACGGCGGCCCCTTCGTCCGATGTGGCGGCGGTCACGTGGGTGTGGCCCATTAATGCAAACGGTTGCGCCAGTGTCAACGGTGGATGGTTACGGTTCTGTTGCGTCAGGACTCCCGTTGGCGACTTCCAGGCTCGCAAACACTGACATTTACCGCCGATTGCGTCGCCGTCGTTGACGCACTCGGATCGATCGTGATTACTTCACTGCAAACCTTTGCAGGATCACCGGGGAGGCGACCGAATGTCACCCAGAGCCGACGGCCGGGTCCGGCACGCCGTCGTGGGCACCGGCGCGCGGGCGGAGATGTTCGTCCGGGCCCTGGTGCTCGACCACGCGGACACCACCGAACTGGTCGCCTTCGCCGACGTCAACCGGTCCCGGATGGACGCCCACAACCGCTGGCTCACCGAGCTGGGCCACCGCCCGGTGCCGACCTACCCGGCCGGCGACTTCGTGGCCATGCTGGACAAGGAGCGGGTCGACGTCGTCCTGGTCACCAGCGTCGACGTCACCCACGACGAGTACGTGGTCGCCGCGCTGCGCGCCGGGCGCGAGGTCGTCACCGAGAAGCCGATGACCGTGGACGCGCCCCGCTGCCGGCGGATCCTGAACGCCGTCGCGGAGACCGGCGGCCGGGTGACGGTCGCCTTCAACTACCGCTACAACCCGCTGCACGAGCAGGTCCGCCGGCTGCTCGCCGACGGGGCGGTCGGCGAGATCGGCTCGGTGCACTTCGAGTGGCTGCTCGACGTGCGGCACGGCGCCGACTACTTCCGCCGCTGGCACCGGGACAAGGCCACCTCCGGCGGGCTGATGGTGCACAAGGCCAGCCACCACTTCGACCTGGTCAACTGGTGGCTCGACGCCACCCCGGTCGAGGTGTACGCGGCGGGGCGCCTGTTCTTCTACGGCGAGGACGGCCGCCGGCACGGCTACGCCCGCGACTACGAGCGGGCGTACGGCTCCCCCGCCGCCGCGGACGACCCGTTCGCGCTGCGGCTGGACGCGCACCCCCGGCTGCGCGAGCTGTACCTCGACGCCGAGGCCGAGGACGGCTACCAGCGCGACCGCAACGTGTTCGCCCACGGGGTGAGCATCGAGGACGACATGGCCGTGCTCGCCCGCTACTCCACCGGCGCCACGATGACCTACCACCTCACCGCGTACGCCCCCTGGGAGGGTTACCGGGTGATGGTCAACGGCAGCCGGGGCCGGCTGGAGCTGGAGGTCACCGAGAACGACTTCGTCGACCGGGGCACCGCCGGCGCGGTCAAGGGCGCCGCCCTGCACGGCGCCGAAGCGCCGGCCGAGGGCGGCGGCGCGACGCTCACCCTGCGGCCGTTCTGGGAGCCGCCCCGGCGGATCCCCGTCGAGGGCCGCACCCGGCACGGGCACGGCGGCGCGGACGCGCGGATGACCGGGGTGCTCTTCGGTGGCCACCCCGATCCGCTCGACCGCGCCGCGACCGCCGACGACGGCGCCCTGGCCCTGCTCACCGGCCTGGCCGCCAACCGGTCCTTCGAGACCGGGCAGCCGGTCCGGGTCGCCGACCTGCTCACCCCCCGCTGACCCACCGACGAGGAGCCCATCCCCGTGCCCACGTTCGACGACACCGACCTGCTCCTGCCGCCCGAGCCCGGCCAGCGCGCGCTGGCCCGGGAGCTGTACGCCCTCGCCGCGGAACAACCCATCATCTCGCCGCACGGGCACGTCGACCCGGCCCTGCTCGCCGAGGACCAGCCGTTCCCGGACCCGGCGCAACTGCTCATCGTGCCGGACCACTACCTGACCCGGATGCTGCTCAGCCAGGGCGTACCCCCGGCGGAGCTGGGCGTGCCCACCCGCGACGGCAGCGCCGTGGAGACCGACGGCCGGGTCATCTGGCAGCGCTTCGCCGCGCACTGGCACCTGTTCCGG
The DNA here is from genome assembly GCF_003667505.1 of Micromonospora sp. BL4. GTDB lineage: Bacteria > Actinomycetota > Actinomycetes > Mycobacteriales > Micromonosporaceae > Micromonospora. Next base: position 6,901 of record NZ_RCVJ01000049.1, read on the forward strand.
GGCACCCCGTCGCGACTGTGGCTGGAGCAGACCTTCCGCACCGTGTTCGGCGTGCACACCCCGCTCGGCCCGGCCACGGCCGACACCCTCTACGACGAGCTGGCGGCCCGGCTCGCCGAGCCGGACTTCCGACCCCGAGCGCTGTTCGAGCGGTTCGGCATCGAGGTCCTCGCCACCACCGAGTCGCCCTTGGACGACCTCGGTCAGCACGCCAAGCTGGCCGCCGACGGGTGGGGCGGGCCGGGCGGGCGGGTGGTCACCACCTTCCGTCCCGACGACGTGGTGGACATGGAGTTCGAGGGCTGGTCGACCAACGTCGACCGCCTCGGCGAGCTGGCCGGGGAGGACACCGGCACGTACGCCGGTTACCTAGCCGCGCTGCGGGCACGCCGGGCCGCGTTCATCGCGGCCGGGGCCACCTCCTCCGACCACGGCCACCCCACCGCGCGCACCCTGGACCTGGCGCCGGAGGAGGCCGCGCGGCTGTACGACCGGGGCCGGCGCGGCGAGGCCGACCCGGCCGACGCGGAGGCGTTCCGGGCGCACATGCTGGTGGAGTTCGCCCGGATGTCGCTCGACGACGGCCTGGTCCTGCAACTGCACCCCGGCGCGGTGCGCAACCACAACCGGTGGCTGCACGCCCGGCACGGTCGCGACGTCGGCGGGGACGTCCCGCAGGCCACCGAGTACGTGCACGCGCTCGCCCCGCTGCTGGAGCGCTACGGCAACGACCCACGGCTGCGGGTGGTGCTCTACACCCTCGACGAGGACACCTTCACCCGCGAGCTGGCGCCCCTGGCCGGCGGCTACGCCGCGCTGCTGCTCGGCGCGCCCTGGTGGTTCCTGGACTCCCCCGAGGTGCTGCGCCGGTTCCGGGAGACGGTCACCGAGACCGCCGGGTTCTACAACACCACCGGATTCGTCGACGACACCCGGGCGTTCTGCTCCATCCCGGTCCGCCACGACGTCGCGCGCCGGGTCGACGCCGGCTTCCTGGCCCGGCTGGTCGCCGAGCACCGGCTGCCGATGGACGAGGCCGCCGAGACCATCGTCGACCTGGCGTACCGGCTGCCCAAGCGGGTCTTCAACTTCGGAGGGGCCAACCAGTGAGCATCACCATCACCTCCGTCGAGGTGCACGACGTGCGGTTCCCGACCGCCGCGCGGGGCGACGGCTCGGACGCGATCAACCGCGGCGACTACTCGGCGACCTACGTGGAGCTGGGCACCGACGCCGGGCCGACCGGCGCCGGTTTCACCTTCACCAACGGCCGGGGCAACGAGATCACCTGCGCGGCCGTCCGCGCGCTCGCCCACCACGTGCGGGGTCGCACGGTCGAGGAGATCGCCGCCGAGCCGGTGGCGTTCTGGCGTTCACTCAGCGCCGATGTGCAGCTGCGCTGGCTCGGCCCGGAGAAGGGCGTCATCCACATGGCGACCGGCGCGCTGGTCAACGCGGTCTGGGACCTGCGGGCCACCCTGGCCGGCAAGCCGATGTGGCGGTTCCTCGCCGAGCTGCCCACCGACGACCTCGTCGCCAGCGTCGACTTCCGGCACATCACCGACGCGCTCACCCCGGACGAGGCCGCCGCCATCCTCGACAAGGGATTGATCGGAGGGGATGGCCGGCTCGCGGAACTCAAGCAGAGTGGTTTCGCTTCGTACACCACCTCGGTCGGCTGGCTCGGCTACCCGGACGACAAGGTGCGCGCGCTGACCCGGCAGGCGTACGACGACGGCTGGCGGGCGATGAAGATGAAGGTCGGCGGCCCGCTCGCCGACGACCTGCGGCGGGCCCGGATCATCCGGGAGGAGATCGGCCCCGACGCGCTGCTGATGATGGACGCCAACCAGGTCTGGGACGTCAACGAGGCGATCACCGCGATGACCACCCTCGCTGAGGTCGACCCGTACTGGATCGAGGAGCCCACGCACGCCGACGACATCCTCGGTCACGCCCGGATCGCCCGCGCGGTGACCGAGCTGACCGGTGGCCGGTGCCGGGTGGCCACCGGTGAGGTGGCCGCCAACCGGGTGGTCTTCAAGCAGCTGCTCCAGGCCGAGGCGATCGGCGTGATGCAGATCGACGCGTGCCGGGTCGGCGGCGTCAACGAGGTCCTCGCGGAGCTGCTGCTGGCGGCGAAGTTCGGGGTGCCGGTCTGCCCGCACGCCGGCGGCGTCGGCCTCTGCGAGTACGTCCAGCACCTGGCGATCTTCGACTACCTGCGGGTCGGCACCGGCCTGGACGGGCGGATGATCGAGTACGTCGACCACCTGCACGAACACTTCGTCGACCCGGTCCGCACCCGTGGCGGCCGCTACCTGCTGCCCGAGCGGCCCGGCTACAGCGCCACCATGAAGCCGGCGTCGATCGCCGAGTTCCGCTTCCCGGACGGCCCGGCATGGCGGTGACCGTCGGCGCCTCCCGGCTCGGCCTGGGTGTCCTGCGACGGCTGCCCGCCGAGGCCCGGCCGCTGGTGCGACCCGGCACCGTGCCGGCCGGCGTCGTCCACCTCGGGCTCGGCGCGTTCCACCGGGCGCACCAGGCCGTCTACACCGAGGCCGCGATCGGCGCGGCCGGCGGCGACTGGGGCATCATGGCGGTCGCCCCCCGCAGCACCGCCCTGGTCGAGGCGCTCACCGCGCAGGACAACCTGTTCAGCGTCAGCAGCCTCTCCGCCGCCGGCAGTGCCACCCGGGTGGTCGGCGCGTTCAGCGGGGTCCGGCACGCCGCCAGCGACCCGGACGCCGTGGTGGCGCTGCTCGCCGACCCGGCGGTACGGGTGGTGACGCTGACGGTCACCGAGAAGGCGTACCAACTCGACCCGGTGACCGGCCAGCTGTGCCCCGACTCGGCGCTCGCCGCGGACCTGGCCGGCGGCCGCCCGCCGATCACCGTGCCGGGTCTGCTGCTGCGCGGGCTGGCCGCCCGGGCCGCCGCGGACGCCGGGCCGGTGGCGCTGGTCAGCTGCGACAACCTGCCGGCCAACGGCCGGCGGCTGCGCGGTCTGGTCGACCAGGCGGTCGGGCGGGCCGCCGGGGTGCCGGCCGGCCTCGTCGACTGGGTGGCGGGCAACGTGACCTGCCCGGGGACCATGGTGGACCGGATCGTGCCGGCCACCACCGCGGAGACGATCGACTCGGCCCGGCGGGCGCTCGGCGTGACCGACCTCGCCGCGGTGGCCGCCGAGCCGTACGCGCAGTGGGTCATCGAGGACGACTTCCCCGGCGGCCGGCCCGGCTGGGAGCACGCCGGCGCGGTGCTCACCGGCGACGCCGGCCCGTGGGAACGGCTGAAGCTGCGCACCCTCAACGGCGTGCACTCGGCCGTGGCGTACCTGGGCGCGCTGGCCGGCCGGGAGACCGTCGCCGAGGCGCTGGAGATCCCGCACCTGGCCGACGTGCTGCGCCGGCTCATCGCCGAGGACGTGGCACACAGCTTCACCCCGCCCGACGGGGTCCGGGTCGTCGACTACGGGGAACAGGTCCTCGCCCGGTTCGGCAACCCCGCGATCCACTACCGCACCCTCCAGGTGGCCACGGACGGTTCGCAGAAGCTGCCGCAGCGGGTCCTGCACACCATCGCCGACCTGCGCGCGGCCGGCCGGTCCGCCCGCTGGGGCGCGCTGGTCGTGGCCGCCTGGCTGCGCTTCGCGCTGGGGTACGCCGACGACGGCCGGGGTCTGCCGTTGCAGGACCCCCTCGCCGGGCCGATCCGGGCCGCGCTGGACGCGGGGGCGCAGACGCCGGCCGGCGCGGTGGACGCGGTCTTCGCGCTGCGCGAGATCTTCCCGGCCGAGGTGGCCGGGGACGACGAGGTACGGGCCGAGGTGACCGGCTGGCTGACCGCGCTGGCACGGCACGGCGTCGAGGCGACACTGGCGGGCGCCCGGTGAACGGACCGACACCGCCCGGTGCCCGGTGAGCGGGCCGACGTCGCCACCCCGGGTGGCGGTGATCGGGGCGAACGGACACGGCCGGTGGCACCGGCGGGTGATCGCGCCGCTGCACGCCGCCGGCCGGCTGCGGCTGGTCGCCCTGGTCGACGTACGGCCGGTGGAGGACGACCCGGACGCGCCGGTGCCGCCCGGGGTGGAGGTCTTCACCGACCACCGTGCGATGCTCGCCGCGGCGCGCCCGGAGGTGGTGGTGATCTGCACCCCGCCACATACCCACCTGCCGATCGCCCGGGACGCCCTGGCCGCCGGCGCGGATCTGCTGCTGGAGAAGCCGCCGGTGCTGTCGCTGGCCGAGCACGAGGAGCTGACCGCGGCGCTGGCCGAGGCCGGGCGGGTGGCCCAGGTCGGCTTCCAGGCGCTCGGCTCGGCGGCGCTGACCGCGCTGACCGACGCGCTGGCCGCCGGCCGGCTCGGCACGGTCACCGGCATCGCCACCGTCGCCGCGTGGCAACGGCCGGACGCCTACTACGCCCGCTCCCCCTGGGCCGGTCGGCGGAGTGTGGGCGGTCGACCGGTGCTGGACGGCGCGCTGGCCAACCCGCTCGCGCACGCGGTCATGCAGTGCCTGGCGGTCGCCGAGGCGCTCGGCGGGGCGCGGCCGTGGCCGGTCGCCATCGAGGTGGAGCGCTACCGGGTACGACCGATCGAGGTGGAGGACACCGCCGTGTTGCGGGTCCGGTTCCGCGCCGGCCCGCCGGTGCTGGCCGCGGTCACCCTGGCCGCCGAGGAGTTCGTGGCGGGCGAGGTGGTGGTCACCGGCACGGCGGGGCGGGCGGTGCTGGAGTACCCGACGGACCGGTTGCGACTGCCCGGCGACGTGGTGACCCGCCGGGTTCCGGGACGGCGGGGGCTGCTGGAGAACCTGCTGGCGCACCGGGCCGACCCGGCCGGGGTGCCGCTGATCGCCCCGCTGGCCCGTACCGCGCCGTTCACCGCGCTGCTGGACGCCCTGCGGGCCGCGCCGGAGCCGCGACTGCTCGACGGCGATCTGGTCGACGTGGTGGGCGACGGCGGGGAGCGGGTACGCCACCTGCGGGGCGTCGCCGACGTGCTGCGCCGGGCGGCCGAGCGGGGGGCGCTGCCGGGCGAGCTGGCGGTGCCGTGGGCGGTGCCGGCGTACCGCGCGGAGCTGGCGGGATAGGGGGCGACGGCAACCGGAGTGCAAACAGCGCCCGGACTCGTCCGGGCCAGATCGGACGTAACCCCGGATACCCGACCGACGGCGGTCGGGGCGATGCTCGTCGACCTGGACAACTGCAACATTCCTGCATATAGATGGTGTTGACTCTCATAAAACCCCGAACCTACCGTTCCTGGTGACTCCCGAACCACCACCAGCGAACGGGAAGAATCGATGCGCAGAATCCTCACCGGCGCTACGGTCGTGGCCCTCCTGCTCGGTGCCGCCCCGGCCGGCGCCGCTCCCCGCTCCGGCTCACCGGCCTCCGCCGGCGACGGGCTCTCCTGGGCGGCCCGCCACCTCGGCCGGCAGGCGCTGCCCGAACGCGACGGCTGGGCGGCCGAGGGCACCGGGACCACCGGCGGTTCGACGGCGGCCCCCGAGCGGACCCGGGTGGTCCACAACCGGGCCGAGCTGGTCGACGCGCTCGGCGGCGACAACGCCGGCAACGCCACCGACGCCACCCCGAAGCTCATCTACGTGTACGGCACGGTCGACGGCTTCGAGGGGCCCGACGGCGCGCCGCTGAGCTGCGCCGACCTGGCCGACCCGGAGTACCGGCTGGACGCCTACCTGGCCGCGTACGAGCCGGCGGTGTGGGGTCGGGTGCCGCCGGCCGGGCCGCTGGAGGAGGCCCGGGTGCGCTCGGTGGCCAACCAGACCCGGCAGACCCAGGTCAACGTCGGCCCCAACACCACCATCGTCGGGCTGCGCGGCGCCCGCCTGACCGGGCTCACCCTCATGATCGACCGAGCGTCGAACGTCATCGTCCGCAACCTGACCTTCGTGGACGCCCGGGACTGTTTCCCCGCCTGGTCACCGACCGACGGCGAGGCCGGCAACTGGAACAGCCAGTACGACCAGATCTCGGTACGCCGCAGCGAACACGTGTGGGTCGACCACAACACCTTCACCGACGGCGACAACCCGGACAGCGCCCAACCGACCTACTTCGGACGGCCGTACCAGGTGCACGACGGTTCGCTGGACGTCACACACACGGCCAGCCTGGTCACCGCCTCCTGGAATCGCTTGACCGGGCGCGACAAGCTGATGCTGATCGGCTCGTCCAACACGGTCGGCCCGGACGTGGGCCGGCTGAGGGTCACCCTGCACCACAACCTCTTCGACGGCGTCCTGCAACGGCTGCCCCGGGTGCGCTTCGGCCAGGTCGACGTCTACAACAACCACTACCGGCTCGGCGGGAACGACTTCCAGTACGCGCTCGGCGTCGGCGTGCAGTCCGCGCTGTACGTCCAGAACAACTTCTTCACACTCGACGCGGCGGTCGCCCCGGCCGACCTGCTGTACGACTGGGGCGGCACCGCGCTCACCGAGCGGGGCACCTGGATCCGCCAGGGCGACGGCCGGGCCCGGCCGGTCGACCTGCTGGCGGCGTACAACGCGGCGCACGACCCCGACCTGGGCGCCGACGCCGGCTGGACGCCCACCCTGCGCCACGGTCCGGTCCTGCCGGCGCCGCTGGTTCCGCTCCTGGTCGGCCCGCTCGCCGGTGCCGACCGCCTGCCGGCCTGACCCGCCCGCCCTCCGTCGCGGCGGCGCCGGAGCCCTCCCGGCCGGGTCGACGCGCGCACGGCGTCGGCCCGGTGCGGTGGGTCGGGTCGGCGACGCACGGGGCGATCACCATGGTGAAGATCGGCTATAAGTGACGCATGGACTTCCCGCCGCACCTGGGCAGTATGCCGATGCACGCGATCACCGAGATCCACGGCGAACCGGGCCTGCTGGAACGCTTCCGGTTGGAGATCCAGCAGTTCGACGACAGCGCCCGGGCCCGGCTGACCGCCGCGCTCGACCTGGCCGCCGACCTGCACCGCGACGACCGGCGGGTTCGCGAGCCGTACCTCAACCACCTGCTGCGGGTGGCCATCCGGTTGATGCACCACTACCAGGTGCGCGACGTCGACGTGATCGTCGCCGGCCTGCTGCACGACGCTGTGGAGGACCACCCGGCCGAGCTTGCCGACGGGGGCGGCGACCCGCGCGGGGGCGCGCTGGCCACGCTGGCCGCCCGGTTCGGACCGCGGGTGGCGACGCTGGTCGCGGCCGTCACCAACCCGGTGTACGACCCGCAGCGCGACCGCAACACGCAGTACCGCGAGCATCTGGTGGTCAGCCTGGACCGGGAGCCCTGGGCCCGGGTGATCAAGGTGTCGGACTTCACCGACAACGGAGTGGGTGTGATCCACACGGTCGGGCCGAAGGTGGTCTCCTCGGCGATCAAGTACCGGCCGCTGGTGCCGCTCTTCCGCGACCTGATCGGCCGGCCCGACACACCGCTCTCGCTGCCGGTGAAGCGGCACATCTTCAGCCAGCTCGACCTGGCCGAGGAGCGGTTCAGCGCGATCCTGGACCAGCCCGCCCACCCCAACTGACCAGGCCCGACGCATCACCCGACCGGGTTCTGCGACAAGATCTCAGATCTCCGAAGAAGCCTCCCGTATTACGGTGAGTTCGCGCCAGATGAGAGGGAAAATGCCCTCTTGGTCGAATTGTCGGCGCGACCAGCCGATCGGGAGGATTCGACCATGCGCGACCTTTCTCGTCGTGATCTGCTCAAGGCGACGGCCGTTGGCGCCGGGGCGGTTGCGCTCCCGGTCATGATGGCCGGTGGCAGCTCGGCGATCGCGGCCGACGACCTGGGTGCCTCGTCCAGCGCGACCTACCCTCCGGCGACGTTGACCGGCCGTATCGTCCGTCCCCAGAGCCCCGACTACGCGAGCGCGAGCCTCGGCTGGGACGAACTCTTCGTTCACTATCCGCTGGTCATCGTCTTCGCCCAGGAGACCCGGGACGTGGTCAACGCCCTCACGTGGGCGCGGCAGAACGACGTCGCGCTGCGGGTCCGCAGCGGCCGTCACAGCCTTGAGGGCTGGTCGAACGTCGACAACGGCATCGTGATCGACGTCAGCGAGCTGAAGGGCGCCCACATCGACACCGGCAGTCGCACCGCACGAGTCGGCGCCGGGCTCAACCAGTTGGAGGCGGTGACCGCGCTCGGGGAGTACGACCTGGCGGCGACGACGGGAACGGAGGGCAGCGTCGGCCTGTCCGGTGCGACCCTCGGCGGCGGTTTCGGCTTCCTCACCCGCTACCTCGGGATGGCCTGCGACAACCTGATCGGGGTGGAGATCGTGGTGGCGTCGGGCGCCGACGGCGCGGAGGTGCTCAAGGTGGACCCGTGGAACCACCCGGACCTGCTCTGGGCGCTCCGCGGAGCGGGAAACGGCAACTTCGGCATCGTCACCTCGCTCACCTACAAGGTGGCTCCGCTCAAGAGCGTCGCCTACCTCCAGGCGACCTGGGAGGGCCTCGACGACCTGCACGGGGTCTTCGACAGATGGCAGCGCAGCGCACCGTTCGCCGACCCCCGTCTCGGCAGCCAACTCGAGGTCCACAAGAACGAGATCCTGCTGTTCGGGGTGCTCGCGGAGGGTTCCGAGGCAGAGGCGCGAAAGTTGTTGGAACCGGTCCTGTCGGTGGGCAACCCCGAGGTGACGGTGCAGATCGGAGGCTGGGGCGACACCTACGCCGGATTCCAGATTCCGACCGAGGACGAGCCCGCGAACTGGAAGTTCTTCTCGCAGTTCACCAGCGAGCCGTTCCCCGAGAAGGCGATCAGCATCATCCGCGCATTCATGGAGGACGCCCCCTCGGACGACAGCAACTTCTTCACCCAGGCCTTCGGTACGGGGGCGCAGCGGAAGGAACCGTTCGGCGGCGCCGCCTTCCCGCACCGCGACGCGCTCTTCTATTCCGAGCCCGGCGCCGGCTGGGGCACCCGTGGGGAGCCGGACAGCGGCGACGCCGTCACCCCGATCGCCCAGACCTGGATCGCCGAGTTCAGCCAGGCGCTGCGCCCCTACGTGAACGGCGCCTACGTCAACGTGCCGAACATCGGGATGGCGGAATGGGAGACCGCCTACTGGGGACGCAACTTCGACCGGCTGCGCAAGATCAAGGCGAAGTACGACCCCCACAACGTCTTCCAGTACGAGCAGAGCATCCCGCCGGCCACACACTGACCTGCCGGGGGCAGCGCCCGGTGGCACCCACCCCCACCTCCACCACCCCGAGGGGGGCGGGGGTGGACGCCGAGCCGCCAGAGGACAGCACCGGCAGAGAGCAGCGCGTGGGTGTTGGTGTGACGGTGAGTCGATCACGGATGCCGGGAGGCAGGGCCGGCCGTACCGGCCCGCACCAGGTGCTCCAGCCACGGCGTCGGCGCCACGCCCAGTTCCCGGGGCGGCGACGAAGCCGAGGGTCAGCTCGTCGAACACCGCCGCGTACGGGGGCGCGACCGGCATCGCCTCGGTGTCGTACGCGGCCTCCACCAGATGGGCCAGCGACGCGTCGTCGAAGACCGCGGCGCGGATGCCCGGATCGGCCAACCGCACCAGCACTCCGTCGACGAAGTCCACCGCACCGGCCTCCCCGCTGCCCGTGCCGGTGCACTGCGCCCGGCTCGGCACGAGGATCGCGAAGGGCCCGTCACCCGACCGTCACCGCCACCGTCACCGGGGCCCGAACCAGCCTCGACTGTCGGGAACTGAGCATCCGTACGCCGCGCGTGTGGGGGGTGGTGTTGCTGAAGAGCTCGATACCTCAGAGTCATCTTTATACCTCTGAGTCATCGCGCTCTTCAGCCCATCCGCACCCCCACCGCTCATCCTCCGCGAGGTAGCGGTCGTGCACGACGACGCGTAGCGATGCGGTGTGGTGCTGGCGAGTCGCCGAGCATCGCGACCAGCAGCCGGCCGCCGACGGCGTGGCGGCGGGCATATCGGTCACGGGTTGTTAGCGTGAAACGCTGATCCGTGACCATGGAGGGGTGCCATGACGGACGCCCCCGACGGGAGGCCGCGGCCCGCGGACCAGTGGCGGCAACGGGGCCTGCGCGGGTTGACCGTCACCCGGGACGCGAGTGTCCGCGGTTGGCGGTGGTGGACGCGAACCTGGGATCGACTCGTCGCGTCACTCCAGGACGAGGCGCCCGCAGGTCCGGGCGCCGCACCATCACCAACCGGCCCGCTCGTCGAACAGCGCGAGGCGCCTCGACCGATCACGGTTCCCGCCCTCGGGTACGTGTACGCGTTCCACATCCGCGCCACCTTCGCCTGGTCGTCGCAGGAGAGCCTCCGCTCCGAGGTGCTGAGCTGGTACGTGGACTACTTCCAGCCGCACGCGATCCAGCGGCTGACCCGGCTCGCCGCCGACGCCGCCCGAAACCTGCCCCCACACCGGGCGGCCGACCTGGAGCTGGCGTTGCGGCAGGCGATCACCGCCGAGCCCACGTGGCGCTACGAGCGGGGCGACATCGTCATCACCTGCCAACCCGACGCCACCGTCCGGCTCGACGAGCGGATCATGCCGACGTACCAGCCGCACGTCGACCGGCTGATGAAACTGGAGTACCAGTTCGACGAGCAGCTTCGTCGTGCTCGCTACGCCCAGGAGCTGAGCCGGCGCTGGGCGGCGATCCTCTACGAACACGCCGGAGACGAGGACATCGCGGACGCCCGCGAACACCTGCTCGCCGCGCAGGGGGAAGCAGCCCGCTGGATCAATGAACTGCTGCGCTCCCACCCGCGCGCCCCAACGGAACCGCAGGCCCCCGTTCCACCCCAGCACAACCGCTGACCCGATCGGTGCGGACCGAGCAGCGCTATGCGCCGCCGATCAGTGTCCTCAACGTGGCGCAGTGCTGCTCGTAGGCGCGCTGCCCGGCCTGGGTCATCCGATAGGTCGTACTGCCTCCACGGCCACGACCGACCTTGGTCGAGCTGACGTAGCCACCTGACTCCAAGGTAGACATCTGCTTGGACAGATCCGACTCACTGAGCTGCAGGTGGTCCTTGAGGAATCGGAATGAGACCGAGGGCGCGTTCGCCAGGACGGCCATGGCCGCCAGGCGCTTGGGCACGTGGATGATCGGATCCAGGCCGTCGATCATCGAAGGCGTGCCCGGGTCGCTGCGGCGGCCGCGGCATACCGCCGCTCGTAGACGGCCAGGCCGACCGTCACGAGGACGAATGCCGCCCCGGCGGCCGCCGGGACGCCGACCAGCCACCAGACGAGCCCGACGATGAGGGCGACCACGGGGAGGGCAGCGAAGTATCTGCGCCACTCTCCGGCGATCTCGGGGGGCGGCGTGCCCTTGCCCGGCATCGGGAGCGCGCCGTGCCGGCGCCGCATCCAGACGACGAACAGGGCCTCGACGGCGATCAGGACGGCGAGCGACGCCACGAACAGGGCGGCGTTCTGGCGCCACCACACGAACGTGCCGATCATGGCAGCGGCCCAGGCGCCGACGGAGGGCGCATACCACCATGGGGTCGGCGGATAGTCGACGTAAGGTGCGGCGGCACCGCGCTCGGCCGCCCTGAGCTGCTCCGTCACACCAATACTTTCCACGCTGGAAAGCATAGGTGGACACTTTCCGCTCATGCAAGTGATAGGTCCAGCGTTGACTGACGTGGACGCCCGATCCGTCAGCCCCAGAACACGCGGTCTCATACCGCTTCCGGCCCGCGCTCGCCGCACCAGCTCAGGCGGTCGCGCCCGCCCGGCGGGTCGCCAGGATGGCCAGGGCTTCGCGGCGTACCGCCTCAACCTCGTGCACCAGGCGACGTCGGGCGAAGCGGACCACCAGGATCCCGGTGGTCGCCAGCAGGGCGTCCCGGCGCAGGTCGATCTCCCGCTGGCGTGGGTCGCCGTGGCTGGCGGCGCCGTCGAGTTCGATGTTGACCCGCTCCCGCTCGGCGAGCATGTCGAGGTAGATGGTGCGTCGCCCGAGGCGCACCGGCACCTGTCGGCGGAACGTCGGCATGCCCGGGCCGGTGAAGACGTCCTCGTGCCCCCAGATCTCAAGGGGCTGCGGCAGCCGTCGGCGAGCCTGGTCAGCAGCGTTCGCAGCGCTGCCCGATCGACCAGCTTCGGCACATCGCCCAGGGCCGCCGACAGCCGCTCCGGCGTGGTCAGCCGATCGTTGACCGCCCGGATCACCGGTGCCCGCCGCTCGGGGAGCGGCAGCATCGGCCACGAGTCGACGAGGGTCTGCTCAAGACGGGTGACCGTCAATCCCCGCCGGACAACCACGTGCGGCGGACCGGTGGTGAAACCCCGACGCCGATGCACAACCAGTCCGGGTCGGGTGCGCAGACCGGCGCTCGCCGGTGTGCTCAAGTGCACTAGATCGCCGAACGCCTGCGGGCGCAACCCCCATGCGCTCAACGCGCTGAGGTGACTGAGTGCGCCGCAACCCTCAGCCCAGGCGAGAGCCGCACGAAAACCCAGGTCAGGGTCGAGTCGACTCAGCGGAGGGCCGCCTGGTCGACCACTTACCAGATGCGCCGCGACGAACGACTCCGGCAACACCCGCACCAGCTCACCGTTGCGGCAGGCCTGATCCAGCGTCCGCTGTGGCACCACCTGCCCGGCGACCCCACGCGTGACCAGCCCACCGCCCAGCTCCACCAGCTCCCGAAGCACCGAATTCACGCCACGAACCGTGAGACCTCACCCGACCTCCCGCAACCACGTCACCCCCGCCACTGTGGACCTCTGCCAACCTGTGGACGACGCCCCAGCACCGCTCGATTTCTGCTAGCCGCCTCGATCGTTGGCAGCTCAGCAGGGCACGGGGCGACGTGTCGAGTCGGCCAGGCGTCAACGATCACGGCGAAGCCCGAGACGAGCGCCGGTCAGCTCGGGACGTCGCGGTGGCGGAACGCCGCCGCGCCGGTCACGAGGAGCAGCGCGGCCACCGTGGTCAGCACCACCAGCGGGAGCACCGCCGGGTCGACCGCCGGCACCGACGGGACATGGGTGTACGGCGAGAGGTTGAGCGCCGCCTGGGGCAGCTCCAGCACGGCGCCGAGCTGCCCGAGGAGCAGGAAGACCAGCAGCGCCGTCCAGGAGAGCACCACCGACCGGCGCGGCAGCAGGCCGAAGAGCGCGGTCACCACCCCGGCCACCACGAGCAGGGCCGGCAGCCGCAGCAGCGCGGCACCGCCCAGCGCAATGGCCTCGCCGAGCGGGTCGCCGGTGACCAGGCCATAGCCGAGCCCGGTGGTCAGGCCGGCGAGGAGCAGCAGGGCGAACGCGCCGAGCGCCGCGGCGAGGACCTGGGTCCCGAGCCATCGGGTACGGCTCACCGCGGTGGCGAGGGCGGCCTCCAGCACCCCGTCGGCCTCGTCTCCGCGTACGCGGAGCAGGGCCTGCACCACGTACGCCCCGATGGTCAGGGCGAAGAGCCCGAGCATCGCGGCCAGGTACGCGTCGAGCAGGTCCGCTCCCCCGCCCATCGCGTTGATCGCCTCGGCGGCGGCCGGATTCTGCTCGATCATGGCGTTGAACTCGTCGGCGGCGACGCCCATCGAGACGCCGAGCACGGCGATCCCGACCGCCCAGCCGAGCAGTGCGCCGCGCTGCATCCGCCACGCCAGCCCGGCGGGGCTGAGCAGCCAGGTGGCGGCGGTCGCGGCCTTGCGTCGGGGGGCGATCAGCCCGGCGCCCTGGTCCCGCCGCTCGGCGAGGGCGTACGCCAGCGCCACCGCGGCGAGCAGCAGCGCGACGGGTAGGGCGAGGACCCACCAGCGTTCCCCGCCGAAGGCCCGCACCTGGTTGCCCCAGCCGAGCGGGGAGAGCCAGGAGGGCCAGGCGCTCTCCACGCGGGTGCCGTCGGCGCTGGTGTCGCCGAGCACGTCGCCGGCGGCGCGCAGCACGAAGGAGAGCCCGACGACGGCGCCGGCGAGCGCGTTGGCGCCCCGGGAGGTGACCGAGACCTGCGCGGTGACCGCGGCGACGCCGGTGCAGGCCACCCCGACGCCGCCGACCGCGCCGGCCGCCGCGAGGGAGCCGGCCAGTGGCAGGCCCGCGCCGGCCAGGGCGACGGCGAGCAGCGCCGCGGCCGCCACGTTCGCCGCGACCACGACCAGCAGCGCGGCGGTGAGCGGCGCGTACCGGCCGACGACGGAGGCGCCGACCAGCTCGGCGCGGCCGGTCTCCTCGTTCTGCCGGGTGTGCCGGGTCACCGCGAAGGTGCTCAGCAGCGCGACGATCAGGGCCAGCGTCACGTACGTCTCGGCGACCACGACCGCGCCGACGTCGGTGCCGGCGATGGGGCCGTTGAAGGCCCGGGCGACCAGGCTGGACGCCGACGTGGTGGCGTAGCCCTGACGGGCCGCCTCGTCGGGGTAGATGCCGGCGACGCTGCCGGCGAGGGCGTAGCCGAGCAGGGGCGTGCCGAGCACCCAGATCGCCAGGCGGATCCGGTCGCGGCGCAGCACGAGTCGGGCCAGCCGGCGGGTGCCGGTGAGGGCGGTCATCGGGCACCGGCCCGCTGGGCTCGCGCCGGAGCGGGGTCGTCGGCGGAGACGTGCTCGTCGCCGTAGTGGCGTAGGAACAGCTGCTCCAGGGTGGGCGGGGTGCTGGTCAGCGCGCGGACGCCGAAGCGGACGAGCTGGCCGAGCAGCTCGTCGAGGTGCGCCGGCTCGACCTCCAGGTGGGTGCGCCCGTCGACCTCGTGCACGTCGTGCACGCCGGGCAGCGCGTCGAGGCCGGTCACCGGGCGGGCCGTCTCGACGATCACCGTCGTGCGGGTGAGGTGGCGCAGCTCGGTCAGGCTGCCGGACTCGACGGTGCGTCCCTCGCGGATGATGCTGAGCCGGTCGCAGAGGGCCTCGACCTCGGCGAGCACATGGCTGGAGAGCAGCACGGTGGCGCCGGCCTGCTTGATCCGCCGCACCTCGTCCTGGAACACGGCCTCCATCAGGGGATCGAGGCCGGAGGTCGGCTCGTCGAGCACGTACAGCTCCACATTGGAGGAGAAGGCGGCGACGATGGCGACCTTCTGCCGGTTGCCCTTGGAGTACGTGCGGCAGCCGCGGGTCGGGTCCAGGTCGAAGCGTTGCAGCAGCTCGTCACGGCGACGCCGGTCGAGGCCGCCGCGCAGCTCACCGAGCAGGTCGATCGCCTCCCCGCCGGAGAGGTTCGGCCAGAGGCTGACGTCGCCCGGCACGTACGCCAACCGGCGGTGCAGGCGCACCGCGTCGCGCCAGGGGTCAGCGCCGAGCACCCGCGCCTCGCCGGAGTCGCGGCGGAGCAGCCCGAGCAGGATCCGGATGGTGGTGGACTTCCCGGACCCGTTGGGCCCGAGGAAGCCGTGCACCTCGCCCGCCTCGACCCGCAGGTCGAGCCCGTCGAGTGCCCGGATGCGGCCGAAGGTCTTGACCAGGTTGTCGATCGAGATGACGGGCATCGCCCCTCCAGCTGTCGGATGCGTCGACCGTCCTCACTGTACTGACCGCCGGTCAGCACAATCAACGGTGAGATCGGCCACCGGTCAGGGCGCCGGTTAGGCTGGCCGGCATGACCGCCGAGCCCGCGGACGACACCCGCACGCGGATCCTGCGCGCCGCGCTCGACCTCTTCGCCGAACACGGCTACCAACGCACCTCACTGCGGCAGATCGCCGAACGGCTGCGGTTGACCAAGGCCGCGATCCTGTACCACTTC
Source organism: Micromonospora sp. BL4 (assembly GCF_003667505.1). GTDB lineage: Bacteria > Actinomycetota > Actinomycetes > Mycobacteriales > Micromonosporaceae > Micromonospora. The sequence continues at coordinate 22,578 of NZ_RCVJ01000049.1, forward strand.
CCGGCCAAGGAGCACCTGCTCGCAGCCCTGGTCGAGCCGCTGTTGGCCGACCTGGAGGCGTTGCTCGACTCGGCCCGGACGCAGCCCACCGAGCAGGCCCGGTGGACGGTGCTGGAGGGCTGGGTGGACACGATACTCGCTCACCGCCGGCCGCTCGGGATGCTCTTCCACGACATCGCGCTGGTCGGCCGGGGCGACACGTACCACCGGCTGATGGGGATCGCGATGCGGGCCAACGACCTCATCGCCGGGCCGGACGCCGGACGCCGGGAACGGGTCCGGGCGGTCCAGGCGGTCGCCGCGTGCAGTGACCCGGTCGTCTTCTTCACCGACGTGCCCGACGAGGTGCTGCGCGCCGACATGCTCGACGGCGTACGCCGCCTGCTGGCCACGCCACCCTCGGACGCCGCGGCTCCGGCGGGCGCCGCCGCAGGGTCCGGGAGCCCGCCGGATGCGAGCTCGGGCGCCGCGATGGGTGAGCGTCGGCGCCGTCCGGGGCGGCCTCGGGCGCTGGGTCGGGAGCAGGTCGAGGCGGCCCGGCGGATGCACGCGGCGGGCACCCATTCGGTGGACGCCATCGCCGCCACGCTGGGCGTCTCGCGGGCCACCGTCTACCGCCACCTGGACGCGGAATAACGAGACGGTTTTAGCGACGGTTTCGAGACGGTTGTGAGTCAGGCGGCCAGGGTGGCGTAGCGGCCGTTGCGGTCCAGCAGGCTGTCGTGGGTGCCGGCCTCGACGATTCGGCCGTGGTCGAGCACCGCGATCTGGTCGGCGTTCCGGACGGTGGACAGCCGGTGCGCGATGGTGATCGTGGTGCGACCCTCGGCGAGCACGTCGAACGCCCGCTGCACGGCCCGTTCGGTCTCGGTGTCCAACGCGCTGGTGGCCTCGTCGAGGACCAGGATGCGCGGGTCCCGCAGCAGGGTACGGGCGATGGCCAGCCGCTGCTTCTCGCCGCCGGAGAACCGGTGGCCGCGCGAGCCGACCATCGTGTCGTACCCGTCGGGAAGGGCGGCGATCAGATCGTGGATCTGAGCGGCCCGGGCCGCGTCCTCGATCTCCGTGTCGGTGGCGGCCGGCCGGGCGTAGCGCAGGTTCTCCCGGACGGTGGTGTGCAGCAGGTACGTCTCCTGGCTGACCACGCCGACGATCGCGGCCAGGTCGGCCAGGCGCAGGTCGCGCAGGTCGACCCCGTCGATGGTGACCCGGCCGGCGGTCGGGTCGTGCAGCCGGCTGACCAGCCCGGCGAGGGTGCTCTTGCCGGAGCCGGTCTCGCCGACGAGGGCGAGGCTGGTGCCGGCGGGCACGTCCAGGGTGACCCCGGCGAGGGCGGCGGTGTCGCTGCCCGGGTAGCCGAAGGTGACGTCCTCCAGACGCAGGTGACCGCGGACCCGGGCGGGGTCGAGGCGGACCGGCTCGGCGGGGTCGGCCACGTCGACCGGCAGGTCGAGGTATTCGAAGATCCGAGCGAACAGCGCCAGCGAGGCGGTCAGCGACACGCCCACGTTGAGCAGGCCCATCAGCGGCCGGAACAGGCCGCCCTGTAGCGCGGTGAAGGCGACCAGGGTGCCGATGCTCAGTGTGCCGGCGGTGCCGGGCAGGCCGGCGGCGAGGTAGATGACCGCCGGTACGGCGGCGAAGATGATGCTCATCGAGGCCATCCGCCAGCGACCGGCCAGTTCGCTGCGCAGCTCCAGGTCGACCAGGCGGGCCGACGAGGCGGTGAACCGGTCGATCAGCGCGGGCCCGGTACCGAGGGTCTTGGCCAGTTGGACGCCGCTGATCGAGAGCCCCTCCTCCACGGTGACGTTGAGGTCGGCGAGCTCCCGCTGGCGCTGGGCGGTGATCTCCCGGCGCATCCGGGCGACCCGGCGGGTCAGCCAGATCGCCGGCGGCAGCACGACGAGGGAGACCAGGGAGAGCTGCCAGGAGAGCGCGACCATGGCGACGACGGTGGCGACCACGGTGGTGAGGTTGGCCGCGACGGCGGTGGCGGTGGAGGTGACCACCGACTGCATGCCGCCGATGTCGTTGGTGATGCGGGACTGCACCTCGCCGGTGCGGGTCCGGGTGAAGAAGCCCAGCGACTGCCGCTGAAGGTGGCTGAAGACGTCGGTGCGCAGCCGGTGCATGACCTGCTGCCCGACGCGGGTGGAGACCCAGGTCTGGACGACGCCAAGGGCGGCGGTCACCCCGGCGACGGCGACCATCCCGAGGACCAGCCAGACCAGCAGGGTCACGTCGCCCTGCGGCAGCGCCCGGTCGATGACGGCACGCAGCAGGAACGGGGTGGCCATCGCGATGATCGAGGAGGCCACGATGATCGCGGTCACGGCGGCCAGCGCGGGCCGGTGGGCGGTGAACAGCCGGCCGATGCGGCGTAGGGACACCTGCCGGGCCTGCGCCTTCTCGTCGGCGCTGACGGTGCGGTGGCCGCGGTCGCGGCCGGTGGGGGTCGGTTCCAAGGGGCACTGCCTCTCGACGGGGATATTGCTGAGGTTACCTCATCATGAGGTAGCAACCGCATCTCCTGCTACCGTATTCCCCGTGACGGAGCGCACGGCGGACGGCGACGACGAGAGCCTGGCGGAGACGTTCTGGGCGGTGGCCGGGCGGCTGCGCCGGCAGGCACGGGAGTCATTGGCGCCGTGGGACATCACCCCCAGCCAGTCCCGGGCGCTCGGAGTGCTGGCCCGCCACGGTGAGTCGCGTCCCGGCACCATCGCCGAGCACCTGCGCATCGCGCCCCGCTCCGCCACCGAGGTCATCGACGACCTCCAGGCCCGGGGGCTCGTCGAACGCCGACCCGACCCGGCCGACCGACGGGCGACGCTGGTCGCGCTCACCGAGGAGGGCAACCGGGTCAGCGCCGCCATCCGGGCCGCCCGTCGGGCCGAGGCCGACCGCTTCTTCGGCCACCTCGACGACGCCGACCGCGACCAGCTCGCCCGGATCCTGCGCACCCTGCTCGGCTGAGGCGCAGGCCAGGGGCTCCTGCTGCACAAGTAGGGCCCCTGCGGGGCGGCCCGGGTTTGCCCACCACGCGCCCGGGTAGCCAGCGCGGCCCGTCCGGTCGGCGGGACCGGCCCTGACGGGCCGGGCGAGGTGACAGGAGGATGGCCGTGCCGCTGGTGTCCCATCTGACTCACCGACCCGCCTGATGTGCGGGATCAGCGGGGAGGCCCGATTCGACGGCAGGCCGCCCGACGCGGCGGCGGTCACCCGGATGACCGAGGCGATGCGGTCGCGCGGCCCGGACGGCGAGGGGCTGTTCACCGACGACTGGGTAACCCTCGGGCACCGACGGTTGACCATCATCGACCTGTCCGACGCGGGCGGCCAGCCGATGGTGCGCGAGGACCTGGGCCTGGCACTGGTCTTCAACGGCTGCATCTACAACTATCCCGAGTTGCGCGAGGAACTCACCCACGCCGGGTACGCCTTCCACTCCACCAGCGACACCGAGGTGATCCTGGTGGCGTACGCGCACTGGGGTGACCGCTTCGTCGACCACCTGGTCGGCATGTTCGCGATCGCGCTGGTCGACCGTGCCCGGCGGCGGCTGGTGCTGGCCCGCGACCGGCTCGGCATCAAACCGCTCTACCTCGCCGAGACCCCCGGGCGGCTCCGGTTCGCCTCCACCCTGCCCGCGTTGCTGCGCGCCGGTGACGTGGACACCGGCATCGACCCGGTGGCGCTGCACCACTACCTGTCCTGGCACTCCATCGTGCCCGCGCCCCGGACCGTGCTGCGCGGCGTGCGCAAGCTGCCGCCGGCCACCCTGCGGGTGATCGAGGCGGACGGGCGCGGCCGCGAGGAGGTGTACTGGCGACCGGACTACGTCCGGGAGCCGGCCGACGCCGGGATGGACGCCGCCGACTGGCGGGCCGCCATCGGGGACGCGCTCCGCACGGCGGTACGCCGGCGGCTGGTCGCGGACGTGCCGGTCGGGGTGCTGCTCTCCGGCGGGCTGGACTCCAGCCTCATCGTGGCGCTGCTCGCCGAGGCGGGCCAGCGGCACCTGCGCACGTTCAGCATCGGCTTCGACAGCCGCGGGGGCGAGTCCGGCGACGAGTTCCACTACTCCGACCTGGTGGCCCGCGCGTACGACACCGACCACGACCGGATCCGGCTGTCCAACGACGATCTGGTGCCCGCCGTGCGGCGCGCCGTCCAGGCGATGGCCGAGCCGATGGGCAGCCACGACGTGGTCGCCTTCCACCTGCTGTCCGAGCAGGTGGCCCGGCACGTGAAGGTGGCCCAGTCCGGGCAGGGCGCCGACGAGGTGTTCGCCGGTTACGGCTACCACCAGCCCCTGACCGAGGCGCCCCGGCACGGCGCCGCCGAGACGTTCGCCGCCGCGTTCTTCGACCGCGGCCACGACGAGCTGCGCCGGATCGTCGGCCCGGCGTACGCGCTGGACCACGACGCCAGCCGCGACCTGCTGACCGGGCACCTCGCCGCACCCGGTGCGCAGACCGCGTTGGACGCGGTGCTGCGCCTGGACACCCATCTGATGCTGCCCGACGACCCGGTCAAGCGGGTGGACAACATGAGCATGGCGTGGGGCCTGGAGGTGCGTACCCCCTTCCTCGACCAGGATCTGGTCACCCTCGCCGCGCACTGTCCGCCCGAGCACAAGGTGGCCCAGGGTGGCAAGGGCGTGCTGAAGGAGGTCGCCCGGGAGGTCCTTCCGGCCGAGGTGATCGACCGGCCGAAGGGCTACTTCCCGGTGCCGGCGCTGCGCAACGTGGACGGGCCGGTGCGCGAGCTGGTGGCCGAGGCGTTGCAGGCGCCGGCCGCGCGGGAGCGGGGGTTGTTCCGACCGGAGTACGTGGCCCGGCTGCTCGCCGAACCGGACCGGGCCGAGGCGGCGGCCGGCAGCAACAAGCTGTGGCAGCTCGGGTTGCTGGAACTCTGGCTCCAGACGCACGACATCCGCTGAGCCCGCGCGGTCAGTCCGGCGCCACGGCCGCCGCCCGCCCGGTGAGGAAGGCCTGTTCGGCCGCGTTGCCGGTCAGCGCGGCGGCCGTCCGGTACGCCTCGGCGGCCTCCCCGCCCCGGCCGAGCCGGGCCAGCAGGTCGGCCCGGACGGCGTGCCGCACGTGGTAGCCGTCCAGGTCGAGGCGGTCCACCTCGGCCAGCGCCACCGCCGGACCGGCCACCTCGGCGAGCGCGACCGCCCGGTTCAGCGCTACCACCGGGCCGGGGGCGACGGCCAGCAGGTGGTCGTACAGCTGGAGGATCTGGCCCCAGTCGGTGTCGGCGGCGCGCGGCGCGGCGCTGTGCACGGCGGCGATCGCGGCCTGGATCTGGTACGGCCCCGGCTGATCGCGGCGCAGGCAGCGGCGGACCAGCGCCTGTCCCTCGGCGACCAGCGCGGCGTCCCACCGGGCCCGGTCCTGCCGGGGCAGCGGAACGAGGTCGCCGTCTCCGGTGGTCCGCGCGTCCCGGCGGGACTCGGTGAGCAGCATCAGCGCGAGCAGGCCGAGCGCCTCCGGCTCGTCCGGCATCAGCTCGACCAGCAGCCGGGCCAGCCGGACCGCCTCGGCGCACAGCTCGGCGCGGACCAGTCGCTGCCCGGCGCTGGCCGTGTACCCCTCGTTGAAGATCAGGTATAGGACCGCCAGCACGGTGTGCAGCCGGTCGGGCAGGTCGGCGTCGCGCGGCACCCGGTACGGGATCCGCGCGTCGCGGATCTTCGACTTGGCCCGGACCAGCCGCTGCGCCATCGTCGGCTCGGGCACCAAGAAGGCGCGGGCGATCTCGGCGGTGCTCAGCCCGCCGAGCAGGCGCAGGGTGAGCGCGACCCGGGCGGCCGGGGCGAGCGCCGGATGGCAGCAGGTGAAGATCAGACGTAACCGGTCGTCGCGCACCGGCGCCTCCTCGACGGGTGGGTCGGCGGCGTACAGCAGGGCCGCCTGGGCGTGCCGGTCGGCCCGGGACGCTTCCCGGCGCAGCCGGTCGATGGCCCGGTTCCGGGCGGTGGTGATGATCCAGCCGGCCGGGCTGGGCGGCGGTCCGGTCCGCGGCCACCGCCGTAGCGCGATGGTGAACGCGTCCTGGACGGCCTCCTCGGCGAGGTCGATGTCGCCGAGGAGGCGGACCAGGACGGCGACCGCGCGGCCGTACTCCGCGCGGAACGCCGCCTCCACGTCCTCCACGGTCAGTCGCTCGCTCCACCCTGGAACGGGCGGACCTCGATCGGCAGGGTGGTGGCCAGCGCGTAGCGTCGGCCCCAGTCCAGCGCGACGTCCAGGTCCGGCACGTCGATGATGGTGATGCCGCCCAGGTGCTCCTTGCCCTCGACGAACGGCCCGTCGGTGACGAGCACCTCGCCGTCGCGGGGGCGCAGCACGGTCGCGGACTCCGGGCCGTGCAGGCCCTGCCCGAAGACCCACGACCCGGTGGCGGTCAGCTCGTCGCGCAGCTCGCCGAGCTGGCGCATCACGCCGGCCAGGAACTCCGACTCCGGCGGCAGGTCACCCTGCGGCTGGTGGATGCTGAGCAGGTAGAGGGTCATCGTTCCTCCTCACGGGGCGGCCGGCCCGTCGCCGACCTCTCATCCTCCACACGAACGGCCGCCGGCCGGATCGACAGGCCGCCCGGAAAAGATTCGACCGCCGTCCGCGCCGGCCGAGGTCGCGGGCTGCCGGACGGCGGCGGTGGTACGCCAGGTGACGGCACGGTGGCCAGCGTGTGCGGGCTGCGGTGTCGCGCCGTCCGGGCCGGGCGCGATGGTGTAGAAAGGCGGAGTGAGCGCAGCGGTGACGCAGGTGCCGGTGTTCGACCGTGGGGTGGTCCACGGTGACTGAGCACGGCCAACCGCCCACACCCGTCGCCGCCGGTGCCGCCCTGGTGCAGCTCGGCGATGTGCCGCTGGCGGATCTGCTGGCCGGTGCCGGTGACGGTGTGCTGGCCCACGTGCTCGGGGCGCTCGTCGCCGACAGCGAGCCGGGCGACGTGTCCGCGTTCGAATCGAGCTTCTGACCGTGTCGGCCGACGCCTCGCCGTCGGCCGCCCGGCGGCGCCCTGCCGCGGCCGAGCCGCCCGACACCCCGACGGCGCCCCGGGTACGCCAGTTGGTGCTGAAGGTGCATTCGCGCTGCAACCTGGCCTGCGACTACTGCTACGTCTACCGGCACGCCGACCAGGGTTGGCGGGGCCGGCCCCGGGTGATCGCGCCCGGCACCGTGTCCCGGGTGGCGGACCGGCTGGCCGCGCACGTCGTCCGGCACCGCACCGACCGGGTCCGGGTGGTGCTGCACGGCGGGGAGCCGCTGCTGGCCGGCGTCGACGTCCTCGACCGGACGGTGCGCACCCTGCGTGCGGCGATGCCCGCCGGCACCACCCTCGACGTCGCGATGCAGACCAACGGGCTGCTGCTGGACGAGGCGGTGCTCGCCCTGTGCCACACGCACGGCATCGACGTCGGGGTGAGCGTCGACGGTGGCCGGACGGCCAACGACCGGCACCGCCGGCACGCCGACGGGCGGGGCAGCTTCACCGAGGTGGCCGCCGCGCTGCGTCTGCTGGCACGGCCCGAGCACCGGGCCCGGTACGCCGGCCTGCTCTGCACCGTCGACCTGGCCAACGATCCGGTCGACGTCTACCGGAGCCTGCTGGAGTTCGATCCGCCCCGACTGGACCTGCTGCTGCCGCACGGCAACTGGAGCACTCCCCCACCCGGCCGCCGCCCCGGCGATCCCGCCACCCCGTACGCGGACTGGCTGATCGCCGTCTTCGACACCTGGTACCGGGAGACGCCCCGGCGCAGCGGGATCCGGCTGTTCGAGTCACTGATCGCGTTGCTGCTCGGTGGACGCAGCGGCACCCAGGCGCTGGGCGGCGCCGAGCCGGACATCATGACGATCGAGACCGACGGCACCATCGAGGGCACCGACACCCTCAAGACGACCACCGCGTCGGCGATGCGTACCGGGCTGGACGTCTTCCGGCACAGCTTCGACGAGGCGCTGCGCCACCCGTCGCTGGCCGGGCGTCCGAGCGGGCTGGCGGCTCTCGCGCCGGCCTGCCGGTCCTGCCCGGTCGTCGGCGCGTGCGGCGGCGGCCTGTACGCGCACCGCTTCCGCGACGGCGCCGGCTTCGCCCACCCGTCGGTCTACTGCCCGGACCTGTTCCGGCTGGTCCGGCATGTGCGGTCGGTGGTCACCGCCGACCTGGACGCGCTGCGCCGCCGCGTCACCGCCCCGCCCGGGCCGGCTGAGGCGGCGCCGCGCGGCACGGTCCACCCACCAGTCGCGGGCGCCGGGCGCGCCGGCCCGGCCGTGCCGGCGGGGCGGTGAGCCGTGTCGGGGCCGCTGTCCGGAACGCAGTTCGCCGGGCTGGCCGGCGGGCACGGTGAACCCTCCGCCTTGGACGTGCTGCGCGGTGGGCAGTTGGGCCGGCGCAGGCTGCTGACCGTCGCCGCCGCGCGCGCGTACGGCGACGACCCGCTGGTCCGCCGCGGCCTGGATCTGCTCACCCGGGCCGAGCGGGCCGACCCGGCGGCGGTCGCCGAGGTGCTGGCGCACCCGCCGTTGACCGGTTGGGCCCGCGCCGCCATCGACCGGCCGGCCGACCCCGGCTACCTGGCCGCGCTCGCCGCCGCCGCGGCGGCCCGGGCAGGTCTCGCCTTCGAGCTGACGCTGCCCTGCCCGGACGGCACGTTGCTGCTGCCCACCATCGGCGGCGCGGTGGATCTCGCCCCCGGCACGGCGGTGGTGAGCGCCGGGCAGGGCACCGTGCGGATCATTCCGCGGGACGGGCCGGCGCGCTGGCTGCCGGCGCGGCGGATCACCCCGACCGCCGGCGTCGAGGTGACCATCGACGACCAGGACCCGTGGCGGCGTCGCTACCACCATCCACCGGCGTCCCGACTCGGCGATACCGCCGCCGCCGACCTGGACCGGCTCACCGGGCAGGCGTGGCGGTGGCTGCGCGTCAACCTGCCGGCGCACGCTGACGGGCTGGCCGGGTTGCTCCGCTCGCTGGTGCCGCTGCGCCCGCCGCCGTCCGGGCACGCGGTCAGCGCGACCAGTCGGGACGCGCTGGGCGCCATCGCGCTGTCCGTGCCGGCCGACCCGAAGACCCTCGCCCTGCTGCTGGTGCACGAGCTGCAACACACCAAACTCGGCGCGCTGCTGGACCTGGTGCCGCTGCACCGCCCCGGCGGACCGGCCCGCTACCGGGCGCCGTGGCGGCTGGATCCCCGCCCGGTCGGCGCCCTGCTCCAGGGCGCGTACGCGCACCTGGGGGTGGCCGAGGTGTGGCGCTGCCGGAGGGCGGAGGGTGTGGCCGCCGCGTTCGAGTTCGCGTACTGGCGGGAGCAGACCGGCCGGGCGGTCCGGCAGCTCACCGGCGCGGCGGAGCTGACGGACGCCGGACGGACCTTCGTGGACGGGATGGCGGGCACCCTGCGCGGTTGGCGGGACCCGGTCGACGACGAGGTCGGCGCGGCGGTACGGGACATCGCCGACGGCGGCGCGGTGCGCTGGGGCCTGGCCAACCTGCGCCCCCACCCGGACGAGGTCGACCGCGCGGTGCGGGCCTGGCGGCGCGACCAGCCGTGCCCGGACGACGGGCCACCGCCGACGGTCGTGCCGGGCCGGGCTGCCCCGGCGCTCGCCACGGACACCGGTCCGGAGGCGGCGGTACGCGGACGACTGCTGGCCGACGACGCCGACCCGTCCACCCTGGACTCGTCCGATCGGGCCTACGCGGCCGACGATCCGGCGCGTGCCCTGGACGGGTACCTGCGACGACTGGACGACGACCCCGAGGACACCGACGCGTGGGTGGGTCTGGCGCTCGCGGCCCGGCGAACCGGACAGCCGGCCGTCGCTCGTGCCCTGGCGACCCGCCCGGACCTGGTTCGGGCGGTCCACCGGGCGTTGCCCGACGCCGACCCGCTGGCGCTGGCTCGGTGGTGCCTGGCGACGCCGACGCGAACGGGCAACGCGCCCTAGAGCAGCGCCGGTTCGATGTAGGCGTTCGAGCGCTCCCGCTGTCGGGCCTGTGTCACCCGTGGGTTGTCCCCGCCGAAGAGCTGCACCAGCTGCCCGAACGCCTCGTCGTAGAGGGCGCGCCCGGCGTCCGCCTCGCTCTCCGTGGCGAGCCGGCTCAACGCCAGGTTGACCGACGCGGAGAGGGTGTCCGGGTGCTCGGCGCCCAGCGCCCGGGTCAGCTCCACGTACGCGGTGGTGTCCAGCAGCAGCGCGGTGTCCCGGTCACCCAGGGCGAACAGGTCGTTGGCGAGGTTGAGGGTGGCCAGCAGGGTGTGCGGGTGCCGCTCGCCGAGGGTGGCCAGCAGTTGGTCGCGGACCCGCTGGGCGAGGTCCCGGGCCTGCGGGTTGTCGCCCTGCTTGCGCAACAGGACGCCGAGGTTGTTCAGGCAGGCCAGGGTGATCGCGTGCGTCTCGCCGAGCACCTCGTTGTAGCCGTCCCGCAGCCGTCGGGCCATCCGCAGCGCGGTCTGGTTGTCGCCCACCGCCGACCAGGTGGTGGCCAGCGCCATCTCGGCGGACAACGTGTCGGCGTGCTCGCCACCGAGGACGCGCTGGTAGCGAACCACGGTCCGCTCGATCAGCCGGTGCGCGTCGGCGAAGCGGCCGAGCTGGCGCAGGGTGAGCGCCAACTCCTTGGCCGTCCGCAGGGTCTCCGGGTGGTCCGCGCCGATCACCTTCTGCTGGACGGTGTAGGTGCGTTGCAGCACGCTGTGCGAGCGCCACAGCTCGCCGGTGTCCCGTAGCCCCCGCCCGTAGTTGCTGGCCGAGGCGAGGGTGGACGGGTCCTCGTCGCCGAAGCGGGCCCGCCGCCGCTCATGGATGTGCTGGTCCAGCAGGGCGGCGCCGCGGAAGTCGCCGACCAGCCGCAGCGACACGGCGAGGTTGTTCTCCGCGGTGAGGGTCCGGCCACTGTCGTCACCGAAGGTGCGTACGCTCAGTTCCAGGGTGCGCCGGTCCTGCGCCTCGGCGTCGTGGTAGAGCCCTTGGGCACGCAGGTCGGCGCCGAGACTGCGGGCGGTCATCAGGGTGTAGAGATGGTCCTCGCCGAAGATCCGCCGCTGCCGGTCGTACACGTCCCGGTCGATCTCGTACGCCCGGTCGAAGTGACTCTGCGCGCGCAGCACGTTCGCCAGGTGGAAGCGCATGCGCAGCTTGGTCGGGTCGTCCTCGTCGGTGTCGCGCCAACCGGCCAGCGACTCCTGCGCCAATGCCCGGCTGGTGTCGTAGTCGCCGCGCCGGTAGAGGTAGCGCACGATGTCCACGACCAGTTGCCGCGCCTCGTCCATCGTGGACAGGTGCAGCTCGCTGGGGCGTACGTGCGGCCACAGCTCGGCGTACCGGGGCCAGTTGACCGGCTTGTCCGGGTCCCGCGGGCTGGCAGCGGCGAGCAGCAACTGGGCCTGCCGGCGGGCCTCCTGGGCGTCGTCGAGCTGGTCCTGAATGACCAGTTGGACCAGCCGGTGGATGCGGACGGAGTTGTTCTCCGCGTCCACCTGGGCCAGCCCGTAGCGACCCAGCTCGGCGGTGACCAGGCCCTGCAGGATCGGGTCGGTCAACGTCGGGTCGAACGGGGCCATGAAGCTCGCGAAGCGCTCGCCGGTGAGCATGGCGACGGGGATGGGCTCCGGCGCGTAGAACGAGCAGAGTTCCAGCAGGCGGGCGGCCGCCGGCTTCTCCGAGCGCAGTTGGGCCAGGGTGACCAGCCAGGTGGCGGCGAGCGCCTTGGAGTAGCCGACGGACTGCCGGCCGTCGAGGATCCGCAGCAGCCCGGGGGTGTCCAGCGAAGCGAGGTACCGGTCGACCTGCATCGCGGTGGCCCGCAGGTACGCCGCGCCCTGCTCGACCGCGAGCGGCAGGTCGCCGAGTTTCTCCGCCACCTGCGTCGCCTCGTCCTCGGTGAGCCCACCGACCCGCTCGCGCAGCAACTGGACGCTCTCGGCGCGCTCGAAGACGGTCAACTCGGTCGCGGTGGCGTACTCGCTCCAGCTCTGGTCGCGGGTGGTGATCAGCACGTGGCCCGGGCCCTGCGGCAGCAGTGCCCGGGTGCCCCGGGTGGGCTCGTTGGCGTTGTCCAGAATGATCAGCCAGCGCCGGTCCGGTCCACCCCGGCGCAGCGCGTCGAGCACCCGGCGGACCGCGTCGGCGCCGCCGCCGGTGCCCAGCCCCATCGCCTGGCCGAGGTCGGCGAGGCCGCCCCGGATGCGCTCCTCGTTGTCCGCCGGGATCCACCAGACCAGGTCGTAGTCGCGGCCGAAGCGCAGGGCGTACTCGGCGGCAAGTTGGGTCTTGCCGACTCCGCCGAGGCCGTGCACCACCTGGGTCGCCGAGTCGGGTGCGGCGGTGAGGCGGTCGCGCAGCGCCTCGAGCTGAGCGGCCCGGCCGACGAACGGGGTGCCGTGCTGGCGGACGTTGGACACCGCCGGGAACGGGCCGGGGAACCGGCCGACCGCGCGCCCGCCGACCGCGACCGCCGAGGCGCCCGCGGCCTCCAGCAGCCGGGTCCGGGCCGTGGACGGGTCGACGTCGGTGAGGTCCACGGGGCTGCGGTCGCTGTACGGCACCGGCAGGCGCGACTCGTCCACCCGCAGCGGCACGAGCAGGCCCCCGCCGCCGAGCTGGTCCCGGCCGGAGGCGGTCTTCCACACCTCGGCGGCCAGCGACATGCCCGCGTAGTGCCGGGTGAGCACGGCCAGCACCCGGCTGGCGCCGCCGACGGCCCGGTCGAACTCGGCCCGCCCGCCGGCCCGCAGCGGGACGTCCACCGCCCGCCGGTCCACCCGCAGCCCGGCGTCCTCCAACTGGTCGGTGATCCACTCGGCCCAGAGCCGGTCGGCGGAGGCGTAGCTCACCAGCACGGCCTGCTCGACGGTGAGCCGGCTGCGCTCGAACTCGGTCAGCGAGCGGCGGCGGTCCTCCTCGGGCATCGGGTGCAGCGTGGTGACCCGTCCCCCGGTGACCACCGAGGCGAGCTGCTCGTACGCGGCGAGCAGGGTGCCGACCTGCTCGGGCCGGTCGCCGAAGGCGGCGAGGATCTCCTCGTAGGCGTAGAAGGCGCGGTACGGCACCTCGATGGTGTTCCAGTAGCGGGCCGCCGCCGAGTCGGAGAGGTGGTCCAGGAACGGGGCGAACTCGGCGCGAACCAGGTCCCGGCCGGTCTCCAGCTTGCGCAGCTCGGCGTCCTCCACCCGCATCGGCACCGGCAGCAGCAGCGGCGGGTCGTCCGGGCGCTGGCTGCGGATGGAGCGGGCCACCGCCGCCGCGCCGCGGATGCTCTGGGTGGACATGGTGAAGCAGTTGACCACCAGGTCGGGCAGCTGCACGGTGCAGATGCCGGCCGCGTCGCTGAGGCCGGTGCGGCTGTCGATCAGCACCACGTCGTACTCGGCGCGCATCTGCGCGCGGACCGCGTCGATGAACGACGCGCCGCCCTGCCGCTCGTAGAAGTTGGCCCAGTCGAAGGTGCTCACCAACCGGGAGTACGCCGAGTCCTGCTGCCCGGCGGCCACGAAGTCGATGACTCCGCCGTGGCTGAAGTCCCAGTTCAGCGAGACCGCCCGCCGTTGGATCTTGGCGTGACCGGTGAGCAGCTCCTGGGAGTCCTCCTCCCGGTTGCGCTGCATGGTGGCGATCGAGTAATCCCAGATCATCTCGATCACGCCCGGGGTGGCCCGCAGCTCCTTGTCCCGCAGGAACGGATGGAAGTAGCGGTGCAGGCCGGGAGATTCCAGATCCCAGTCGACCACCAGCACCTGCAGGCCCTGGCTGGCCAGGATCCAGGCCACGTTGGCCAGCGCCATCGTCCGGCCGGTGCCGCCCTTGTACGAGTAGAAGGTCACGACCTGGCCGCGTGCCGTCTCGTTCACCGCCATGGCGTGCCTCCCCTAGGGACCTTCGAGGATCGGGCGTTGGCCGGAGCCGTCCGTGGGTGGCTCCTGGTAGACCGTGCCCGTGCGGTAGATCCGGCCCTGTTCGACCACCAGCACGTCCTCCAGCTCCTCCTGGAAGCGGGCGGACGTCGCGATCTCGGTGCGCCACAGGTCGCGGGTGTTGTGCACCACGTGGTGCGGAAGCACCCGGGCCAGGGTGTCCCACATCTTGCGGTTGCCGCCGGACGCGGCGTCGTCGGCGGCCGTCCAGGGCACGAGCACCGGTGCCCGGGGCGAGTCCACGTCGCGGTCGTAGCGGATCAGGCTGAGCTGGTAGCGCGGCAGGTCGGCCGACCAGACGTCGACGATCAGGACGACGATCTGGTTGTGCGCCCGGGCCCATTCCCGGACGGCGGCCAGCTCCTGGGCGTCCTCCACCGTCCAGCCGTAGCTCTTGGTGGTGGCGATGGCCCCGGCCCAACTGCCGATCGGCACCTCCAGCTCGGGCCGGTACGGCCGCCAGTCCCGGGACACCGCGCCGTAGCGCTCCTCGGCGCCGGGACGGCTGCCGGCCAGCTCGGCGGAGCTGCCGGCGACCAGCACGATGTGCACGTGCCGCGCGCTGGTGGCCCGCTGCACCGCGCCGGCCACGGTCGGCCCGGTCTGCGCCTGCGGTCGGGCCGGCTGGCCGAAGGCGCTCGTCACCTTGGCCAGGGTCGGACGCTGCGCCGGCTGGTGCAGGGTGTGGTCACGGGCGGTCTGCACGATGTGCTTGGCCAGCGCGTCGACGAAGTCCCGGTACTCGTCCTCGTGCCGACGGCGCTGCTTGAGGGTGAGCAGCCCGTCCTGGGCGTAGACCGTGCCGGTCGGGAAGTTGCGGTACTGGTAGGTGCCGACCACCTCGGGCAGCCGGTCGCAGGGGATCCACTGCACCGGCACCAACGCCGGCGGGCGGACCTGGAACTGCCGCTCGTGCTCGTCGATCCGGTCGGCGAAGACCCGGAACTCCCGGCCACAGTAGTCACTGACGACGTACCGGGGCGAGGTCAGCGCGATCAGGCAGGCACTGGTGGAGAGAGCGTTGGCCAGCGCCTCGGTCCAGGTGGTGCCCAGCAGCATCTGCCCGTCGATGAACCCGGCCTCGTGCCAGTGCACACCGGCCAGCCCGGCCACCGCCTCACTGAGATCGGTGAAGAAGGCCTGCACCTGACCGTTGCGGTTGTCCTCTTGGGCGTAGCTCAGGAAGAAGAGTGGCACGCCCGCCTCCGCTCACGGGTCCCACGACCGGTGCGCCCAGTATAGGACCGTCGATGCCAGCCCAGCCGTAGCGCGATCATCGCATCCGGCGCGCCGGCAGTCACATGCCCGACGGTTTGTGAGCGAGCGGCGGCGTGGAGGCGACCGGGCCGGCCGGGTCTTCGGCGGGACCCGGCCGGCCAGCCGTGGTGCGACCCGACCGGCCCGGTTCGTCGGCGCGACCGGGCCGGTCAGGGCGCCCCGGTCAGGGATAGGTGGTCAGGTACACCTGCTGGTTGGCCGCGTTCGCGGTGCCACCGGCGTTGTTGATCACCCGGTTGATGGTGCCGACACCGCCGAGCGAGACGGTGACCATGTTGGTGAACCGCACGTTCGGGTTGGTGGGCGCCTCGATGGCCCGGTCCGCCACGACGGCCGGGTTCACGTTGAAGTAGCAGTAGCTGCCCATCCCGAACGCCTGGTGGCTGGTGACCGAGTCGGCCACCTTGTACGCGGCGTACCCGCGGGTGGAGCCGTTCATCCAGGCCGCCTGGTTGGGCGGGTCGTAGGGCATCTCGTTCTGGTAGAAGTACGTCCGCCCGCCGTTGCCGTTCCAGACGGTCTGGTACTTCTGGTAGTGCTCGACGAAGAGGCCGTACATGGTGACGTTGTCGCCGTTCACGGTCAGCCCGGTGTCGGCGGTGTTCAACGTCCATCCGGTGGGCACGCCGCTGGCGGCGTGGTCGGCCCGCCACAGCCACATGTGGTCGCCGATCACGTTGTCGCTGTTGACGGTCAGGGTGTTGGTGGCCCGGCCGACGTGGGGCCCGCCGATGCGGAAGAACACGTCGTGCAGCGAGGTCGGGTTGGCGGCGTGGCTCGCCGCCGAGCCGGCCGGCCCGACCTCCATCAGCACCGGGGAGTTCGTCGTGCCGGCCTCGAACATGATGCCGGCAACCTTGACACCGTCCACGTCGGCCACCCGCATCGCCACGGTGCCGTTGTCGGCCTGGATGGTGGCCAGGCCGAGACCGAGGATCACCGTGTCGGCCCGGTTGACCTGGATCGGCTCGGTGACGTGGTGCACGCCCGGGGTGAAGAGCAGGTGCCGGCCCTGGGCGAGGGCCGCGTTGATGGTGGCCGCGCTGGTGCCCTGCTGGACGACGAAGAACTGCGACAGCGAGATGGACGAGCCGGCGGGGGTCTTGTTGTACCAGCTGGTGCCGGTGGAGTTGGTGCGCAGCGCCGGCACGAACACCCGGTACTCGCCGGTGCCGTCGACGTAGAGGAACGGCTTCTCCCGTACCTGCGGGGTCTGGGCGATGACGGTGTGCGACGGGTTGGGGAAGTGCGGCGGGGGTGCGCCGGTGACGCCCTGGAAGACCATGTTCCACACCGAGCCGGTCCAGCCGTTGCCGAACTCGCTGTTGCGCGAGTACCACTGCTGCTGCGAGCCGGAGACGACCAGGCCGTCGATGCGGGTGTCGGCCAGCAGGCCGCCGCTGGACCAGCCGTCACCGCCGTTCCAGAGCTGGATCTGGTTCTGCGCGCCCCGCAGGTGCATCCGCCGGTACGGCGCCGCCTGGGACACCGCCCACCGCTCGACGGTCTGCCCGGCCGGCAAAGTCACCGACAGGTTCTCCGCGGCGCGCCAGAAGTTCTGGGTGGCGTTGCCGCCCATCCAGAACGCCTCGGTGCGGACATGCCCGTTGAGGTTCACGTCGTCCGGGCTCATGCCGAGGCCGGCGACCTGCGTGAAGAAGCCGAGGTTGACGTCGGCCGTGTAGCTGCCGGGCTTGAAGAGCACCGCGTAGCGCTGCGGGCCGAACTGGTTGGTCTCCTGCTGGGTGAAGAGGGTGTTCAGTCGACTCTGGATGGTGGCCGTCGGGGTGCCCGGGTCGAAGACGAAGGTGTTGGGCCCCAGGTTCGGGTTGCGCGGGTCGGTGGTGTCGACCGGCGGCTCGCTGGTGCCACCGGTGGTGTTCACCGCCAGCTCCCACAGCGAGTAGCCGTAGGCGGTGCCCCGCGCGGTGCCGTACATCCGCAGGTAGCGGCCGCTGCCGGTGACGGTGAGGCTCTGCGTGCCGCCGGCGCCCGTGGTGGTCGAGTAGATGGTGGTCCAGGCGTTGCCGTCGGCCGAGGTCTGGAGCTGGAAGGCCCGGGCGTACGCGGCCTCCCAGGTGAGCACCACCCGGCAGATCGTCCGGGTGCTGCCGAGGTCGACGCGCAGCCATTGGGGGTCGCTGGCGGTGCTGGCCCAGCGGGTGCCGGTGTTGCCGTCGACGGCGGCCGAGGCGGACAGGGTGGCGTTCTCAGTGGACGAGGCGGTGGCCGGGCGACCCTGGGCGGCGTTGGTGCCGCCGCAGGTCGGGGTGCTGCCGCCGGTCTCGCCGTAGACCTGGAACTCCCAGAGCGAGTAGCCGTAGCCGGTGCCCCGGGCGGTGCCGTACATCCGCACGTACCGGCCGGCGCCGGTGACGGTGAGGTTCTGCGTGCCGCCGGCGCCGGTGGTGGTCGAGTAGATGGTGGTCCAGGCGGCTCCGTCGTCGGAGGTCTGGAGCTGGAAGGCGCGGCCGTAGGCGCCCTCCCAGAGCAGGTTCACCTGGCTGATGGTGGCCCGCGCGCCGAGGTCGACCTGGAGCCACTGCGGATCGCTGAAGGCGCTGGCCCACCGGGTGCCGGTGTTGCCGTCGACCGCGGCGGACGCGGGGGTGCCGGCGTTCTCGGTGGACGAGGCGGTGGCCGGGCGCCCCTGGGAGAGCAGGGTGGGGGCGGCCTGCGCGGGTGTCGGGGCGCCGGCCGGGGTGAGCGCCGCGACCAGGGCGACGGTCAGGCCGAGGAGCAGGTGCCGGGTGCTCCGCCGGGGTCGCGGGCGTACGGATGTAGCGCGAGATGTCATGACATCGCCTGTCGATAGGGGGTTACGGACGACGCGCGGGTGGGATCGGGCTCGCCCGTGGTGCCGTGGGTGGTGCCGCCGATGCGGCGCCGCGGGGCGGAGAGCGCTCTCGTAGGAGTGTTGCGGCGAGATTGCGACGGCGTCAAGACATCGATCTATAACACTGTTATTTATCCCGAAGGTTGGTTGTGGGCGATTTGCCGCTCAGCGGCGTACGCCACCCTCGGTGAGGAACCGGGCGATCGGCAGCGTGGCGGCGCCCAACGCCACCGCGTCCACCCCGAGCCGGCACAGCTCGATCGACGCCTGCCCGTACGGCTGGCGCAGCGCCTGCCGGCCGGCGGCCTCCCGCACGGCCGGCAACAGGTCGCCCAGCGCCATCGCCGCCCAGCCGCCGAGCACCACCCGCTCCGGGTTGAACAGGTTGATCAGGTTGGCCACCCCGGCGCCGAGGTAGCCGGCCGTGTCGTCCAGCACCCGCCGGGCGATGGCCGACGTCGCGGCGGCGGCGACGAGCGCGGCGAGTTGGGACTCCTCGTCGTCGCCCGGCACCGGCCGACCCCGGCGCGCCTCCCGGTACCGGTCGATGATCGCCTCGGCGCCCACGTACGCCTCCAGACAGCCGCGCGCGCCGCACCGGCAGGGCCGGCCGCCGTAGATCAGGGTGGTGTGCCCCCACTCCCCCGCGCTGCTCGACGCGCCCCGGTAGGTGGCCCCGTTCGTCACCACCGCCGCGCCGACGCCGGAGCCGACCAGCGCGAAGACGGCGTGCCGCGCGCCCCGGCCGGCTCCGAACCAGATCTCCGCCTGGCCGAGGGTCTTCGCGCCGTTGTCGATGTGCAGCGGCAGGTCGGTGCCGGCGCCGATCAGACGCTCCAGCGGCACCCGGTCCCAGCCCAGGGCCTGGGCGTGCACCACGGCCTCGACGCCCTGCTCGACGACCCCGGAGACGCCGATGCCGACGCCGAGCACGTCGGCGGGGACCACCCGGGCCTGGCCGGTCACCGCGTCGATGCCGGCCAGCACGTGCCCGGCCACCAGGTCGGGCTCGGTGCGCGCCGGGTCCAGCGGGTGCTCGACGCTGGCCAGCAGGGTCATCCCGAAGTCGAACAACTCGACCCGGACCCGAGTCTCGCCCACGTCGACCCCGATCACGAAGGCGAACCGGGGTGCGACCCGCAGCAGCATGCTGGGCCGGCCGCCGTCGGACTCGGCGGCGCCGGCCTCGACGACCAGCCCCTCGTCGATCAGGTCGGCCACCACGTTGCTCACCGCCGGCTGGCTCAGCCCGGTGCTGCGCACCAGGTCCTGCCGGGTGAGCGGGGCATCGAGGAAGAGCTTCGTCAGCAGGAGAGACCTGTTGCGGAGCCGGACGCTCCGGTTGGTGGCTCGCGCCAGCTCCACTCGTCACCTCGATCCCGTCGATTGTCCGAGCGACTGTAACCGCCCCGTGCTTGACGACCCACCGGCGAACTACTCCTCGGTCTCGCCCAGTGCTCAGTCCAGGACGCGTCGGGACAGCGACGGTGGCAGCCGGCCGGCGAGCAGCCAACCGGCGCCGGTGGCGACCACCAGCAGCCCGCTGACGATCGCGACGAGGTGCGCGACGGGCACGGCGCCGAGCGGGTCGAGGTCACGGTGCAGGGCAGCGGCCAGCGCCAGGTACGCACCGGTCACGCCCAGCACGGCGCCGAGCAGAGCGAGCGCTCCGGCGGTGGTGGCGGTGAGCGCTCTAATACACAGTATTCTCGGGTTGGGCGCCACGCCGGACGGCGGGCCTCGTCCCGTTCGGACAAAGCGCCACCCGAGCCCGGCCCGGGGATTAGCCTGCGGCCATGGCCGCAGCAGCTGACGAGGTCGAGCAGCCCGACACCGGGCCACGGATGTCCGAGACGGACCGGTTGACCGCGTTCAGCGACGGCGTCTTCGCCATCGTCATCACGCTGCTGGTCATCGAGCTGCGCGTGCCGGAGTACCACGAGGGCGAGTTGCTGGCCGGACTGCTCGACGAGGGAGCGTCCTACCTGGCCTTCGTGGTGTCCTTCGTCTACGTCGGGGTGCTCTGGCTCAACCACCACGCGCTGGTCCGGCTGATCCGCGGAACCACCCTCGCGCTGAGCTGGATCAACCTCGGCATCCTCTTCGGCGCGGTGATCATCCCGTTCCCGACGGCCGTGCTGGCGTCCGCGCTCACCCACGGCGACACCGCCGACCGCCGCGCCGCCGTCGCCCTGTACGCGCTGGCCGCCGCGCTGATGTCGGCCCCCTGGCTGGTCTTCTTCGGCTACCTGCGCCGCCACCCCGAGCTGCTCCGGCGCGGGGTCAGTCCCGATTACGTGCGGACGCAGCGGCTGCGTCCGGTCACCGGCCTGGTCCTCTACGGGCTCAGCGGCCTGCTCGGCTGGTTCGTCAATCCCATGCTGGGCCTGATCGGCGTCATCGTCATGATCATGTATCACGCGTTCACCAGCGAAGGGCTGCGTCGCCGACGGGCCCCGGGTCGCTGACCCTCGGATCCTTCCGTGCGAGGGTCCGTAGGTTGTTCGCCCGGATATGTACCGGTAAAGCTAGTCTGGGCCGGTGCGGGGCGGACCGGAGAGCGAGATGACCACCGACGAGCGGCACTCGTCCCGGGTGGCGTTCGACGTCAACGGCGGGCGGCGCGAGCTGACCCTGGACAACCGAACCACCCTGCTGGACGCGCTGCGCGAACGCCTCGGCCTGATCGGGGCGAAGAAGGGCTGCGACCACGGCCAGTGCGGCTCGTGCACGGTGCTGCTGGACGGCCGCCGCGTGAAGAGCTGCCTGGTCTTCGCGGTCACCCTCGACGGCCGGTCCGTGGTCAGCGTCGAAGGGCTGGGCGGACCGGACGAGCTGTCCCCGCTCCAGGCCGCCTTCGTCGCGCACGACGCGTTCCAGTGCGGCTACTGCACCCCCGGACAGCTCTGCTCCGCCCGCGGCATGCTCGACGAGGTCACCCGGGGCTGGCCGAGCGCGGTCACCGACGACCTCACCGCCCCGGCCGAGCTGACCGACGCGGAGATCCGCGAGCGGATGGCCGGCAACCTGTGCCGCTGCGCCGCGTACCCGCACATCGTCGCGGCCATTCAAGAAACGGCGGCGACGCGGTGAGACCGTTCCGCTACCACCGGCCGGCCGACGTGGCCGAGGCGGTCGCCGTGCTGGCGGACGAGCCGCAGGCGGCGTACCTGGCCGGTGGAACCAACCTGGTCGACCTGATGAAGCTCGGGGTGCAGCGGCCCGACCTGCTGGTGGACGTGAACCGGCTGCCGCTGGACGCCGTCGAGGAGCTGCCCGGCGGCGGGCTGCGGATCGGCGCGACGGTCCGCAACAGCGACCTGGCCGCCCACCCGGCGGTCCGGCGCGACTACCCGGTGCTGGCCCGCGCGCTGCTCGCCGCCGCCTCCGGGCAGCTGCGCAACCTGGCCACCACCGGCGGCAACCTGTTGCAACGCACCCGCTGCGTCTACTTCCAGGACACCGGCAAGGCCTGCAACAAGCGCGAGCCGGGCAGCGGCTGCGCCGCCCGACACGGCCAGAACCGCGACCTGGCGGTGCTGGACTGGTCCGACCTCTGCGTGGCGACCCACCCGTCGGACCTGGCGGTAGCGCTCGCCGCGCTGGACGCCGTGGTGGAGGTGCACGAGCCCGCCGGTCCCCGGGACGTCCCACTGGCGGCGCTGCACCGCTCCCCAGGCGAGCACCCGGAACGGGAGACCACCCTGGCCCGGGGAGCGCTGATCACCGCCGTGCGGCTCCCGCACCTGCCGGCCGCGCGCCGCTCGGCGTACCTCAAGGTGCGCGACCGGGCGTCGTTCGCCTTCGCCGTCGGCTCGGTGGCCGCGGTGCTGGACCTCGACGGCGACGTGGTCCGCGACGTCCGGCTGGCGTACGGGGCGGTCGCGCACCGGCCGTGGCGGGCGTACCGGGCCGAGGAGGAGCTGCGCGGGCGGGCGTTCAGCCCGCAGCTGGCCGCACGGGCGGCCGACGCCGAGCTGGCCGAGGCCCGTCCGTTGCGGCACAACGGCTTCAAGGTGCCGCTGACCCGGGCGATCACGGTGCGGGCCCTGACCGAGCTGGCCGAGCGGACACCCGCACCATGACCACCGGCGCGGTGGGGCGGGCGTACCCCCGGTTGGAGGGTCGGGAGAAGGTCACCGGCACGGCCCGGTACGCGGTCGAGTACCCGGTGGACGGGGTCACCTACGGCTGGGCCGTGCCGTCGGCCGTGGTCCGGGGACGAATCACCCGGATCGACGCGGCGCCGGCGCTCGCGCTGCCCGGCGTGCTGGCCGTGCTGCACCACGGCAACGCGCCCCGGCTCGCGCCGGGGCCGGAGCCGGACCTGTGGCTGTTGCAGGAGCCCGCGGTGCACTACCGGGGGCAGTTCGTCGCCGTGGTGGTGGCCACCAGCCTGGAGGCGGCCCGGGAGGGCGCCCGGCTGGTCCAGATCGACTACGACGCCGGGCCGCACAGCACGGTGCTCACCGCCGACCACCCCGGCCTGTACCGGCCGGACCAGGTGAACCCCAGCTACCCGACGGACACCGCCGAGGGCGACTTCGACGCCGGGTACGCGGCCGCGCCGGTACGGATGGACGCCACGTACCGGACGCCGGCGTACCACAACAACCCGATGGAGCCGCACGCCACCACGGCGCAGTGGCGGGACGGGCGCCTGCTGGTGCACGACTCCAACCAGGGTGCCGTGGCGGTGAAGGCCGCCCTGGCCGAGCTGTTCGAGCTGCCCCGGGAGTCGGTCCGGGTGATCACGCAGCACGTCGGCGGCGGCTTCGGCAGCAAGGGGTACCCCAAAGCCGCCGTGGTGCTGGCCGCGCTGGCGGCCCGGCAGGTGGACCGACCGGTCCGGCTGGCGCTGACCCGGCAGCAGCTGTTCGGGCCGGTCGGCTACCGCACGCCCACCATCCAGCGGGTCCGGCTCGCGGCCGACGCCGACGGGCGGCTCACCGCGATCTGCCACGACTCGATCACGCAGACCTCGACCATCAGGGAGTTCGCCGAGCAGGTCGCCGTCTACACGCGCAGCATGTACGCCGCGCCGCACCGGCGCACCACGCACCGGCTGGTACGCCTCGACGTCCCCACGCCGTTCTGGATGCGCGCCCCGGGCGAGTGCCCCGGCGCGTACGCCCTGGAGTCGGCGATGGACGAGCTGGCCAGCGCGGTCGGTATCGACCCCGTGGAGCTCCGGATCCGCAACGACCCGGCGGTCGACCCGGAGCTGGGGCGGCCGTTCACCAGCCGCAACCTGGTCGGTTGCCTACGCGACGGGGCCCGCCGGTTCGGCTGGGCCGACCGGGACCCCGAACCCCGGGCCCGGCGCGACGGGCGCTGGCTGATCGGCACCGGGGTGGCCGGCTCGAGCTACCCGGCCCGGGCGCGCGCCTCGGCCGCGGCGGCCACGGCGCGCCCCGACGGCCGCTTCCTGATCCGGATCGACGCCACCGACATCGGCACCGGCGCCCGGACGGCGCTCTGGCAGGTCGCGGCCGACGCGCTCGGGGTGCCCCCGGAGCGGGTGGAGATCCAGATCGGCGACAGCGACCTGCCACCGGCCGGGGTGGCCGGCGGGTCGATGGGCACGTCCTCGTGGAGCTGGGCGGTGATCCGCGCGTGTGAGGCGCTGCGGGACCGGCTGCGGGAGACCCCCGGTGGGGTGCCGCCCGACGGCGAGGTGACCGCCGAGGTGAGCACCGCCGACGAGGTACGGGAACAGCCCGCGCTGCCCCGGTACGCGTACGGGGCGCACTTCGCCGAGGTCCGGGTGGACGTGGACACCGGCGAGGTGCGGGTGAACCGGATGCTCGGGGTGTTCGCCGCCGGGCGGGTGGTGAACCCGACGACCGCGCGCAGCCAGCTCATCGGCGGCATGACGATGGGGATTTCGATGGCGTTGCACGAGGAGGGCGTGCTCGACGAGCGGTACGGCGACTGGGTCAACCACGACCTGGCCACCTACCACATCACTGGGTGCGCGGACGTGGAGCGGATCGAGGCGTACTGGCTGGATGAGCAGGACAGCGAGCTGAATCCGGCCGGGGTGAAGGGCATCGGCGAGATCGGCATCGTCGGCACCGCGGCGGCGATCACCAACGCGGTGCACCACGCCACCGGCGTACGGATCCGCGACCTGCCGATCCGGCTCGACAAGCTGATCGGGCTATCACCATTGGCTTAAATAAGCCTGTGCTGATATAAAGGTCGTCGTGCACGCCTTCGACGTGCTGGGCGATCCGGTCCGGCGCCGCATCCTGGAGCTGCTCGCCGGCGGCGAGCAGACCGCCGGCGCGGTCAGCGCGGTGATCCGCCAGGAGTTCGGCATCTCCCAGCCCGCCGTGTCCCAGCACCTCAAGGTGCTGCGGGACAACGGCTTCGCCACCGTGCGGCCGGAGGGCGCCCGGCGGCTCTACGCGGTCGACCCGCGCCCCCTGCGCGAGGTGGACGGGTGGCTGGAGCACTTCCGCCGGTTCTGGACCCCGCCCCTGGCGGCACTCGCCACCGAACTCGCCCGGGGCCGACGCGAACGTCGGCTGCGCGGGCCCGCAGACCCACCCGACGAGAGGAACACCTGATGTTCGACGCGACCGAGCAGATCAACGCCGTCCAGCGGCAGGTCGGCAGCCGCACCCTGGAAGCCGGCGAGGCCCGGGTGACCACGATCAGCCAGACCTACCAGGCGACGGCCGAGGATCTGTGGGACGCCTGCACCAACGCCGAGCGCATCCCGCGCTGGTTCCTGCCGATCTCCGGCGACCTGCGGCTGCACGGGCGGTACCAGCTCCAGGACAACGCCGGCGGCACCGTCGAGAGCTGCGACCCGCCGCACCGCTTCACCGCCACCTGGGAGTTCGGCGGCGAGGTGAGCTGGATCGAGGTGCGGCTCACGCCCGTCGACGACGAGCGGACCCGCCTCGACCTGGACCACATCGCGCACGTCGACCAGGACCGGTGGGCCCAGTTCGGGCCGGGCGCCGTCGGCGTCGGCTGGGACCTGGGCCTGCTCGGCCTCGCCTCGCACCTCGCCGGCGACGGCAGCGGGATCACCCCGGAGCAGGCCGCCGAGTGGACCGTCTCCGACGAGGGACGACGGGCCATGGCGCTGAGCAGCCACCTGTGGGGTGAGGCCAGCATCGCCGCCGGCATCGACGCCGACGAGGCGAAGGCCGCGGCCGAGCGCACCACCGCCTTCTACACCGGCGCCCCGGCCGCCTGAGCGCCCCACCGCCGCCGCCGGACTCAGGACCGCGGCGGCGGTGCGGGTAACGTGCTGCGACATGACCGGTACGGCGTACTCGCACTGCTCCCACTGCGGCGTCGCCTACCCGGCGGCGGCCGGCTGGCCGCGGGTCTGCGCGGCCTGCGGCGAGACCGTCTGGCGCAACCCACTGCCCGTCGCGGTGGCGGTGCTGCCGGTCCGCACCGCCGGAGGCCTCGGCGTGGTGGTCGTGCGCCGGGACATCGAGCCGGCCCGCGGGCTGCTCGCGCTGCCCGGCGGCTTCATCGAGTACGGCGAGGAGTGGTCCGACGCGCTGGTCCGCGAGCTGCGGGAGGAGACCGGGCTGGTCGCGGCGGCCGAGGACGCCCGGCTGTTCGCGGTGCACGGCGCCCCGGCCGGCGGCACGATGATGGTCTTCGGGGTGCTCCCCGAGCGGCGGGCGGAGGACCTGCCGCCGTCGGCGCCGACCGACGAGGCCACCGAGTGGCTGGTGCTCACCGACCCGGTCGAGCTCGCCTTCTCGACCCACACCCGGGTACTCGCCGACTTCCTCACCCACGCCCTACCC
>NZ_RCVJ01000123.1 GCF_003667505.1 Micromonospora sp. BL4
GCCCAGGACCCGACCCCCGACCCCGGCCTGGTCCTGGGCTAACGGCTCACGGGGTCGGGACCGTGATCAACTCGGATTCCCGGAAACCGGTGCGTCGCACCGGCCGGGACACCGCGATGTCCGGAAAACCGAGTCGATCAAACCGCGCGCGGGCGGCTCGGCACGCGCGGGCGCACGGCACGGCACGCGCGGGGCGCACGGCACGGCACGCCGGACGCGCCTACGCACGGCACGGCACGTGCCGGGGGCACGGCACGCCGGACGCGCCGGGCACACGGCAGGCGGCACGCCGGAGAGGTCCGGCCGGTCGGGTCACCCCGACCGGCCGGACCGGCCGCGCGGGCTGCTAGAGGCGGATGCCGAGCAGGGCGTCCACGGTGGTGGCGAAGAGGGCCGGGGCCTCCGGGTCGTCCGTCGCGCCCGACAGAGCGGCGTCGGCCCAGCGGTCGGCCACGGCCAGGGCGCCGGGGGTGTCGAGGTCGTCGGCGAGGCGCTCGCGTACCCCGGCCAGCAGTTCGGCCCCGGACGGCCCGGCGGGCGCGGCGGCGGCCCGGCGCCAGCGGGCCAGCCGCTCCTGAGCGGCGGTCAGCAGCTCGTCGGTCCACGTGCGGTCGCTGCGGTAGTGCCCGGAGATCAGCGCCAGCCGGATCGCCATCGGGTCGACCTTGTCGGCGCGCAGCCGGGAGACGAAGACCAGGTTGCCGCGGGACTTCGACATCTTCTCGCCGTCCAGGCCGATCATCCCGGCGTGCACGTAGTGCTCGGCGAACGGCGCCTGGCCGGTGAGCCGCTCGGCGTGCGCGGCGGACGCCTCGTGGTGCGGGAACAGCAGGTCGTTGCCGCCGCCCTGCACGTCGATCCGATCGCCGAGCAGGTTCAGCGCGATCACAGCGCACTCGATGTGCCAACCCGGGCGGCCCTCGCCCAGCTCGCCACCGGGCCAGGACGGCTCGCCCTCGCGGGCGCCGCGCCACAGCAGCGGGTCGAGCGGGTCGCGCTTGCCGGCCCGGTCGGGGTCGCCGCCGCGCTCCGGGAAGATCTCCAGCATCTGCTCCCGGGTCAGGTTCGACTCGTAGCCGAACCGGCCGGTGGCGGAGATGTCGAAGTAGACGTCGCCGGTGCCGTCGTCGAGCCGGTACGCGGCCCCGTCCTTGAGCAGCACCTCGACCTTGTCGGCGATGTCCGGGATCGACTCGACCGCGCCCACGTAGTGCTCCGGCGGGATGATCCGCAGCGCCTCCATGTCCTCCCGGAACAGCGCCGTCTCCCGCATCGCCAGGACCACCCAGTCCTCGCCGTCACGGGCGGCACGCTCCAGCAGCGGGTCGTCGATGTCGGTGACGTTCTGCACGTACCGCACCGGACGGCCGGCGTCGCGCCACACCCGCTGCACCAGGTCGAAGGTGATCATGGTGGCGGCGTGGCCGAGGTGTGTGGCGTCGTACGGGGTGATGCCGCAGACGTACATGCTCCCCGCGTCGGCCGGCTCACTCGGGTGGACACCCTGCCGCGCCGAGTCGTACAACGCCAACGGCTTGCCCCTGCCCGGCAGCCGTGGCACCTCGTGTCCCGCCCAAGACTCCATGGCCTCAGCCTAGCCAGCCCCACGACCGCCCCGGGCCGCCCCACGGGTGATCAAAATGACAGTGGATCACATGGGTGGCCAGGGCACCGCCGGCCAGTCCTCGGACGGCTGCGGGAACCGCCCGGTCCGCCGCAACACGTCGATCCGCGCGGACAGCTCGGCGATCTCGCTGATCGTCAGGTGGTCGGCCAGCTCCGCGCCGAGCGCCCCGGCGACCTGGCCGGCGAGCCCGTCGAGCATCTCCACGGCGTCCGGAGGCAGCTGCTTCCCGGCCCATCCCCAGAGCACCGTCCGCAGCTTGTCCTCGACGTGGAAACTCACCCCGTGGTCCACGCCGTAGATCCGGTCGTCGGCGCCGACCAGCACGTGGCCACCCTTGCGGTCGGCGTTGTTGATCACCGCGTCGAGCACCGCGAGCCGGGCCAGCCGCGGGTCGTCGGCATGTGCCAGCGCGTACGCGACGCCGTCGTCGTCACGGGCGGCCGCGATCGGGAACCAGCGCGGCGGCAGCTCCTCGGCGGGCACGAACCCCACCAGCGGCTCGGCGTCCTCCGGCTCGTCGATCCAGAGCTGGCAGGAGCCCGGACCGAACGGGCCGTCCCGCAGCACGGTGGGCGGCACCAGGTCCCAGCCGGTGGCCCGGGAGACCAGGTACGCCGAGACCTCCCGGCCCGCGAGGGTGCCGTCCGGAAAGTCCCAGAGCGGGCGCTCGCCCCGAACCGGCTTGTAGACGCAGCGCGCGGAGAGGTCGTCCAGCGTCAGGATGCCACGCAGGGTGGTGTTCGACGCGTCGACGAGCCGCCCTTCGAGGTCGAGCGCGCCGTCACGCAACAGCCGCAGCGCGGCGTCGCCGTCCTGGCGGGGCTGGAGGCCGGACGACGTCACCGGTGGTAACCGTTGTGCCGCGGGCAGAGGTGCCCGGCGGGGTCCAACGGCTGGCCGCACAGCGGGCACGGCGGCCGGCCGGCGTTCACCACGCGCCGGGCCCGCTCGATGAACTGGCGGGTCGCCTGCGGGGTGAGCCGGACCCGGAGCCGGTCCAGGTCCTCGTCCGGCTCGTCGTCCTCGTCGTCGTCCTCGTCGACCTCGTCGCCCAGCTCGACCTCGGCTTCCACCTCGCCGGCGGCAATCGCTTCGATCACCACGGTCGCGGTGTCCACGTCGAAGGCCAGCCCGAGGGTCCCGACCCGGAACTCCTCGTCGACCGGAGTGTCCAGCGGCTCGTTGTCGCCCACCACCGGCGCCAGCTCGGGCAGGTCCACGCCGAAGCGCCGCTGCGCCTCGGTGAGCAGCTCCTCCAGCTTCTCGGCGAGCAGGGACACCTGGACCTTCTCCAGCGCGACGCTGACCAGCCGGCCGCCGCCACGAGCCTGCAGGAAGAACGTGCGCTCTCCCGGCGGGCCGACGGTCCCGGCGACGAACCGCTCCGGCGGCTCGAAGGCGTGCACCTGGTGGGTCATACCCACGACCCTATCCGGCCCGCCATGGCATCGCGCACCCCACCGACCCGAATCGCCCAGGCGGCGGCGCGCCCGGCGTAACGGTGGCTGCACCCGGGCGTGGCGGCCCTCTGGTCCCCTGCCGGCGCCGTCGTCACCCGGCGTCCGCCGACGCGGTCGGCGGGCGGGGGCGTCGGCCCGGTCATCGTGACGCACCTGCGCCGCCGCCGACGGCCGCGTCGGAATCACCCGCACGGGTCGCCCGCCGACGCCGCTTGCGCGGCGGCGGTACCAGGGCGGCGAGGTCGCCGCCGGTGTCGTTGAGCCGGACCAGGAACGGCCGCAACGGCGTGTACCGGATCGCCGTCACCGACGCCGGGTCGGCCACGATCCGCTGAAAAAGATCCAGGTGTACGCCGAGCGCGTCCGCCACGATGGCCTTGATCACATCACCGTGGCTGCAGGCCAGCCAGACCGCCTCGGGCCCGTGTTCGGCGCTCACCCGGGCGTCCCACGAGCGCACCGCCGCGACCGCACGCGCCGCCATCGCGGCCATCGCCTCCCCGTCCGGGAAGATCACCGAGCTGGGATGCTGCTGCACCGCCGGCCAGAGCGGCTCCTTGGCGAGCTTCTTCAGCGGCTGCCCCTCCCAGCTGCCGTAGTCGCACTCGATCAACCCCTCCTCGACCACCGGAGCGGCCTGCGGAAGCGCCAGCTCCAGGGTCTGCCGGCAGCGGATCAGCGGACTGGTCACGACCGCCGCGAGCGGCACCCCCCGCAGCCGCTCGCCCACCGCGGTCGCCTGGGCCCGGCCCGTCTCGTCCAACTCGACGGGCTGGCGGCCGGCCAGCCCACCGTCCGCGTTCGCGGTGGTCCGGCCGTGTCGCAGAAGCAGAAGGGTCGCCACGGGGACCACCCTATGACCTGTTCCAGGCCTTTGATCGTCGCGGGCTCCCGGGTGGGGCTGGCCGGATGTCGGCGGGTTGCGGGAGGAAGTGTGTCCTTGCTGGCTCGCTGCGGTGGATTTGGCCGCCGCTGACGGAATCCGGCTCGGGCTTGACCGGCGGTGCTGCGGATCCCCGGGCGGGTTGTTCGATCTGCCGCGGGTTTTGACCGGCGGTGCTGCGGATCGCCGCCGGGTTGTTCGATCCGGCGGCGGGTTGTTCAATCCGGCGGCGGGTTGTTCGATCCGGCAGCGGGTTGTTCGATCCGGCAGCGGGTTAGTTCGATCCGGCAGCGGTCCGGGCCGCCCTCGCGGGTGGTGGCTGTGGTGAGCGGTATACCTCTGAGTCATAAATATGCCTCTGAGGTATCGGGCTCGTTGAGGACCTCGCCCCGGGATCGCCCGGGGAGCGCGTCTTCGGGGTTGATCGACTCGATATCGGCGATGTCGCGGTGTCCAGGGCGTGCGGATGCCCCGATATCGGCGATACCGAGTCGATCAACCCGCAAACCGGCCCATCCGACGCTGCGCCGACCCGCGAGCTTGGTCCGCCTGTCCGGTATGGGGTCGTTTGACGGTGGCCGGGTGCACCCGGCGGCTGGAATCGTGGCGGGCCCGGGGTCGTTACACACCCTGACGATCGCAGCACCGCCTCACCACCCCACCCCTCGGGGCTGGGATGACAGCGAGGCCCGGGTTGGAATGCCGGCGGGTGCGCGGTCGTTGCAGACCCCCGATCGACCGCGCCAGGAATGCACGGGGTGCCGATGTATGGGCCGATCCCGGAATGACCCCGGCCCGGTGGTCGTTACACATGGACCCGGCGCCACGAGCCCCCCGCCCGTAGGCCGCCGACCTTCAAGACTTTCCCCGTGTATGAGAGCGCCGGACGAGGTGCTTGCACCCCACGTGCCGTTCCCCCCGGAACAAGGGCGCGTGTGGGGTGTCTACCCCGTGAAGGAGCAACCCTCATGAACACGATCATTCGTAAGAGCGTGCTGTCCGTTGCTGGTCTCGCGTTCGCCGGTGGTGTGTTCGCCGGTCCGATCGCCGCGCACGCCGCCCCGGTCGAGGGCAAGCCGGTTGCCGTTGCGGTGCAGACGGTCAAGGCGCAGGGCGCCCAGTCGCACATCGACCTCAACGACGAGCAGACCGCGAACGTCAAGGCGATCATCGCCGCGACGAAGAAGGCTGGTCTGCCGGAGCGGGCCGCGGTGATCTCGATCGCCACGAGCCTGCAGGAGTCGAAGCTGGAGAACCTGGGCCACCTCGGCGACCGCAACGACCACGACTCGCTGGGCCTGTTCCAGCAGCGTCCCTCCAGTGGTTGGGGTACGCCGGAGCAGATCACCGATCCGGAGTACTCCACCACCGCGTTCCTCAAGGGCCTCAAGCAGATCGACGGATGGCAGGACATGGCGTTGACCGACGCCGCGCAGACCGTGCAGGTCTCGGCGTACCCGGATGCCTACGCCCAGTGGGAGCAGCAGGCTGCCGACCTGGTCGCCCAGCACTGGAACAGCTGACCCACCACACCACAGCACCGCGTGACACCGACCGACCGCTGGCCGGCACCCCGAACCCGGGGTGCCGGCCAGCGGCATGTCCGCGTCGCGGTGATCGGGCTCCTGCTCGCGTACCTCTCGGGTTGTCAGTCCTTGGTGTGGTTGCGTGTGCGCAGAATGTCGATCAGCGCGGCGATCAGCGCGAGCGCGATGATCCCGGTGGCCAGGATGAGTGACGCTTCGAAGGCCGTGGTCCAGTTGCCGTGGTTGTCGGCCAGCGACGAGAAGAACATCGAGCCGACGGCGGCGATGCCGGCGGCGGCCCCGATCCGCTGACCGGTCTGGAGCATGCCGGCGCCGCTGCCCGCCTGGGGTACCGGCACCTGGGCGAGCGTGAGGGTCTGATTGGGCGCGATCACCAGGCCGCTGCCGATGCCCGCGACGAGCAGCGGACCGGCGGTCACCCAGGGCGCCGGAGCGTCCGGCGCGAGGCGCAGCGCGACCACCGTCGCGGCCAGCCCGATCACCACGCCGAGCAGGCCGATGGCGACCAGCGGCCGGCCGAAGCGGTTCACGATGCGACCACCCAGTGCGGACGCTGCCGCGGAACCGAGGGCGAACGGCGTGATCGCGAGGCCGGCGACGAGCGCGCTGTAGCCGAGGCCGTTCTGCAGAAAGAGGGTGAAGATGAAGAAGATCGCGGTGAAGCCGCCGAAGTAGACCAGCGCGATGAGCGACCCCAGGGTGTACGACTGGAAGGTGAACAACCGCAGGTCGAACAACGGTTCGCGGTGCCGCGCGTACCACCGCTCCCAGAGCCCGAAGGCGACCAGCACGGCCAGGCCGGCCGGGATGAGCGCCCACTTCCACGGGGTCCGCCACTGCTGCTCCTGCACCAGTGGCAGCAGGATCAGCACCACACCCACGCCGAGCAGCAGTACGCCGACCGGGTCGAGTCGGCGCCGGTCCGGCTGGCCCTCGGGGCGGCCGGGCAGCAGGCGCCAGCCGAGGATCGCCGCGACGATGCCGACCGGCACGTTGACGAAGAAGACCCACCGCCACCCGTGCTCCTCGCCGCCGATCGCGATGAGCAGACCGCCGAGCAGCGGCCCGACGGCGGTGGAGATGCCGATGGTGGCGCCGAGCACTCCGAACGGGCGGGCCCGTTCCGGCCCCCGGAACAGTTGCTGGATCAGCCCGATCACCTGGGGGTTGACCACGCCGGCGGCCGCGCCCTGAAGCAGGCGGGCGGTGACCAGCCACGCCGGGGAGGTGGCCAGACCGGCGAGCGCGCTGGTCACGGTGAACAGCGCGATGCCGAAGACGAACGCGTTGCGCCGGCCACGGGCATCGCCGAAGCGGCCGGCCGGCACCAGCACCAGGCCGAAGGTGAGCGCGTACCCCGAGAGAACCCACTGCAGGTCGCTCGGGGAGGCGTGCAGCGCGCGGTCGAGGGACGGGACGGCGACGTTGACGATGCTCACGTCCAGCAGCGTCATGAACGCGGCGACCAGCCCGACGCCCACGGCCTGCCAGCGTCGCCGGTTCTCCGCCGCGTCGACCGGCTGCGGCGAGCGCGCCGCTGTCATCGTGCCCCCCGTTGACCGTCGATCATCATCCCTGACCGCTACCCCGGTCACCGGGGGGCGAACCGTCGAGGGCCGCGCCGCGGGTCACGCCATCTGGCGGGCGCAGAACCGGGGACCGAAGTCGAGGCCCGCCATGGGTGAGTCCTCGCGGTGCAGCAGACCCTTCTCGGTGAGCAGGTGCAGCGGCGCGTCCAACTGCTCCTGGGCCAGCCCGGACTCTTCGGCGATCATGTCCGGGTACGGCACCTGGCCGCGCGCTTCGAGTGCGGTGACCGCCTGGTACACCCGTTGCTCGACCTCAGACAGTTGCACCTGCTGCATGACATCCTCCTTCGCTCGTCCGCCTCTACGCAGACGGTTGCGTTGCGCCGGTTACCCCCTGCGTGACCGAAGATGCCCACCCGATCGGGCGGTCGGCGCGGCCCGCGGGACGCGCGGCGGTCGGCCCGGCTCACGGGCGGTGCCCTAGGCTGCACCCGTGATCGTCTGGGATCTCGTCGTCGTCGGCGCCGGCCCCGCCGGCCTCTCCGCGGCACACGCCGCCGCCAGCGCCGGCGTGCGCACCCTGGTTGTCGAGCGGGCTGAGCATCCGCGTTACAAGACCTGCGGCGGTGGCCTGATCGGCACCTCACTGGCCGCCGTACGGGATCGGATCGACGTGCCCGCGCACGACCGGGTGACCCGGGTGACGTTCACCCGCGACGGCCGCCGTGAGTTCACCCGCCGGCACGGCAGTCCGGTGGTGACCATGGTGCGCCGCGAGGAGTTCGACGACCGGCTGCGCGCGGCGGCGGTCGCCGCCGGCGCCCAAATGCGGGAGCGGGCCGCGGTCCGCGCCATCGAGCAGGACCCGGAGGGGGTACGCCTGCGGCTGGCCGACGGTACGGCGCTCGCGGCTCGGGCGGTGATCGGCGCGGACGGCTCCTCGGGGGTCACCGCCCGGCATGTGGGAGTGCAGTACCGGCAGGTGGATCTGGGGCTGGAGCTGGAGGTGCCGGTGCCCCCGGTGGAGCAGGAGCGTTGGCGGGGGCGGCTGCTGCTGGACTGGGGCTCGATGCCGGGCTCGTACGCCTGGGTGTTTCCGAAGGGCGACAGGTTGACGGTCGGTGTGATCGCGGGTCGGGGCGCGGGGGAGGGCACCCGGGACTACCTGCGGCGGTTCGTCGACCGGTTGGGCCTGAGTGGGCTGCCGGCGGAGCACGACTCGGGGCACCTGACCCGCTGCCGTACCGATGATTCGCCGTTGCGGCACGGCCGGGTGCTGGTCGTGGGGGACGCGGCCGGGCTGCTGGAGCCGTGGAGCCGGGAGGGCATCAGCTTCGCGCTGCGCTCCGGCGAGCTGGCCGGGGCGGCGGTAGCCGACGGCGACCTGGCCGGGTACGAGCGGGCGGTGGCCGAGCGCCTGGTGCCCTCGATGCGGGCGGGGTACCGCCTGCTCGACCTGTTCACCCGCCGTCCGGAGGCGTTCCACGCCCTGTTGGCGACCCCGCCGGGGTGGCGGATGTTCGTCCAGTTCTGTCAGGGCCGGGCGAGCTTCGACGAGATGCTGGCGCGCCGGTCCATCCGGGCGGCGCTCGCGGTGCTGGACCGGCTACCCGCCCCTCGCCGCCCCCTCATTCACCCAGGATCCTAGGATGCCGTAGAGGTGGTGACGGCCGCACCCGAACGGCAGGGAAATCGCACCGACCGGACTGCTGGTGCGGGCCGCTCCGACCGCCACACAATGACGGGGAGCAGGAGGTGCGCCGATGGCCGAGCAGCCGTTCACCGATGACGAGTACGAGTTCCTGCGCCACATCCGGTTCGGGGAGCTGCCGGCCGCCGTCCGCCCCGAGGAGCGCGTCGAGCTGACCGAGACCGATCCGGCGCGCGACCGCCCGGAGAGGGCCGAAGACCCGATCCGCTGGAACGTGCAGGGCTGAGAACGCGGAACGGGCCGCGGGTGTCGCCACCCACGGCCCGCTCGCGGTGCGTACCGGTTCGCCGACCGGCGCGCCCGGTCAGAAGACCGGTACGCCCTCGCGCACCAGCCGCCAGTTGGGCTGGAAGAAGTCGGCCGGGTCGATCGTCCCCTTGGCCTGCGCCCAGTCGATGAGCAGCTGGCGGATCTCCTGCTGCGCGTTGTAGACCTGGGACTTCACGATGCCGGGGAAGTTGCCGCCGCCGCTGCGCCGGTAGTTGTTCACCGCCACCACGAACTGCACGGTGTCCGCCACCGGGGTGTCGGTGCCCGGCAGCACCAGCCGCGTGATGCGCTGGCCGACCGGCTTGGAGATGTCGATGTCGTAGTCCAGGCCGGAGAAGACGTCGTAGTTGTAGTCCGGCACCGCCGGGTCGCTGATCTGCTCCGGGTCAACCGGGGCGCCCGGCGCGAGGGTGCGGAAATACTTCGCCGAGTACTCCAGGTACGCGCGGACCTCGGCGCCGCTGAGCACGACCGCCTCGAGGGTGTTGTCGTACACGTACAGCCCCGCCACGTCGCGGATCTTGACGTCGCCGGCGGGGAAGACCGCGGTCCGGCTGAAGGGCGCCGCGATCGACAGCACCGGCAGGTCCGCGTACGCGGTGCCGGCCAGCGCCGCGCCGACCACCTCGGTCTGCACGTGGTTGATGAAGTCCAGGATCGGCGTGTCCTTGTAGCGCGACTCCGCCGCCGACAACTCCACCGTGGACTGCGCGACCACCTGGTTGACGTACGCGATGGTCTTCTGGTGTTGGGCCCGCACGGCGGCGAGCACCTTCGGGTCCTCGACCACCGTGTTGGTGTTCAGCATGGTGGCGGCCTTCTTGGTGATCGTCCACCGGCCGCGCTCGCGGGTGAGGGTGAAGTCCATCCGGGTCAGCCGCTGGCCCCACTTCGACGGCTCGGACAGCAGCACCTGCGCGCCGGTCCGCTCGTTGGTGACAAACCGCTCGACCACCTCGTTGTGGGCGTGACCGAAGAGGATCGCGTCGATCCCCGGCACCTGCTGGGCGATCAGCGCCACCGGGTTCTCGTTCGGCAGCTCCGGGCCGTAGCTGGAGGTGCCGCTGTCGCCGCCGTGCGCGGAGATCAGCACGAGGTCGGCGCCGCGGGCCCGCATGATCGGCACCCACTTCGCCGCCGTCGCGATCATGTCGTCGAAGCGCAGCTTGCCCTCGACGTTGCCCTTGTCCCAGATCGCCACACCGGGGTTGGTCAGCCCCAGGATGCCGACCCGCAGGGTCGGCGCGGCGAAACCGAGGGAGACCTTCTTGATGACGTACGGCAGGAAGGCCGGCTTACCGGTCTTCGCGTTGACGGCGTTCGCGGCGAGCGCCGGGAACCCGAGCTGGCGGATCCACAGGTCCAGCAGCGGCAGCCCGTAGTTGAACTCGTGGTTGCCCAGCGTCACCGCGTCGTAGTCGATGACGTTCATGGCGCGGGCCATCGGGTGCTTCTCCCCGGTGGCGGTGATCGGCTCCTGCTTGGCGTAGTACGTGGCCAGCGGGGTGCCCTGGATGGTGTCGCCGGCGTCGAGCACCAGCGTCGCCTTGCCGCGGCGCTCCCGACGGATCTGGTTGATCAGGGTCGCCAGCTTCGCGACGCCGATGTCGTTCTGCTTGCTGTCGTCGTACTCGGCGTCCCGGTAGTAGTCCCAGTTGTAGACGTTGCCGTGGGTGTCCGACGTGCCCAGGAGGGTGAGGTCCCAGGTGCGTGACCGGGCCGCGCCGGCCGCCTGCGCGGGCGCGGCGGCGATCAGCGGGGCGGTCGCCGCCGCGGCCGCGGCGGCGAGCACCTGGCGACGCGACGGGCCGGAGGGAGAGGTCATGACGTGCCTTTCCATGGGGTTGGACGCGCCTCGTGGGCGCCTCGCGCACCATAACCACCAGAGCTCACTCCTGCCACGGCAGCCCCGTCGTTCCCGCCGCAGACGGTCCCGCTCGGCGAACCGGATCAGCGCGGCCAGGTGGCCAGGCGCTCCCGAACCCGGGCGACGTCGGCAGAGCCCAGGCCGTAGCGGGCGAAGCGC
Organism: Micromonospora sp. BL4; assembly: GCF_003667505.1. GTDB lineage: Bacteria > Actinomycetota > Actinomycetes > Mycobacteriales > Micromonosporaceae > Micromonospora. The sequence goes on from NZ_RCVJ01000123.1 coordinate 11,054, forward strand.
TGGTCGGGCAGCCGGTCCAGGTACCGCCCGGCGGCCCGCACATCCGCCGGGTCCAGTGCGGGGTCGACCTGCCGGGCCAGCACCAACAGCTCGGTCACGTCGTAGTGCTCCAGAGCCGCCGCCACGTCGATGAAGTCACGAACCTCCCGCCGGTTGACCAACGCCGCGATCTTGTTGGCGACCAGGTCACGGACGTCCATCACCGGGCCGAGGTCCATCACCACCGGGCTCTGCTGCCGGTCCAGCCGGGCCAGGCTGAGGCGGATCTGCCGCCCGTCGCGGCTCACCACGAAGTCCTTCATGTCCCGCCCGTACCCGTCGAACAGGTCGGCGAGGTCGCTGTCCGGGTCGGCGTCGGTCACCGTGAAGCCGGCCCGCTCCAGCGCCACGCGTACCCCGGCGGACGCAGCCGCGGCGGCCCCCTCCACGTCGGCGAAGAGGTCCACGTCCTCGGTGGGGCGGGCGACCAGCCCGTGCGCGGCCCAGGCCACCCCGCCGCCCAACACGAACCGGTGCGGCCCGGCTGCGGCGAGCGCCACCCGCGCCACCTCGCGGTAGAACTCGTGCAGGTGCGGTGCGGTCACGCCGCGCGCAGGCCCCGGTGCCGGCTCTCCCACGCCTGGCGTACGCCGCGGGGCAGGTTCAGCAGCCGCCACACCCGGCGCAGCGTCCGTCCGTTGATCAGGACGCGCAGATCTTCGGCGCTGGTGGTCTCCCGCAGCACGTTCTCGTACATCCAGAGCAGCTGGTCGGGATCGCCGAGATCGAAGGTGCGCTCGGCGTTCCACATCAGCCGTACCGGTAGCTCCACCACGCCTCGGGTGGGGCCCGCCAGCTCGACGAGCGTCCGCGCCACCACGGCAGGACGACCCGGGCGGGCCAGGAAGGCCACGCCGGTCGCGGTGGGGGAGACGGCCTGCATGGTGTCAGGGTAACGCTCGTCGGTGCTGGTGTCCCTCACGACGTTCCCTCCGCTGTTGCGGCCTGGGTTTGTTACGGGGTGCGTCTGGCTTGGCGGTTTCTGTGGTTGGTTCGGTTCTGCTTTGCGTGTTCCTCTTAAGTCGCGCTGCTTTCGCTGCTTTTGTCGCGCTGCGTCGTGGGTGGGGTGGGGCCCGCCGTGCCCGGCTCCGGGCGGTCAGGCTTGATCCCTGCGCCGGGCACGGCGGGCCCCACCCCGTCGGTGGTCGCCGTCCGCCGATCCCCGGCGCGGGGACGGGGTCGGGCAGGCAGCGGGTCACCCCCGACGCACTCCCGTGTCGGCACCCTGCCCGCCGTCTGGCCCTGCCGGGCCTGCCGGGCCGCGCCGGTGTCCTGGCCGCAGTGAGGCCGCCCAGTTGTCTGGAGGCATGGCAGGCCGTGTTTCTCCCGTACGGGTCCGCCGCCCCCGTGCGCGAGGTTCGCGAGGTTCGCGCGGTACGACGCCCGACGGGCTGACACACCGAATCGCCGCGGCGTGCCGATCGGCGGCGCACTGCCGGACCGGCCGGCGGTGCGGTGTCGCGTGCTCCGACGCCGGGGGCGGGTTGCCGACTCGCCGGTGGTCGCGTCTGCCGTTGGGGGCTGGTGTGGTCGTTGGCGATATACCTGTGAGTCATAAATATGCCTGTGAGGTATGGCGTCGGACAGGTGACCTTCGCCCCGGTTGGCCTGGGCTGGGGGTGATCGACTCGGTATCGGCGATGTTGCGGTGTCCGGGCGCCGAGGATGCCCCGATGTCGGGGATACGGAGTTGACCAACCCCGGGGAGCGGCTGGTTCGGCGACGGGACCGTGGTGTGGTGTCGCCGGATGTCCGGTCTGGGGTGGTCTGGCCTGTGACCGGGTGCGCCCGTGGGCTGGAATCGTGGCCGGCCCGGGGTCGTTACACACCCTGACGATCGCAGGAGCACGGCGCGCACCCCCGGGGCCTCCCGGGTTTGGAATGCCGGCCAGGCCGCGGTCGTTGCAGACCCCCGACCGACCGCACCAGCACCCCCTCACACGAGGTGCCGATGAACGGGCCGACCCCGGAATGACCCCGGCCCGGCGGTCGTTGCAGACCCGACCGACCGCACCAACACCCGGCTTCCAAGGGGTGCCGATGAACGGGCCGATCCCGGAATGACCCCGGCCCGGCGGTCGTTACACATGGACCCGGCGCCACGAGCCCCCGCCCGTAGGCCGCCGACCTTCAAGACTTTTCCCCGTGTAGGAGAGCGCCGGACGAGGTGCTTGCACCCTGCGTGCCGTTCCCCCCGGAACAAGGGCGCGTGTGGTGTCTACCCCCGTGAAGGAGCCAACCCTCATGAACACGATCATTCGTAAGAGCGTGCTGTCCGTTGCTGGTCTCGCGTTCGCCGGTGGTGTGTTCGCCGGTCCGATCGCCGCGCACGCCGCCCCGGTCGAGGGCAAGCCGGTTGCCGTTGCGGTGCAGACGGTCAAGGCGCAGGGCCCGCAGTCGCACATCGACCTGAACGACGAGCAGACCGCGAACGTCAAGGCGATCATCGCCGCGACGAAGAAGGCCGGCCTGCCGGAGCGGGCCGCGGTGATCTCGATCGCCACGAGCCTGCAGGAGTCGAAGCTGGAGAACCTGGGCCACCTCGGCGACATGAACGACCATGACTCGCTGGGCCTGTTCCAGCAGCGCCCGAGCTCGGGTTGGGGCACGCCGGAGCAGATCACCGACCCCGAGTACTCCACGACCGCGTTCCTCAAGGGCCTCAAGCAGGTCGACGGGTGGCAGGACATGGCGTTGACCGACGCCGCGCAGACCGTGCAGGTCTCGGCGTACCCGGATGCCTACGCCCAGTGGGAGCAGCAGGCTGCCGACCTGGTCGCCCAGCACTGGAACAGCTGACCCACCGCACCACAGCAGACTGGCCGGCATCCCATCTCGGGGTGCCGGCCAGCGGCGTACGTCATAGGCTTGCAACCGCGACCACCGGTGGCCCGGGAATGACGCGGGTCGTCGGCTGGTTGTGGACAGTGTCGGTGTGACTCAGTGTCCCCGGGCCTCACCTAATATTGCCTTCGCGGAACACCGTTCGGCTGGAGCCGCGTCGCGCCACTCGCCGAGAGGCGACCTGCACACCGACACCAACGCCGCCCCCGGCCCACCGGCCGGGGGCGGCGCTGTCTGTGCCGGTTGCCGATTCCTCGGTTCGCGAACATGCCTCGGTTGACCTATGTTCATGGGGTCGCTCGCGTGGGAGGGGGTGTCGGGGATGGGTCTGCGGACCTTCATCGAGGGTTGGCCGGTCTACCGGCAACTCACCGGCACGGACCCGCTGGGCCGGGGCGCCGCGGCGCAGTCCGTGCGCTCGGCGGAGTTGACCGCCCGCACCGAGGACGCCGACAGCATGGCCCGCTCGGTGTGCCCGTACTGCGCGGTGGGTTGCGGTCAGCGGGTGTACGTCAAGGACGGGCAGGTCAGCCAGATCGAGGGTGACCCGGACAGCCCGATCTCGCGGGGTCGGCTCTGCCCGAAGGGTGCGGCCAGCAAGAGCCTGGTGACCAGCCCGTTGCGGCAGACCACGGTCCGCTACCGTCGGCCGTACTCGACGCAGTGGGAGGATCTGGAGCTCGACACCGCGCTCGACATGATCGCCGACCGGATGCTCGCCGCCCGCGAGCAGACCTGGGAGGACGTGGACGGCCAGGGCCGGCCGCTCAACCGGACGTTGGGTTTCTCCAGTCTGGGTGGGGCGACGCTGGACAACGAGGAGAACTACCTCATCAAGAAGTTGTTCACCGCGATGGGGGCGCTCCAGATCGAGAACCAGGCCCGTATTTGACACTCCGCCACCGTCCCCGGTCTGGGGGCCAGCTTCGGTCGTGGCGGCGCCACCGACTTCCAGCAGGACATCGCCAACGCTGACGTCATCGTGATCCAGGGTTCGAACATGGCCGAGGCGCACCCGGTGGGCTTCCAGTGGGTGATGGAGGCCAAGCGCCGCGGCGCGAAGGTCTTCCACGTCGACCCGCGGTTCACCCGCACCAGCGCGGTGGCGGACAGCTACCTGCCGATCCGGGCGGGCACCGACATCGCGTTGCTCGGTGGGGTGGTGCGCTACATCCTGGACAACGAGTTGGACTTCCGTGAGTACGTGCTGTCGTACACCAACGCGGCGACGATCGTCAGCGAGCAGTTCGCCGACACCGAGGACGGCGACGGCTTCTTCTCCGGCTTCGACCCTGAGACCGGCAGCTACGTGCAGGACAGCTGGCAGTACGAGGGGCACGAGGACTCGTCCGGCAGCGGGCACACCGCGAAGGAGCGGGACACCGCCGCTGGTCTGCGGCACGAGTCGCACGGCGCGGAGGTGGGCGGGCAGACCCGCCGTGACGAGACGTTGCAGCATCCGCGCTGCGTCTACCAGATCCTCAAGCGACACTTTGCCCGCTACACGCCCGAGATGGTCGAGCGGGTGTGCGGCATTCCGCAGGAGAAGTTCCTGGAGCTGGCCGAGGCCTGGACGCGGAACTCCGGTCGGGAACGCACCGGAATGCTGATCTACTCGGTGGGCTGGACGCAGCACAGCGTGGGCGTGCAGTACATCCGCACGGGCGCGATCATCCAGCTGCTCCTGGGCAACATGGGTCGCCCGGGCGGCGGCGTGATGGCGCTGCGCGGGCACGCCAGCATCCAGGGCTCGACGGACATCCCGACCCTGTTCAACCTGCTGCCCGGTTACCTGCCGATGCCGCACCACGCCGACCACCCCACGTTCGACGAGTGGGTGGACAGCATCCGGCACCCGGGGCAGAAGGGCTTCTGGGGCAACGCCCGCTCGTTCGCCGCCAGTCTCCTGAAGGCGTACTGGGGGGACGCGGCGACGCCGGAGAACGACTACTGCTACGGCTACCTTCCCCGGATGACCGGCGATCACGGCACCTACCAACAGGTGCTGAACATGATCGACGGGAAGATCAAGGGGTACTTCCTGCTGGGCCAGAACCCGGCGGTCGGCTCGGCGCACGGTCGCGCGCAGCGCCTCGGCATGGCCAACCTCGACTGGCTGGTGGTCCGCGACCTGTTCATGATCGAGAGCGCCACGTTCTGGCAGAACGGCCCCGAGGTGGCCACCGGCGAGATCGTGCCCGAGGAGTGCCGTACGGAGGTGTTCTTCCTGCCCGCCGCCTCGCACGTGGAGAAGGAGGGCAGTTTCACCCAGACGCAGCGGCTGTTGCAGTGGCGGGAGAAGGCCGTCGAGCCGCCAGGCGACGCCCGTTCCGAGCTGTGGTTCTTCTACCACCTGGGCCGCAAGCTGCGCGAGAAGCTGGCCGGCTCGGGCCTGCCGCGCGACCGGGCGCTGCTCGACCTCACCTGGGACTACCCGACGCACGGCCCGCACGCGGAGCCGAGCGCCGAGTCGGTCCTGCGCGAGATCAACGGGTACGACGTGTCGACCGGCCGCCCCCTGTCCTCGTTCGGCGAGGCCCGCGCGGACGGCTCCACCGCGATCGGTTGCTGGATCTACACCGGCGTGTACGCCGACGGCGTCAACCAGGCGGCCCGGCGCAAATCCCGGCACGAGCAGGACTGGGTGGCCGCCGAGTGGGGTTGGGCCTGGCCGGCGAACCGGCGGATCCTGTACAACCGCGCGTCCGCGGACCCGGACGGTAATCCGTGGAGCGAGCGCAAGAGGTACGTCTGGTGGGACCCGGACAAGGGCGAGTGGACCGGCTACGACGTGCCGGACTTCGAGAAGACCAAACCGCCGTCGTACCGGCCGCCGCACGGCGCGTCCGGCACGGAGGGCATCGCCGGCGACGACCCCTTCATCATGCAGGGCGACGGTAAGGGCTGGCTGTACGCGCCGAGCGGTGTCCTGGACGGGCCACTGCCGACCCACTACGAGCCGGTTGAGTCGCCGGTGCGCAACCCGCTGTACCGGCAGCAGGCCAACCCGACCCGCAAGACGTACGCGCACCCGGTGAACTCGGTGAACCCGAGCCCGCCCGAGGAGCACAGTCAGGTCTTCCCGTACGTGTTCACGGTCAGCCGGCTCACCGAGCACCACACCGCCGGCGGGATGAGCCGGACGGTCCGTCCGCTGGCAGAGTTGCAACCGGAGATGTTCGTCGAGGTGTCCCCGGAGTTGGCGGCCGAACGTGGGCTGGCGCACCTGGACTGGGCGCACCTGGTCAGCGGCCGTGCGGTGATCGAGGCGAAGGTGCTGGTGACGGACCGGCTCACGCCGCTGCGGGTGGACGGTCGGATCATCCACCAGGTGTGGCTGCCGTACCACTTCGGGTTCGAGGGTCTGGTGACCGGCGACTCGGCCAACGACCTGTTCGGCATCAGCCTCGATCCCAACGTCCTGATCCAGGAGAGCAAGGTCGGCACCTGCGACGTCCGGCCCGGCCGCCGGCCCACCGGGACGGCGCTGCTCGACCTGGTGGCCGAGTATCAGCGGCGAGCGGGGATCATCCCGGGCCGCAACGCCCCGGTGGTCACCACCGACAGCGACGGGGAGGGGCGCGGTGATTCCTGACCCGAACAGCCTGTACGGGCCGCTGGACCCGGCGCCGGACGCCGGTTGGTCGACCGCGCCGCCGCGGATGGGGTTCTTCACCGACACCAGCGTCTGCATCGGCTGCAAGGCCTGCGAGGTCGCGTGCAAGGAGTGGAACGGGGTGCCCGGCTCCGGCCTGGACCTGCTCGGCATGTCGTACGACAACACCGGCGCGCTGACCGCGAACTCGTGGCGGCACGTCGCCTTCATCGAGCAGCCCCGCCCGGCCGGGCACCGCACGCCGCCGTTCGCGGGGACGCCGACCGACGGTCCGGTCAGCGCGGCGTCGGCGGCCGTGGCGGCCGGCACCAGCGGGCGCACCGGCACCGACCCTGGATTGCCGACCGGCGCGCCGTCGGCCGCCGCCCGGATGGCCACGGGCGGGCCGGCCGACGTGCTCGGCGCCCCGATCGCCGCCGGGCGCGGGGGCGGTGGCCCGATCGCCGCAGTGGCACGGGACAACGGCCCGGTCGCCGCAGCCCCACGGGACATCGGCCCGGCCACCGCCGACCCGGGTGACGGTGGCTCGGGGCCGCAGTTCCTCGGGATGCCGGGTGCGCAGCCGCCGGGTCGGGGCAGCGGTGCGGAGGGGCGTACGGATTTTCGGTGGCTGATGATGTCGGATGTGTGCAAGCACTGCACGCATGCGGCGTGTCTGGACGTCTGCCCGACGGGTTCGTTGTTCCGCACGGAGTTCGGCACGGTGGTGGTGCAGGAGGACATCTGCAACGGGTGTGGTTACTGCATCTCCGCCTGCCCGTACGGGGTGATCGATCAGCGTAAGGACGACGGTCGGGCGTGGAAGTGCACGCTCTGCTACGACCGGTTGGGTGTGGGGATGACCCCGGCGTGTGCGCAGGCGTGCCCGACGGAGTCGATCCAGTACGGGGAGTTGGAGGAGTTGCGGGAGCGGGCGGCGGCGCGGGTGGCGACCCTGCACGAGCGGGGGGTGCCCGAGGCGCGGTTGTACGGGCACGACCCGAACGACGGCGTCGGTGGTGACGGGGCGTTCTTCCTGCTCCTGGACGAGCCGGAGGTGTACGGGCTGCCACCGGACCCGGTCGTGACCACCCGCGACCTGCCGAAGATGTGGAAACGCGCCGGGCTCGCGGCCCTGGCCATGGCGGCGGCCACCGTCGCCGCGTTCGTCGGAGGTTCCTCGTGAGTCCGCACCGCCCCGAGGTGGGCGCCCTGTTCCGCCGCTTCCGCGACCGGCTCGCCGCCGCGAGCCCGACCGAGGCGAGCCTGACCGAGGTGAGCCCGACCGACGCGAGCCCGACCGACGCGAGCCCGACCGACGCTAGCCTGAGCCCGCGGCCGCAGCGGAACGCCGAGCAGACCGGCGGGCGCGCGCGGCGGGGCGGTCGTCGTGGTGGCGGTGAGGAGCTGCGGGTTCCGGAGGCCGAGTTCACCTCGTACTACGGCCGGCCCGTCCTGAAGGCGCCGGTCTGGAAGTGGGACATCGCCGCGTACCTGTTCACCGGCGGGCTGGCCGCCGGCTCGTCGCTGCTCGCCGCGGGCGGGCAGCTCACCGACCGACCGGCGTTGCGCCGGGCCGGCCGGGTCACCGCGCTGGCCGCGGTCAGCGCCAGCGCCGTCTTCCTGATTCACGACCTGGGCCGACCGGCCCGGTTCCACCACATGCTGCGGGTCGCCAAGCCGACCTCGCCGATGTCGGTGGGCACCTGGATCCTCACCGCCTACGGGCCGGCGGCCGGGGTGGCCGCGATCGCCGAGGCCGCCGACTGGCTGCCCCGGCGCGGGCTGCTCGGACTGGCCCGCCGGGCGTTGCCGCCGGTCGGGCACGCCGCTGGGCTGCTCGCCGCCGGTACTGCGCCCGCGCTGGCCACCTACACCGGGGTGCTGCTCGCCGACACGGCCGTGCCGTCGTGGCATGAGGCGTACCCGGAGCTGCCGGTCATCTTCGCGGGCAGCGCGCTGGCCAGCGGCGCCGGCGTGGGTCTGCTCGCCGCGCCACCGGCGGAGGCCGGGCCGGCCCGGCGGATGGCGGTGGTCGGCGCGGCGATGGAGCTGTACGGCGCGCACCGGGTGGAGACCCGCCTCGGCCTGCTCAGCGAGCCCTACCGGAGGGGCCGGCCCGGTCGGTTGCTGCGCGCCGGTCGGCTGCTGACCGCGGCGGGGGTGGCCGGCGCGCTGCTCGGCCGGCGCAGCCGGGTGGTCGGCGCGTTCTCCGGCGCCGCGCTGCTGGCCGCCTCGGTCGCGACCCGGTTCGGCATCTTCTACGGCGGGGTGGCCTCCGCCCGCGACCCTCGGTACACGGTGGTGCCGCAGCGCGAACGGGTCGAAGCCCGCCGGACCGAGGGTGGATCTTCCACCTGACCGGGCGGCGCCGCCTGTGCTGTGATCGAATGTCCGATGGAGGCGTTCAGGCGGCTGGTGCCCCTCCCGGTCTTCAAAACCGGAGTGGTCCGGGACCCGGGCCAGGCGGGTTCGATTCCCGTCCGTCTCCGCCAACAGGCGGTAGGAGATGACGTGATGGGCGACGGTCCGGTGGACCCGCGGCGTCGGGTGCCCCGTACCGACGCGCTGCTCGCCGATCCCCGGTTGGCCGCGGCCGCCGCGACCCTCGGCCGGGACCGGGTCAAGGCGGTCGTCGTCCGCGCGCAGGAGCGGGCCCGCGGCGGCGAGATCGGCCCCGACGAGGTCCGGGACGCCGCCGTCGCGGCGTTGCCGGCACCCGGCCCCCGCGCGGTGCTCAACGCCACCGGCGTCGTGCTGCACACCAACCTGGGCCGGGCGCCGCTGTCACCCACCGCGGTCGCCGCGGTCGTGGCCGCCGCCGGGCACACCGATGTGGAGCTGGACCTGAGCACCGGGCGGCGGGCCCGCCGCGGCCGGGACGCCCTCGACGCGCTGGCCGCCGCCGTACCGGACGCGGGCGCCGTGCACGTGGTCAACAACGGCGCCGCCGCCCTGGTGCTGGCCGCCACCGCGCTGGCCGCCGGTCGGGAGATCGTGGTCAGCCGGGGTGAGCTGGTCGAGATCGGCGACGGTTTCCGCCTGCCGGACCTGCTGGAGAGCACCGGCGCCCGGCTGCGGGAGGTGGGCACCACCAACCGCACCACGCTCGCCGACTACGCCGCCGCGCTCGGCCCGCAGACCGGCTTCGTGCTCAAGGTGCACCCGTCGAACTTCCAGATCACCGGCTTCACGTCGGCCACCCCGGTACGACAGCTGGCCACCCTGGGCGTGCCGGTGGTCGCCGACATCGGCTCCGGGCTGCTCGCCCCGGATCCGCTGCTGCCCGACGAGCCGGACGCGGCCGGCGCCCTGCGGGCCGGCGCCACCCTGGTCACCGCCAGCGGCGACAAGCTGCTCGGCGGCCCGCAGGCGGGGCTGCTGCTCGGTGACGCCGAGCTGGTCGACCGGCTGCGCCGCCATCCGCTGGCCCGGGCGCTGCGCGTGGACAAACTCACCCTGGCCGCGCTGGCCGCCACCCTGCACCGCCCGGACACGCCGACCCGAGCGGCGCTGCACGCCGACCCGGGCGCCCTGCGCGAGCGGGTGGAGCGGCTGCGCGACCGGCTCGGCGTGGACGGCCGCAAGGCGGAGGTGGTGCCGGCGGTCGCCGTGGTCGGCGGCGGAGGCGCCCCCGGCGTGGAGTTGGACTCCTGGGCGCTGAGCCTGCCCGAGCGGTACGCGGCGCCGCTGCGCACCGGCGATCAGCCGGTGCTCGGCCGGGTGGTGCGCGGCCGGCTCCTGCTCGACCTGCGCTGCGTACCCGCCGACGCCGACGAGGCGGTCCGGGCGGCCGTGTTGCGCGTACCCGGGGACGACTGACCGTGTTCGTCGTCGCCACCGCCGGGCACGTCGACCACGGCAAGTCGACCCTGGTCCGGGCGTTGACCGGAATGGAGCCGGACCGGTGGGCCGAGGAACGCCGCCGGGGAATGACCATCGACCTGGGCTTCGCCTGGACGACCCTGCCGTCCGGCGGCACGGCCGCGTTCGTCGACGTGCCCGGGCACGAGCGGTTCGTGCCGAACATGCTCGCCGGGGTCGGCCCGGTGCCGGCGGCGCTGATCGTGGTCGCCGCCGACGAGGGGTGGATGCCCCAGTCCGCCGAGCACCTGGCGGCGCTGGACGCGCTCGGCGTCGCGTACGGCCTGCTGGCGGTGACCCGCGCGGACCTGGCCGATCCGGAGCCGGCGACGGCCCGGGCCCGGGCCGAGATCGCGGCGACGAGTCTCGGCGCGGTGGAGGCGGTGGCGGTCAGCGGGCTGACCGGCGCCGGCCTGCCGGAGCTGCGCGCCGCCCTGGACCGGCTCGCCGCCGGGCTGCCGGCCCCCAGCGTGGACGATCCGGTCCGGCTCTGGGTCGACCGCAGCTTCACCGTGCGGGGCAGCGGCACCGTGGTCACCGGCACCCTCGGCGCAGGTCGGTTGCGGGTCGGCGACGAGTTGGAGCTGGCCGGCAGCGACGAACCGGTCCGGGTACGCGGCCTGCACTCACTCGGCCAGGCCCGGTCCGAGGCGACGGCGGTGGCCCGGGTGGCGGTCAACCTGCGCGGCACGCCCCGCGACCGGCTCGGCCGGGGCGACGCGCTGCTCACTCCGGGCCGGTTTCACCGCACCGACCTCGTCGACGTCCGGCTCACCGGCGATCCGGCGGCCGACCTGCCGGCCACCCTCACCCTGCACGTGGGGTCGGCGGCGGTGCCGGTACGGGTCCGCCCGCTCGGTCCGGACACCGTCCGGCTCCGGCTGGCCCGTCCGCTGCCCCTGCTGGTCGGCGACCGGGCGCTGCTGCGCGACCCGGGTCGGTATCACGTGGCCGGCGGGGTGCGGGTGCTGGACGTGGCCCCGCCGCCGCTGGCCCGCCGGGGCGCCGCCGTCTCCCGCGCGAAGGTCCTCGCCGACCTGGACGGGCGACCAGATCTGGCCGGGGAGCTGCGCCGCCGCCGGCTCGTCCGGGCCGGCACGCTGATCCGGATGGGTGTGCCGGCGCACGCCGCGCCCGTGGCGGGTGACTGGCTGGCCGATCCCGAGCACTGGGCACGGCTCGGCGAGCAGCTGATCGAGGAGGTCGCCCGGTACACCCGGGAGCACCCGCTGGAGCCGGGGATGCCGGTGGACGCCCTGCGTCAGCGCCTGGCCCTGCCCGACCGGGTGCTGGTGGAGGCGCTGGTCCGGCCGCCGCTGAGGATCCACGCGGGCCGGGTCGGTGCCGCGAGCGCCGGCGCGCTGCCCGAGCAGGTGGCCCGGGCCGTGCAGCGCGTCCGCGTCGAGTACGCCGACCGACCGTTCCGCGCCCCGGAAGCCGACCGTCTCGTGGACCTGGGCCTGGGTCCCCGGGAGATCGGGGCCGCCGTGCGCGCCGGTGCGCTGCTGCGGCTGGCCGACAGCGTCGTGCTGCTGCCCGACGCGCTCGACGAGGCGGTGCGGGTGCTGGCCGGCCTGCCCCAGCCGTTCACCCTCTCCGCGGCGCGGCAGGCGCTGGACACCACCCGCCGGGTGGCGGTGCCGCTGCTGGAGCTGCTCGACCGTCGGGGCGCGACCCGCCGGCTGCCCGACGACGCCCGGATCGTCGTCACCTGAGCGGCTCGTTCGGCCCACGATCGGATTGCGGCGGGCTGTCAGGGTGTGGGGATGGCCCAGCCTTCCCCGTTCCCGTCCCCGTCGCCGCCGTTCGGTGGCCGGTGGCGCCGCATTGCTCCGGTCATGCTGCGGTGGGGGCTGCCGGTGCTGTGGGTGCTCTGGGCCGGCCTGGCGTGGTGGGTGGAGCCCCGCGAGTCGACGGTGGACCAGCTCGACAGGGACCTGGCGGCTGGCCGCGTGGTGACGTTCCAGCGGGCGTACGGCTGGGTCGACGACGACGCGTACTGGGGCAGCCGGCCACGACCGCAGTACGACACGCAGGGTGGACTGATCGCCTGGAGCGTGCCCACCGGCCAGATCCGATACGCCTTCGTCGCACCGCCCGACCCGGAACCCGCGGCGACGCCGAGCCCGTCCGGGGCCGCCTCGACGAGCACGCCGGGTGACTACCGGCCCGGGAGCCGGGACGCACGGCTCGCCGACGTCGCCGGTCCGTGGCAGGCCGACGGGGCTCTCGCGCACCGAATCGCGGACACCGCCGCGTTGCTCGCCGCCGTGCTGGTCCTGCTCTGGCTGGCGCGGCTGGTCACCGGCGCGCCCCCGATGGCCGGTACCCGATGGTTCTGGTTCTGGGTCGGGCTGCTGCCGTTCGGCGTGGGCGTGCTGGCCTGGTCGTACCGGGAGCTCTGGCGACCGCCGTCGGCGCCCGTTCCCGGCCGTGGCTCGGGGTGGCGTGGATTCGGTTGGCTGGTGCTCGGCGGCATCGGGCTCGCCCTCCTCGTCGCGGGGGCGCGGGGCCTGCTCGGCGCAGCCATCGTGCCCGGCTGACCCGGTATCCGGCCACCAGATCACCGACCGTCACTTACGGTGACGCCATGGACCCTTCGGCGGTCTGGCGGGACCGGCAGCACCGGTGGCGGATCGAGGCGTACCGCGCCCCGGACCTGCGGTTCGCCATCTACGCCACCAACGGCCCCACCGAGTCCGCCCCGCTCTGGCTGTTCGGCATGTCGGCGCTGGCACGGTGGCTGATGACCCACGCGATCTCCCTGGACGACCTGGAGGTCGACTGAGCGGGGACCGGCGGGCAGGAAACCGCGCCCACGGCCGGCTCTGCTGCGGTTGAGTGGCGTGAGGCGGCGGACGGGGGTACGCGATGGGCGTTCAGCTCGGACAGTTGGTGCTGGTGGCCGTACTGGTCCTGATCAACGCCGCGCTCTCCGGCAGCGAGATGGCGTTGGTGACGCTGCGCGAGGGGCAGCTGCGGCGGTTGGGCCGGCGGAGCCGTGCCGGCGACCGGCTGGTGCGGCTCTCCCGCGACCCGAACCGCTACCTGGCCACCATTCAGCTCGGCATCACCCTGGCCGGGTTCCTCGCTTCGGCGGCGGCCGCGGTGTCGCTGGCCGAGCCGCTGGTCGCCCCGCTCGGCTTCCTCGGCGCGGCGGCCCGGCCCGCCTCGGTGGTGCTGGTGACGGTGGCGTTGACCTTCGTCACCCTGGTGATCGGCGAGCTGGCCCCGAAGCGGTTGGCCATGCAGCGCGCGGAACGCTGGGCGCTGCTCAGCGCCGGCCCGCTGGACCTGCTCGCCCGACTGTCCCGGCCGGCGGTGTGGCTGCTGAGCCGGGCCACCGACGCGGTGGTCCGGTTGGCCGGCGGCAATCCGAAGGCCAGCCGGGAGGAGACCACCGAGGAGGAGTTGCGGGAGATGCTGGTCAGTCAGCGCGGCCTGTCGGCCCAGCAGCGGGAGATCCTGACCGGCGCGTTCGACATCGCCGGGCGGACGCTGCGGGAGATCCTGGTGCCCCGGCGGGACGTGACCACGCTGCCGGCCGGCCTGGCCGCCGGCGAGGGTGTCCGGCGCCTCGCCGCCGCCGGACGGTCCCGCGCGCCGGTCACCGGCTCCGGCAGCCTGGACGAGGTGATCGGCGTGGTGCACATCCGTGACCTGGTGCGCGCCGGCGACGGCACGGTGGGGGAGCGGGCCCGCCCGCCGCTGCTGCTGCCGGTCACGCTGCCGGTCGCCGACGCGCTGCGCCGGCTTCGTCTGGAGCACCAGCAGCTCGCCCTGGTGGTCGACGAGCACGGCGGCATCGACGGCATCGTCACCCTGGAGGACCTGCTGGCGGAGGTGGTCGGCGAGTTGTACGACGAGACCGACCGGGACGTACGCGAGGTCGTCCGGGAGCCGGACGGGTCGCTGCTGGTGCCCGGTGACTTCCCGCTGCACGACCTGCCCGACCTGGGGGTGCGGTTGAGCTTCCCGCTGTCGCGGGAGTACACGACGGTGGCCGGGTTGGTGCTGGCCCGGCTGCGGCATCTGCCCGATGAGCCGGGGGAGACCGTCCGGTTGCCCGGGCTCACCCTGGAGGTGGTGGAGGTCGCCGACCGCGCGGTCCGCCGGGTGCGGCTGCGCGGCTTCACCAACGAGCGCTGACGACCCTCGATCGGCCGGGGTCGAGGTCGCCTGTCGACGCCATACCCGAGGTGCTGCAAGCCACCCGTACGGGGGACACTCCGGCGAACCGGCCGCGGAGCGGACGGGCCGCGCATACGGTGCGAGATGTGAAGGACCGAGGGTTTCGTACGTTCGTCACGGTGCTGGCCGGCCTCGCGGTGATCTACTTCGGCACCGCCGGCCGCAGCCCCGAGGAGGGCCGGGGCATCTCCGGCGGGCTGGTGGTGCTGGCGTTGCTCGCCGCGCTGCTGGTGTGGCACCTGACCCGACCGGGCGACAAGACGGTGAAGTGAGCGGTTCTCAGCGGGCGGCGCGGGTGACCTCACCGGCGGACTCCTCGCCGAGCGCCACCCGTACCAGCGCCGACGCGAGCCGCCCGAAGTCCGGCTCGTCGACCAGCCCGGCCAGCCCGTCCGGTGAGCCCGGCAGGCCCAGCCGCTTCGCACCGGCCAACGTCCGGCGGTCGGCGTACGGGCGCAGGTCGGACCAGACCGTCTGCGCCTCGCGCAGGTAGATGTCCGCGCCGGTGGGTCCGATGCCGGGGAACTCGGTGAGCCGGCGGCGCAGTCCGGCCGGGTCGCCCCGGGCCTCCGCGTGCAGGCGCCGCAGGTCGCCGTGCCACCGGTCGAGGCACAGTCGGGCGCCGGTGCCGAGCATGGTGGCCGTCCGCTCGTCGTAGCGCCGGTAGTGGCCCCGGCCCAGCGCGTCCACCCGCTGCTGCCAGGTGGCCGCCTCCATCGCCTGCGGTGTGCGGTAGCCGGCCGCGAACAGCTCGCGTGCGGCATCGACCGCAACGCAGGCCCGGATCCGGGTGCTCAGCAGGGTGGTCAGCACCAGCAGCTGGTACAGCGGCCCGGGTCGGTCGGAGAGCCGGATGCCGGCGTCCTCCGCGTACGTGCGGCTGCTGCGTTCCAGCAGGACCTGCGCCACGATTCGGTCGTTGCCCACGTCCGGTGGGTACCCGCCCCGCCGTCGCCTAGCCCTTGCGCCGGTGGTCGGGTCCGGAATGCCGCCGGGTCGGGCGGGTATGCCTGCGGTGGAGGCGGTCGATGCCGCCTGCCGTACCCGGAGGGAGACACCCGTGGTCAACCCGCAGCAGGAGGAGTTCCGGCGCAACGCCAAGGGAGCCACCAGTCAGGACAGCAAGGGGCCCAAGCCGACGGGGCACCCGCTCAACCGCGGCTCGTCCCGCGGAGACGAGGGTCGGCCGGTGCCCAAGGGCCAGGTGTCGCCGTACGGCCCGACCGGTGAGCCGGTCGCCGAGGACGACAGCGACAACCGGATCTAACGACCGCCACGTGACGGCCGCCGCAACCTGTTCCAGGTGGCGGCGGCCGTCAGCCCGTACGCCAGGTGGGGCACGATGTCGGAGATCCAGTCGCTGCGCCGCCAGGTGCGCGGGTCGCTGATGCCCAGCGCGGTGATGGACCCGTCGGTCATCGTCATCACGCCGGCGCCGAGCACGCCCGTGGCCATCGGCAGCGGCTGGCGCCGGCCACGCGCGTACAGCGCGAACGCGACGCCGGCGGCGACGCCCAAGCCGTAGCCGACCAGGGCGCCGAGGCCCGAGCGGCGGTTCTCCGCCGGGGCCCCGGATCCCAGGTCCACGTGGGCGATCCCGGCCAGCCGGTCGACGGTCTGCTCCGGGGTGCTGCTCGACGGGCGGGCCCGCAGAGCCATGTCCAGGTAGGTGACCACGTTGAGCGCGGTGCTGCCGACGGCGCCCGCGATGGCGCCGTCGGCCAGGTCGGCCCTTCTCACTTCGGGTCGCCTGGTTCGCGCTCACTCTTGGGGCCGTACGTGCGCTCGCCGCGCACCACGCCCCGTTGACCGCGATCCTCCTGCAGGATCCGGTTGGCGACCTGGTTGGCCTTGCCGTCGGGTACCCGCCGTCCGGAATCGTCGATCGCGTTGCGCATCCGCGCCCGCTGCTTGTCGTAGGCGTTACTGCCCGGCCGTGGTCCTGGCATCTGCTGCCTCCTTCGTCGCCGTTGGCGTACCGCGGCCGTCTACCCGTCTGGCAGCGGGCCAACCCCGGGTCTCAGCGGGGGCCGCGGACCACCGCGACGGGGCACCGCGCGTGGTGCAGCACCGACTGACTCACCGACCCCAGCAGCAACCCGGTCACCTCGCCGCGCCCCTGCCCGCCGACGACCACCAGCTGGGCGGCGCCGGACGCCTCGGCGAGCACGGCGCCGGGCCGCCCGTGCACAGCCCGCCCGGTCAGGCGCAGGCCGGGGCAGCGCTCGGTCAGCCCGGCCAGCCACTCGGCGAGGACCTGATCCTCTTCGCCGTGCAGCCGCGCCTCGTCGTACACCAGGGGTTGCATGTCGCCGGGGCCGCTGCTGGGTGGGTGCCGGTAGGCGTGCACCGCAAGCAGCGGCACGCCGCGCGCCACGGCGGTCTCGGCGGCGAACTCCGCGGCGAGCCGCGACGCCGCCGAACCGTCCATGCCGACCAGCACCGGCTCGTCGGGACGTTCCGCGCCGCGGGCCACCAGCACCGGGCAGTCGGCGTACGCGGAGACCTGCACCGCCACCGAGCCGACCACCAGCGAGGCGAAGCCGCCCAGCCCCCGGTCGCCGAGCACGATGAGCGCGGCGGTGGGGGATTCGCCCACCAGCACCGCGGCGGCCTCGCCGTCGATGATCTCGCCGGAGACCGACAGGCCGGGTGCGGTGGCCTGGGCCTCGGCCACCGCGGCGGCGACCAGCTCCTCGGCCTGATGGCGCAGTCCACCGCCGGGCGGGGCGTCCGGGGCGGGGGAGACCGGCACGTGCAGCAGTGGCCAGATGAACCCGTGCACGACGCGCAGCGGCCGGTGTCGGCGGGCGGCTTCGGTGGCGGCGAGGCGGACCGCGCGCGTGGACGGCTCCGAGCCGTCCACGCCGACCACCACCGCCGCGCTGTGCGCCGAGTTCACCGGGCCACCTCCCGCCGGGGCCAGTATCGCGGCCGGGGGCGGCCCGGCGGAGCGATACCGCCCAGAGCGTCCGGGTCGGTACGCTGGCGACGACCAGCCGGGAGGGAGTGTCGTCGATGGGTGAACCGGACCAGCCGAGCACGGCTCGCATGATCGACTTCTGGCTCGGCGGGGATCACCACTTCCCGGTCGACGTGGCCGCCGCGACCGCGTTCGAGCAGGCGTACGGGCCGTGCGCGCCGGTGTTCCGGGAGCTGCGGGCCTTTCTCGGTCGGGCGGTGCGGGCCATCGCCGGGCAGGGCGTCGACGGGTTCCTGGTCTTCGGCGCGGGGGTGCCCACGATGGGCAACGTGCACGAGGTCGCCGCCGAGGCCACCGTGCTCTACACCGACGTGGATCCGGTCACCATCCGGCTGGGGCAGCGCATCCTCGCCGGCAGCGACCGGGCCGGCTACGGCTACGGCGACGCCACCGACGTCGGCACCGTCGACCCGGCGCAGCTGCACCGCTTCGTCCCGGGCTGGGGCCGCCGGCCCGTCGGGGTGATCTTCCTCGGGCTGGCCGCGTTCCTCGACGACGACACCCTCGCGCGCACCCTCGACGAGCTGTACGCCGCCGCGGCGCCGGGCAGCATGCTCGCCGTGGACTTCGACACCGAGGAGCTGGCCGGTCATCCGGAAGCGCTGGCGATGATGGGGCCGGCCTTTCGCATGCGTACGCCGGACGCGTTCGCGCCACTGCTGGGCCGGTGGGCGCCGACGGCGGACGGCATCGTCCCGGTGCACCGGTGGCGGCCGGACGGCACGCCGGCGGCGGTGCCCGACGCGTTCCACGGCGCGCTGGCGACCCGAGGCGCCGACTGATCCCCGATGACCGCGCCGACGGGTCGCCCGCAGGGGTCCGTATGATGCTTGCCCTGTAGCAAGCTTCTGGAGAGGACGACCATGGTGGACGCCCCGGACGTGGTGTCGCGTGCCCTGCGCGAGGCCCCGCCCGACCAGTTGGCCGAGGCCGCGGACCGGGCGATCCGCTCGACGCTCGGGGCGGTGCGCACCGACGTGTTCGTCGCCGACTACCGGATCAGCGGGCTCTGGCCGGTGCTGGACCCGGACCTGCCGGCGGCCGGGTTCCTGGCCTGCCACACCATGGCGCAACGCTGTTTCAGCAGTCAGCAACCGGTACGCGACGCCGCCGAGCAGGGCGCGTGCCGGCTCTACCTGCCGCTGACGGTGTGGGGGGAGCGGCTGGGTGTGCTGATGATCGAACTGCCGGCCGTACCGGGCCCGGCCGTCACCGGTGTCGCCACGGACATCGCCGGCGCCCTGGCGGTGACGATGCGGGCCGCGGACCGGGAGACCGACCGGTACCGCCGGGCCCGACGCCGTGAGCGGCTGAGCATGGCCGCCGAGATGCAGTGGGACCTGCTGCCCGGGCGCAGCGTCGCCCACCGCGCGTTCCATCTGGCCGGCCAGCTCGAACCGGCGTACACCGTCGGTGGGGACCACTTCGACTGGTCGCTGGACAGCGACCGGCTCACCGTGACGGTGCTCAACGGTGAGGGCAGTGGCCTGGCCGCGTCGCTGCTGACGGCGGTCACCGTCAACGCGATGCGCAACGCGCGCCGCTCCGGCGGTGGCCTGGTGGAGCAGGCGGAACTGGCCTCGGACACGGTCTTCTACCAGCACCGGGGTGACCGGCACGTGGCCACCCTGCTGCTGGAGGTGGACACCGGCACCGGGCGGATACGCGCGGTCGACGCCGGTTCACCGCAGATGTTCCGGCTGCGGGGCGCGACGGTCGAGCCGCTGAAGCTGGAGCAGCAGCTACCGCTGGGCATGTTCGCCGAGACCCGCTACGAGCTGCAGGAGTTCCAGCTCGCGCCCGGTGACCGCGTCTTCGTGGTCAGCGACGGCGTGTGGGCCGCCGAGCCGGCGGGCCAGGAGCCGTACGGGCAGCGGATGATGGCACGTTCCCTGCGCGCCACACGGTTGCAGCCGGCCACGGAGGCGGTTGGTACGGTGATGCGCGAACTGCACGCCTACCACGCGGACTCCGATCTGCGCGACGATGCCGTCGTGGTCTGCCTGGACTGGCACGGTCCGCGCGATCGGGACGGCGGGTGAGAATCGCCGCCGCTCCGTCGGGCGGGCACCAGCGTGACGACGGCAGGGGACATCAGGTGGAGCGACCTGCGGATCTCGCCTCGGCGATCGACACGGCAGCCGAGACGTTGATCGCCGTGCTCGAGTCGGCGGCGGCGCGACACCAGGTGCCGCCGACCCAGTTGCGGGTCCTGGCGCTGATCAGCAGCCGGGCCGAGACGAACGTCAACCGGTTGGCGGAGTTGCTGGACGTGGTGCCCTCCTCCGCCAGTCGCCTCTGCGACCGGCTGGAGGCGACCGGGCTGCTCCGCCGGGTGGCCGATCCGCGGGACCGGCGCGAGGTGCGGTTGGTGCCGACTGCCGCCGCGCAGACCCTGCTGCGGGAGTTGGCCGAGCGGCGGCAGCGCGCGGTGCAGGTGGTGTTGGACCGGATGCCTCCACGAATGCAGCACGATCTCCTGGTGGCGTTGCTCGCGTTCGGTCGGGCGGCGACCCAGGCGGCGCCGGAGCAGCAGCAGACCGACTCCGCCGTGCGCACGGCCTGACTCCGTACGGCACCCTCCACTAGTATCCTAGGATGCCTTACGCGTGGTGATCCACGCCACAGTGCGGCAGAGCCGCACCGAATGGCGCACGGCGGCACCCGGGGCGCGGGCGGAAGCCCGATATAGTGGCAGCGCACTCGCCCGGCCCGCGATCATCGATCGCGGGCCGCGTCAGGGAAGAGGTCCCGTCCGGGGCCGTAGGGGAGCCGGCGGTGGCCGGCCCGACAGCGCGTACGACCTCCGCCGCGCCCGACGTCGGCCGGGCGTCGGGGCGTGCCGCGGAGGAGGTTCGGTGTCGCGTCGGCCGGCTCGGGCAGAGCATCCGCGAGACACCGGTGACCAGGCTCCCGGTGACCAGGTGCTCACCCTGCCCAACCTGATCAGCTTCGGGCGGCTGCTGGGCGTGCCGCTCTTTCTCTACCTGTTCCTGGTCGCCCGCGCCGACGTGGCGGCGGTCGTCGTGCTGGCCATCGGTGGCACCACCGACTGGGTGGACGGCTGGATCGCCCGCCGGCTGCGCCAGGTCAGCAGGCTGGGGGAGTTGCTCGACCCGCTCGCCGACCGGCTCTACATCCTGGCCACGCTGCTCGCCTTCACCGCCCGGGAGGTGGTGCCGTGGCAGTTCACCGCGGCGCTGCTGGCCCGGGAGCTGCTCCTGCTCGGTTCGCTGGCGGTGCTGCGCCGCTACGGGTACGGGCCGCCGCCGGTGCACTACGTGGGCAAGACCGCCACGTTCCTGCTGCTCGCCGCGTTCCCGGTGCTGCTGCTGGCCACCGCCTCGACCGGGGTGGCGACGGCGGCCGCCGCGATCGGCTGGGGGCTGGCCTGGTGGGGGCTGGTGCTCTACTGGGTGGCCGGCGGAATGTACGTGGTGCAGGCGGCCCGGCTGGTGCGCGCGGCACGAGGCCCGGGAGCGGCGGCATGAGCGCCCCGCGGCCCGAGGGGCCCCGCCGGGAGCGGGTGTACGCCCCGGACTTCCTCACCGAGCTGTTCCGCAACCCGCTCGACCCGGGCTACGCCGACGCGGCGGCCGCCAGGCGGTCGCGACCGGCCGAGGCGCCGCAGGGGTGGCGCGCCTGGTCGACGCGTTCGGTCAGCCTGGTCGTGGTGGTGGTGCTGGGTTTCCTCTTCGCGGTCGCGTACCGGCAGACGATGGCGGACGAGCCGGGGCGCAGCAAGGCACGCTCCGGGCTGGTGGCGCAGATCAAGGATCGGGTGAGCGAGACCGACCGTCTGTCGGTGCGCGCCGACGAGCTGCGCGAGGAGGTCGGTCGGCAGCGGGACGCGGCGTTGAGCGGTTCGGCCGCGGCGCGGTTGCGCAACCTGGAGGCGAGCACCGGGCTGGGTCGGGTGCGCGGGGACGGCGTGGTGGTGCGGCTGGCCGACGCGCCGGGTAACCAGGACGCGGTGACCGGCGCGGGCGCGGGGCCGCCGCGGGTGCTCTACACCGATCTGCAGGGCGTGGCGAACGCGTTGTGGAGCGCGGGCGCGGAGGCGATCGCCATCAATGGGCAGCGGTTGACCTCGACGTCGACGATCCGGTTGGCGGGTGAGACGATCCTGGTGGACTTCCGGCCGGTGACCGGTCCGTACGAGGTGTCGGCGATCGGTCCGGGCTCGTTGGAGCGGCGGTTCGAGGCCAGCCGGAGCGCGGCGCTGATG
This sequence comes from Micromonospora sp. BL4, assembly GCF_003667505.1. GTDB lineage: Bacteria > Actinomycetota > Actinomycetes > Mycobacteriales > Micromonosporaceae > Micromonospora. Next base: position 32,798 of record NZ_RCVJ01000123.1, read on the forward strand.
CGGGAGGTTTCGCAGAAGACGGGCATGTCGTTCGGGGTGCGGGAGGCGGAGGACCTCACCCTGCCGGCCGCTCCGGAGCCGCAGCTACGCTACGCCAAGCCGTCGGTCAGTCCGAGCCCTTCCGCGTCGGGTGTCCGTTCCGGCAGTCCCGGGCCGTCCGGCTCGGGGCCGACCTCTAGCCCCTCCGGAGGTGGCCGATGATCGCGGTGCTGGCGTTGCTCGCCGGTGTGGTGCTCGGTGTGTGGCTTGATCCGACCGTGCCGACGGCGTTGCAGCCTTATCTGCCGATCGCGGTGGTGGCCGCGTTGGACGCGGTGTTCGGTGGGGTGCGGGCGAAGCTGGATCGGATCTTCGACGACAAGCAGTTCGTGGTGTCGTTCATCTCGAATGTGCTGGTCGCTGGTCTGATCGTGTATCTCGGTGACCAGTTGGGGGTGGGCGGTCAGTTGTCCACCGGTGTGGTGGTCGTGCTCGGGGTGCGCATTTTCGGCAACGTGGCGGCGATCCGTCGGCACCTGTTCCGGGCGTAGGTTTGAGTGCGATGAGCGACGAGCAGACCGAGACGGGTACGGGGTGGCCGCAGCCGGCGGGTCCGGTGCGGCCGGGTGGGCCGGCGGGTGAGCCGGATCCGCGGCCCGACGCGCCGGATCCGGATGAGTTGAGCCCGTTGGCGCCGCAGGGGCCGGCGGAGCCGGAGCAGCCGGCCGAGGAGTCGGGGACGGCGCCGGTCGACGAGGGCGCGACGGTGGACCTGAGCGGTGTGTCGCGGTCGGACGGGTCGGCGGGGCCGGCTGAGGAGCCGGCGAGGTCGCTGGCGTTGGGTCGGTTCCGGTGGAGCACGGCCGGGGTGATGATCGTGGCGCTGTTGGCGTTGCTGGGCTTCACGCTGGTGGTGCAGCTCAAGACCACGTCGACGGATCCGACGCTGGGGGCGACGCGGCAGGAGGACCTGGTGCGGATCCTGTCGGACCTGGATGCCCGGGAGAACCGGTTGCAGCAGGACATCCGGGCGTTGGAGGACAGCCAGCGGCAGTTGCGCTCGGGTGAGCAGGGGCGGCAGGCCGCGCTGGACGAGGCGACGCGGCGGGCGGATCAGTTGGGCATCCTGGCGGGCACGTTGCCGGCGAGGGGGCCGGGGTTGACCGTGCGGTTCGACGCTGGCGGTGGTGAGCCGATCTCCGCGGACAAGGTGCTGGACGCGGTGCAGGAACTGCGGGGCGCCGGCGCGGAGGCGATGCAGATTTCCGGGAGTGATCAGGCGACGGTGCGGATCATCGCGTCGACGTTCTTCCTGGACGGGGAGAACGGGTCGTTGGTGGTGGAGGGGCGTCGGTTGGCGGCGCCGTACACGATCACGGTGATCGGTGACCCGGCGACGATGCGGACGGCGTTGAACATTCCTGGTGGGGTGGTCGCGTCGGTCCAGCGTGACGGCGGTAACGTGACTGTTGAGGAGCGTGGGGTTGTCGAGATTTCGGCGCTGCACGCGCCGATCAAGCTGGAACACGCCCGTCCGGTCTCCTGACCGGCGCGGCCGCGCCGGGCCCGGGTGGTCCGGGGCACCGATGGATGAAGGACGCATCTGGTGATTCCCGAGGATCTGCGATACACCGCCGAGCACGAGTGGGTGGCGGGTGACGGCACCGGTTCGGTCCGGGTCGGCATCACGCACTTCGCGCAGGACGCGTTGGGTGACATCGTGTACGTGCAGCTGCCCGAGGCGGGCGCGGCGGTGGCGGTCGGTGACTCGTTGGGTGAGATCGAGTCGACCAAGAGCGTGTCGGAGATCTACGCGCCGGTGGCCGGTACGGTGGCGGCGCGCAATGAGGCGCTGGGTGACACGCCTGAGCTGATCAACACGGAGCCGTACGGCGCGGGTTGGTTGGTGGAGATCACCCCGAATGATCCGACCGCGGTCGACGGGTTGCTGACGGCGGACGCGTACCGCCAGATCACCGAAGGCTGAGTGTGCTTGATCCGGTGCGTGGGATGTCTGCGCGCGTCCGGTTGCCCTGCATTTCGGCGCTGGCTAGGCTCGCCCAGTCGACCGAGAACCCAATAGTTGAGCGTTGCGGAATTGCCTTCCCTGGCACGGGGAGCCAGCCGCCGGGTGTTCAAGTGCCCGGCGGCCAGACCCGCCATTACCCGACGCCGACCGAACAGATCCGTGAGGTGGTCCCATGACGCGCCCAGACGACGAGTTCCCCCCGCTCGACGTCACTTCGACGCTCAATCTCGGTTCGCTCGACGAAGTGCTGGAGGGGCCGGACACCGATGTGGTGCCGAGCCGGATGTCCGGTTCGTTGCCGCCGGGTATGGCGCTGCTGGTGGTTCGTCGCGGCCCGAATGCGGGTGCCCGGTTCCTGTTGGACCACGATGTGACGACGAGTGGCCGGCACCCGGACAGTGACATCTTCCTCGACGATGTGACGGTGTCGCGTCGGCACGCCGAGTTCCACCGTGACGGTGGCACGTTCACGGTGCGGGACGTGGGCAGCCTCAACGGCACGTACGTGAATCGTGAGCGGGTCGAGGCGGCCACGTTGAGCAATGGTGACGAGGTTCAGATCGGTAAGTTCCGGGTGGTGTTCATCGCCGGTCCGCGCCCGGAGGAGGAGGCCGGCCGGGGGTGAACGAGCCTGCGGCCTCCACGCCACCCGGGGCGGCCCGGTCCCAGCCGCTGATGAGCATCGGTGAGGTGCTGGGTCAGTTGCGGGTGGATTTCCCGGACACGACGATTTCGAAGCTGCGGTTCCTCGAGGCCGAGGGCCTGGTCGAGCCGCAGCGGACGGCGGCGGGTTACCGGAAGTACAGCTGGGACGATGTGGCGCGGTTGCGGTTCGTGTTGACCGCGCAGCGGGACAGGTACCTGCCGTTGCGGGTGATCCGTGAGCAGTTGGCGGAGTGGGACTCGTCCGGTGAGCAGCCGGAGCGGTCGCGCCCGGCGTTGGTCGCGGTGGGGCCCGATGGTGCGGTGCCGGGTCGGGAGTCGGCGGAGCCGGCCGAGTCGTCGCAGGTGCGGCTCGGCCGGGCTGATCTGGTGGCGCGCAGCGGGATCGACGAGTCGACGTTGGCCGAGTTGGAGCGTCTCGGTGTGCTGGTGTCGGATCCGCCGGGGTGGTATGACGCGGATGCGTTGATCATCGCGTCGGCGGTGGCGGGCCTGGCGGCGTACGGGTTGGAGCCTCGGCATCTGCGGGGGTACCGGACGGCGGCGGACCGTGAGGTCGGGTTGTTCGCGCAGTTGGTGGCGCCGTTGGCGCGGCAGAGTGATCCGGCGGCGCGGGCGCGGGCGGCGGAGACGGCGCGGGAGTTGGTGGCGTTGTCGGAGCAGTTGCACGCCGCGTTGGTGCGGGTGGGGTTGCGCTCGACATTGGGGCGGTGAGGGTCCCGGCGGGTGGCGGCTGAGCGGAAAGATCTCTTCCGGGAAGCGTGCCGTAGGCTTGCCGGGGTAACCCCTTTCTGGCGCGGGCGTGGTGCTGTAGCGCATGGGACGGCCGTGTCGCGGTCCGTGTACCGTGCAGGGAAGGGCGCGGTGCGGCGTAGGTGACAACGACACGGAGGCGGCGGTGCGCGAGCTGAGCGTGGTCGGAGTTCGGGTGGAGCTGCCCAGCAACCAGCCGATCGTCCTGCTCAGGGAGGTCGAGGGGGACCGCTATCTGCCGATCTGGATCGGCGCGGTCGAGGCCACGGCTATCGCTTATGAGCAGCAGGGGGTCAAGCCGGCCCGACCGTTGACGCATGATCTTCTGCGGGACGTGTTGGCGGCGTTGCAGGCGCCTTTGCAGGCGGTGGAGATCACCGAGCTCAAGGAGAACGTCTTCTACGCTGATCTGTTGATCGGCGACGGGGTGCGGGTGTCGGCGCGGCCGAGCGATTCGATCGCGTTGGCGTTGCGGGTCGGTGCGCCGATTCGTTGTGCCGAGCAGGTCCTCAGCGAAGCGGGGATCGTCATCCCCGATGAGCAGGAGGACGAGGTGGAGAAGTTCCGCGAGTTCCTGGAGCAGGTGCGTCCGGAGGACTTCGCGGGCTGAGTCGGTCTCCTGGCCGGTTTTTTCGAGGCGTCACTGTGGGTGATCCGCGGCGCTTCTGGTGATCTTTCTCGGTGGCTGCGCGGCGTGTCGCGTCGGTTTCTCCGTGGTAACCCCTGAGGGCGGCGATAGGGTTGCCGTGTCGAGGGGTGCGCGTCCCGGAAACGACGCGTCACCGCACTGACGGGGAGGTTGTCCGGATGCACGAGCCGCGGGATCCCGATCCAGGTACGGAGTTGGCGTCGCCAGGTGTGGCGACTGAGGGTGACGGTTCGGTGGGCTACCGGGGTGTGACGGCATGTCACGCGGTGGGCATCAGTTACCGGCAGCTCGATTACTGGGCGCGGACGGCGCTGGTGGTGCCGAGTGTGCGTGACGCCTCGGGTTCGGGGACGCAGCGGTTGTACTCGTTCCGGGACCTGGTGGTGTTGAAGGTCGTGAAGCGGTTGTTGGACGCGGGGGTGTCCCTGCAGAACATCCGCAAGGCGATCGAGGCGCTGCGGTCGCGCGGGGTGGAGGACCTGGCCGGCATCACGCTGATCTCCGATGGGACGACGGTGTACGAGTGCCGGTCCCCGGAGGAGGTGGTCGACCTGTTGCAGGGTGGCCAGGGCGTGTTCGGGATCGCGATCGGTGGCGCGTTCAAGGAGATCCAGGGTTCGTTGTCGCATCTGCCGGCGGAGCCGGCGGCGAGCGGCCCGGTGGAGCCGGCGGTGGTGTCCGGGTCGGAGCCGGGGGGCGACGAGTTGGCGGCGCGGCGGGCGCGGCGGCGCGCGGGCTGAAGCGTCGTTGGTGCCGTCCGGGCTGTCGACGCGCCCGGATTTCACGTTTGGTTTTTCGCGGCGGGCCGGTGACTGACGGTCAGGTCGCCGGCTGCGTTTTGGCATAGCTGAGCGGGCTGCACCCACTGTTGATCACAGTGGGTGCTGTCGTGTTCGCCCATTGTGGATGGTTGCGCCGGTTGCGGTGACGCTGTGTGCCCGGTTGTTGTCGGGAATCCGATAGGGGGGCGCTGACCGGAAAACGCCAACACGCTATGGTCCGTCACGGTCCCCGGTGTGTCGCCGTGGCATGACGATGTCGCTCCGGTGGGCCGCTGCCCCTCCGCGCCGACCCCGCGCGACCCCTCCACCCTGGAAGGAACGACCGTGACGGTTACCGAAGAAGCCGCTCCCGCCTCGCACTACGACCGCATTGGCGGCGCCAGTTCGGTCAAGGCGGCCGTCGAACTGTTCTACGACAAGGTGCTCGACGACCCGGATCTGGCGGGCTACTTCGCTGACGTGAACATGCCGGGTCAGCGGCGGCACCTGACGTTGATGTTGACGGTGGTGCTGGGTGGTCCGAACGAGTACGCCGGTCGCGGGTTGGCCGAGGCGCACCAGCCGTTGAACATCCCCGTGGAGCACTACGTCAAGGTCGGTGAGCACCTGATTGTGACGCTGACGGAGTTGGGTGTGCCGGCGGACATCCTGGCTGACGTGCAAACGGTGCTGGGGCAGGTGCAGGACCAGGTCGTGGCCGCCGGGAACCGTCCGGGCGTCTGACGGTGGACGCGGCTCGACTCAAGCAGAGTTGGTCTCTGGTCGCCGGGCACGGCGACCAGGTGCCGCTCTATTTCTATTCGACGTTGTTCCTGACCCATCCCGAGACGCGGCAGATGTTCCCGACGAACATGGCCGGGCAGCGGGACCGGTTGGTGACCGCCCTCGGGCACATCGTGTCCAACGTGGACCAGGTGGATCGCCTGGTGGGGTTCCTGCGGGACCTCGGCGCGGACCACCGCAAGTTCGCGGTCCGCGCGGAGCACTACCCGGCGGTCGGTGAGGCGCTGCTCGCGACGTTGCAGCACTTCCTGGCCGAGCAGTGGACCGAAGAGTTGGCGCAGGACTGGGCGGCGGCGTACGGGCTGGTCGCACAGGTGATGATGGAGGCCGCGCAGGCCGCGGAGACGGTGAATCCACCGTGGTGGGTGGCGGAGATCGTCGCGCACGAGCGGCGGGCGTTCGACGTGGCGGTGCTGACGGTGCGCCCGCAGTACCTGCTGCCGTTCACTCCGGGTCAGTCGATCGGTGTGTCGCATCCGTCGGTGCGTTCCTGGCGGTACTACTCACCGGCGAACGCGCCGCGCGCGGACGGCACCCTGGAGTTGCACGTGCGGGCCGCGCCGGGTGGCGCGGTGTCCTCGCGACTGGTGTACGGCTCGGCGGTGGGTGACCGCCTCCACCTGGCGGCGCCGGTGGGGGATCGGCTGTCGTTGTGGTCGGCGGGCTCCAGTGATCTGCTGCTGCTGGCGGCGGGCACCGGCTGGGCGCCGGTGAAGGCGTTGGTGGAGCAGGTCGCCGCGGAGGGTTCCCGCCGGCGGGTGGACCTGTATGTGGGGGCCCGTTCGCGTAGCGAGTTCTACGACAGCGACGCGATCGACAAGTTGGCGTCGTCGTGCCCGTGGTTGACGGTGACCTACGTGGTGGGTGCCGACCTGAACCGGTCGGGGGAGTTCGTGCACGCCGTGGACCGGGCGTTGGCCGACGGTGACTGGCGCTCGCGGCACGTGTACGTGTGCGGGTCGGACGAGATGGTTTCGCATGCGGTGCAGACGTTGGTCCGGGCGGGTTACCACTCGGAGCAGGTGCACCACGAGGGTCTGGGCAAGCACTGGTACGGCCCGGCCTGGCGTACGGCGGTGGAGCAGTCGACCGCTGGTGACACTTCCGGAGGTGTTCGGTGAGCGCGAGGAGTGAGCTTGCGAGCCCCGCAGTCGCGAACGAAAGGCAGGCTCGGTGGTGAGCGCGAGGAGTGAGCTTGCGAGCCCCGCAGTCGCGAACGGAGGGCGGGCCCGGTGAGCGCTACCCCGATCAGCCGGTACGACGGTGTGCAGGTCGCCGGCGGTGTGCAGGTGCGGATGACCGCGGACCGGGTCCGGCGGTGGGAGTTCGGCACGGCGTCGTTCGGTCGGCGTGGTTATGACAACGCCGACGTGGACCGGTTCCGGGTGCAGGTCGCCGATGAGCTGGATCTGTTGGCGACGCAGGTCGCGAACCTGCGCGCGGAGAACGAGCGGCTCAACGACCGGGTGGAGTTGCACCGGCACGGCGTGATCCCGAGTACGGGCGCGGCGGCGAAGGTGCCGGCGGCCAAGGAGGTGAATCTGCTCTCCGCAGCGCAGCGGGAGGCGGAGCAGATCATCGCGCAGGCGCACGACTACGCGCGGCGGGTCGCGGAGTACGCCCGGGTGCAGTACGAGAGCTACATGCAGGCGGCAGCGGAGGAGGCGAAGCAGGAGGCGGAGCGGGCGGTGGCGGATTACCGCAGCTCGGCCGGGTCGAGCTTCGACGACACGGTGGCCACCCGGGAGGCGTTGCGGATCTTCGGCGAGATGATGGTGTCGCACATGCAGGCGGCGGCGCGGCATCTCGACGACGGCAGCGAGCAGTTGGCCCGCACGATGGACCGGATCGCGAAGGAGACGCCGGGGGCGTCGTTCGCGGTCGGCGCGGCGGGGCAGACGGCGCTGCCGCGGCACCACCAGCAGCAGCGGTGACCGTCGGGTGGGGTTCGCTGCGGCGGACCCCACCCGGGTGACGCCCGGCACGACGTGGTCGGGTGAGCCGTTGGTCGCGGGTCCGCGCATGCGATGGTTGGCCCATGTCCGTATCACCGTCTCCGACCGGCTCCCCGCCGCTTCCGCATGCTGGCGCCCGGGACGTGGTGGCCGCGTTGGAGGCCTCGACCTGGGCGATGGCCGCCGTGGTCGGCACGATGCGGGACGCCCTGTCGGCGCCGCTGGCCGAGGTTCTCGTGGCATCGCCGCAGCGCAGCGCTGTGTTGGAGGCCGCCGGCCTGCTGTCCTGGGACGGTGCGGTGCCGGTTCCGCACCCCTCGCTGGTGCCCGCCGACGGGCCGCTCGGGCGGAGCACGGTGGAAGCGCGGCTGAGTTCGCTGCGGCAGGCGGTCGCCGCCGCGGCGCAGGACGTGTCCGCTCCGCCCGGGGGTGGCTGGGCCGAGCTGGACGATGAGGTGCTGCTGAACCAGGGCCGGGCGTCGGCCGCGACCGGCCGGGCTCTGGCCACCCGGGTGGTGCCGGGGTTGCCGGGGCTCGCGGAGCGCCTGGCCGCGCCGGACGGGCGTGTCCTGGACGTCGGCACGGGCGTGGCCGCGTTGGCCGTCGCGCTGGCCCGGGAGCTGCCCGGGGTGTCGGTGGTGGGCATCGACGTTCTGCCGCGCGCGCTGGATCTCGCCCGGGGGGAGCTGGTGGAGGCGCGGGACGTCGCCGACCGGATCAGCCTGCGCCGTCAGGACGTGGCCGAGCTGGCGGAGCCGGGCGTGTACGACCTCGTGTGGCTTCCCGCGCCGTTCCTGCCCGAGGAGACGCTGGTGGCCGCTCTGCCCCGGCTGGCCGAGGCGCTGCGGCCCGGTGGGTGGATCGTGACGGGCACCAACCCGCCCGCCGGTGACCCGCTGCGGGCAGCCGTCGACCGGTGGAACGCCGTCCGCAACGGCGGCAACACCTACGACACGGACCGCATGGCGCAGGTCCTGGCCGCCGCGGGGCTGGACGACGTCCGGCGTTTCCCGACGGTCCCCGGTGGGCCCGTGCTGGTCGCCGCCCGCCGCCCGGGCGCCTGACCCCACGGCGGCCCGGACGCGGTCAGGGCGTGCCGGGTCGAGCCGCCCCGCGCTCAGGCGGTGCTGGCACGGACGGCGTCGGCGATCGGTGTCGGCCCGTTGACCAGTTCCAGGGTTCGGCCGGCGGTGCGTGGTTCGTCGAGCAGCGCGACGAGCACCAGGGCCACGTCGGCGCGGGTGACCGCGCCCCGCCCGGCGTGTGCGGCGAGGGTGACGCGTCCGCTGGGTTCGTCGTCGGTGAGCCGGCCGGGTCGCAGCACCGTCCAGTCCAGGTCGCGGTCGCGCAGGTCGTCCTCGGCGGCACGTTTGGCCCGCAGGTACGCCGCCCACACGTCGTCGGTGCCGGCGGCGGGCGGGGCGTCCACGCCCATGGAGGAGACCAGCAGGTAGCGGCGGACGCCGGCGTGGGTGGCGGCGTCGGCGAGCAGCGCGGCGGCGGCCCGGTCGACGGTGTCCTTGCGGGCGGCGCCGCTGCCGGGGCCTGCGCCGGCGGCGAAGATCACCGCGTCGGCACCGTCGAGGTGCGCGGCGAGGCCGGTGGCGTCGGTGCGTTCCAGGTCGCGGACGACCGGGGTGGCGCCGGCGGCGCGCAGCGCGTCGGCCTGTTCGGGGTTGCGGATCAGGCCGACGGCGGTGTCGCCGCGCGTGGCGAGCTGACGCTCCAGCAGCAGGGCGATCTTGCCGTGGCCTCCGGCGATGACAACACGCATGCGCCCAACCTACCGGCGGCGTCGGACGGGTCGGGTTCGTAGGCTGAGGCCCCTCGACGCGGAGGCCCCTCGACGCTGAGGCCCTTGACCTTGACCTTCGGGTAACCCCCAGCCTGGTGTGTGCCGGTCGCCGCGACCGGCACGAGGAGGATGTCGACGTGGGGCTGCTGACCATCGGGGCGTTCGCCCGGGCGGCGAGACTGACGCCGAAGGCGTTGCGCCTGTACGACCAGGTGGGGGTGCTGCTGCCGGCCGCGGTCGATCCCGAGTCCGGATACCGGCTCTACGATCCGGCGCAGCTGCCGTTGGCCCGGCTGGTGGCCCAGCTCCGTCGCATCGGCATGCCACTGGCGACGATCCGCGTGGTGTGTGGGTTGGAGCCTGCGGCGGCGGCTGAGGCGGTCACCGCGTACTGGCGGCAGGTGTGCGCCGACACCGTGGCTCGGGCCCGGCTCGCCACCCTCCTCGTGGACCACCTGTCCGAAGGGGGCACCACCATGGCTCAACCGAATCCGACCGTCGCCGTGCGCTACGCCACCGGCTGTGACACCGGGCTCGTGCGGGACAGCAACGAGGACGCCGCGTACGCCAGCGAGCGGTTGCTCGCCGTCGCGGACGGCATGCGAGGACCGGGCGGCGCCGCCGCCAGCGCCGCCGTCATCGACGCCCTCAAACCGTTGGAACTCACCGACGCGCCGGCCGCCGACCTGTTGACGATGCTCACCGGTGCGGTCACCGACGCCGACCGCACCGTGCGCGGGCTGGCGACCGGTGACCACCAGCCGGTCAGCACCCTGACGGCGCTGCTGCGCAGCGGCTCCCAGCTGGCCCTGGTGCACGTCGGCGACACCCGGGCGTATCTGCTGCGCGACGGTGAGCTGTCCCTGCTGACCCAGGACCACACGTGGGTGCAGGCCCAGGTGGATCAGGGCAGGCTCGACCGCGACGAGGCCGCCGCGCATCCTCAGCGCGCTGTGCTGGTGCGTGCCCTCGGCGCCGGCCCGCAGGTCGAGGCGGATCTCGCGCTGCGGGTCGCCCTGCCGGGTGATCGGTACCTGCTGTGCTCCGACGGGCTGTCCGCCGTCGTCGACCGTGCCGATCTGCGATCGACGCTGAGCGCGGCCACCGATCCCGAGCACACGGTGCGGAGCTTGATCGATCTGGCTCAGGCCGCGGGGGCGCCGGACAACATCGCCTGCGTCGTCGCCGACATCGTCGCGGTGTAGTCGGCGCCACAGGCCTGCGGGGGTTCGGCGGCGGCGGGTGCGGTGAGGCAGCATGAAGGGGTGACGGAGAGCCTGAACGCGTTGACCTCGCTGGTGGCCGGTGGCCAGGTGGTGGTGCTCAGCGGGGCCGGCCTGTCCACCGAGTCGGGCATCCCGGACTACCGGGGGCCCAGCGGGGTGGCCCGCCGCCACACGCCGATGACCTTCCAGGCGTTCACCCGCGATCCCCTCGCACGGCGGCGCTACTGGGCGCGCAGCCACCTGGGGTGGCGGTTGATCGCCCGGGCGGCGCCGAACGCCGGGCACCGGGCGGTGGCGCGGCTGCAGCACGCCGGCCTGGTCGACGCGGTGATCACCCAGAACGTCGACGGGTTGCACGGCGCGGCGGGAAGCGGGTCGGTGGTCGAGCTGCACGGCCGCCTGGACGAGGTGACCTGCCTGGACTGCGGCAACCTGACGTCCCGGGAGGAGGTGGACCGGCGGCTGCGCGAGGCCAACCCCGACTTCGTGGCCCGCGTCGCCGCCGTCAACCCCGACGGTGACGTGGATCTCCCCGACGAGCAGGTGGCGGCGTTCCGGCCGGTGGACTGCGGGATCTGCGGCACCGGGATGTTGAAACCGGACGTGGTGTTCTTCGGCGAGACGGTGCCGCCGCAGCGGGTGGCGCGGTGCTTCGCGCTGGTGGAGCAGGCTCGGGCGGTGCTGGTGCTCGGGTCGTCGTTGACGGTGATGTCCGGCCGCCGGTTCGTGATTCGGGCCGCGAAACGGGGCATTCCGGTGGCGATCGTCAACCAGGGCCCGACCCGGGGTGACGCGTACGCCACGGTGTGCGTCGACGCGCCGCTGGGGGCGCTGCTGCCGGCGCTGGCCGAACGGGTCACCGGCGGCGCGGCGGTGGGCGCTCCGGCCGGGGTGTGACCGCCGGCGAAGGGGTACGACATCTGCCGGAAACACCGACGCTGGTAGCGTTGACCATGCCGGTACCACCCACGTGGGAGAGACCGCCCGACAGCAGCCGGGGCGGCGCCGAAGGGGCAAATCCTCCCCGGAACCTCTCAGGCAAAAGGACCTCGTGGGCAGGCACTGTGGAGCGCCCTGCGGGTGCGACAGAGGGGGAGGCCGATCCGTCGACCTCGTCCCGGGAGCGCCCCCCATGACCGTAGAGCAGTTCGCCACCCGTCACATCGGTCCCGGCCCGGACGACGAGCGCCGGATGTTGGAGGTCGTCGGGCACGGCTCGATCGACGAGCTGATGGACGCCGCGATCCCCGAGGTGATCCGCTGGCACGGCACCCTGGACCTGCCGGACCCGGCCACCGAGGCCGAGACGATCGCCGAGCTGCGGGCCCTGGCGGCGCGCAACATCGTCGCCGTTTCCATGATCGGCCTGGGCTACCACGGCACGCACACTCCGGCGGTGATCCGCCGCAACGTGCTGGAGGACCCGGCCTGGTACACGGCGTACACGCCGTACCAGCCGGAGATCAGCCAGGGCCGGCTGGAGGCGCTGCTGAACTTCCAGACCATGGTCACCGACCTGACCGGCCTGGCGACCGCGAACGCGTCGATGCTCGACGAGGGCACCGCCGCGGCGGAGGCGATGACCCTGGCCCGCCGCGCGTCGAAGAGCAAGAGCCCGGTGTACGTGGTCGACGCCGACGCGCTGCCGCAGACCATCGCGGTGATCACCAGCCGGGCCGAGCCGCTCGGCATCGACGTGCGGGTCCTGGACGTCGACCGCGACGAGCTGCCCGGTGAGTTCTTCGGCCTGCACCTGCAGTACCCGGGGGCGTCCGGCGCCGTACGCGACCACACGAGTCTGGTCGAGGCCGCGCACGCCGTCGGGGCCCTGGTGACCGTCGCGGCGGACCTGCTGGCGTTGACGCTTCTGCGCGCGCCGGGGGAGATCGGCGCGGACATCGCCGCCGGCACCACCCAGCGTTTCGGCGTACCCATGGGCTTCGGCGGGCCGCACGCCGGTTACCTGGCGGTGCGCTCGGGCCTGGAGCGGATGCTGCCGGGCCGCCTCGTGGGAGTGTCGCGCGACGCGGACGGCAACCCGGCCTACCGGCTGGCGTTGCAGACCCGTGAGCAGCACATCCGGCGGGAGAAGGCCACCAGCAACATCTGCACCGCGCAGGTGCTGCTCGCGGTGATGGCCGGCATGTACGCCGTCTACCACGGCCCCGACGGGCTGCGGGACATCGCGGAGCGTACCCATGGCATGGCGGCGCGGCTCGCGGCCGGGCTGCGCGCCGGCGGCGTCGACGTCGCGGACGTCGCGTTCTTCGACACCGTCACCGCGACCGTGCCGGGGCGGGCCGCCGAGGTGGTGGCCGCCGCCGCCGAGCGCGGCGTCAACCTGCGGCTGGTCGACGCCGACCGGGTGGGTGTCTCGTGCGACGAGACGACCACCGGCGAGCACCTGGCGGCGGTGTGGGCGGCGTTCGGTGTGCCCGCCTTCGACGGCGACGTCGACGCGGCCCTGCCGGTCGCGTTTCGTCGCACCGGCGACTTTCTGACCCACCCGGTGTTCCGCAGCCACCACTCGGAGACGGCGATGCTGCGCTACCTGCGCCGGCTGTCGGACTTCGACTACGCCCTGGACCGGGGCATGATCCCGCTCGGGTCGTGCACGATGAAGCTCAACGCGACCACCGAGATGGAGCCGGTCAGCTGGGCGGAGTTCGCGCAGATCCACCCGTTCGCCCCGGACGCGCAGACTGCCGGGTACCGGGAGCTGATCGGTCAGCTGGAGTCGTGGCTGGCCGAGGTGACCGGCTACGACGCGGTCAGCGTGCAGCCCAACGCCGGCTCCCAGGGTGAGCTGGCCGGGCTGCTGGCCATCCGGGCGTGGCACCGCAGCCGCGGCGAGGCGCACCGCGACGTGTGCCTGATCCCGTCCTCGGCGCACGGCACCAACGCGGCGTCGGCGGTGATGGCCGGCATGCGGGTGGTCGTGGTGGCCTGCGACGACGACGGCAACGTCGACCTGGTCGACCTGGACGCGAAGATCGCCAAGCACCGGGACGCGCTCGCCGCGATCATGGTGACGTACCCGTCGACGCACGGGGTGTACGAGACGGGCATCGCGCAGCTGTGCGCGAAGGTCCACGACGCCGGCGGGCAGGTGTACGTCGACGGGGCGAACCTCAACGCCCTGGTGGGGTTCGCCAAGCCGGGCAAGTTCGGCGCGGACGTGTCACACCTGAACCTGCACAAGACGTTCTGCATCCCGCACGGCGGTGGCGGACCGGGTGTGGGTCCGGTGGCGGTGCGGGCGCACCTGGCGCCGTTCCTGCCCGGCGACCCGCTGGGCGCGCACGTCGACGCCACGCCGGCGATCTCCGCGGCGAAGTACGGGTCGGCGGGAATCCTGCCGATCCCGTGGGCGTACCTGCGGATGATGGGCGCGGCCGGGCTGACCCGGGCGACCGGGGTGGCGGTCCTGGCGGCGAACTACGTGGCGGCGCGGCTGCGCGGGCACTTCCCGGTGCTGTACGCCGGCAACAAGGGCCTGGTGGCGCACGAGTGCATCCTGGACCTGCGGCCGCTGACCAAGGCGACCGGGGTGAGCGTGGACGACGTGGCGAAGCGGCTGATCGACTACGGCTTCCACGCGCCGACGATGTCGTTCCCGGTGGCCGGGACGCTGATGGTGGAGCCGACCGAGAGCGAGGACCTGGCCGAGCTGGACCGGTTCTGCGACGCGATGATCGCGATCCGGGCGGAGATCGAGCAGGTCGCCTCGGGGCAGTGGCCGGCCGGGGACAACCCCCTGGCCAACGCGCCGCACACCGCGGCGATGGTCAGCGGCGACGAGTGGCCGCACGCGTACCCGCGGTCGGTGGGCGCGTACCCGGCCGGGGTGGACCGGGCCGGGAAGTACTGGCCGCCGGTGCGGCGCATCGACGGCGCGTACGGCGACCGGAACCTGGTCTGCTCGTGCCCGTCGCCGGAGGCGTTCGAGGACTGACAACGCCGGAGGCGTTCGAGGACTGACGGCGGGGCGCCGGGGCGGGCGGTGTGGCCGCCCCGGCAGCCGCGCCGACCTGGGCGGGGACGTCCCGTACCGGGGGACTAGCCTGGGTCGGCGGCGGCGAATCGGTGACGCTGAGTGGTCAATCAGGCCACGAGGGCGTGGCGGGCGGGGCCGCGGTGCGGGGCGATGCTGCTGCCGTCGGGGAGCAGCTCACCAGTGTCCTCGAAGACGATGACACCGTTGCAGAGCAGGCTCCAGCCCTGCTCACGGAAGCAGGCGAGGACCCGGGCGGCTTCCCGGTCGGTCGCTTCAGCGGAGGGGCAGGTCGGTTGGTGCTGGCACATCGGGCTCTCCGGACTGTGGGGGCACTGTGTCATGGTTCACATGACCAGTGACGCACAGTACCAAGCGAAAGTGGCCGGCATCGAGCAGGTAGCCGCCCGGTGTACCGGAAATCCACTGAACGGATGAGGAAGGTTGGACCGTACGGCGTGGAAACGCTCCCACAGGTGCTGGTAGATGCGCCCGCGGCACCGGCCGCGTGCCGGGGCGCCCTCGTCGAGCGCGCCCGCCTGCAGTGGCGCCGCGCCGACGGCGGCGATCCCGCCGCCCTCGCCGAGGAGTTCCTCGCCTGTCTCTTATACACATCTGACGCTGCCGACGATAAGGC
>NZ_RCVJ01000169.1 GCF_003667505.1 Micromonospora sp. BL4
TGCCCACCCCGCCGCCGTCCCCGTCGCTCGGTCACCAGCCGATCGGCGGGGACGGCGGCCGGGCCCGTCATGGCATGCTCGACCCCGTGACCGTACGTGCCGCCAGCTCCGTCCTCGTCGGCCGCCAGCGCGAGATCGCCGTGCTGCGGGCCGCGCTGGGTCGGGCCCGGGCCGGGGAGCCCAGCACCGTGCTGGTCGGTGGTGAGGCGGGCGTCGGCAAGACCCGGCTGCTGGAGGAGTTCGCGGGCTGGGCCACCGACGGCGGCGCCCGGGTGCTGGTCGGCCAGTGCCTGGAGCTGGGTGAGGCCGGCCTGCCGTTCGCCCCGTTCGCCGCGGCCCTGCGCGCGGTGCTGCGCGCCGACGGCGCCGAGGTCTTCGCCGGATACGAAGCGGAGTTCGCGCGGCTCCTGCCGGAGCTGGGCCGGGTGTCCGCCGGGCTGGCCGCGCCGGCCGTGGCGCCGCTCACCGACGCGCCGCGCGGGTACCTGTTCGACCTGGTGGCCGAGCTGTTCCAGCGGCTCGCCGACGCCCAACCCCTGGTGCTGGTGATCGAGGACCTGCACTGGGCCGACCGATCCACCCGGGACCTGATCGGCTTTCTGGTCCGGGCCGCCCGGCCGGGCCGGCTGCTGCTGGTCAGCACCTACCGCACCGACGAGTTGCAGCGGGGGCACCCGCTGCGTCCGTTCCTGGCCGAGCTGGACCGGGCCCGCGGCGTCGAGCGCGTCGAGCTGGGCCGGCTGGACCGTGACGGCACCGGCGCGATCCTCGCCGACCTCCTCGGCGCCGAGCCGGCTCCCCGTGCCGTCGACGACATTCACGACCGCACCCAGGGCAACCCCTTCTTCGTTGAGGAGCTGGCCGTGGCCGGCGACCCGATCGGCTGTGCCGCGCTGCCCGACACCCTGCGCGACCTGCTGCTGGCCCGGGTGGACCGGCTGCCCGAGCCGTCCCAGCGGGTGCTGCGGATCGCAGCGGCCGGCGGCACCCGCTTCGCCCACGACCTGATCGCCGAGGTGGCCGGGCTGCCCGAGGCCGAGCTGGAGGACGCGCTGCGCGCCGCCGTCACCGCTCAGCTCGTGGTGGTCGACCGGGACGGCGACTACGAGTTCCGGCATGCGCTGGTCCGCGAGGCCGTGCACGACGAGCTGCTGCCCGGTGAGCACGCCCGGCTGCACGCCCGGTTCGCCGCCGCGATCGAGGCCCGGCCGCACCTGGTCGCCGAGGGCCGGGCCCCGGCCGAGATCGCGCATCACTGGTACGCCGCGCACGATCACCCCCGGGCCCTGGTCACCGCACGGGCCGCCGCCTGCGCCGCCGCTGACCGGTACGCCTACGCCGAGCAGCGCCGGCTGCTGGAACGGGTGCTGGAGCTGTGGGAGCTGGTGCCCGACGCGGCCGACCGGCTCGGCATGGACCACCTGGCGCTGCTGGAGCAGACCCTGGAGGCCGCGGTCACGGCGGGTGACTTCAGTCGGGCGATCACCCTGACCCGCGCCGGGCTGGCCGAGGTGGACGTCGACGCCGCGCCGCTGCGTGCCGCCCGCCTGCTGAACCAGCGGGGTCGACTGCTGGCCCTGCTCGGCAAGAGCGACGGCAGCAGCGAGTTGGGTGAGGCGTACCGGCTGGCGGCGGGCGGTCCGGCCGGCGTGGAGCGGGTACGGCTGCTCGCCGACATCGCCGCGCACCTGGTCAAGATCGACCCGCAGCAGGCGGCCCGGGTGGCCGCCGAGGCCATCACGGACGCCGAGGCTCTCGACGAGTACGTGGCTCTGCTGCCCACGCGGATCGCCCTGCTCTGCCACGGTGAGCGGGACCTGGAGCAGGGGCTCGCGGAGCTGCGCCAGGCCGAGTCCGTCGCCCGCGCGGCCGGGGACGCGCCGGCCCTGGTGATCGCCATGGTGTACCGCTCGGACGTGCTCTGCGAGCTGGGCCGTTACGCCGAGTCCGCGCAGGCGGCCGAGGCCGGCGTGGCCGAGGCGCGACGGGTCGGGATCAGCCGCTCCACCGGGGCGTACCTGCTGAGTAACCGGGCCGAGGCGCTGATCGCGCTGGGCCGGTGGGACGAGGCGGAGGAGGTGTGCGCGGAGGCCGCGCGGATCGATCTGTCCGGCGTCACCGGGCTGCACTGGCTCCAACTGGGCGCCGGGCTGCGTCTGGCCCGTGCCCACCCCGGCGCCGACGAGCTGGTCGACCGGGCGCTGGCCTTCCTCGGCCGGCCGTATCTGTGGCCGAACCACCGGCTGCCCCTGCACGAGCTGGGGATCGAGTCGGCGCTGGCCGCCGACGACAAGGTCGAGGCGGTTCGGGCGGCCCGCGTCGCGCTGGCCGATCAGAGCCTGCCGCAGCTGCCCCGCGAGGGCTGGCCGGTGCTCAGCGCCGTCGCGCGTACCGCCGTGCGGGTGGGGGACCGGGAGCTGGCGACCGCCGTCGCGGCGCTCGCCGCCGACCTGCCGGCTCGGTACCCGGCCGCGCGGGCGCACGCCGCGCAGGTCGCCGCCCTGCTCGCGACCGGGGCCCGGGCGCTGCCGGCCTGGCGTGCGGCGGTGGACGCGTGGCGGGTCGACGGGCAGCCGTACCCGCTGGGCCGGGCGCTGCTGGCGCTCGCCGAGGCGGCCGCCGCGGGTGGAGAGCGGGACGAGGCGGCCGCGGCGGTCACCGAGGCCGCCGAGATCGCCCGCCGGCTGGGCGCGACGCCGCTGGGAGAGGCGGCCGCCACCCTGGCCCGCCGGGTGGGCCTGCGCGGGCCGGGCGCGGTCGGGCCCGGCACCGACCTGCTGACCTCGCGGGAACGGGAGGTGCTGCGGCTGGTCGCCGAGGGGCACAGCAACAGCCGGATCGCCGAGCAGCTGTTCATCTCGCCGAAGACCGCCAGCGTCCACGTGTCCCGGATCATCGCGAAGCTGGGCGTGACCAACCGGGGGGAGGCCGCCGCCCTGGCCCACCGCCTCGGCCTGCTCGCCGAACCGGCCGCACCCCGCTGACCAGCACCGGCGGTCGGCCCATCCTCAGGCGCGCGGCAGGTAGATCCGCCAGCCGTCGAGGGTGACCAGGTCCAGGCTGTCCGGGGCGGCGCGCAGCCGTTCGTCGAGCCGGGCCGCCAGCGGAGACCCGGTCGGCGCGACCCAGGCCGGCGCCGCCGCGCGCTCCACCTCCCGCCGGTACGGGGGATAGCGGTCGAAGCCGGGGCGCAACGTGTCGTCGACGACCGCGCAGACCACCTCCTCCGCGCTGGCGAAGGTGAGCCGGTTGCAGGTCCAGTAGCCTGCGCGAACGTGCCGTACCCCGAGCTGGCGCAGGGTGGTGACCAGGTCGGCGTGCCGGGCCTCCGCGGCCCGGGTCGCCGGGGCGGTCTGCGCCGACCGCCAGGTGGCGTGGACGGCGGTGCCCACCGTGGCGGCGAGCACCACCAGCGCGACCGGCCGGGCGAACGCCCACCGACCCGGACGCCGGACCACCGTCCACAGTGGCCACAGCAGCACCGGTAGGGAGACGAGCAGGCACGACAGGTAGCGGGAACTCTCCACGGGGGTGAGCCCGGCGGCGCTGCTCAGGGTGTACGCGCCGAGGGTGGCCACCGCGCCCAGCACCAGAGCGAGCCGCATCGCCGCCGCGACCCGCGGCGACGGACCGGCCTCCGCGGTGGCCGGCCGGCGCAGCACCCGCCAGGCGGTGCCGGCGGCGACGGCCAGCAGCACCGGCAGGGCGAGCGCCCACCACAGCTGCCAGGTGGCACACCGCCCCGGCGCGCAGAAGCCCATGCCCAGCGGCGGGCCGAGCAGCAGCCCGCCGTGCAGCCGCTCCACCCAGCCCGCGCTGGCGTCCGCCCCGCTGGCGCCGAGCACCGCGTGCAGCGGGTTCCGCCCGGTCACCAGGCTGTGCGCCAGCAGCGGAGCCGCCCCCAGCGCGGCGGCCGCCCCGAGCAGCACGCCAGCCGTCCCGCGAAGTTCCCCACGGCAGAACGCGAGCAGCACCGCGCCGGTGGCGAGGACGTACGGCAGCACGAGCGGGTCGACCCAGAGCATCAGGCCGGCCAGGAACCCCCACGCCGCCCAGCGCAGTCGCCGACCCGGCCGTCCGGTGGCCAGGTCGAGGGCGAGCAGGGCGAGCGCCACGCCGGCCGCGTTCATCTCGGGATAGCCGCCGCCGGCGATCAGCTGGTTCTTGACGATCCGGTCGGAGCCGAGGGCGAGCAGCGCCACCACCAGCAGCCCGAACCAGCGGTCCCCGGTCAGCCGCAGGGTCAACCGCCAGGCCAGCAGCAGGAACAGCGCGTACAGCGCCAGCGTGGGCAGCCGCAGACCGAGCAGCGACGGCTCGCCGGCCAGGGCGAACACCGGCGCGGCCAGGTACGCCTCCAGCGTGCCCATGTACTGCTGGCCGTAGAACCAGACCGGGAAGCCGTCGCCCCGGGCGATGTGCAGCGCGGCCAACCCCATGGTGGCCTCGTCGCTGTTCGTCGGCGGCGTGGCGTGACCCAGCAGCCAGAGGCGGTAGCCCACCCCGGCGAGCAGGGCCAGCCCGGTGAGCCAGCCGACCAGCCCGGCGCGCGAGCCGGGCCGCGGGCGCGGAGAGCCCGCGCCGCGAGGCTGCTCGCGTACCCCGACGGTCATCGCACGATCATGGCACCCGGGCGCCGGCCTCCGGCGCGTTGGAGGCCGGCGGGTCAGCCGGCGGTGCTGACGGGGGCGCCGGCGCGGGCGTCGAGAGCCTGGCGGTAGAGCCGGCCGGCCCGGTACGACGAGCGCACCAGCGGCCCGCTCATCACCCCGGCGAAGCCGATCTCCTCGGCCTCCTCGCGCAGCTCCACGAACTCCTCCGGCTTGACCCAGCGGGTCACCGGGTGGTGCCGGGGCGAGGGACGCAGGTACTGGGTGATGGTGATCAGCTCGCAGCCGGCCTCGTGCAGGTCGCCCAGCGCCTGCGAGACCTCGGCCCGCTCCTCGCCCATGCCCAGGATCAGGTTGCTCTTGGTCACCAGGCCGTCGGCGCGGGCCTGCCGGATCACGTCGAGCGAGCGGTCGTAGCGGAACGCGGGGCGGATCCGCTTGAAGATGCGCGGCACCGTCTCCACGTTGTGCGCCAGCACCTCCGGGCGGGAGCCGAAGACCTCGGCCAGCTGCTCGGGGACGGCATTGAAGTCCGGGATCAGCAGCTCGACGCCGCAGCCCGGCTGGAGGGCGTGGATCTGCCGGACGGTCTCGGCGTACAGCCAGGCGCCGCCGTCGGGCAGGTCGTCACGGGCGACACCGGTGATGGTGGCGTAGCGCAGCCCCATCGAGACCACCGACTCGGCGACGCGGCGGGGCTCGTCGGCGTCGAACTCGGCCGGCTTGCCGGTGTCGATCTGACAGAAGTCGCAGCGCCGGGTGCACTGGTCGCCGCCGATCAGGAAGGTGGCCTCGCGGTCTTCCCAACACTCGTAGATGTTGGGGCAGCCGGCCTCCTGGCAGACGGTGTGCAGCCCCTCGCGCGAGACGAGCCCGCGCAGCTGGGTGTACTCCGGGCCCATCTTGGCCTTGACCTTGATCCATGGCGGTTTGCGCTCGATCGGCGTCTCGGCGTTGCGCGCCTCGATCCGCAGCAGACGCCGCCCCTCGGGGGCGGCCGTTGCGGTGCGCGCTGCCTGGCCGGTCGTCGGCGCGGAGTGCTCGATCGTCACGAAAACGAGCCTACGCCCGACGGCCACCATCTATGTGCGTCGGGCGACCGGCGTCACGCCGTGGATGTTGTGACGCCGGACACCGACTGGCCGAAATTGGCGTCACAGCCGCCGGGATCGGGTGTTACGGTCTCCGCCAACAGCGATGACGGAGCCGAGTAGCGCCCGACCCGCCAGTGCAGAGAGCCGCCGGTGCTGAGAGGCGGTCTGGCCCCGGTGCGCGAAGACCCTCCCGAGCTGCGGGAAGAACGGTTGCGGTCACCCCGTGCCCAGTAGAGCCCGCCCGGCTGGCCCCGGTCATCAGGCGACGAACGAGGCCTCCGCTCCGGCGGGGGCGAAGGTGTGGTGGCACCGCGAGGTTCCCGCTCGCCCACACCTCCCTGGGGCTGATGCGACGCTTCGCCACCCCAGGGCGGCGACGGCGTGGCGATCGACCGAGGAGCAGCCCGCCATGCAACGAACCCTGTCCCACCAACTGCCCACCAAGGTCGGCGCGACCGTGCGGATCGCCGGTTGGGTGCACCGCCGCCGACTGCTCAAGTCGGTGGCCTTCCTGATCGTGCGGGACGCCGCCGGCCTGGCCCAGGTCGTCGTCACCGACCCGGCCGCCCGCGCCGAGCTGGAGAAACTCACCGAGGAGACGGTCGTCGAGGTCACCGCGACGGTCACCGCGAACGACACCGCGCCCGCCGGGGTGGAGCTGACCAGACCGGCGGTACGTCCCCTCGGCCCGCCCGCCGTGCCGCCACCGTTCGACCTGTACCGGCCGGCGCTCACCGCGAGTCTGCCCACCCAGCTCGACCACGCGCCGACCGCGTTGCGGCACCCCACCCGATCCGCCGCGCTGCGGGTCTCGGCGGCGGCGGTGGCCGGGTTCCGTGCCGCGCTCGACGCCCGGGACTTCGTGGAGGTCCACACGCCGAAGGTGGTCAGCTCCTCCACGGAGAGCGGGGCGAACGTGTTCGCCCTGGACTGGTTCGGCCGGCCCGCGTACCTGGCCCAGTCGCCGCAGTTCTACAAGCAGCTGATGGTCGGTGTCTTCGAACGGGTCTACGAGGTGGGGCCGGTCTTCCGGGCCGAACCGCACGACACCGTCCGGCACCTCGCGCAGTACACCTCGCTCGACGTGGAGCTGGGCTTCGTCGCCGACCACCGCGACGTGATGGTCGTGCTGCGGGACACCCTGGCCGGGATGCTCGGCACGGTGGGCGAGCGGGCCGGAGGGGCGCTGGCCACGCTGGGCGTCGAGGTGCCGGCCGTGCCGGCCCAGATCCCGGAGGTGCACTTCACCGAGGCGCTGACGATCGCCGGCGCGCCGGCCGACGAGCCGGACCTCGCGCCCGCCCATGAGCGGGCGCTGGGGGAGTGGGCCCGGCGCGAGCACGGGTCGGACTTCCTCTTCGTCACCGGCTACCCGATGGCGAAGCGCCCGTTCTACACCCACCCGGACCCGGCCCGGCCGGCCTACTCCAACGGCTTCGACCTGCTCTTCCGGGGCCTGGAACTGGTCACCGGCGGGCAGCGGCTGCACCGGCACGCCGACTACCTGGCGGCGCTGGCGGCCCGGGGGGAGCCGGTCGAGCCGTACGCCGGCTACCTGGACGCGTTCCGGCACGGCATGCCACCGCACGGCGGTTTCGCCATCGGTCTGGAACGCTTCGTGGCCCGCCTGGTCGGCGCGGCCAACGTCCGGGAGGTCACCGCGTTCCCGCGCGACCTGCACCGCTTGACCCCGTGAACGGACGCACGGGCCGGGGGCACCACGCCGCCGGCCCGTGCGCCGGGAGTGTCAGACCTCGACCAGGGTGGACAGTCGGCGCTCGACGACCGGGAGCACGTCGGCGACGGTGATCGGGCGGCCCAGCTCGGCGGTGAGTGAGGTGACGCCGGCGTCGCGGATGCCGCAGGGCACGATCCGGTCGAAGTACGTCAGGTCGCAGTCGCAGTTGATCGAGAAGCCGTGCAGGGTGACGCCCCGAGCGACCCGGATGCCGATGGCGGCGACCTTGCGGGCCGGCCCCCGGTCGTCCTCGGGCACCCAGACCCCGCTGCGCCCCTCGATCCGGCCGGCGGCCAGCCCGAACTCGGCGCACACGTCGATCAGCAGCTCCTCGGTGCGGCGCACGTACGCGACCACGTCCACCGGGTCGGGCAGTCGCAGGATGGGGTAGCCGACGAGCTGCCCCGGCCCGTGCCAGGTGATCTTGCCGCCGCGGTCCACGTCGACGACCGGGGTGCCGTCCACCGGCCGGTCCCACGGCTCGGTGCGCTTGCCCGCGGTGTAGACGCTCGGGTGCTCCAGCAGCAGGACGGTGTCGCCGCGCTCGCCGGCCACCACCGACTCGTGCAGGCGCCGCTGCTCGTCCCAGGCGGCCTGGTAGTCGAGCAGGCCGGCGCGGACGGCCGTCAGGCCGGAGGTCGTCGTCGTCACGCCTTTCAGCCTAGTCCCGTGACCGGCAATGATCGCTGGTGAGCCGCCTCACCAGGGTGTCGCCGGCCCCGGCCGCCACCCACCGTCAGGCCTCGGGCTGCGGGGTCGGGCCGGGGCCCGTGTCGGCGGCGGAACCGCGCCGGCGACGCCGGTGGCGCACGAGGAGGGCGCCGGCGAGCAGTGTCGGCACGGCCAGCGCCAGATAGAACCAGAGCGGGGCCGCGAACGGCGACGGCCGGCGCTCCGGCCCACCGAACGCGGCCCGGGTGAGCAGGTCGCCCGGGACCGCCAGGTCGGTCGACCCGGGCGGCGCGGTCACCAGCACTTCTCGGGTGCCCCCTGGTGACAGCGCGGCGAGGATGGCCTGTCGGTCCCCGTCGTCGCCGTCCACCGCGATCGACTGCTTGGCCACCGGGTCGCCCCCGCGCCAGCCGACGATCTTCGTGGTCGAGTCGGCGACGGGCAGCGGCTGACCGACGGCTCGGCCGGTGGCGGCGTCCAGGAACTCGATCTGCCAGGTGCGCTCCGCCACCTGCTCGGGCGTGCAGTGCGGGCCGGCGCAGCCGTCGAAGGCGAGCAGCGCGATCCGCCGGCCGTCCGGGTGCCAGGCGGCCGGACCGGCCAGCATCCGCCGGTCGCCCAGGTCGACCTCCCACTGCGGGCTGGCGGACGTCGGATCGGTGACCACCAACCGCTGGCGCTCGGCGAGTTGCGCGGGCACGTCGGGCGGACCGGCCACCGCCACCAGGTCGCCGCCGGGTGACCAGGCCGCCGCGGCGTGCGCGGCGAACGTGCCGGCCTCGACCACCTGTTCGGTGCCCCGGTACGGGTCGAGGACGAGCAGATCGTCGGGCTTCTGCGGGTCGTCGAGTTGCTGGTTGTCCGGCCCGTAGCTGATCACCGGGTCGTCCTTGCTGCGGCTGCTCAGGACCCGCTGCCCGTCCGACGACCAGGCCAGCGGCCGCATGCCCACGGGGATCGTGCGGCGCTGCTGTCCGCTGGTGAGGTCCAGCAGGTCCCCGGACGGCCGCAGGTAGTGCCGACCGTCCGGGGAGATCAGTCCCTGGTCCTCGGCGACGTGCAGCGGAATCAGCCGGTAACCGCCGTCGCGGCCGACCAGCACTCCGGTCGACTCCAGATAACGGGTGCGGCTGGTGAAGAAGACCAGCGCGGCCTTTCCGGCTGGGCGATCCCCGACGGTGGCCTGCCACGCCCACGGGTTGTGCACCCGGGCCGGCACCACGCCGGCCGTGCTGTCGGTGGCCGTGCTGTCGGTGGCCGTGCTGTCGGTGGCCGTGGCGGCCGGCGTGCTGAGCGCCACCAGCGCCAGCGCGACACCGATCACGGCGCCCTGCCGCAGACGCCTGCCGGTCTTCCGCATCACCCCATTAGACGCGACGGCGGCCGGTCACGATGCCCCGGTCGGTCGCGCCACGGTCTACCGGTCCGCCAGCGGGATGCGCCAGATCCAGACGTCGTCGACCCGTTGCGGTTCGCCGAACAGGGCGGTGGCGGTGCGTCGGACCGCCTCCTCGTCGACGTCGAACTTCGCGCCGTGCACCCGGTCGGGAAGGACGACCGTCTCGATCCGCCAGTGCCGCAGGTCGGACCGGACCTCCCGCATCGTGCCGTCGGTGACAATCGGCACCAGCCCGGTCCGGCCGGCCTGGTCCATCAGCGCGCTCAGGGTGCGGGGCACCGGCCCGATCCTTCCGCGACCGTCCGGGCCGCCCGGACCGAGGAAGAAGCCGCCCGGAATGGCGAACTCGCCCTGCCGGTGCGACAGCGCGTACGCCTGCCAGCGCTGCCCGTCCGGATAGATGTCCACGGCCAGCGGCACCGACGTGAGCACCCCGTCGGGCGAGACGTACTCCTGCCAGGTGCCGGCCGTGATGAACCGCGGGATGGGCTCCCGCTCGTGGGTGAGCAGCGGGGAGGGCAACAGCGGCAGCAGAGCCACCGCGAACCCGAGCACCCAGGCCAGCTCCGTTGGGCGGTACCGGGGCGGGTCGTGCCGCAGCTGGTCGATGGCGTACGCCAACAGCACCCCGATCACCGGCGCGACCACCAGGGCCAGCCGGGCGGGCAGCGCGGCGTTGACCACCGGCAGTTGCCCGAGCACGTCGAACGGCATCGGCAGGTCGGTGCGGCGCCCGTCGACCTTCGCCACCGGCCCGAAGGAGAGCACGGTGAAGATCAGCGCGGTGACGCCGAGCGCCCAGAGGGTGGCCCGGCGGGTGGCATCGGCGCGTCGCCAGAGCGCGACGAAGCAGATCACGGTGAGCACCAGCAGGGGGATGCCGAAGAACGAGTTCTCCTCGGTCGGGTTCGGCGCCAGCGAGGTGCCCAGCCCGGCCTCGCCGGCCAGCGAGCGGCGGGGGAACGCGGCGAACGCGGCGATGTCCTCGGAGTGGATCACCGGGTCGAAGCCGGTGCCGTGGAACCGCTGGGGGCCGGCGAAGTGCAGCCACAACGGGTACGACAACAGCACACCGGCCACCACCGCGGTCACCCCGAGCCCGCGCAGGAAGCTGGGCAGCGCGGCGCGGGCCTCGGCCCGGTGGACCGGGTGCAGCGCCCAGACGGCGACGAACACGCCGAGCGCGAGCGCGGTGAAGAACAGGCCCTCGGCGGCGATCGAGAAGGCCACCGCGACCAGGATGCCGAGGATCACCCCGTCCCGGAGCCAGTGCCCGGGCCGGCGCAGCGCGAACAGCCGCCACACCAGCAGTGGCACCAGCCAGCCGGCGGTCCAGTTCAGGTGGGCGTTGGCGTGCGAGACCATGCCGGGGGAGTAGGCGATGAACAGGCCGCCGATCCCGGCGGCCAGCCGGCTGCGGACCAGGTGCCGGGAGAGCAGCCAGTACCAGGCCAACGCGGTGGCGAACAGGTTGAGGGTGAGGATCACCAGGAAGGTCGCCGGCGGCCCGATCAGGTACGTGAGCGGTGCGAAGACGACCGCGTACACCGTGATCGAGGTGTTGACCGCGAGGTTGACCCCGTCCGGGACGTTGATCAGGTACGTGAAGAACGGGTTCTCCCCGTGGGTGACCGCGTGCCCGCCGAAGGCGAGCAGCCACTCGAAGAGCGCCTGGTCGCTGGAGTTGACGGTGATGGTGCGCACGTTCGGGTCCCGCCACAGCCCACTGGTCACCCAGACGGCGAGCGCGAGCGCCACCAGCACGACGATCAGGTCGGCCCGGCGGTCCCGGGCGGCGCGAGGCGGTGACGCGGGTGCGGGCCCGGTGGCCAGCGACGGGGAGAACGGCACGCAGCGGACGTTACCAACCGGACCTGGACCGGCCGGTCATACATGCAAGGAGGGGACCGTTGTTGTCGCCTGAGGTAGGGGAGGAGCCCTTCCCGGCGGCTGGACCGTCCGACGTACACAGCGGTGGCCGTGAATGTGTGACTGTGACCCATGTCATGGCGGCGACACATCGACGTAACGTTCCGGCAATTCGACCATGACCCAGTTCACAGTCCTGCCCGTCAGGAGGCCGCCGTGCGCCGCTCCTCGTCCATCCTCACCCGGCTGATCGGAGCGGTCGCCGGGCTCGTCCTCGCCGTGGCCGGTGCGGTCGCCCTCGCCACGCCCGCCCAGGCGGCCAGCCTGACCCAGGTCACCGGCTTCGGCTCCAACCCGGGCAACCTCGCCATGTACGCCTACCGGCCGGACAACCTGCCGGCCAACTCCCCGGCCGTGGTGCTGCTGCACGGCTGCACCCAGAACGCCTCCGGCTACTTCACCAACTCCGGCTGGCGGAAGTACGCCGACCAGTGGCGGTTCGCCCTCATCGTCCCCCAGCAACCCTCCGGCAACAACGCCAACAGCTGCTTCAACTGGTTCGAGACGGGGGACACGGCGCGGGGCCAGGGCGAGGCGCTGTCGATCAAGCAGATGGTCGACCACGCGAAGGCGAACTTCGGAGTGGACGGTTCCCGGGTCTTCGTCAGCGGTCTGTCGGCGGGCGGGGCGATGAGCTCGGTCATGCTCGCCACCTACCCGGACGTCTTCGCCGCCGGGTCGATCATCGCGGGCATCCCGTACCGCTGCGCCACCAGCATGGTCAACGCGTTCAGCTGCATGAACCCGGGCACGGACAAGAGCCCCGCCGCCTGGGGTGACCTGGTCCGTGGCGCATACCCCGGCTACAGCGGCCGGCGTCCCCGGGTGGCCATCTGGCACGGCACCTCGGACACGACGGTCGCCCCGCTCAACGGCGCGGAGTCCCGCGACCAGTGGACGAACGTGCGGGGCGTCTCGCAGACCCCGACCAGCACCTCGTCGCTGCCCGGCGGCACCAGCCTGGAGGTGTACGGCAACGACGACGTGCGGCTCTACCGGGTCTCCGGGATGGGTCACGGCACCCCGGTCGACCCGGGCTCCGGCGCCGAGCAGTGTGGCAGCACCGCCGCGTACTTCCTGGACACCATCTGCTCGACGTACCGCGACGCGGTCTTCTTCGGGCTCGGCGGTGGCGGCACGACCCCGACCCCGACCCCGACGGCCACGCCCACCGCCACGCCCACGGCCACGCCGACGGCCACGCCCACGGGTACGGCCACGCCGACCCCGGGTGGCACGACGACGCCGGGCGCGACCACGTCGCCGGGTACGGGTGGCGGCGGTGGTGACGGCGGCGGCGGGCTGCCGGTGACCGGTGTGCAGGTCGGCCTGATCGGCGGCATCGGCGGCATGATCCTGCTCGCGGGCGGGGCGCTGCTGGTGCTCTCCCGCCGGCGCAAGGTTGTCCTGGTGGCCCCGGGCGACGAGAAGTCGACCGACTGACACACGGCACGACGCGAGGGCGGGGTGGGCGACCATCCCGCCCTTTCGCGTGCCGGGCCCGCGGCACCCAGCGACCACCGGTCGGGACGCGGCTGGCAGAGTGGAGGGGTGAGCCGTACCCCGCAGGGCCAGCGCGCCAGCCTGGACAAGCAGCCGCACGAGGTCGCCGCGATGTTCGACGGTGTGGCGGAGCGATACGACCTGACCAACACGGTGCTCTCCTTCGGCCAGGACCGCTCCTGGCGTCGGTCCACCCGTGCGGCCCTCGGGCTACGGCCCGGCGAGCGGGTGCTGGACGTGGGCGCGGGCACCGGTGTCTCGACCCGGGAGCTGGCCCAGTCCGGGGCGTACGCGGTCGGCGCGGACCTGTCCCTGGGCATGCTGCACGCCGGCAAGCGGGCCCGGCCCGAGGTGCCGTTGCTGGCCGGGGACGCGCTGCGGCTGCCGTTCGCCGACGCGAGCTTCGACGCGGTGACCATCTCCTTCGCGCTGCGCAACGTCAACGACACCGACGCGGTCCTGCGTGAGCTGGCCCGGGTGACCCGGCCCGGCGGACGGCTGGTGGTCTGCGAGTTCAGCACCCCGGTCAACCCGGCCTTCCGGACGGTCTACCTGTCGTACCTGATGCGGTCCCTGCCGGTCGTGGCCCGCTCGGTGTCCAGCAACCCCGACGCGTACGTCTACCTCGCCGAGTCGATCCGGGCCTGGCCGGACCAGGCCGCGCTGGCCGGTCGGGTCGCCGCGGCCGGCTGGGGACGGGTGGCGTGGCGCAATCTGACCGGCGGCGTGGTCGCCCTGCACCGGGGAATCCGCGAGTAGCCCTGGCGCCCACCGCCGACACCGACAATAGTCAGGTTTCGTGAATATCGGTCTTTAGTCCACTTTGCGCCGTACGCTCGTCCGCATGACCCGAGCAGAGCGGGCGGACCCGGTGGCCGCCACCGACGACGACGCGGCCGAACTCATCGCGCAGCTGCGCGCGCTGGCGGGCGCCGATCCGGCGGAGGTCCGGCAGGTCGTCGCCGAGGTGTTGGCCGCGCTGGACCGGGCGGCCGGCGGCGCGCTCCGCGAGCACCTGCCGGAGACCATCCGCGTCGATGCGGGCCTGGACGCGCCCAGCCCGGCCTGACACCTGCCTGCTGTGGACGGTCGTTGGCTGTCACATCTGCGAGTTAGGTACCCCTGATCCTGGGCAGGTATGACGCCGGTCATACACTCGTCCCGTCTGGCTTGTGAAGCATTTCACGAGCGTGCGGGAGGAGGCGCGGATGACCGCGGTGGAACACGATGCCGACGTCATCGTCGTGGGCGCCGGTCCCGGTGGATCGGCGACGGCTTACCACCTGGCGCGGCACGGCGTACGGGTGCTGATGCTGGAGAAGACCGAGTTCCCCCGGGAGAAGGTCTGCGGCGATGGGCTGACCCCGCGCGCGGTGCGCCAGCTCGTACGTATGGGCGTGGACACCTCGCCCGAGGCCGGCTGGCTGCACAACCGGGGCCTGCGGGTGATCGGCGGCGGGGTGCGCCTGGAACTGGACTGGCCGGAGCTCGCCAGTTTCCCCAACTACGGTCTGGTGCGTACCCGACTCGACTTCGACGACCTGCTCGCCCAACGGGCGGTGGCCGCCGGCGCCAAGCTGCGCACCAACGTCAACGTGCTGGGCCCGGTGCTCGACGGCGACGGCCGGGTAACCGGCGTCGAGGCGGAGGTGGGCCCGGGCAAGGAGCCCGCCACCTTCCACGCTCCGCTGGTCGTGGCGGCGGACGGGGTCTCCGGCCGGTTCCCGCTCGCTCTCGGGCTGGCCAAGCGGGAGGACCGGCCGATCGGCGTGGCCGTCCGCCGCTACTACCACTCTCCGGTCAAGCACGACGACAACTACCTGGAGTCCTGGCTGGAGCTACGCAGCAAGGACAGCGGCGACAACCTGCTGCCCGGGTACGGCTGGATCTTCGGGCTCGGTGACGGGCGGGTCAACGTCGGCCTCGGCGTGCTCAACTCGTCCTCCGCGTTCGGCAAGACCAACTACCGCCGGCTGCTCACCGACTGGCTGGCGAACACGCCCGCCGACTGGGGGATGACCGACGAGGCCAACGCCGACGGCCCGATCCTCGGCGCCGCGCTGCCGATGGGCTTCAACCGGGTGCCGCACTACACCCGTGGCGTGATGCTGGTCGGTGACTCCGGCGGCATGGTCAACCCGTTCAACGGGGAGGGCATCGCCTACGCCATGGAATCCGGCGAGCTGGCCGCGGAGGTCGCGTTGCAGGCCCTCGCGCGACCGGCCGGCCCGGAGCGGGAGCGGGCGCTGATGGCGTACCCGAACGAGCTGAAGGCCCGGCTCGGTGGCTACTACCGGCTGGGCGGCATCTTCGTGAAGCTGATCGGCCGTCCGGAAATCATGCGGATCGCCACCAAGCACGGCATGCCGCACCCGACGCTGATGCGCTTCGTCCTCAAGCTGCTGGCCAACCTGACCGACCCCCGTGGCGGGGACGCGATGGACCGGGTCATCAACGCGATGACGAAGGCCGCGCCAGCGGTCTAGACCGACCGCGTCGGGGCTGGTCACAGCCCCGACGCGGACAAAGATCGACCCCCGCCGGCAGCCACCGCGAGGGACGTGAATAGTGTGATTTTCGTCAAGCACCGAGGGCAGGGAAGGACGAGCAGGAGAAAACGATGTCGCTCTCGCCTTACGCACCGATCATCGGGCTGTTTGCCCTCGCCGCGGCGTTCTCGCTGTTCTCCGTCGGCGCCGCCCGCTTCGCTGGTCCCCATCGCTACAACAAGGCCAAACTCGAGGCTTACGAGTGCGGCATCGAGCCCAGCCCCCAGCCGGTCGGCGGTGGGCGGTTCCCGATCAAGTTCTACCTGACGGCGATGCTCTTCATCGTCTTCGACATCGAGATCATCTTCCTCTACCCCTGGGCGGTCTCGTTCGACGCTCTGCCGATCTTCGGCTTCGTGGAGATGGTCCTGTTCATCGTCGCGGTCTTCGTCGCGTACGCCTATGTGTGGCGGCGCGGCGGCCTGGACTGGGACTGAGGAAGGAACGTCAGATGGGCATCGAGGAGAAGCTTCCCGCCGGCGTCCTGCTCACCTCGGTGGAGAAGCTGGTCAACTGGTCCCGGAAGTCGTCCGTGTGGGGCGCCACCTTCGGCCTGGCCTGCTGCGCCATCGAGATGATGGCCGCCGGTGGTCCGCACTACGACATGGGCCGCTGGGGCATGGAGGTCTTCCGGGCCTCGCCCCGGCAGGCCGACCTGATGATCGTGGCCGGCCGGGTGAGTCAGAAGATGGCCCCGGTGCTGCGCCAAATCTACGACCAGATGGCCGAGCCCCGCTGGGTGCTCTCCATGGGCGTGTGCGCCAGCAGCGGCGGCATGTTCAACAACTACGCCATCGTGCAGGGCGTCGACCACGTCGTGCCGGTCGACATGTACCTGCCCGGCTGCCCGCCCCGGCCGGAGATGCTCATCGACGCGATCCTCAAGCTCCGCGAGAAGATCATGTACGAGCCGCTGGGCCCGACCGGCCGCAAGATGCTGGCGGCCCGGCAGGAGCGTGGCGACGTTCCGGTCGTGCCCTACGGCTCCATGCCGTCCTCGTACCGCAACGACAAGGCCCGGCGTGCCGAGTGGACCAAGGCGGTCCGCGAGGGGCGCGAGGAGCAGTTGCGGATCGAGAACTGGATGAACGCGCAGAACCACCTCCACCCGCAGGCAGGCCCCAAATGACCTCACCCACCGACAAGCCCAACGACGGCGGCGTGCCGGTTCCGGTCACCCCGGCCGGTGCCAGCAGCACCGCCCCCGCCGAGTACCCGCCGGCCAGCCCGGCCGGCCGCGGGATGTTCGGCAACCACGGCACCGGCGACGTGTCCGGCTACGGCGGCCTGGTCCGCCAGCGCCAGCCGATCGAGGAGGCCGCCCGGCCGTACGGCGGCTACTTCGACGAGGTCCGCGACGCGCTGGAGGAGGCGTACCCCGCCTTCGGCGACGCGATCGAGAAGGTCGTGGTCGACCGGGGTGAGCTGACCCTGCACGTACGCCCGGAGCGGATCGCCGAGGTCTGCCAGGTGATGCGCGACGACCTGGCGCTGCGCTTCGAGCTGTGCTCCTCGGTGTCCGGGGTGGACTACCTCGGCGCCGACGAGCGCCGGCTGCACGTGGTCTACCTGCTCACCTCGATGACCTACCGGCGTCGGGTCCGGCTGGAGGCCGCCGTCTCCGCGGAGAGCCCGCACCTGCCCAGCGTGACGGCGGTCTACCCGACCGCCGACTGGCAGGAGCGGGAGGCGTACGACATGTTCGGCATCGTCTTCGACGGCCACCCCAACCTGACCCGGATCCTCATGCCGGACGACTGGGAGGGCCACCCGCAGCGCAAGGACTACCCGCTCGGTGGCGTGGCGGTCGAGTACAAGGGCGCTGAGATCCCGCCGCCGGACCGGAGGAGGTCCTACCAGTGACCACGTCGAACTACGCGACCGAACGCGAGACCACCGAGGGCAGGGTCTTCACCGTCACCGGCGGGGACTGGGACACGGTCGTCTCGAGCACCGACCCGATCAACGACGAGCGGATCGTCGTCAACATGGGTCCGCAGCACCCGTCCACGCACGGGGTGCTGCGGCTGATCCTGGAGCTGGAGGGCGAGACGGTCCGTGAGGCCCGCTCGGTCGTCGGCTACCTGCACACCGGCATCGAGAAGAACCTCGAATACCGCAACTGGGTCCAGGGCTCGACGTTCGTGACCCGGATGGACTACCTCGCCCCGATCTTCAACGAGACGGCGTACGCGCTCGCCGTCGAGAAGCTGCTCGGCATCACCGACGACATCACCGAGCGGGCCACCACCATCCGGGTGCTGATGATGGAGCTCAACCGGATCTCGTCGCACCTGGTCTGGCTGGCGACCACCGGCATGGAGCTGGGCGCGATCTCGATCATGCTCTACGGCTTCCGCGAGCGGGAGTACATCCTCGACATCTTCGAGACCATCACCGGCCTGCGGATGAACCACGCGTACGTCCGGCCGGGCGGCGTGGCGCAGGACGTGCCGGACGAGGCGATCGTCAAGATCCGCGAGTTCCTGAAGATGATGCCGAAGAAGCTCAAGGAGTACGAGGACCTCCTCTCCGGCCAGCCGATCTGGACCGAGCGGACGAAGAACGTCGCGGTGCTGGACGTGACCGGCTGCGTGGCGCTCGGCATCACCGGGCCGGTGCTGCGCTCCGCCGGCCTGGCCTGGGACCTGCGCAAGACCATGCCGTACTGCGGTTACGAGACGTACGAGTTCGACGTGCCGACCCACCCCGACGGTGACGTGTGGGGCCGCTACCAGGTCCGGCTGGCCGAGATCCGGGAGTCGATGAAGCTGGTCGAGCAGGCGCTGGACCGGCTCCGGCCGGGCCCGGTGATGGTCGCCGACCGCAAGATCGCCTGGCCGGCGCAGCTGGCCATCGGTGTCGACGGCATGGGCAACTCGCTGGAGCACGTCGCGAAGATCATGGGTCAGTCGATGGAGTCGCTGATCCACCACTTCAAGCTGGTCACCGAGGGCTTCCGGGTCCCGCCGGGCCAGGTGTACGTCGGCATCGAGTCGCCCCGCGGCGAGCTGGGCGTGCACGCGGTCTCCGACGGTGGCACCCGGCCGTACCGGGTGCACTACCGGGAACCGAGCTTCGTCAACCTCCAGGCCCTCCCGGCGATGGCCGAGGGCGGCCTGATCGCCGACGTGATCGCCGGCGGCGCCTCGCTGGACCCCGTGATGGGTGGGTGTGACCGATGAGTTTTACCGAAACGACCCGCGAGCGGGCGCGCGAGATCATCGCCCGCTACCCGGCGGACCGGTCCCGCTCGGCGCTGCTGCCGCTGCTGCACCTGGTCCAGTCGGAGGAGGGCTACGTCTCCCCGGCCGGTGTCGCGTTCTGCGCCGAGGTGCTCGGACTGAACAAGGCCCAGGTCGGCGCGGTGGCCACCTTCTACACCATGTACAAGCGCAAGCCGACCGGCGACTTCCTGGTCAGCGTCTGCACCAACACCATGTGCAACGTGCTCGGCGGCCAGGAGGTCTACGACACCCTCGCCGAGCACCTCGGTGTCGGGCACGACGAGACCACCGCCGACGGGAAGATCACCCTGGAGCACGCCGAGTGCCTGGCGGCCTGTGACTACGGCCCGGTGATGACCGTCAACTACGACTTCTTCGACGGCGTGGACTCGTCCACCGCGGTCGGAGTGGTCGACGAGCTGCGCGCCGGCGGCCGGCCGATGCCGACCCGGGGCGCCCGGCTCTGCACGCTCAAGGAGATGGCCGTGCAGCTCGCCGGTTTCGCCGACGAGCGCGACGGCGCGGTCGCCGACGGTGGGCCGGGCGAGCCCACCTTGCGCGGGCTGCGGCTGGCGCAGCAGCACGGCGTGTCGGTGCCGGGCTTCGACCCGAACACCCCGATCCGCAGCAAGGCCGAGGCGGACAAGGCAGCCGCCAAGGCGAAGGCCGCCGGGGCGGCCGCCAAGCCGGTCGAGGCGCCCGCCCCGCAGGTCGGCCCGGTGAAGGGTGGCGACGGAGCGTCCGCCCCGACGGGTACGCCCGGCAACGCCGGCGCCGGCCAGCCGGTTCCCGCCGCGGCGGCGACCGGCAGCACCGCGCCGGACGTGAAGGCGCCGGACGACAAGTCGCCGCAGGTGCGTACCGCCGAGACCCGCCAGCCGGACGCGGCGACCGCCGTGCCCGACGCGCCCGGCACCAAGGTCCCGGTGGAGACCTCGCCGCCGGCCGCGCGCGACGCGCAGGAGGCGGAGGCCGCCGGCGTGGCGGACAACGCGCCGGCCGGTGACGGCAAGCCCGCCGGTGACTCCACCGGCGCGCAGGAGCGAAACCTCAACGAAGCGTCGGCGGGCGCCGGTGGCGCGAACTCCGCCGCCGCGAGCGAAACGGGGGCCCAGAAGTGACCACTCCCCGCCCGGAGACGTTGGCCAAGCTGACGCCGGTGCTGACCAAGCGCTGGCTGTCGCCGGATGCCTGGCGGATCGGCACGTACGAGCAGCTCGACGGCTACGCCGCGCTGCGCAAGGCGCTCAAGGCCCACCCGGACGACCTGATCCAGCTGATCAAGGACTCCGGGCTGCGCGGTCGTGGCGGCGCCGGCTTCCCCACCGGTCTCAAGTGGGGCTTCATCCCGCAGGGCGACGGCAAGCCGCACTACCTGGTGGTCAACGCCGACGAGGGCGAGCCGGGCACCTGCAAGGACCTGCCGCTGATGACCCACGACCCGCACTCGCTGGTGGAGGGCGTGATCATCGCGTCGTACGCGATCCGGGCCAACCGCGCCTACATCTACATCCGGGGCGAGGCGGTGCACGCCGCGCGCCGGCTGCGCAACGCGGTCCAGGAGGCGTACGACAAGGGCTACCTCGGCCGGAACATCCTGCGCAGCGGGTACGACCTGGAGCTGGTGGTGCACTCGGGCGCCGGGGCGTACATCTGCGGCGAGGAGACGGCGCTGCTGGACTCGCTGGAGGGGTTCCGGGGCCAGCCCCGGCTGCGCCCGCCGTTCCCGGCCACCCACGGCCTGTACGCCAGCCCGACGGTGGTGAACAACGTCGGCACCATCGCCAGCGTGCCGCCGATCGTGCTCGGCGGGGCCGACTGGTGGAAGAGCATGGGCACCGAGAAGTCCTCCGGGCCGATGATCTACTCGCTGTCCGGCCGGGTCGTCAACCCGGGCCAGTACGAGTGCTCGATGGGCGTCACGCTGCGCGAGCTGCTGGAGCTGGCCGGCGGGATGCAGCCCGGGCACAACCTGAAGTTCTGGACCCCGGGCGGCTCGTCCACCCCGCTGCTCGCCGCCGAGCATTTGGACGTGCCGCTGGACTTCGAGGGGGTGGCGGCGGCCGGCTCGATCCTCGGCACCACGGCCACCCAGATCTTCTCCGACCAGGACTGCCCGGTCTACGCGACGTACCGGTGGCTGGAGTTCTACCACCACGAGTCGTGCGGCAAGTGCACCCCGTGCCGTGAGGGCAACTACTGGATGGTCCGGGTCTACCGGCGGATCCTCGCCGGCCAGGGCACCCACGAGGATCTGGAAACCCTGCTGGACACCTGCGACAACATCCTCGGCCGCTCGTTCTGCGGTCTGGGCGACGGTGCGACCAGCCCGGTGACGTCGTCCCTGAAGTACTTCAAGCAGGACTACCTCGACTACATCGAGGGTCGGACCGCACCCAAGCTGTCGGAGAAGACCCTGGTAGGGGCGCACTGATGACCGACGTAGCCAAGCAGACCGAGACCGTCACGCTCACCATCGACGGCGTCGAGGTCACCGCCCCCAAGGGGACGCTGCTGATCCGGGCCGCCGAGCAGATGGGCACGGAGATCCCCCGGTTCTGCGACCACCCGCTGCTGGCCCCGGCCGGCGCGTGCCGGCAGTGCCTGGTCGAGGTGGAGGGGCAGCGCAAGCCGGTCGCCTCCTGCACCCAGACCGTCGCCGACGGCATGGTGGTGCGCACCCAGCTCACCTCCCCGGTGGCCAAGAAGGCGCAGGAGGGTGTGATGGAGCTGCTGCTCCTCAACCACCCCCTGGACTGCCCGATGTGTGACAAGGGCGGCGAGTGCCCCCTGCAGAACCAGGCGATGTCCACCGGCCGCACCGACTCGCGCTTCCACGAGCACAAGCGGGAGTACGAGAAGCCGATGGCGATCAGCAGCCAGGTGCTGCTGGACCGCGAGCGTTGTGTGCTCTGCCAGCGCTGCACCCGGTTCTCCGAGGAGATCGCCGGCGACAAGTTCATCGACCTGATGGGCCGGTCGTCCGCCGAGGAGATCAACATCTACCGGGACGACGCGTACGGCGAGGAGGGCGACGCCGGTGACGTGCCGTTCAACTCCTACTTCTCCGGCAACACCGTGCAGATCTGCCCGGTGGGCGCGCTGACCGGTGCCCAGTACCGGTTCCGGGCCCGGCCGTTCGACCTGGTCTCCAGCCCGAGCGTCTGCGAGCACTGCTCGGCGGGCTGCGGGCAGCGCACCGACTGGCGGCGCGGCAAGGTGCTGCGCCGGCTGGCCGGCGACGAGCCGGAGGTCAACGAGGAGTGGAACTGCGACAAGGGCCGGTGGGGCTTCCAGTACGCCCGGGCCACCGACCGGCTGACCACGCCGCTGGTCCGCGACGAGCACACCGGCGAGCTGCGCGAGGCCTCCTGGAGTGAGGCGCTCACCGTGGCCGCCGAGGGGCTGCACGCGGCCCGCGAGAGCGGGCAGGGCACGGCGGTGCTCACCGGCGGTCGGCTGACCGTCGAGGACGCCTACGCGTACGCGAAGTTCGCCCGGGTCGCGCTGAACACCAACGACATCGACTTCCGGGCCCGGCCGGTCTCCCGCGAGGAGGCCGACTTCCTGGCCAGCTCGGTCGCCGGGGTCACCGACGTCACCTACACCGACGTGGAGAACGCGCCAGCGGTGGTGCTGGTCGGCCTGGAGCCGGAGGAGGAGTGCCCGATCCTCTTCCTGCGGCTGCGCAAGGCGTACCTGAAGAAGACCCTGACGGTGTACGCGCTGGCGCCGTTCGCCACCCGTGGCCTGGAGAAGCTCGGCGCCAAGCTGGCCCGGGTGGTGCCGGGCGAGGAGGCCAGCGTGCTCGCCGAGCACGCCACGGTCGCCGAGGCGCTCAGCGCGCCGGGCGCG
The DNA here is from genome assembly GCF_003667505.1 of Micromonospora sp. BL4. GTDB lineage: Bacteria > Actinomycetota > Actinomycetes > Mycobacteriales > Micromonosporaceae > Micromonospora. Next base: position 22,577 of record NZ_RCVJ01000169.1, read on the forward strand.
ATCCTGATCGTCGGCGAGCGACTGGCCAGCGTGCCGGGCGGGCTCTCCGCCGCGGCGGACGTGGCCCGGCGGACCGGCGCGAAGCTGGTCTGGGTGCCGCGGCGCGCGGGTGACCGCGGCGCGGTCGACGCGGGCTGCCTGCCCAACCTGCTCCCCGGTGGCCGGCTGGTCACCGAGCCGGCGGCCCGGGCCGAGCTGGGCGAGGCGTGGGACATCCCGGCCGGGGTGATCCCGAGCCAGGCCGGTCGGGACACCGATCAGATCCTGGCGGCTGCGGCGAACGGGCAGCTCGGCGCGCTGGTGGTCGGCGGGGTCGACCCGGCCGACCTGGCCGACCCGCGGCTCGCCGAGACCGCCCTGGACGCGGTGCCGTTCCTGGTCAGCCTGGAGCTGCGGGGCAGCGCGGTGACCCGGCGGGCGAACGTGGTGCTCCCGATCGCCCCGGTGGTCGAGAAGGCCGGCAGCTTCCTGGACTGGGAGGGTCGGCTGCGCCCGTTCGAGGCGGTGCTGCAGACCGCGGCGATGACCGACGGCCGCGTGCTCGACGCGCTGGCCGCGCTGCTCGACGTGCGGCTCGGCACCGCGGACGTGCCGAGCGTGCGCCGCGAACTGGGCACGCTGCCGGCGACCCGCACCCAGCGGCCGGCCCCGCCGTCGGTGGCGCCGGGCAGGGTGCCGCACCCGGGCGCCGGGGAGGCCGTGCTGGCCACCTGGCACCAGCTCGTCGACCTGGGCACCCTGACCGACGGCGACGAGCACCTCGCCGGCACCGCCCGCCCGCCGGTGGTGCGGCTGGGCAAGGGCACCGCCGAGGCGCTCGGTGTCGCCGACGGTGACGCGGTCACGGTCGGCACCGACCGGGGGGCACTGACCCTGCCGGCGGAGCTCACCGAGATGCCGGACGGCGTGGTCTGGCTGCCGACCAACTCACCCGGCTCGACCGTGCGACGCAGCCTCGGGGCGACGTCCGGCGCGGTCGTCCGGATCTCCGTCCCCGCACCGGGTGCGGCCGTCCCGGCCGGGCGGGTCGCGGCGGACGAGACCGGTCTCCCGGGTCCGCTCCTCAACGCTGGGGGTAACCAGTGAGCCCCGCAGTCGCGAACGAAAGGTGGGCACAGTGAGCCCGTCTTACCTGGCCCAGGATCCGACGCTGGCCGACTTCGGCCGGGATCCGTGGTGGCTGGTCCTCATCAAGATTGTCTTCGCGTTCGCCTTCGGTCTGCTGGCCACGCTGCTCGGCGTCTGGTTCGAGCGGCGCGTGGTGGGCTACATGCAGGTGCGGCCCGGCCCCAACCAGGTCGGCCCGTTCGGCCTGCTGCAGACGCTGGCCGACGGTCTGAAGATGGCCTTCAAGGAGGACATCCTGCCGAAGGCGGCCGACAAGGTCGTCTACTTCTTCGCCCCGACCATCTCGGTGATCTGCGCGGTCACCGCGCTGTCGGTGGTGCCGTTCGGCCCGATGGTGAGCATCTTCGGCCACCACACGCCCTTGCAGGTCACCGACGTGCCCGTGGCGGTGCTGCTGCTGTTGGCCTGCTCCTCGATGGGCGTCTACGGCATCGTGCTGGGCGGGTGGGCCTCCGGCTCGACGTACCCGCTCCTCGGCGGTCTGCGGTCGAGCGCCCAGATGATCTCCTACGAGGTCGCCATGGGGCTGAGCATCGTGGCGGTGTTCATGACCGCCGGCACGATGAGCACCAGCGGGATCGTCGCCGCCCAGGGCTCCGGCACCCAGCTGACCATCTTCGGCCAGCAGCTCCCGGCGCCGGGCTGGTACGCGATCCTGCTGCTGCCCAGCTTCATCATCTTCTTCATCGCCACCGTGGGTGAGACCAACCGGGCCCCGTTCGACCTGCCCGAGGCCGAGTCCGAGCTGGTCGCCGGCTTCATGACGGAATACAGCTCGCTGAAGTTCGCGCTCTTCATGCTCAGCGAGTACGTCGCGATGGTGACCATGTCGGCGGTCACCACCACGCTGTTCCTCGGTGGCTGGCGCGCGCCGTGGCCGATCACCATCTGGGAGGGCGCCAACTCCGGTTGGTGGCCGATGCTCTGGTTCTTCGGCAAGGTGATCGCGCTGGTCTTCGTCTTCGTGTGGCTGCGCGGCACGCTGCCTCGGCTGCGCTACGACCAGTTCATGCGCTTCGGCTGGAAGGTGCTGCTGCCGATCAACCTGGTCTGGATCCTGGTCCTGTCGGGCCTGCGCTCCATCGAGGACTGGGACACGCGCGGCAAGCTGATCGCCGTCGGCATCCCGGCCGGCATCCTGCTGATCGCCACGCTGTTCTGGCCCAGCCGCCGGCCGCAGCCGAAGCCGACGCCGCAGGAACAGGTGGACAGCCGCCCGTACGGGAGCTTCCCGCTGCCACCGATGGATCTTCAGGTACCACCGAGCCCGCGTATCACGCGCGTGGTCGCCGAGCGGGAGCCGGCCAACATCGCCACCGGCTCGGACTCCAGGGAGGTGTGACGTGGGCACGATCACCGGAACGTTCAAGGGCTTCGGGGTCACCTTCTCGCACATGTTCAGGAAGGTCGTCACCACCGACTACCCGTTCAAGCCGCCGGTGTCGGCGCCGCGCTACCACGGGCGGCACATCCTCAACCGGCACCCGGACGGGCTGGAGAAGTGCATCGGCTGTGAGCTGTGCGCCTGGGCCTGTCCGGCGGACGCGATCTTCGTCGAGGGTGGCGACAACACCGACGAGCAGCGCTTCTCGCCGGGCGAGCGGTACGCCAGCGTCTACCAGATCAACTACGCCCGGTGCATCTTCTGCGGGTTGTGCATCGAGGCCTGCCCGACCCGGTCGCTCACCATGAGCAACGAGTACGAGCTGGCCCGGGACAATCGGCAGGATCTGATCTTCACCAAGGAGCAGCTGCTCGCACCGCTGCTCGAAGGCATGGAGCAGCCGCCGCACCCGATGCGTCTGGGCGACAGCGAGAAGGACTACTACGTGGGCGCGTTGGACAACCCGGGCACCTCCGCGGGTGCCGAGACGTCCCCGATGGGCCCCGGCCGCTACCAGGTCGAGGAGCACCCCGGCGTGACGTTCCCGGGCGCCGAGCAGGCGGCCCAGCGAGCCGGCGCGGGTAAGGGAGACGGAGCATGACCACGCAGACGGTGCTCGCCGCGGCGGGTTCGGTGCCCGGCGGCGAGGCGGTCACCTTCTGGATCCTCGCCCCGCTGGCGCTGATCGGCGCGATCGGCATGGTGGCGGCGCGCAATGCCGTGCACTCGGCGCTCTGGCTGGTGCTGACCATGCTCTGTCTGGGCGTGTTCTACGTGCTCCAGGCCGGTCCGTTCATCGGCATGGTGCAGATCATCGTCTACACCGGCGCGATCATGATGCTCTTCCTCTTCGTGCTGATGCTGGTCGGTCGGGATTCCACCGACTCGCTGATCGAGACGCTGCGCGGCCAGCGGGTCGCCGCGATCGTGCTCGGGCTCGGCTTCGCCGGCCTGGTCGGCAGCGGCGTCTACCACGCACTGGAGAAGACCACCGCGGTCGGCCTGGAGCAGGCCAACGCGGAAGGCAACGTGCAAGGCATCGCCCGGCTGCTGTTCACCAAGTACGTCTTCGCGTTCGAGCTGACCTCGGCGCTGCTGATCACCGCGGCGGTCGGCGCCATGGTGCTGGCGCACGTCGAGCGGCGCAAGCAGGACAAGATGGACCAGCCGGCCACCATGCGGGCGCGCTTCGCGCCGGGCAACTACCCCGGCCCCAAGCCGGGCCCCGGCGTCTTCGCGACCTCCTCCTCGGTGGCCACCCCGGCCCGGCTGCCCGACGGCCGCCTGACCGACCGCAGCACCCCGGCGATCCTTCCGCAGCGCGAGCTGACCGCCGAGGAGACTTCGCTGAAGGGGACGGACAAGTAATGAACGGGTTCTTCTCGGTCGAGCCGAACTACTACCTGGTTCTCGCCGCGGTGCTGTTCACCATCGGCGCCGCCGGGGTGCTCGTCCGGCGCAACGCGATCGTGCTGTTCATGTGCGTGGAACTGATGCTCAACGCGGCCAACCTGACGCTGGTCACCTTCAGCCGGATCAACGGTGACCTCAACGGTCAGATCATGGCGTTCTTCGTGATGGTGGTGGCGGCGGCCGAGGTCGTGGTCGGTCTCGCGATCATCATGTCGATCTTCCGGACTCGACGCTCCGCGAGCGTCGACGACGCCAACCTGCTCAAGTACTAAGGGGCAAGCAAGTGGAAGAGACTGTGCAGTACGCCGGTGCCACGGGCTTGCTCGGCAGCGTCTGGCTGCTGGTGGCGATCCCGCTGGTCAGCGCGGCCATCCTGCTGCTGCTCGGCCGGCGGGCCGACCGCTGGGGGCACTGGTTGGGCGTCGCCGCCATCGGTGCCGCGTTCGTGCTCGGCCTGGCCTCCTTCTTCCAGCTGCGCGGCCTGGAGAACAAGTCGGTCGAGCTGAGCCTCTGGGACTTCATCGCGGTCGGTGACCTCCGCGTCGACTTCGGTCTGCTGTTCGACCCGCTGGCCGCGGTCTTCGTGCTGCTGATCACCGGGGTGGGTTTCCTGATCCACCTGTACGCCGTGGAGTACATGGCGCACGACGGGGGCCGCCGCCGGTTCTTCGCGTACTTCAACCTGTTCGTCGCGGCCATGCTGCTGCTGGTGCTCGGCAACAACTACGTGATGCTGTACTTCGGCTGGGAGGGCGTCGGTCTGGCGTCGTACCTGCTGATCTCCTTCTGGTACGGACGGCCGAGCGCGGCCACCGCCGGCAAGAAGGCGTTCCTGATGAACCGGGTCGGCGACGCCGGCCTGGCCATCGGCATCTTCATCATGTTCGCCACGCTGGGCACCACCCAGTACGACGAGGTGTTCAACGGCGTCGGCGCGTTGACCGGCGCCACGGTGCTGGTGCTCGGCCTGTTGCTGCTGCTCGGCGCGGCCGGCAAGTCCGGCCAGTTCCCGCTCCAGGCGTGGCTGCCGGACGCCATGGAGGGCCCGACCCCGGTGTCGGCGCTCATCCACGCCGCCACCATGGTCACGGCGGGCGTCTACCTGATCGCCCGCTCCAACCCGATCTTCTCCGCGAACTCGACGCTCCAGCTCGTGGTGGTCAGCGTCGGTGCGCTCACGCTACTGATGGGCTGCATCATCGGCGCGGCCAAGGACGACATCAAGCGGGTGCTGGCCTGGTCGACGGTGAGCCAGATCGGCTACATGTTCCTCGGCGTCGGCCTGGGCGGTGGCGCGTACGCGCTGGCCATCGTGCACCTGCTGGCGCACGGCTTCTTCAAGGCCAACATGTTCCTGGGCGCCGGCTCGGTCATGCACGGGATGAAGGACCAGGTGGACATCCGCCGCTTCGGCGGGCTGTCCAAGCACATGAAGATCACCTGGTTGACCTTCATGATGGGCTGGCTGGCCATCATCGGCATGTTCCCGTTCTCCGGCTTCTTCTCCAAGGAGCCGATCATCGTGGCCGCCTTCGAGCGGGAGGACTGGACCGCCTGGCTCTTCGGCGGGGCGGCGCTGCTCGGCGCCGGGCTGACCGCGTTCTACATGACCCGGCTCTTCGTGCTCACCTTCCACGGCCCGAAGCGGTGGACCGAGGACATCGAGCACCCGCACGAGTCGCCGGCACTGATGACCATTCCGCTGGTCCTGCTGGCGATCGGCTCGGTCGGCGCCGGTTTCCTGCTCTCCACGTCGGTGCCGGACTGGCTGACGGCGGCCGGCGGGCTGGGCGGCGAGCACGCCGAGCACGAGGCGGTCCTCTCGCACGCCGTGATCACCACGCTGTCGCTGCTGGTCACCGTGCTCGGCGCCGGGTTGGCCTGGTTCCTGTTCCGGGCCGGTACGGCCACCGCGCCGCAGCCGGCCGGTGTGCTGGTCACCGCCGCCCGGCGCAACCTCTACACCGACGCGGTGAACGAGGCGGTCTTCGAGAAGCCCGGCATCTTCCTCACCCGGGCGCTGGTCTTCCTCGACAACCGGGGCGTCGACGGGCTGGTCAACGGGCTCGCCGCCGCGGTCGGCGGTGGTTCGGGCCGGCTCCGGCGGCTCCAGACCGGCTTCGTCCGCTCGTACGCCACCTCGATCCTGGCCGGTGCGCTGCTGGTGATGGCGGCGTTCCTGGCGGTGCAGGCCGGGTGGTTGGCGTGATCGACCTCTTTCCGGCCGCCCCCGCCGGCGGACCACGCAGTGACGACGGAGGTAAGGCCGCATAATGTCCAACTTCCCGTTCCTCTCGGTGCTCACCGTGGCGCCACTGGTCGGCGCCCTGGTCGTGGCGTTCCTGCCGCGCCACCGGCCGGAGCTGGCCAAGCAGGTGGCGTTCGCCTGGTCGCTGCTGGTGCTGGTGCTCTCGGTGGTGATGTGGGTCAGCTTCAACGCCGGCGGTGACCGGTTCCAGTTCCGCGAGTCGTACACGTGGATCCCGAACTGGGGTGTCAGCTTCACCTTCGCCGCCGACGGCATCGCGCTGGTGATGCTGATGCTGATCGCGGTGCTGGTGCCGCTGGTGATCCTGGCGTCGTGGCACGACGCGGAGTCGTCGAAGCGGTCCGTGCCCGTCTACTTCGCGCTGCTGCTGGTCCTCGAATGCACGATGATCGGCGTCTTCGCGGCCGCCGACGTCTTCCTGTTCTACGTGTTCTTCGAGGTCATGCTGGTGCCGATGTACTTCCTCATCGGCAGTTACGGCGGCCACCAGCGGCAGTACGCGGCGGTGAAGTTCTTCCTCTACTCGCTCGTCGGCGGCCTGTTCATGCTGGCCGCGGTGATCGGGCTGTGGGTGGTCGGCGGCAAGACCTTCGACTGGCAGGCGCTGTCGCAGGTCGACATCAGCACCGGCACCGAGCGCTGGCTGTTCCTCGGCTTCTTCCTCGCGTTCGCCATCAAGGCGCCGTTCTTCCCGTTCCACACCTGGCTGCCGGACGCCGGTGGCGCCGCACCCGCGGGCGCGGCGGCGCTGCTGGTCGGCGTCCTGGACAAGGTCGGCACGTTCGGCATCCTGCGCTACTGCCTGCCGCTGTTCCCCGAGGCGTCGAAGTGGTTCGCGCCGTGGGCGCTGGCGCTGGGCGTGATCGGCATCGTCTACGCCGCGCTGCTGGCGGTCGGCCAGAACGACCTCAAGCGGCTGGTGTCGTACACCTCGATCGCGCACTTCGGCTTCATCGGAGTGGGCATCTTCGCCTTCACCACCCAGGCCGGCACTGGCGCGGTGCTCTACATGCTCAACCACGGTCTGGCCACCGGCCTGCTCTTCCTCGTGGTGGGCATGCTGATCGCCCGGCGCGGCTCGGCCCTGATCAGTGACTTCGGTGGTGCCGGCAAGCTGGTTCCGGTGCTCGCCGGGGTGCTCTTCTTCGCCGGTCTCGCCTCGCTCGCGCTGCCCGGCACCGCGCCGTTCATCTCCGAGTTCCTGGTGCTGATCGGCACCTTCACGGTGAACAAGCCGGTCGCGGTCATCGCCACGCTCGGCATCATCCTGGCCGCCGCGTACGTGCTGTGGATGGTGCAGCGCACCACCCAGGGCACGCTGAACCCGGCACTGACCGAGGTCGACGGGATGCGCAAGGACCTCAACCTGCGCGAGAAGTTCGTGGTCGCCCCGCTGATCGCGCTGATCGTGCTGCTCGGCTTCTATCCCAAGCCGGTCACTGACGTGATCAACCCCGCCGTCCAGGCGACCATGGACGACATCGGCAGGACCGACCCCGCCCCGTCGGTGGGCGGCACCGTCCAGGAGGCAGGCCGGTGAGCGCGAGGAGTGAGCTTGCGAGCCCCGCAGTCGCGAACGAAAGGTTAGCCCGGTGACCGAGTTGAAACTGCCGTCGCTCGACTATGCGGCGCTCGCCCCGATCCTGATCATGCTGGGCGTCGCCCTGCTCGGCGTGCTGGTCGAGGCCTTCGTGCCCCGGCGCCTGCGGCACGTCGTGCAGCTGACGCTGGCCCTGCTGGCCGTCCTCGCCGCGCTGACGATGGTGGTCCTCAACGCCGACGACCGGATCATCACCGCCGGCCAGGCTCTCGCGGTGGACGGGCCGACGCTCTTCCTCCAGGGCGCGATCCTGGTGCTGGCCGCGATGGCGCTGCTGCTGATCGGCGACCGCTCGGTGGAGCGCGGTGGGGCGTTCGTCGCCCAGGCCGCGGTGACCGCCGAGTCGGCCGACGACCGGCGGCAGGCCGAGGGGCGCAACGGCCTCACCGAGATCTACCCGCTCACCACGTTCGCGATCGGCGGCATGCTGATCTTCGTGGCGGCGAACGACCTGCTGACGATGTTCATCGCGCTGGAGGTCTTCTCGCTGCCGCTGTACCTGCTCTGCGCGCTGGCCCGTCGCCGGCGGCTGCTGAGCCAGGAGGCGGCGATGAAGTACTTCCTGCTCGGCGCGTACGCCTCGGCGTTCTTCCTGTTCGGCGTGGCCCTGATCTACGGCTTCACCGCCGGCATCCCGGGCCGCGTGGCGGGGGTCGACTTCGCCACCATCAACGCGGCGGTGACCGAGTCGCCGGCCAGCCGGGTGCTGCTCTTCGCCGGCATGGGGCTGCTCGCCATCGGCCTGCTCTTCAAGGCCGCGGCGGCTCCGTTCCACGTCTGGACGCCGGACGTCTACCAGGGCGCGCCGACCCCGATCACCGGCTTCATGGCCGCCTGCACCAAGGTCGCCGCGTTCGGCGCGCTGCTGCGCGTCTTCCACGTCGCGTTCGCCGGCGCCGCCTGGGACTTCACTCCGGTGCTCGGCGTGGTGGCGGTGCTGACCATGCTGGTCGGCGCGGTGCTCGCGGTCACCCAGACCGACATCAAGCGGCTGCTCGCGTACTCCTCGATCGCCAACGCCGGTTACCTGCTGGTCGGTGTGCTGTCGCCGGGCAGCGAGGGGCTCTCCGGCACGATGTTCTACCTGGTCGCGTACGGCTTCTCGGTGCTGGCCGCGTTCGCGGTGGTGACCCTCGTCCGGGACGACGACGGGGAGGCCACCCACCTGTCCCGCTGGGCCGGGCTGGGCCGGCGTTCGCCGTTCTTCGCCGGACTGTTCACGTTCATCCTGCTGGCCTTCGCCGGCATCCCGCTCACCAGCGGCTTCACGAGCAAGTTCGCGGTCTTCGGGCCGGCGCTGGACGGTGGCCACGCCTGGCTGGTGATCGCTGGTGTGCTGACCAGCATGGTGCTGGCCTTCCCGTACCTGCGGGTCGTGGTGATGATGTGGCTCTCCGAGCCGGGCGAGTCCACGCCGACCGTCACCGTGCCCGGCGGCCTCACCTCCGCCGCGCTGATGATCGGCGTGCTGGCCACCCTGGTGCTGGGCATCGCCCCGGCGCCGCTGCTCGACCTGGCAACCGGAGCCGCTGACTTCGTACGATGACCAGAGCCTCGGCAACCGGGGGCCGGCACGCGTTCGCGTGCCGGCCCCCGGTGCGTATCCCCGGCCCGGAGCAGGTAGAACGGGTGTGGCATGGTTGATGCGTGGTGATTCCGGCTGGCGAGCGTTCAGGTGCCACCGGCTCCGGCGGTCGCCGGGGTCGGGCGAGCACGAGTCAGTTCGGCGCGCTCGGCCTTCATCTCGCCGATCCCCGCGTCGAGGCGTCCGTGCTGAGGCTGTTGGACGGGGTCGAGGTCGAGCTGCGGGCCAGTGTGGCCAGCGCCGACCCGTTCGTCACCGAGGCCGCCCGGCATCTCCTCGAGGCCGGCGGGAAGCGGTTCCGGCCGTTGCTGGTGGCGCTGGGCGCCCAGTTCGGTGACCCGACCAGCCCGCAGGTGGTCTCGGCGGCGGTGGTGATGGAGCTCACCCACCTCGCCACGCTGTACCACGACGACGTGATGGACGAGGCGGACGTGCGCCGGGGCGCTCCGAGCGCCAACTCCCGCTGGACCAACTCGGTGGCCATCCTCGTCGGTGACTACCTCTTCGCCCGGGCCGCCGACATCGCGGCCGACCTGGGTCCGGAGGCGGTCCGGTTGCAGGCGCGGACCTTCGCCCGCCTGGTGCACGGCCAGATCGCCGAGACCGTCGGGCCGCGCGCCGGCGACGACAGGGTCGCGCACTACCTGAGCGTGATCGCCGACAAGACCGGCTCCCTGATCGCCACGTCGGCCCAGTTCGGCGGCATGTTCGGTGGCGCCTCCACCGAGCACGTCGAGGCGCTGGCCGGATACGGCGAGACGATCGGCGTCGCCTTCCAGCTCTCCGACGACCTGCTGGACATCGCCTCCGAGTCGGTGCAGTCCGGCAAGACGCCCGGCACGGACCTGCGCGAGGGTGTTCCCACGCTGCCGGTGCTCTACGCCCAGGCGGCGGACGACTTCGACGCGTCCTCGGTGCGGCTGCGGGAGATCCTGGCCACCGGCCCGCTGACCGACGACGCGCTGCACGCCGAGGCGCTGGGGCTGCTCCGGGAGAGCCCGGCGCTCAAGCGTGCCCGGGAGACCGTGCGCAGCTACGCCGAGGACGCTCGTGAGCGCCTGGCCCCGCTTCCGGCCGGCCCGTCCCGCCGCGCCCTCGAATCGCTCTGCGACTACATCGCCGACCGCACCAGCTGATCTTCAGCTCGACCCGCCCCGGCCGCGATCCGGGTCAGCAGGCGGCTACCGACGAGCATCAGAGCGGCGGCGAGCAGCATGGACACCGCCGCCGTGGTCCACATCGCCGGGTAGCCGAGGTGCGCGGCCAGCGGGCCGAGACTCAGTGGCCCGAGGCAGCCGCCCGCGTACACCCCGGTCTGGGTGATCGACGTGGCGGCGGCCGGGGCCTGCGGGTGGAGCCGGACCACCGCGAAGTTCACCAGGCCGGGCCAGGCCCAGCCCAGGCCGAAGCCCAGCACCACGCCGACCACCAGCGGCACCGTGCCGGTCAGCGCGAGCAGGCCCAGCCCGCCGGCGCCGACCACCAGCATCGCGGCGATGAGCGCGACGTGGCCGCTGGTGCGGCGGTCGGCCAGCCAGCCGGCACCGACTCGGGCCGCCACGCAGACCGCGCTGCCCAGGGTGAGGGTGAGACCGGCGAGGCCGGGCGAGAGCCCCCGGGCGGCCGCTGAGTCCACCAGGAACGTGCCCAGCGCGTTGGCGGCGGCCGCGGCCAGTGTCGCCGCCACACCGATCACCACCAGGGCCGTCGTGGCGCGGCCAGCACGCTTGGCGTCGGCCCGCCGGGCGCGGCCGGGCAGCTGCCGGGGTACGGCGGGGAGCGTCGTCAGCGCCGCACCGGCGGCGGCCACGAACGCCCAGCGCCAACCGGCGGTGAGCGCGATGGTGGGCACCGCCACCCCGGCCAGCAGGGTGGAGACGGGGATGGCCGCCTGCTTCACGCCGAACGAGAGCCCCTGCCGGCGGGTCGGGACGTGCTGCGCCAGCGCGGCGTTGCTGGCCAACTGGCCGAGGGCGTTCGCGGCGGCGCTGAGCGCCAGCAGCGCGACCAGCACCGGATACGACCGGGCCAGCACCGCCATGGCCAGCATCGACCCGGCGGCCAGCACGATGCCGCAGCGGGCCACCAGTGCCGGTCCGAACCGCTCGACCAGACGGCCGGAGGGCACCGAGGCCAGCGCGCTGACCCCGAAGTAGACGGCCACGGCCAGGCCGAGACCGGCCGGGGAGAACCCGAGGTCCGCGCCCATCTGCACGGCGAGACCACCGAGCAGGAAGACGGGCAGCACGCAGGCCACGGTGGTGAGGACAGCGCCGGCGCTGGCCCGGATCGGGCGGGTCCGGGCGGTGTCCGGGGCGGAGGTGTGGGCGGTGTCGGTCATCGTCCGGCAAACCTACGCGAGTCGCGCTCGGACCACTCCCGGTGACCGTCGGTGCACAACGCGTGGATGGTGATCTGGCATCCTCGACCCGAACAGGCATTTCGCACCCGGCCTGTTTTTCATATGGTGTAAGTCCCCGGCGGCGGAGGTGGTTGTGCGCGACCCCTTGGCAGAACCTTCGGACCTGATCCGCAGCGTGTCCCGAGCGCTGCGGGTGCTGGAGTCGGTCGGTCGCGCCCCGAAGGGCCTGACCGTCAAGCAGATCGCCCGGCGGTGCGAGTTGACCGTGGCCACCACGTACCACCTGGTCCGCACCCTGGCCTACGAGGGCTACGTGATCCGTCGGGAGGACGGCACGTACATCGTCGGGTTGGAGGTCGCCGACCGGTACCGGGAGCTGGTGACCGCGTTCCGGGGCCCGCCGGCGGTCGGTGAGACGCTGCGGCGGGCCGCCGGGGACACCGGCTACAGCCACTACCTGGGCCGCTTCGTCGGCGGCCAGGTCGCCCTCACGGCGGTCGCCGAGGGGCCCCGGTCGCCCTACCTGGAGGACCTGGTTCCCGGCTTCGACGAGGGGGCGCACGCCACCGCCCTCGGCAAGTCCCTGCTCGCCACCCTCACCGCCGAACAACGCTTCCGCTACCTGCGGGAGTACGGCATGCGCCCGTTCACCACGGCGACGTTGACCAGCACCGAGACGTTCGAGGCCGACCTGGCCGCCGGCGACCGGCGTGGGATGCAGTTGGAGCTGGGTCAGTTCCGTCAGGGAGTGGCCTGCGCGTCCGTGCTGGTGACGCCGGACAAGGACATGGAACGCCGCGTCGTGCTGGCGTGTGCGCTGCCCGCCAGCGAGATGATGACCTCCGCCCGGGTGGTCCGGGCGAAGCTGCTCACGGTGGCCCGCGCCGTCGCCGACGGCATCGCCGCCGACCACTGACCCGGCGCCGAAAGGCCCTCTCCCCGGCTGGGAGAGGGCCTTTCGTGGCGGTCCAGCGCCGGACCGCCGGAGCAACGTCAGCTGCCCACCGGGCCGCCGTCCAGGCGCCAGGTGACCACCACGCCCGGCTTGGCGTAGTCCCCGTCGGGCCAGTTGGAGGCCGGGTTCGCCACCGAGGCCCCGGTGATCTCACCCGGGTGCTGCACGGCGACGAACACCGAACGGTTGTCGCCGGTGATGAACGGGCCGCAGGTCTCCGCGCCGAGCGGCACGGTCAGGAACTGCTTGAGGTGGCCGCGCTCCGGGCCCTCCACGGCGGTGGCGAAGAGGCCGTCGTTGCTGCCCAGCGCGTTGCCGTCCGTGGAGACCCACAGGTTCCCGGTGGCGTCGAAGGCGACGTTGTCCGGGCAGGAGATCGGGGAGACCTTCGTCTTGTCGTACCCGGCGAAGAAGGTCGACGGGTCGGTCGGGTCGCCGCAGACGATCGGCAGCGACCAGGCGAACGTCTCGGCGGTGTTGTCGCCCCGGTCCTCGACCAGCTCCAGGATCTGCCCGTGCTTGTTGGCGTTGCGCGGGTTGGCCTCGTCGGCCTTCGGGTTGCTGCCGACGCCCCGGTTGGTGTTGTTCGTCAGCGCCACGTACACCTTGCCGGTGAGCAGGCTCGGCTCGACGTCCTCCGGGCGGTCCATCTTGGTCGCGCCGACCCGGTCGCCGGCGAGCCGGGTGAAGGTGAGCACGTCCGCGGCGGTCATCCCGTCGACGAACGAACGGTTACCGCTGACCAGCTTGATCCAGCGGCCCCGGCCGTTGAACGCGCCGTCGGCGGGAAGCCCGCCCGAGCCGTCGATCTCGGCCGCGCTGGTCTGGTCCAGCTTCGCCACGTACAGCGTGCCGGACTCCAGCAGCGTCAGGTTGTGCTTGCGGGCAGCCCACGAGTTGCCCTTGAGGAACTTCTTGTCCGACACGAACTTGTACAGGTAGTCGAACCGCTCGTCGTCACCCATGTACGCGACCACGTGGCCGTCCTTCGCCACGATCACGTTCGCGCCCTCGTGCTTGAACCGGCCCATCGCGGTGTGCTTGCGCGGGCGGCTCTCCGGGTCGAACGGGTCGATCTCGACGATCCAGCCGAACCGGTGCGCCTCGTTGGGGTGCTTCGCCAGGTCGAAGCGCTCGTCGGCGCGTTCCCACTTGCGGCTGCCGCTCGGGTAGCGGGACGCCGTGCTGATGCCGTAGCGGTCCAGCTTCGGCTTCAGCTCCGCGGGCGCGCCGTCGGCGCCGACGAAGTACTGGTTGAAGTTCTCCTCGCCGGAGAGCACCGTGCCCCACGGGGTCACGCCGCCGGCGCAGTTGTTCAGCGTGCCGACGACCGTACGGCCCTTGGGGTCGGCGGCGGTCTTCAGCCAGGCCGAGCCGGCGGCCGGGCCGGTCAGGTCGAACTTGGTGGCGTGTGCGGTGACCCGGCGGTTGTACGGTCGGCGGCCGTTGTCGACCGGCTTCCACTGCCCGGTGCCGGCGACCCGCTCGATCTCCACCACGGACATGCCGTGCGCGGCCATCGCGGTGCGCAGCTGCTCGACCGAGAGGCCGTCCAGCCCCGGGAAGCCCGGGAACATCAGGTCCTCGTTGGTGTACTCGTGGTTGACCACGAGCAGCGCCCGATTGCCCCGCTTGTCCAGCGGCAGCACGCCCACGAAGTCGTTGTTGTAGCCGAACTGCCTGGACTGCGCCGCGGCGGTCTGCCCGTGCACGTTGAACTCGGGCGCGCCCGGCACCACCGGGTCACCCCACTTGATGACCACGGCGTGGTCGTACCCGTTCGGCACGACCAGGGTGTCCAACTTGTTCGGCGGGATCGGCTTGAAGGTCAACGCCCCGCTGCCGACACCGGTGCTGGGCCGTCCGAAACCGAACGCCTCCGGAACTTCCGGAACGGCGGGGGCGGCCACGGCCGGCGCCCCGCCGGCCAGCGCGCCGGCCGCCGCACCACCGAAGCCGAGGACCAGGGCGCCGACCGCGCCGGCCCGGACCACGCCGCGCCGCGAGACCTCCGCGTTCACCACATCACCGAAGTACGCGTTGTCGGAGGTGTTCGGGACCGGGTGGTCACAGGCGTTTCCGCAGCGGTAGAGACAGGTCATGGCGTCACGGCTGCCGTGACGACTGGCGCCCAACAGCGGGAGCAGCCGGGGACGGTCGCTCATGGAAGGAGCCTCCTGGTAAGTCGGTGGCACGCGGGATCTGTCGATGGCCGGGGCGTACCTGCCGGACGCTAGGAGGACGCGGTGAGCGGTCGTCGGCCGCAATGTGAACCAGGCGTGAACACCTCCACGGGCACCGGCCGGGTGCGACCGGTCTGACCTCGGGCTGAACCGTTCGGCGTGACCACACGTATTCACGAGCGGACACACCGCCGGACGCGCGCCGGAAGTGAGGAGACCGCCATCAGCGACCACGACGCCCAACTGCTGCGCGCGCTGCACGACGAGCACGCGGAGGCGCTGTACGCGCACGCCCTCCGCCTGGTCAACGGGGACCGGCAGCGGGCGGAGGACCTGGTGCAGGAGACGCTGCTGCGGGCCTGGCGGCACCCGGAGTCGCTCGATCCGCGGCGCGGCTCCGTACGCGCCTGGCTCTTCACCACCGCCCGCAACCTGGCCATCGACGCCTGGCGGCGGCGGTCCACCCGGGTCGGTGAAGTGTTCACCGACGAGATGCCCGAACCGCCGGAGGTGGTCGACGAGGCCGAGCGCGCCGTGGAGGCGTGGACCGTCGCCGAGGCGCTGAACCGGCTCAGCCCGACCCACCGCGAGGTGCTGGTCGAGTGCTTCTACCAGGGGCGGTCGGTGGCCGAGGCGGCGTCCCGGCTGGGCGTGCCGCCGGGCACCGTGAAGTCCCGCACCCACTACGCGCTGCGGTCACTACGGTTGGTCCTGGCTGAGATGGGAGTGACGGGATGACCCGGTGCGAGTTCGCGCACGACGATGGCGCGTACGTGCTGGGCGCCCTGGCCCCCGCTGAGCGGGCGGCCTACGAGCGGCACCTCGCCGGCTGCGCCTCCTGCCGGGACGCGGTCGCCGAGATCGCCGTCCTGCCCGGGCTGCTCGGTCGCCTCGACCCGGCGGGTCTGGAGCAGTTCCTGCCGCCGCCCGCCCCGCCCCGGGTGCCCGCGCTGCTTGAGGAGGCCCGGGCCCGCCGGCGTCGGGAGCGGTGGGCCACCCGCCGGCGGTACGCGCTGACCGGGCTGGTCGCCGCCGGGCTGGCACTGGTGGTCGGCGCGGGAACCGCGACGGTGCTGCGCGGCACCCCGGGCTCGCCGGGGACCCCCGGGCCGCAGGTGTCGATGGTCGCCATGCGACCGGTGGCCTCCGCCGGGCCGGTGCACGCGGAGATCGGGCTGACCGGCACCGACTGGGGCACCGAGGTGACCATGCGCTGCGGGTACGACCCGCGGACCGGCTACGGCAAGGCGTACACCTTCCGGTTGGTGGCGCGTGGCCCCGACGGCGCCACCGAGCAGATCGGTTCCTGGCTGGCCGCGCCGGGCGACGCCCTCCAGTTCACCGGCGCCACCCGGTTCACCGACGCCGAGCTGGTCAGCGTCGAGCTGCAACGCGCCGACGGCACCCCGGTCCTCTCCTACGCCGTTCCCTGAGCCCGATCAAGGCGCGGTCACGGGGGTTCGGGGGGTGGCGGCCCGGGCGCGGGTGCGGGTGCGGCGGGACTGGCGGACGGCGTCGGCGGTGAAGACGACGAGGGCGAGCCAGACCAGCGCGAAGCCGGCGAGGCGGGCCGGCGGCATCGGCTCGTGGAAGATCAGCACACCGCAGCCGAGCTGCAGGATCGGCGCCAGGTACTGGACCATGCCGAGGCTGCTCAGCGGCAGCCGGTTGGCGGCCCCGGCGAAGAGCAGCAGCGGGATCGCCGTGGCGGCGCCGGCCAGCACCAGCAGCGCGGTGTGCCCGGCCGAGACGTGCCCGAAGGTCGACTCGGCGCGCCGGGTCAGCCAGGCCAGGTAGCCCAGCGCGGGCAGCGCCAGCACCGCCGACTCGACGAAGAGGCCCTCCGCGGCGGGCAGCCCGAGCCGCTTCTTGACCAGGCCGTAGCCGGCGAAGCTGAACGCCAGGGTCAGGGCCAGCCAGGGCAGCCGGCCGTAGTCCACGGCGAGCACCGCGACCGCCGACGCGCCGATGCCCAGCGCCACCCATTGCGCCGGGCGCAGCCGCTCCCGCAGCACCGTCACCCCGAGCAGCACCACCACCAGCGGGTTGATGAAGTAGCCGAGCGCGGTCTCCACCACCCGGTCCGAGTTCACCCCGTAGATGTAGGTGCCCCAGTTGATCGCGATCAGCGCGGCGGCGGCGACGATCCCGGCCAGGGCCCAGGGTCGGCGCAGCAACGCCCGCAGGAAGCCGACGTTGCGCAGCGCGGCCAGCAGCAGGGCCACGAAGAGCACCGACCAGACGATCCGGTGGGCGAGGATCTCCAGCGGACCAGCCGGTCGCAGCAGCTTGAGGTAGAGCGGGAAGAAGCCCCAGAGCAGGTACGCGCTGAGGCCGTAGAGGTATCCCAGGCGGAGTGGCGTCACGGCTCCACCGTAAGGGGTCAAACCGCTCTTTGTTCCTTTCCGGTGACCGGGGTCACCGGTGGACGCCGGTCGAGCTGCATCCATCTCG
Organism: Micromonospora sp. BL4; assembly: GCF_003667505.1. Classification (GTDB taxonomy): domain Bacteria; phylum Actinomycetota; class Actinomycetes; order Mycobacteriales; family Micromonosporaceae; genus Micromonospora. The sequence goes on from NZ_RCVJ01000169.1 coordinate 39,910, forward strand.
TGGGGTTGTCCAGGGGAGTGAAACCGGCCCGTGCGTACACTTCGTGCGCGTCGTTGGTGCAGAGCAGGATCCGGCGTACGCCCAGCTCGGCCAGATGGTCGCGGACGCCGGCGGCCAGCCAGCCGCCCAACCCGTGACCCCGGGCGGGGCGGTCCACGTACACGTCGCAGAGCCAGGCGAAGGTAGCGCCGTCGGTGACCACCCGGGCCACCGCCACCTGGCGGCCGTCCCCGGGCCGGTAGACGCCGAACGGCAGCGAATTGGCGAACGCCCGGACGACCGTCTCCCGGTCCCGGCCCAGTGCCCAGTACGCGTCGGTGGACAGCCACCCGTGCACCCGATCCAGATCCAGCCGGTTGGGATCGGTGCTGAGCAGGTGGCCGTCGGAGCGGGTCAGCGAGAACACCCCGCGACGGTAGCCGCCAGGACCGAAGCCCGCGCCGGCCAATTCCCGGACTCTGGTCACCGGAACGCCCGGGCTCCGGCCACGGCCGGGGCCCGGGCGTTCCGGGTCGATCCTGGTCGCCGCCGGTCGGTCAGTCCCGGTCGAGGATGGCGCCGAGCACCCAGGTCACGATGCTCACGAAGAGCGCGCCCAGCACGGCGGCAGGCCAGAAGCCGTCCACCGAGAACGGCAGCCCGGCCTGGTCGGCGATCCAGCTGGTGAGCAGGAACAGCAGCCCGTTCACCACCAGCGCGATGAGACCCAGGGTCAGGAGGTAGAAGCCACAACCGACGGTCTTGATGATCGGCTGGAGCACCGCGTTGACCACGCCGAAGATCGCTGCCACCAGGAGCAGCGTGGTGACCGTCTCGACGGTGGAGTTCGACTCCAGAGTGATGCCCGGAATGAGGAGTGTGGCCAGCCAGAAGGCCAGCGCCGTGGTGGCCAGCCGAATCAGCAGCCCTTTCAGAAAACCCATGGCGGGGATCGTGCCACGGACCGGGCAGCGGCGTAACCCGCCGATCGACGATCGGTTCAGCGTCGCGCGGGCCGTCCGATGAGCTGCGCCTCGATCGGGGTGGCGGAGAGCAGCGCCCAGCGCAGCGCACGCCGGTTCACCACGGCCACCATGTCGTCCCGGATCCGCGTCAACCACTCGGCCGAGCCGCCCAGCCCCAGCGCGGTGCCGGCCAGCGCGGCCTCGGTGGCGTCCAGCGGTTGCAGCACCGCCAGGTCGGCCCGGGTCAGCGCGTCCACGTCCGCCGGGGTCAGCTCGTCCCGGACCACCAGGGTCGCCCGCCAGGGCGGACCCGGCTCGGTGTCGGCCGGCACCGGCCCGGCGTCGACCACCAGCAGCAACGGCCGCAGCGCCGTGCCCACCCCGTCGGCGACCGGCCGACCCAGCGGAATCAGCGGGATGGTCCCGCCCGGCGCGCCCACGCCCCGGACGAACGGCTCCCAGGCGCGGGGGCGTCCGGTCTGGACAACCACCAGGGCGCCCAGCGCCATCGCGCGCAGTGCCACCAACTGGGCGGCACGCACCCCGCCGACCAGCAGCACCCGGGTGCTCTCCGGCCGGAACAGCCGTACGGTGACCGCCCCACCGTGCCGGTTCGTGCCGACCATCATCCCCGCCTCGCCGAGGGTCAGCTCCCAGTTGTCCAGCGCCGGCCGCGACCGCGGCCCCGGGGTCGCGAGCGCCAGCGGCAGTGTGCCGGCCAGCCCGGCCAGGTGCGCGCCGTCGAGCCGGCTCAGCTCTCCACCCAGGCCGGTCACCAGCCGGCCCAGCGCCTCGGCGGCGGCGGTCAGCTCCGTCGCCGTTCCGGCGGCCAGGCGTACGGTCAGCTCGGTCGGCACCCCGCTCCCGCCGTTGGCCGGCGGCGGGCCCGCGCAGAGCGACACCGTCGTCGCGGTCGCCGGCAGCGCGAGCAGCCGGGGCACCAGCCGGCGGGCGCCCGCATCGTCGGCGGTCGGCCAGTGGATCAGCCGGAAGGTGGCCTGGACCAGAGCACCGGACCGGAGCACCGGCCAGGACTCCCGCACCGGATGCCCGTCGTGGTGGGCCAGTTCGCTCAGGACGCGCAGCGCCGCCGGCACACCGAGCGGCCGGGCGGTCAACGGCCCCAGCCGGCGGACGATCCGGCGTAGCGTGCCGGCGAGCACCCGGCGCAGGTCCTCCTCGGACCAGCCGTCCACCCGCAGCACCCGGACCGCGAGCACCGCCCGCTCCCGCCCGGCGAGCCTCCCGTCGGTGAGCTGCCGGTACGACGTGCCGACCGTGCCGCCCGCCGTCGGCACCGGCGCGGGTGTTCCGGCGAGCAGCAGTTGGATCCGCAGCGGCGGCGCCTCCGGCCCGGTCGGCGGCAGCAGCGCGGACGGCACGGGGACAGCTCGGGACGCGTCGCCGAGCAGGTCGCCGGGGTCGCCGAGCTCCAGCAGCGCCACCATGCCGTCGGTGTCCTCCAGCACGGCGGCCGGCCCACCGGAGAGCTCCGTCGAGCGGACCACGGTGCCGGGGGCGACCAGGCCGAGCAGCTCGGCCGGGCCGGCCGGCCCGGTCAGCGCGCGGCGGCGGGTCAGGTACCCGGCGGCGGTGCCCAGCCATTCGAAGAGCCACCGCCCCCGGAACCGGACCGAGGAGGTCGCCACCAGCAGCACGGCCGCCAGCAGGGCCGCGAGGGTGGCCGGTGCGCCCCCGCCCAGGGCGGCGAGGACGAGCGCCACCGCCACCTGCCCGGTGACCAGCTGGCCGGCGCGTACCCCGCTGCGCCCGCCCCGACCGCGGAAGGCCCATCGGGCGGCCGGTGCCGGGCGGCGGAAGACCTCTGGCCCGGTCGCCGGCTCGACGATGCCTGGCCCGGTCGCCGGCGCGGCAACGCCTGGCCCGGTCGCCGGCGCGGCAACGCCTGGCCCGGTCGACGGCGCGCCGACGCTCGGCCCGGACCCGACCGGAGTCGCCGGATGCGGCTCTCCGGTGGCTGTCGCCGGCACCGCGCCTCCTTGAGCAGTGGATCGTGCCGGGCGGCCGGCCGCTTCCGCGGCCCGTCACTCGCCGCGACGTGGCTGCGGCACATCGTAAGCGACCGATGTCGTCCGTGGTTGTCCACAGGGGAGACGCGGGGGGTAGCAGAACCGCTACCGGGCCGCTACCGTCAGCCACGAAGTTCTTCGCTGACCCGCGTTAACCGTGCTCAACGACCGGGCCACGCGAGCTACGCGCCCCCAGGGTGGGCGCGTCGACGGCCAGTCACGACCGAGGAGACGAGGTGACGTCCGGGTGTCCCAGACCCAGGCAGAAGCCGCGGTGATGCAGCAGACCGCCGCGAAGTTCGAGCAGGTGGACCAGTCGTTGCAGTCCATGCTGACCGGCCTGCTGGCCGAGCTGGAGGTGTTGCAGCAGGCCTGGCGCGGCGCCGGCGGGCGGTCCTTCGAGCAGGTCAAGCAGCAGTGGTCACAGGACCAGGCGGCGCTGCACCGGGCGCTGCGAGAGACCTCCGGAGCGATCCGCACCGCCGGTCGGCAGTACGACGTCTCGGACGACGAGGCGGCCAGCCGGGTGGCCGGCACCAACCGCGGCGGCATCCAGCTGCCGCTCTGACCCCACTCGGGAGGAGATCCGATGGACCACGGTGTGCTGGTCGTCAACTTCGCCGCGCTTCAGCAGGCCGGCGCGGACATCCAGAAGGCGCTGAACACGCTCGACTCGCAGCTCGGCCAGCTCGAACGGGACGCCGCACCGCTGGTGGCGAGTTGGACGGGCGAGGCCCGGCAGGCGTATGAGCAGCGCCAGGCGCGGTGGCGGTCCGCCTCGCAGGACCTCCAGGCGATGCTGCGCGACATCAAGCTGGCGGTGGGCGACTCGGCCGCCGACTATCTGGACACCGAGAAGAAGAACACCGGGCTGTTCCAGTGATGTAGGACGTGTTCCGAAGTGTCGGTCGCCCGAGGTGGGCCGGGAGCGCTGACCGTGTCCGGGTCGGCGCCCCGGCCCTGCCTGGGCGGGGAACGCGGCAGCCCGGTGCCAGGGTCAGTCCGGGTCGGCGGGCCGCCAGCGTCGGCGGGCCGCTCGGGGCAGCACCAGGGCGAGCAGCGCCACCGTGATCGCGGCTGTGCCGATCACCGTCCCGACCAGCAGGGCCCGGTCCCGGGCCGTCGCCCGACGGGCCTGACGCGCGACCAGCGCCGGATCGGCCCGGTCGTCGGCGAGCGCGGCGACCACCCGGTTTCCGCCCGGTCGCCCACCACCGGTCTCGGTGACCGCCCGGTACGGGTTCAGCACACCGGTTCCGTACCCGCCGCCCGCACCGGGCGCCGGATCGGTGGTGGCGACGATCCGCTCCGCCACCTGGGCGGCGGTCAGCTCGGGCCGGTACTGGCGCAGCAGGGCCGCGGTGGCGGCCACGAACGGCGCCGCGTAACTGGTGCCCTCGACCCGGTGGTGGCCCTGACCGGGTGCGGCGGTCAGCACCTCGCTGCCCGGCGCCACCAGGTCGACGTAGGGGCCGGTCTGCGAGAAGGTCGCCCGCCCGCCGTCCGCCCCGATCGCACCCACCCCGAGCACCCCGTCGTACGCGGCGGGGAACGGGCGCGGGTTTCCGTTGTCGTGCAGGTTGCCGGCGGCGGCCACCAGCACCACGTCCCGGTCGACCGCGTACCGCACGGCGGAGCGGACCTCCGGGTCGTCGGCGTACAGCACCAGGGAGAGGTTCACCACGTCGGCGTCGTGGTCCACGGCCCAGCGGATGGCCCGGGCGAACTCGCGGGCGCTGACCGTACGCCCCGACTCCCGCCCCTGCACCACCTGCTGCTCGCTCACCCGCACCGGCAGGATCCGGGCGCCCGGCGCCAGGCCGTGGAAGGCGACACCGGGCCGGGGTGCTGCCGCGATGATGCTCGCCACGCCGGTGCCGTGACCGGCGCAGTCCCGGCGACCGTCCCCGCCGGGGTCGAGGAGGTCGGTGCCGGTCAGCACCCGCCCGGCCAGTTGGGGGTGCACCCGGTCGACCCCGGAGTCGACCACCGCCACCGTCACCCCGGTGCCGGTGGCCAGCGGCGCGAGCCGTGCGGGGTCGTACCGCTGCTGCGGCCAGGGCACGGTCGTGACCGGCCGCGCGGGAGCGAGTGCGGTCGTGCAGGCCGGAGCCGCCCGGCGCGCGGCACCGGCGGCGACGGCCGGGGCGGCCGCGCCGATCAGCAGGGTGGCCGTCAGCCCCGCCAGGACCGGGCGCGCGATCGACCGGGACATCGACGGCCTCCGTATGGTGTCGGCTCCGGGACGGGATGTTATCGCCTCACCGCCGCCCAGGCAGACCGCCGACGGCCAGCCATTGTGATCTTGATACCACCTTGTAGGTTGTACGCGATACCTGTGGCCTGTTCTCGGAAGGAGAGGTGGCCGTGACCGAATGGGAGCCGGCCACGGAGGCCGAGGTGGCGATGCGGGACGCGCTGCGCGCCAACGACCAGGAGTTGTACTTCCGGCTCCTGTCCCGCACCGATCTGCTGTTGCCGGTCTCCGCGCCAGCAGTGCCCGGTCAGGCGTCCCCCGGCTGGGGCACCTGGACCACCGGCGGCCGGACCCACGTGCTGGCCTTCACCTCCGCTGCCGCGTTGCGGACCTGCCTCGGCGAGCACTCCGGCAGCAACCGGCGCATCCCGTTCACCGACCTGGCGGTCGGCTGGCCCAACCACGAGTGGTGGCTCGCGGTCAACCCGGGGCTGCCTGTCGAGGGATACCTGCCGGCCTGGTTCGTCGCCCAGCTGTCCCGGGGTGACGTCCGGCTGCCCGGCCGAGCCATGGGTGCGCGGGCCCGGCTGGAGCGCGCGGAGACCCTTGCCCGGTCCAGGACCGGCGCGACCGGCCGCGACGTCCCGGCCGCCACGGGGTCCACGTCGTCCGGGTCCGAGCCGGTGGCGACCCCGCCCGGGCGGCCGGCGCCGACGCGGGGCGCGGTGCCCCGGGTGGGCGCTCCGACGGCGCCCGGCACGTCGTCCCGTGCGCCCGGCCCCGGTGAGCTGTCGCGGCGAACCGGTGGAGAGGACCTGCCCGCCGCCGGCCAGCGGTACCCGACCGGGCCACCCCGACCGGGTGGTCCGGGCGCAGAGTCCGTGCCCACGAGCCGGCCCGCCGCGTCCCGGTTCGCGCCGTTGAAGCCCGCCGACCATCCCGGTGTCGTCCCGGCCTCCCAGCCGGCGCCCGGCCCGGCCTGGCCGCCCGCGAGTCGGCCGGGTGCCGACGTCGACGGCCCGGCCGTCGGCAACGGCAGTGCCCAGGGCGGCGCGCGCTCCTTCTTCGAACCTGCGACCGACCGGGACCGGCTGGTCGGTCCGACCTCGGGCGGTGGCCGATCCGGCGACCGCGCGACGCCGCCGTCCCGGTTCGGGCGGGGCAGCCAACCTTTTCCGCGCCGCCGTCCCGCCGACGCACCGTCCGGCGATGGCGCGACCGCGGCCTTTCCGATGCCGGATCCGGACGCCACCCGGCCGCTGCGGTCGCCGGCCGGTGACCTGGGCGCGCCCAGAGGAGTACGAGCACCGACACCGGACGACGAGGACACGCAGCCCCTGCCGCCCCGCCGGCCTGCCCCGCTCGCCGAGGAGCCCACCCGCGCCTTCCGGTCGCCCGGTCGGGCCACCGGTGAGCCGCCGCTGGACCGGGCCGGGCGGCCCACTCCCTCCGCGGAGGAGACGCAGGCGATCCCGCGCGGCCGGCCGGGCGATCCGGGCCGGTTCGAGCCGGCGGAGGAGCTGCCGGCGTCCATCGCGGAACCGGTCTCCGGCCCGCCCGCGCCGCGCCGCGGTTTCACGCCCATCGTCATCGAGGGCACCATCATCGAGTCCCGCGACCTCACCGACCCGGCCGGGGCGAGCAGCGTCCCGGGTGCGGCCGAGCGGTCGGCCCCGGACTCTCCCGCTGCCCCGTCGTTCGGCCCACCGCCCTCCGGCCC
>NZ_RCVJ01000104.1 GCF_003667505.1 Micromonospora sp. BL4
GGCGTGACCGGTGGGGGCGGCGACGCCGGATAGCCGGTCTCCGGCTGGTAACCGGTCTCCAGCAGCGCGTACCGGGACTCCACCGGCGCGCTGCCGTGCCGGTAGCCGTTGTCCAGCAGCGCGTAGCGCGACTCGACCGGCTCGGCCCGGCGGGACGGCGGCTCCGGCTCGGGTTCGGCCCGGTACGCCGGCTCCGCCCGGTAGTCCGGCTCGGCGCGGTACGCCGGCTCGGCGCGGTAGTCCGGCTCGGCGCGGTACACCGGCTCGGCCCGATACGCCGGCTCGCCCCGGTAACCGGGCTCGCCCCGATAGCCCGGCTCGGCCCGGTAGCCCGGCTCGGCGCGGTAGTCCGGCTCCGACCGGTAGCCCGGCTCGGCCCGGTAGTCCGGCTCCGGCCGGTAACCCGGCTCGGCGCGGTAGGCGGGGTCGACCCGGTAGGTCGCCTCGGCCCGGTAACCCGGCTCCGCGCCGTACGACAGCTCGGCGGGATGCCCGATGGCCGACGCCCGCCCGGCGTAGCCGTTGGGGGCCGCGCGCCGTGGCAGCGGATCCGGCGGCGGCTCGTCGGCTCGCCGGTCGGGTTCGGCCTGCTCGGGGGCGCGGGCGCCGTGCCGGGCGCGGTCCAGCAGCGCCCTCCACCTCGGCGCTGGTTCGGCCGGCCGGCCCCAGCCGGTCTCACTGCCCTCCACGGCCCGCCCTCCCAGCGCCATCGATCTCCGTCTGACAGGCTACGAAGGAAACCCTATTCGGACCACACCACGGCATGCACACCACCCGGCGCAGATCACGACGGCGAGGGTGTCGGCGGCCCGGCGTCGGTGGCGTCCGGGGAGGTGGTGACGCTCGGCGTGGCCACCTCGGTGGGCCCGGTCGGCGACGGCGCGGGTGACGGGGTCGTCACGACCGGTGCGGGTTCCGACGATTCGCCCATCGACGCCGAGGGTGCCGGCGCGACGGGCGTCGGCTCGACCGCCGCCGTCGGGGTCGCCTCCGCGCTCGGCCCGGTGTCGGCCGGCGGGCGGACCACGTCCTGCTGCTCGGGCAGTGGCGGCGTGAAGACCGTGCGGTCCAGCCGGTACACCTCGGGGGCGGGGTCGACCGCGCGCACGTCCGGTCGGCTCGCCACGCCGCGCAGGGCCACCGGCGCCGCCCGCACCACGGCCGCGTAGACGCAGGCGCAGCCGGCGCGGTACGCGGCCGCCTCGGCGGCCGCCACGTCCGCGCCGCTGGCGTACCGCTCGCGCAGCTCCCGCTCGTCCGCGTCGTCGCCGCTCACCGCGGCGGCTCTCGTCCGGTAGTCCGCGGCCTCGGTGTCCTTGCGGACAGCCACCTGCGCCATCCCGGCGACCACGTCGTCCGGCACCCGCAGCGCGGGAATCTTGACGATCTCGGTCTGCCGGCCGGGCAGCGGCACCCGCCCGAACACCGTCGAGACCGACACGTCGCCGAGCACCGCCGCCAGTCGCTGCGGCGGCAGGTAGGCGTCCAGCGTGACCAGGGCGTAGGTCCCCTCGCCGGCGACCGGGGCCGCCGTGGGCAGCGTGGCCAGGTCGGCCGCGGCGGACCGCAGGTAGCCGGGGACCGAGTCGCCGTCGACCACCCCGACCCGGGTCACCTCGCCCACCGTCCGGTCGCCGACCGGAGCGTCGTCGGTGGCCCAGACCGCGGTGCCCAGCACCGCGGCCGAGGAGAGCACCGCCGCCCAGGTGAGCACCCCGGACCGCGACGACCGGTCACCCAGCCGGGCCACGGCCCGGGTCAGCGGCGGCAGCAGCCGTTGGTCCAGCTGCCGCAGCAGGTCGCCGGCGCGCACGGGCGGGATCCCCTCGTCGGGTCGGTGTCGGGCGGTCGCCGCTCAGTCACGCAGGATCTGAAGCGCGCGGTTCAGATCGTCAGGGTAGTCGCTGACGAACCGGACCTCGTCCCCCGTTCGGGGGTGCAGGAAGCTCAACTCGCGGGCGTGCAGCCACTGTCGGGCCAGCCCGAGCCGGGCCGAGAGGGTGGGGTCGGCGCCGTAGGTGAGGTCGCCCACACAGGGGTGCCGCATGGTCGAGAAGTGCACCCGGATCTGGTGGGTCCGGCCGGTCTCCAGGCGGACGTCGACCAGGCTCGCCGCCGGGAACGCCTCCAGCGTGTCGTAGTGCGTGATGCTCGGCTTGCCGCCGGAGACCACGGCCCAGCGGTAGTCGTGGGTGGGGTGCCGGTCGATCGGCGCGTCGACGGTGCCCCGCAGCGGGTCCAGGTGCCCCTGCACCACCGCGTGGTAGCCCTTGTCCACCTCGCGGTACTTGAAGGCCCGCTTCAACGCGGTGTACGCCTGCTCGCTCTTGGCCACCACCATGATCCCGGTGGTGCCCACGTCGAGCCGGTGCACCACGCCCTGCCGCTCGGCCGCGCCGCTGGTGGAGATGCGGTGCCCGATCGCGGCGAGCGCGCCGATCACCGTCGGGCCGGTCCAGCCCGGGCTCGGGTGCGCGGCCACGCCGACCGGCTTGTCCACCACCACGATGTCGTCGTCGGCGTACACGACCCGCAGACCCGGCACCGCCTGCGGCACCACGGTCGGTGGTGCGACCGGCGCGGGAAGCGTGACTTCCAGCCAGGAGCCGGCCTTGACCTTGTGCGAGTTGGGCCGTGCGGCGCCGTCGACCAGCGCGTCCCCGGCATCGACCAGGGCCGCGGCGGCGGTGCGGGAGAGCCCGAACAGCCGGGCCACCGCCTGGTCCAGGCGCATCCCGTCGAGCCCGTCCGGCACGGGCAGTGAGCGGTGGTCGCCGCCGGCGGCGAACGCGGAGGTCACGCCCGCTCCCGCTGGTCGGCGCCCTGGGTGGCGCTGGCATCGACGGGGTGGCCGTCGCGACCGACCCGCCGGCCGTCACGCTGGCGGCCGGTCAGCTCCAGCAGCACGGCCAGCAGCACGCCGCAGACCAGCGAGCTGTCGGCCAGGTTGAACACCGGCCAGACCTGGCCGTACGGGTCGAAGAGGCTGATCATGTCGACCACGTGCCCGTGGAACGGCGCGGGCGCCCGGAAGATCCGGTCGACGAGGTTGCCCAGCGCGCCGCCGAGCACCAGGCCGAGGGAGATCGCCCAGGGCAGCGAACGCAGCCGCAGCGCCATCCACACGATCCAGCCGACCACGCCGATGGTGATCAGCGGGAAGATCCAGGTGTGGTCGGCGCCGATGCTCCACGCGGCGCCGCTGTTGCGGGTGAGGCTGAAGTAGACCAGCCCGCCGAGGAGCCGGACCGGCTCCCGGTCGGTCAGCGTGGCCAGTGCGAGGTGCTTGGTGACCAGGTCGGCCAGCAGGGCCACCAGGGCGACCCCGGCGAGGATCGCGACGGCCCTCGGCCGGCGTTTGTCGCCGCCCGGGTCGGTGCGGCCGGGTTCGGCGGACGGTGCTGCGGTCATGCGCTCCCCATCGACAGTCTCGGCGGTGATCGCTCACCGTCTCATCGCCGCCGGGGAGCGGACCTCAGCGCCGCTCCTCCAGCTGCTTGCACGTCACGCAGAGGGTCGCCGACGGGAAGGCGGCGAGGCGCTCGACCGGAATCGGGTTGCCGCACCGCTCACACCAGCCGTAACCACCCTCGTCGAGGCGCTCGAGAGCGCGCTCGACCTGCGTGATCCGTTCCAGGATGCTGTTGGCGAGAGAGATCTCCTGCTCCCGCTCGAGCGTCTTGGTGCCGGTGTCGGCCTGGTCGTCCCCGGCCGAGTCGGTCAGCCGATCGCGCTGCAGCTCGGTGATCTCGCTCAGCGTCTGATCGTACTCGGCGCGAAGCTCGTCCCGCCGCGCCGCCAAGGCCGCCCGGATCTTCTCGGTCTCCGCCGCGCTGCGGGTGGCCTTGACCACCGGCTTGCGGCTGGCGGTCCTGGTGTCGGCTGGCTTCGCCATGGGTCGCTCCCTCGGCCGCGGAACCGCGTGGTCCGCGGCGCCTGGTCAGGGGGCGCCGACCAGGGCGTCCCCTATGTACGAAAAGGGGCGCACGGCGACGATGGCCGCGCACTCCGGAGGTTGGCAAGAATACGGTGCGTACAGGCGTCCGACAACGTGCCGCACCGTCGCACCGCTTAACAGCCCCGATCCCTGCCTAACTGGGGCAAAGGGAACGCTAGCAGATCAAAGCTCCGCCTCATCCCCGTACTCACCAAACCACCGGGCCAGCCGACCCCGCCGGCTGACCGCCCGCAGCCGGCGCTCGGCGGCGTCCCGCACACCGCCCGTGGCCACGATCAACAGGCTGTCGCCGGTCTTCAGACGGGTGTCCGGAGCGGGCACGAAGCCCACCCCGTCCCGCAGCACCAGGGTGACCGAGGCGCCCAGCGGCAAGCGCAACTCGTCGACGTGCACGCCGGCCAACCGCGAGCCCGGCGGCACCTCCAGTTGCAGCAGGTCGGCCCGCATCCGCTCCAACGGCGCGGTCTCCACGTGGATCTCGGTGGCCTCGGCCGGCGCGGCGATCCGCAGCCGCCGCGAGAGCGGACCGAGCGTCCCGGTCTGCACCAGCGTGAAGATCACCACCAGCACGAAGACCGCGTCGAAGAGGCGCTCCGCGCCGGGCACCCGCTCGGAGAGCGGAATGGTGGCCAGCACGATCGGCACCGCCCCGCGCAGCCCCGCCCAGGACAGGAACACCTGCTCGCGCAGGCCGACCCGGAACGGCAGCGCCGAGACGACCACCGACAGCGGCCGGGCCAGCAACACCAGCGCCAGCCCCGCGACCACCGCCGGCAGCACCGCCGCGTCCAGCCGGCCCGGCGAGGCCAGCAGCCCGAGCAGCACGAACAGACCGATCTGGGCGAGCCAGGCCAGCCCGTCGGCGAAACCGAGGATCGCCTGCCGGTGCGGCAGCCGGGCATTGCCCAGCAGCACCCCGGCGACGTAGACGGCGAGGAACCCCGAGGCGTGCAGCACGGCCCCCGCCGCGTACGCCAGCACCGTGATCCCCACCGCGGCGATCGGGTAGAGCCCGGCCGAGGGCAGCGCCGCGCGGCGCAGCGCCCAGGTCCCGGCGACACCGGCGCCCGCGCCCACCGCGGCCCCGACGCCCAGCTCGTAGGCGACCAGGCCGGCCTCGTACCACCACGGGTGCGCCCAGCCCTCGTGGGACAGCAGCACCACCAGCAGCACCACCGGGGCGTCGTTCATGCCCGACTCGGCCTCCAGGGTCGCCACCAGCCGGGGCGGCAGGCGCAGCCGGCGCAGGGTCGCGAAGACGGCGGCCGCGTCGGTGGACGAGAGCACCGCGCCGTAGAGCAGCGCCAGCCGCCAGTCCAGGCCGAGCAGCAGGTGCAGGGCCACGCCGACCACCACGATGCTGACCGCCACGCCCACCGTGGACAGTGCGGCGGACAGGCCGAGGACCGGCCGCAACGTGCTCCACCGGGCCGTCAGGCCACCCTCCGCGATGATCACGATCAGCGCGCAGAAGCCGAGGGTCCGGGTCAGCTCGACATCGTCGAAGCGGATGCCCAGCCCCGACTCGCCGATCGCCACGCCCAGCGCCAGGTAGACCAGGAGGCTGGGCACCCCGAGCCGGGTGGAGAGCCGGACCGCGCCGACCGCCACCAACAGCACCCCCGCGCCGAGCAGCAGCGCGATATCCAGCCCGGGCGTCACGGTTGCCGAGGACCTGTGTCGACGTCCCTGGCCCTGACCCGGGCGCTCCTCACCCCGCGGATCCGTCGCGCAGCCGGCGCAGCACCTCGGACAACTCCGGGCCGGGACGGTCGACGAGGAAGAGCTTGTCCCGGCTGGCCGCGCCGGTACGCAGCGACACCGCGGCCGGCCGGACGCCCAACGCGCCGGCCAGTGCCCGGCGCGCGGCCTCGGTGGCCCGACCGTCCACGGCCGGAGCGTGCACCGCGATCACCAGCGCCGGGCCGTGCGGGCCGTCGAAGCGACCACCGACCCGGTCCCGGGAGGCGCCGGGCTTCACCCGTACCGCCACGGTGAGCGTGTCCTGCGCGGGCACGGGCGCCGCTTCAGATCGGCCGGGCGTCGGCGAGCAGGGCGGTGGCCGGCGCACAGTCCGCGCACGGGGTGAAGCCGAGCTCGACGGCCTCGGCGACCGGCAGCGTCTCGGACGCCCGGCCGACGAGGTGCGGGCAACTGGCGAGGTGGTAGCGGGGCCGACCGTCGACCACCTGCACAGGATCGGGCAGCCGGGCCACCCGGGCCGCCTCGGCGGGGGTGACCGGCTGCGCGGCCGGCTCCTCGTCCGCCGGGACGTCGGCCGCCGACGGACCGACGCGAGACGCCTCGTCGGCCGGCGCCGCGAAGGGCGACGCCTGACCGGACGAGGCGTGGTCGGAGGCGGGATCGGTCGGGGCCACGAACGGCGGCCCCTGGTCGGCCGGCGGCTCGGGTGGTTGCCGCCACCCGGTGCCGCCGGTACCGACCGTCGTGGGCACGTGCTGGACCGGCACTTCCGGCTCGACCAGCGGTGGCCCGTACGCGAAGCCCGGTCCAGCCTGGCTGGCCGTGCGGGGCGCTCCGGGGCTCCGCCGGCCGGGTTCCGCCGTGCCGCGGTTGGCGGCTGCCTGGCGGGCGCCCACCACCAACGCCACGGCGGCCAGCAGACTGGCCGCGATGGAGATGATCAACATGAAGCTGGAGCCACCGGCCAGGCCGAGCACCAGTAACACCACCGCGACGAGGATGAGCAGGAGACTCGCGACTATCACGGCTCACCCCCGCCGCTTCGTACCGTCCAGCCGGGGCCGGCGACCGTCACCATCTGCGGACAGCGATCGCCGGCCGGTGCTCAGCGTCCGGCTTCGAGGGCGCCGGAGCGCCCGCCGCCGTACGAACCGGCGAGACCCGCGGCGGCGAGCCCGTTGCCACCGGCGACCCGGCCCGCCTCGGAGCGGGTCATCTCGGCTTCGAGGCCCTGGCCGCGACCGTCGAGGTCCCGCAGCTGGCTCTCCAGGTACGCCTTGAGCCGGGTGCGGTACTCGCGCTCGAACTGCTTGAGCTCCTCGATGTGCTTCTGCAGGGCCGTGCGCTTGGCGTCCAGGCCGCCCATGGCCTCCTGGTGCCGCTGGCGGGCGTCCCGCTCCAGGGCGTCGGCCTTCGCGCGAGCCTCGCGGGTCACCTCCTCGGCCTTGCTGCGGGCCTCGGACAGGAGCTGGTCGGCCTCGCGGCGCGCGTCGGACACGTGGTCGTCGGCGGTGCGCTGGGCCATCATCAGCACCCGCAGGGCCTGCTGCTCACCGTCACCGGTGACCGCGCCGGGGCCGCCGGTCGCGCGGACCTGCTCCAGCTCGGACTGCATGGCGCGGGCGGCCTGCTCGGCCGCCGCCTTGTCGCGCTGCACCCGGTCCAGCTGTGCCTTGACGTCGTTGAGCTCCGCCGCGAGTCGGGCGTCGCCGCCGGGGCCGGCGGGGGCACCGCCACGGCCGCCGCGCTCCACCTGGGCGCGCAGCTCGTTGTTCTCCTCGATGAGACGGGCGAGCTCGCGCTCAACCTCGTCCAGGAAAGCGTCGACCTCCTCCTCGTCATACCCCCGCTTGCCGATCGGCGGCTTTTTGAAGGCGACGTTGTGTACGTCGGCCGGGGTCAGCGGCATCGAAACTCCTCGGGTCAGTTGCGGCCGCGAAAGCGCGTCGGTCATCAGGCAGATGCCCTGATCGACGGCCCTAACACGAACTCCATCAGCACGAACAGGATAACCAGGAGCACAAGGGAGGCCAGGTCGATGCTCACGGTACCAATTCGCAGCGGAGGGATCACACGCCTCAACGCGTTGAGAGGGGGATCAGTGACGCTCCACACGGATTCCAGTCCTGCCGATGCCCCACGCCCCGGCTGCCACCGGCGGCCGTACTGAAGGACGGCGCTCAGCACAAACCGGGACAGAAGAAGGAGCAGGAAGACATAAAGGATCAGGTACAACACTTGCAGCAAGATCGACAACACGGTCAGCGACGTCCCTCGGGTCGGGCGATCAACTCAGACTGAAAAAGCCGCCCTCAGCGATCTTGGCCTTGTCCTCCGCGGTGACCTGGACATTGGCCGGTGAGAGCAGAAACACCCGATTGGTCACGCGCTCGATCGTACCGCGCAGCCCGAACGCCAGACCGGCGGCGAAGTCAACCAGACGGCGGGCATCGGCCTCATCCATCTCGGTGAGGTTGATGATCACCGGGACCCCGTCGCGGAAGTGCTCACCGATCGTGCGCGCCTCGCGGTACGTGGTCGGGTGCAGCGTGGTGATCTGGTAACGCTGCTCCTCCTCGGGCATCGCCCGCTCACGTGCCGTGACCTGCGGCGCGAGGGCCAGGTTGTCCCGCGTGTGGTAGGTCAGCGCGCCAGAGGTCTCGCCCGCCGACGACCGGGTGATCGACCGGACGCTGGACCGCTCGACCCGCTCCGGACGCTCGCCGTCGCCCCGGTCGGACTCGCCGACCCGCCCGTTCGAGCGCTCGGAGAGCCGACCCCGCTCGCTGGACCGTGGCCGTGGAGCCGGCGGCTCCTCGGTGTCGTCGTCGTCCTCGTCGGCGAACTCCTCCGCGTACCGGCTCTGCCGGTAACGCGAGTCGCGGTAGCCACCCTTGTCGTAGCCACCGTCGTCGTAGGCCCGCTCATCGTCCTCTTCGACCAGACCGAGCCAGACCCCCGCCTTGCGCAGTGCACCCATCCCGCGCCCTTCCGTCCGCCGTGCGGCACGCGCCCCCGTGCCATGTCGCCCGTCGCGAGTGGACAACCATGCCCATCGGACCGGAACGGCAATCTCCCTGGCGCGCGATTCGCGTCACGCGCCACGACCCCCGACTAGGAGACGCCGTTCCTGAAACAACACTGATGTAATTTGCTTCTCTCGCGGTCAGGCTACCGCAGCGTGGGGCGCATTCCGAGCAACGCGCTACCGACGCGGACATGTGTCGCGCCGTATTGGATCGCGATTTCCAGGTCGCCGCTCATTCCGGCGGACAACGCGACCGCTCCCGGATGGACCGAGCGAAACGCCTCGGCCACCTCGGCCAGCCGGGCGAAGGCCCGCTCCGGCGCCCAACCCAGCGGCGCCACCGCCATCAGGCCCGCCAGCCGCAGCGTCGGCGAGTCGGCCACCGCCTCGGCCACCGGCTCCAACCCGACGCCCGGGTCGGCCGAGCCCGGCAACGCGCCACCCCGGGCCGGGTCGCCGTCGATGCTCACCTGGACCAGGGCGTCCAGCGGTCGCTCCCGGCCGGCCGCCGCGGTGCCCAACGCCCGGGCCAGCCGGACACTGTCGACGGAGTGCACCACGTCGGCGTACCGGACCACCGAGCGGGCCTTGTTGCGCTGCAACTGCCCGATGAAGTGCCAGCGCGGGCTCACCCCGGCCGCGGCGACCTCGGCGGCCTTGCCGGCCGCCTCCTGGTCGCGGTTCTCCCCCACGTCGGTCACCCCGAGCCCGGCCAGCGCCAGCACGTCGCCGGCCGGGTAGGTCTTGGTCACCGCGATCATCGTGACGTCGGCACGATCCCGGCCGGCGACGGCGCACGCGTCGGCTATCCGGGCCCGAACCTGGGCCAGGCCGGCCGCGAGTTCGGCGCGCCGGTCCGGTCGTACCGTGGCTGAGCTGTCGGTCATCGGCGGTGCTCAGGACCCGTTCTTGAGGAAGTCGGGCACGTCGACGTCGTCGAAGAGCACCCGGCGCGGCGACTGGGTCGGCGCCGGCATGGTGGCCGGCGCCGGGACCGGGGCGCTCTGCGCCGCCGGCTGGTTGGTGTTGGTCTTACGGGCCGGCTCGGCCGCCTTGTACGCCGGCGCGCCCCCGTCGAAGCCCGCCGCGATGACCGTCACCCGCACCTCGTCGCCGAGCGCGTCGTCGATCACGGCGCCAAAGATGATGTTGGCGTCCGGGTGGGCCGCGTCGGTGACCAGCTGGGCCGCGTCGTTGATCTCGAACAGGCCCAGGTCGGAGCCGCCGGCGATGGAGAGCAGCACCCCGCGCGCGCCGTCCATGCTCTGCTCGAGCAGCGGGCTGGAGATGGCCGCCTCGGCCGCCTCGACCGCGCGGTTCTCGCCGCGGGCGCTGCCGATGCCCATCAGCGCGCTGCCGGCGCCGCTCATCACGCTCTTGACGTCGGCGAAGTCCAGGTTGATCAGACCCGGGGTGGTGATCAGGTCGGTGATGCCCTGCACGCCGGAGAGCAGCACCTGGTCGGCGGTGCGGAACGCGTCCATCATGCTGATCCCCCGGTCGCCCAGCGCCAGCAGCCGGTCGTTCGGGATGACGATCAGGGTGTCGCACTGGTTGCGGAGTTCGTCTATTCCGGACTCGGCCTGCACCTGGCGGCGCTTGCCCTCGAAGGAGAACGGCCGGGTCACCACGCCGATGGTCAGCGCGCCGAGCTTGCGGGCGATGTTCGCCACCACGGGCGCGCCACCGGTGCCGGTGCCACCGCCCTCGCCACAGGTCACGAAGACCATGTCGGCGCCCTTGAGCACCTCCTCGATCTCGTCCCGGTGGTCCTCGGCGGCGTTCTTGCCGACGTCCGGGTTGGCGCCGGCGCCCAGCCCCCGGGTCAGCTCGCGGCCGACATCGAGCTTGACGTCGGCGTCACTCATCAGCAGCGCCTGGGCATCGGTGTTGATCGCGATGAACTCGACGCCCTTGAGCCCAACCTCGATCATCCGGTTGACGGCGTTGACGCCGCCGCCCCCGATGCCGACGACCTTGATGACCGCCAGGTAGTTGTGCGGAGGTGTCATCTCCGGTCCTTTCCTTCGAGATTGGCTTCGGCCGACCGGCTACGGCGTGGCCAGACCAGCGGCCGACGACAGCTGTCACCAGCGAGGATCAGAGCTGAACCCTCACCCTCTACTAGAGGCTTACAGTTATGTCAACCACTGATCCTCTTCGGGGCAACGTAAGCGCCGCCGCGCGATGAGCCAAGGACCCGACCGGCGTGTC
The DNA here is from genome assembly GCF_003667505.1 of Micromonospora sp. BL4. Classification (GTDB taxonomy): domain Bacteria; phylum Actinomycetota; class Actinomycetes; order Mycobacteriales; family Micromonosporaceae; genus Micromonospora. Next base: position 10,905 of record NZ_RCVJ01000104.1, read on the forward strand.
GCCGCCCGGAGCGCAACGAGTCACCTTTCCGCACCTCGCGGCACGCCCCTCGGTCAGCGGAAGGTGACGACGTCCGGCGCGCTCACGTCGATCCGGTCGGCGTCCTCGCCGAGCAGCGCGGTGGCCACTCGCGCCTTGTCCGTGCTCCGGGTCGCGTCGCCCCAGACCACCGTCCGGTCACCGCGCAAACGCAGGCTGATCCGGGCCAACCCCTCCACGCTCACGTCCACCAGCTCCGCGCGCAGTTCCGGGGTCAGCGCGACGAGCACCTCGAGCGCGGCCCGGGTGCCCGGATCGTCGGCGGCCGGCCGGGCCACCTTCACCACCGGAAGCTCGGCGGGGCGTCGGGCGACCGTCCGGAACGCCACCCCGGTCCGGTCGATCAGGGCGAGGCCCTCCCCCTGCGGCACCGCCGCCACCGGAGTCCGCTCGGTCACCCGGACCACCAGCGCGCCGGGCCAGTCCCGGGACACCGTGGCCCGCTCCACCGGCGCCAACGCACCGACCCGACGGGCGGCGGCGGCCAGGTCCACCCGGGCCAGCGGCACCCCGTCCGGCACCCCGACCGCATCGCGCACCTGCACCGGCGTGACCAGGGCGGCGCCCTCCACCTTCACCTCGCGCACCCCGAACAGCCCCGTGCCGAGCACCGTCCAGGCGACCAGCCCGACCAGCGCGAGAACTCCGGCGGCCACCGCCCACGGCAGCGCCGCGCGCATCCGGCGCTGGCGCGCCCGGGCCATGAACCGGCGGGTCGACGGTGGCACGGCGTCGCGGCCGGCCCGGACCAGCTGCCAGCGCCGGACCGGACCACGTCGCGGAGCGCCGCCGTCGGCGGCGCTGGTCCGCCCTCGGGCCGGGCCGGGACTCATCCGGCCGGAGGCGCCGCGCCGTCCGGTGCGGCGGTGCCACCGAGGGCCGCTCCGTCGCCACCGGCGGTGGCCCCGCCGGGCACCGGACCACCGACCGCCGGGGCGGTGGCCACCGGGTCGACGATCGCGGGCGGCGCGGAGCCGGCGCGCGCCAGCAGGCCGGCCAGCAGCTCGTCACCCATGAGCGAGATCGGCGGGGCGCCCATGGTCACCACCACGTCCCCCGGGCGGGCCCGCCGGACCACCTCGACCGGCGCCTCCTCCCAGGAGTCGACGAAGACCTTCCGGTCGGCGGGCAGCGCCACCGCCTCGATCAGCGCCGCCGAGCCCTCACCGGGCTGGCGCAGCTCGCCCGGCCCGAAGACCTCCAGCAGCACCAGTTCGTCGGCGATGGCCAGCGCCTCGGCGATCTCCGCCTGGGAGTCGCGGGTGCGGTACAGCCGGTACGGCTGGAAGACCACGATCAGCCGCCCCTCCCCGGCCACCTCGCGCAGCGTCTGCAACGCCAGCGTCATCGAGGTCGGGTGGTAGGCGTACTCGTCGTAGACCAGCACGCCGTCCGCGACACCCTTGCGCTCGAAGCGCCGCCGCACACCCGGGAAGACCGCCAGCGCGGCCTCCGCCGCCGGCAGCGGCAGATCCAGCAGGTACGCGGTCAGCACCGCGGAGGCGCTGTTCAGGCCCATGTGCCGCCCCGGCACCGGCAGCCGGAACTCGCCCAGCGACCGGCCGTCGATCGCGGCCAGATAGCGCACCCCGCGCGCGGACGAGACGATCTCGGTCAGCCGCAGGTCGGCGTCGGCCGCCTCGCCGTACGTGTGCACCCGCCGCCCCTCGGCGCGCAGGGTCTCCGCCAGCCGCCGCCCACCGGGGTCGTCGGCGCAGGTGATGATGAACCCGTCCGGGTCGGTGAGCCGGGCGAACTCGACGAACGCGGCCTCCAGCGTCGCGTAGTCGCCGTACGTGTTCAGGTGGTCCGCCTCGACGTTCGTGATGATCGAGACGTACGGGCGGTAGATGAGGAACGAGCGGTCGCTCTCGTCCGCCTCGACCACGAAGTGCTCGCCGGTGCCGTGGTGGGCGCCCGAACCGACCTCGGAGATCTCGCCGCCGATCACGAAGGACGGGTCCACCCCGGCCTGCTGGAGCACCATGGTCACCATCGAGGTGGTGGTGGTCTTGCCGTGGGTGCCGGCGACCGCGATCGCGCGGCGGCCCGTCATGGCCGCCGCGAGGGCCTCGGAGCGGTGCAGCACCCGCAGACCGCGCCGGCGGGCCTCGACCAGCTCCAGGTGGTCCTGCGAGATGGCCGAGGAGTAGACGACGGTGTCCACGCCGTCGAGGTTGGTCGCCTCGTGGCTGAGGTAGATGGTGCCGCCGAGCGCCCGCAGCCCCGCCAGTGAGGGCCACTCACGCAGGTCGCTGCCGGACACCCGGATGCCCCGGGTGAGCAGCAGCCGGGCCACGCCGAGCATGCCCACCCCACCCACTCCGATCAGGTGAACGGCGCCCAGGTCCTCGGCGGTGAGCGTGCCGGCCGGGGTGAACTGCGCGGTCATCGGGCCACCGCCTCGATGACGAACGAGCGCAGCGCCTCGTCACCGTCGCGCCGCCCGTACGCGGACGCCGCGGCGCCCATCGCGTACAGCCGCTGCGGGTCACGGATCAGCGGGATGACGGTGCGCTCCAGCCAGGCCGGGGTCAGCTCCGCGTCGTCGACCAGCAGCCCGCCGCCGGCCTCCACCACGGGCAGCGCGTTGCGCTTCTGCTCCTGGTTGCTGTGCGGGTACGGCACGTAGATCGTGGGCAACCCGATCGCGGCCACCTCGGCGCAGGTCATCGCCCCGCCCCGGCCCAGCATCAGGTCGGCGGCGGCGTAGCCCAGCTCCATCTCCGACAGGTACGGCAGAGTCACGTACGGCACCGGCAGGTCGGTGGGGATCGGCACCGGCTCGTTGCGGGCGCCCATCACGTGCAGCACCTGCACGCCGTTGCGGGCCAACTCCTTGGCCGCCCCGGACACCGCCAGGTTGATCGAGCGGGCGCCCGACGAGCCGCCGGCGACGAAGAGCACCGGCAGGTCCGGGCGGAGCCCGAAGTGCGCGCGGGCGGCGTTGCGCAGCGCGTACCGGTCCAGCCCGGCGATGCTGCGCCGCAGGGGCACGCCGACCACGGTGGCGTCCCGCAGTGCCTCGGCCTGGCTCGGCTGGTGTGGGAACCCGACCGCGACGTTCTTGGTGAACTTCATGCCCAGCCGGTTGGCCACCCCCGGCGGCACGTTCACCTCGTGGATCACCATGGGCAGCTCCCGGCGCCAGGCGGCGAGGTAGGCCGGCACCGAGACGTACCCGCCGAAGCCGACCACCACGTCGGCGCGCACCTCGTCGATCACCTTGCCCGCGGCGCGGGCCGCGGTCCACATCCGGCCCGGGGTGCGGACCAGGTTCATGTTGACCGACCGGGGCAGCTGGTACGCCGGGATCTGCCGCAGGTCGTAGCCGTGCGGCGGGATCAGCTCGTTCTCCATCCCGCGTGGTGTGCCGAGGCAGGTGATCCGGACGCCCGGGTCGTGTCGGCGCAGGCAGTCGGCGAAGGCGAGCAGCGGGTAGACGTGCCCCCCGGTGCCACCTCCCGCGAGCACCACCGAACGCAGCGGACCCATCAGCGTCTCCTCTCGCTCGCCGTACCCTTGCGGCTCCGGTCCTGCCGGACCCCGCGCGGTGCGGCCTGGTCATCCTGGCGCCGCTCCCGGGACCGGGGCACGGACCCTCGGCCAGCCGGTGGCGTCGCCGGTCGGCGACGCCGGCCGGGAAGCGGCGGCAACGGGGCCCAGAGTAGTCGGACCCACCGGGCCGGCGGACGGGCATGCAGTGCTCTGGCCGCATCGGGTTCGGCGCGGGCGAAGGACGCCAGCATGCCGATCGCGGCCAACGTCACGACCAGGGCACTTCCGCCGTCGGAGATGAACGGCAGCGGCAGGCCGGTGATCGGCAGCAGCCCGACCACCCCACCGATATTGATCACGGCCTGGCTCACCAGCCAGGTGGTGACCGCCGCGGCCGCGAGTCGCCGGAACGGGTCGTCGACCCGCCGGGCGATCCGCAGCCCGGTGTACGCGAGCACCGCGAAGAGCGCGAGCACCACCACGCAGCCGATCACGCCCAGCTCCTCGGCGATGATCGCGAAGATGAAGTCGTTGTGCGCCTCGGGCAGCCAGTCCCACTTGAGGCTGCTCTTGCCCAGCCCGACGCCGAACCAGCCGCCGTGCTCGATGGCCAGTCGACCCTGGTAGAACTGGAGGCAACCGTCGAGCTTGCACTTCTCCGGGTCCGGCGGGTTGAAGAACATGGCCAGCCGGGCGAAGCGGTAGTTCTCCTCGCCCTGCTCGCCGGAGCCGGCGCCCAGCGATGCCACCGCGACGAGCAGGCCGACGCCGAGCAGACCGACCACCGTCAACACGCCGAAGACCCGCATCCGGACGCCGGCGGCCCAGAGCAGACCCACCACGAGGGCCAGCAGACAGAGCATGGTGCCCGTGTCGTTGTAACCGACCAGGACGAAGAGCAGCCCGATCACCGGGAAGAGCGGCGTGGCCAACTCCCGCCACCAGCCCAGGGCAGCGCCCTTGCGGGCGATCAGGTGCGCGCCCCACAGGACCAGCGCGAATTTTGCCAGCTCGGAGGGCTGGAGCTGGATCCCGCCCACGAACAGCCAGTTCAGTCGCGCCTCCACCGGCCCGAACCCGACCGACCGCTGTCTGGTGAGCCGGGCGTAGGCGACCAGCAGGTTCAGCACCACCAGCAGCGCCACCGAGGTGATCAGCAGGGGTTGGCCCAACGACCGGTAGGTGCTGGCGGGCAGCCGCTGGCAGGCCCAGAACACGACGAGGCCCATGACCGCGAAGATGGCCTGCTTGGTCACCGAGGCCGAGGCGTTGCCGTCCTCGGCGTAGTCCTTGACGCTGGTCGCCGAGAAGACCATCGTCAGCCCGATCAGCAGCAGCAGGCCGGCGCTGGACAGCAGCAGGTAGTAGGAGGCCAGCGGCCGGTCCAGCAGGCCGCGCAGCGCCGCCAGCCCGCCGGCCGCGTCCAGCCCGCGCAACGGCGCCGGCGGCCCCGGTTCCGCCTCGCGCGGCGCCGCACCCGGTTCGGGGCCGCGCGTGTCGTCCGGCGACACGCCGGCCTCCGCGGTACGCGCCCCGCCCGGTGACCGTCGCGGTCGACCGGCTGCCCTGTCCTCGGTGCCTGGTTCCTCCCCCACCGGGACATCATTGCCGCTCGACCCACCGACGGACCGACAACGACGTACCGGGCGTGTCGGGCTTCGCCCCGGGGTGCACATCGCGGCCCGAACACCCGACGTCGCGCGGGGGCCAGTGAGCACGTGCTGAGCAGCAGGTCGGCGAAGGCCCTGACACCTACTTCTCAGCACGTGCTCACCGCAGGACGGTGACCTGCCCGGACGGGGTGCGGTCAGGTCATGTTGGCGAGGAACTCGCTGTAGAACAGGCCCAGCGCGATGGCCACCCCGATGCCGGCGATGATCCAGAACCGGACCACGATGTTGACCTCGCTCCAGCCGGCCAACTCGAAGTGGTGCTGCAACGGCGACATCCGGAACACCCGCTTGCCGGTGGTCCGGAAGGAGATGATCTGGATCACCACGGACATCGTGATGATCACGAAGAGCCCGCCGATGATCGGCAGCAGCAGGATGGTGCGGGTGGACATCGCCATGCCGGCGATCAGGCCGCCCAGACCCAGCGCGCCGGTGTCGCCCATGAAGATCCGCGCCGGGGACGTGTTCCACCACAGGAAGCCCACACAGGCCCCGGCCGCCGCCCCGGCTATCAGCGCGATCTCCAGCGGGTCGCGGACCGCGTAGCAGTAGTCCTGGGTGTAGCTCGGGTCGGCGCACCAGTGCCGGTACTGCCAGAACGCGATCAACGCGTACGCGGCGAGCACCATCACCGAGGCGCCGGTGGCCAGACCGTCCAGGCCGTCGGTGAGGTTCACCCCGTTCGTCGCGCCCATCACCACGAAGATGAAGATGATCACCGCGCCGATCTTGCTGACCTCCAGGGCGTCGATGTCCCGGATGAAGCTCAGCGTGGTGCTGCCCACCGTCTCGGTGTTCGTCACCGCGCCCGACGCGTCGGTCATCGTGCTCGGGAAGTACAGCGCCACCACGCCGAAGACCGCGCCGACCAGGATCTGGCCGAGCAGCTTGCCGCGCTTGTTCAGCCCGGCGCTGTTGCGCTTGCGCACCTTGAGGAAGTCGTCGAGGAAGCCCACCGCACCGGAGAAGACCATCAGCCCCAGCAGCACCAGCGCGGTGATGGTCGGCTCGACCTGGGCGATCTGCGCGTCCGGCAGGGTGGTCAGGGCCAGGTGCCCGGCCACGTACGCGATCACCGTGGCCAGGATGAAGACCACGCCGCCCATCGTCGGCGTGCCCTTCTTGGTCTGGTGCATGGCCGGGCCCTCGGCCCGGATCGGCTGGCCGGCCTTGAGCCGGGTGAACACCTTGATCGCGATCGGGGTGCAGAAGAGCGAGACGAGGAAGGCCACCCCGACGGCGACGATCACCGCCCTCACGCGGTAGCTCCGTTCCCGGTGGTGGCGTCGGCGCGCAGGGCGTCGGCCACCTCCCACGTCCGGTACCGGGAGCCCTTGACCAGGACGACATCGCCCGGCCGTAGCTCGCCCCGCAGCACCTCGACGGCCGCCGCCTGATCGGTGAGCAGCACCGACTCTCCTCCCCAGTTCCCTACCGCTGTCGCGCCCTCATGAATCGGCGCAGCCGGCTCGCCCACCACGAGCAGCCGGTCGACACCCAGCTCGGCCGCGAGTTGGCCGACCTCAGCGTGGCCGTCCCGCTCGAACGGGCCCAGCTCGGCCATGTAGCCGAGCACCGCGACGGTACGCCGACCCCGCCCGAGTGTGGCGAGCGCCTTCAGCGCCGCCGACATCGACGCCGGGTTGGCGTTGTACGAGTCGTCGATCACGGTCACCCCGTCGGGGCGGTCGAAGACGTCCATCCGCCGGGTGGAGACCAACCCCAGCTCGCCGAGCGCCGTGGCCAGGTCGGCCAGCGGCATGCCCAGCTCCCGGGCGACGGCCGCCGCGGCGAGGGTGTTCGACACCTGGTGGCGGCCGGTCAGCCCGAGCCGCACCGGCGCGCGCCCCTCCGGGACGACCAGGGTGTACGACGGGCGTCCGCGATCGTCGAGCGTGACGTCCTCGGCCCGCACGTCGGCGTCCGGGGCCTCGCCGTAGCGGACCACCCGGGCCCGGGTGCGGCTCGCCATCGCGTCCACCCGCGGGTCGTCGGCGTTGAGCACCGCCAGCCCGTCCGGCGGCAGCGCCTCGACCAGCTCCCCCTTGGCCACGGCGATGGTCTCCTGCGAGCCGAACTCACCGATGTGCGACGTTCCGACGTTGAGCACCACGGAGATCCGCGGCGGGACGATCTCGCACAGGTAGCGCACGTGCCCCACCCCGCGCGAGCCCTTCTCCAGCACGAGGTAGCGGGTGTCCGGCCCGGCCTGCAACGCGGTGTACGGGTGCCCCAGCTCGTTGTTGAACGAGCCGGGCGGCGCCACCGTGGACCCGAGCCGGGCGGTGAGCTGGCCGATCAGGTCCTTGGTGGTGGTCTTGCCCGACGAGCCGGTGAGGCCGATGACGGTCAGCCCGGGCAGCCGGTCCACCACCGCGCGCGCCAGCCGGCCCATCGCGGTCAGCGCGTCGCCGACCAGCACCATCGGCACGCCGGGCACCTCGCGGGTGCCGAGCACGGCCACCGCGCCGGCCGAGATCGCCCCCGCCGCATAGTCGTGCCCGTCGACCTTCTCCCCCGGAAAGGCCACGAAGAGCGCCCCGGGCCCCACCTTGCGCGAGTCGAACTCGACCGGGCCGGTGACGGTGGCGGCCGGGTCGACGGCGACCAGCCGCCCCTCGACCGCCGCGGCCACCTCGGCCAGGCTCAGCGCGATCACCGCTGACCCGCCAGGTCCCCGAAGCGGGCCCGCAGCGCGTCGGCCAGCTCGATGCTGTCGTCGAACGGGAACACCTCGCCCGCCACCTCCTGGCCGCGCTCGTGGCCCTTGCCGAGCAGCGCGATCACGTCGCCCGGCGCGGACAGCCGGACAGCCTCGTCGATCGCGGCCCGGCGGCCCGCCACCTCGATGATCCGGGCGGCCGTGCCGGCCCGGTACGCCCCGGCGAGCACCTCGGCGCGGATTTCCGCCGGGTCCTCGGTACGCGGATTGTCGTCGGTCACCAGCACCACGTCGGCCCCCTCCGCCGCGGCGGCGCCCATCACCGGCCGCTTGCCCCGGTCCCGGTCCCCGCCCGCGCCGATCACGCAGATCAACCGGCCGGCGCTCAGCTCACGCAGCGCGGCCAGGGCGGCCACGATCGCGTCCGACTTGTGCGCGTAGTCGACCACCCCGCGCACCGGCCCGGCGACGTCCACCAGCTCCAGCCGGCCCGGCACCCCGCCGCAGGCGGCCACGCCGTCCGCCGCGGTCGCCGGATCCACCCCGGCGCCCACCAGCGCGGCGATGGCCAGCAGCGCGTTGGCGACGTTGTGCCGCCCGGGCAGCGCCACCCCGGTGGGCAGGACCACCCCGTCCGGGCCGTGCGCGGTGAACCGCTGGGCGTACCCCTCGCCGCTCACATCGTCGGCCCACCAGGTCGCGGCCGGGTCGCCGGCCGCGGAGTAGCTGACCGTCGCCGGCTTGTACAGCGGCGCCAGCGCCGGGTCGTCGTGGTTGAGCACCTCGACCGCGCACCGGCCGTCGAAGAGCTGCGCCTTGGCGGCGAAGTAGTCGGCGCTGTCGGCGTGGAAGTCCAGGTGGTCGGAGCCGAAGTTGGTGTAGCCGCCGACGGCGAACCGCACACCGCCCACCCGGCCCATGGCCAGCGCGTGGCTGGAGACCTCCATGACCACCGCGGTGACCCCCCGCTCGCGGGCGGTGGCCAGCATGGCGTGCAGGTCGGTCGCCTCCGGGGTGGTGCGCACGCTGTCGATCACCAGGTCGCCGAGCCGGGTCTCCACGGTGCCGATCAACCCGGTGGTGTGCCCGGCGGCGCGCAGCCCCGACTCGACCAGGTAGGCGGTGGACGTCTTTCCGGCGGTGCCGGTCACGCCGATCACGGTCAGGCCTTCGGTCGGGTCGCCGTAGACGGCCGAGGCCAGCTCGCCGAGCGCCGCACGGGGGTCGGGCACCACCAGGACGGGCAGGCCGGTCCCCGCCGCCAGTTCGGCGCCGGCCGGGTCGGTCAGCAGGGCCACCGCGCCGGCCTCGGCGGCGCCGGCGGCGAACTCCGCGCCGTGCCGGCGCGCGCCGGGCAGCGCCGCGTACAGGTCGCCGGGGCGGACCTCCTGGCTGGCGTGGGTCGCCCCGGTGACGACCACTCCGGCGGCGTCCGCCGGCAGGTCGACGGCGAGCCGGACGGCGAGATCACCGAGCCGGACTCCGGTCACGGTACGTGGACGTGGATTGCCGGGCACGGCGTCAGACCCTACCCGGTCGCACGGTTCCGGCCGCACAGCCGCCCCGGTGGTTCTTCGGCACTCACCGATGATGTCCCGCCGTCGCTGGTCAGCGCGGATAGACCACGAACTTGGGCGCCGAACCGCCGGTGGACGGCGGTACGCGGTAGTGACGCAGCGTGAACTGCATCATGCTCCGGAACGCCGGATTGGCGATCGCCGCACCCCCGCCGCCGGGCGCGTACACGAAGACCGCGATCACGTACCGGGGCTTCTCCGCGGGGGCCATGCCGATGAACGAGGACACCTCGCCGGGCTGCTTCTTGCCGTCCACCAGCCGCCAGCCGGTGCCGGTCTTGCCGGCGACCCGATAACCGGGTACCGCCGCGGTCACGCCGGTGGCGTTGTCGACCGTGGTGACGGCCTCCAGCATGGTGCGCAGGGCCGCCGCGTTCTGCGGGCTGAGCACCGAGCGGGTCACCGGGGCCGGCGCGGGAGTGCGTTTGCCGTCCGGGCCGATCGTCTCCTTGACCAGGTGCGGCTGCACGTACGTGCCGTTGTTGGCGATGGCGGCGTACGCGGCTGCCATCTGCAGCGGCGTGGCGTCCACGCTGTGCCCGATCGGCACCGACCCGTACGACGATTCGCTCCACTCGTCGGCCGGCAGCAGCCGCCCGCTGGCCTCGCCCGGTAGCCCCTCGCCGGTGGGCTGGCCGAGCCCGAACCGCTTCTGGTAGTCGATCAACCGGTCCGGGCCGAGCTTGTCGGCGATCGTGATGGTGCCGACGTTCGACGAGTACGCGAGCATCCCGGGCACGCTCATCCGCCTGCCGTTGGCCGGGTGGGTGTCGGAGAACCAGGTGTCGCCCATCTTGATGCTGTTCGCGATGGGCAGCGTGGTGTCCGGGGTGATGACCCCCTCCTGCAACGCCGCGCCGAACGTGATCGCCTTGTGCACCGAGCCGGGGTCGACCACGAAGCTGGTCGCGGCGTCCTCCCGGGCGACCGGGTCGCTCGGGATCGGCTTCGCCGCGTTGTAGGTGGGTTCGCTGGCCTGGGCCAGCACCTCGCCGGTGGGCACGTCGATGATCACCGCCGCGGCGGTGCCGCCGCGCTGCTGCGCCATCCCCGCGCTGAGGATCTGCTGCGTGCGGAACTGGAGGTCACCTTCGATGGTGAGGGCCATCGAGCTGCCCGGCTTGGCCGGGGTGGTCCGGCTGTAGCCGCCCGGGATCGGCGCGGCGAGGTCACCGAGGCCGGCCTCGTACACCCGCTTGCCGTCCTGCCCGGCGAGTTGCTCGTCGTAGCGGGCCTCCAACCCCTCCAGCCCCACCATGTCCTGGCTGGTGAAGCCGATCAGGTTGGCCGCCAGGTCGCCGCCGGGCACCTCGCGGCGCTCGTCGCGGTGCACCCCGATGCCGGGCAGCTCGAGCGCCACCACCTGCTTGGCGGTCGGGATCTCCACCCCCCGGGCCAGGTACTCGAACCGGGACGGGTTGCCGTTCTCCAGCTTGCGGGGCTTCATCAGCTCGGTCAGCCGCGACACCGGGATGCCGAGCAGGGGCGAGAGCGCCTTCGCGGTGGCGGCGGAGTCCTCGATCTCGGTCGGGTCGGCGAACACGTACCGCGCCTCGACGCTGTGGGCCAGCGGCTCGCCGGTGCGGTCGTAGATCGCGCCGCGCGGCGCCGGCAGCTCGACCGTGCGGGTCCGGTCGGCGACGCCGCCGCCGGCGTACGCCGGGGTGTCCACCGCCTGAAGGAAGATGAGCCGGATCCCGATCACGGCGAACAGCGTCAGGGTGAGCGCGGTCCCGAGCCGCAGCCGCAGCCGCGGGTCGGCCAGCTTCGGCGGTCGCGGCGGCTTACGGGACGGCCGGCGGGCCGCCGGTCGGTCGCCGCGGCGCGGCGCGCGCGGCGTGGTCCGCCGGCGCGCGGGCGGCTCGTCGCCGGCCGGGCCGCGCGGAGTCCGGGGCGCGACGGTGCGCACGACCCCGCCGCGTCCCGCCGCCGGGGCGTCCCGCCGGCCCGAACGGGCGGCCGCCCGGCCGCCGTCGAGCACCTGCAACGCCGGCCGGAACGGGTCGCCGGAACGGGTGCTGCGCGGGGTACGCCGCTGCTCGGCGCCCCCGCTGCGCGGCGGAGTGCCGCGCTCCTCGCGCACCGTCCGGCCCCGCGGGGTGTACGCGCGGGCGCCGGAGATACCACCGATACCCGGCTCGCCGGGGCGCGGCTCCCCGTCGACGGGTCCGCTGTCACGTGAAGAGCCGCGCCGGGACCCCTTGGGATCCCGGCGCGGCTCGTCCGACCTCGGTGGCACCGGTCAGCCTCCAGTGCCCTGCTGGCTGGTCACCGACGGCTCGCCGGTCGCCGGCTTCGGCACGCCGATGGTCCGGCCGTCGGGCAGCCGGATGTACGCCGGCTCACCGGCGTCCACCAGGCCCAGCCGCCGCGCCTCGGCGGTCAGGTTGCCCGGCGCCTTGGCCTCGGCGATCTGCTTGTCGAGCTGCTGCTTCTCCAGGTCCAGTCGGGCCTGCTGCTGCTGCAGCTTCTCCAGTCGGAAGGCGTTCTCATTGATCTTGGTGTTGACCGCCAGGATGCCCAGCACCCCGCCGACCACCAGCACCACGATCAGCGCCGCGAACGGCGCGCGCGGCACCGACACCGGCGGAGGCGGCGCCACCCGCAGCCGGGGCGGACGGGCGCTCGCCGCGACGCCGGCCTTCTCGGCCGGACGCAGCGCGGCGGTGCCCTGGGTGGGAAACTCGCGCGCCCCCCGGGCGCGAGCCTCCCCCTGCCGCTTCACTCGATCGATGCGTGGCGTACCGTCTCCCACGCGCGGAGCCCGCTCCGCCGCGGTCCGGCCCCCCGACCGCGGTGCGCGCTGCCCGCCGCCGGTGACGTCCCGGCGGTCGCGCTTGTCAATGTTCATGTCCCTCCCCCTCTACATCCGTCCCTCTGTCGTCCCCCGGCGTCCCTGGATCCCTTACGGATCCCGCGGACCCCGTCCCCGGTTGGTGCATCGCCTTCACCCGTCGGCGGGACCGTTCGCGGTCGGTCCGCCCCTGCTGTGTCGCGTTCGGGTCGAGTCGCTCCGCGGCCCGCAACCGCACCGAGGCGGCTCGTGGGTTCGCGGCGACCTCCGCCTCCCCGGGCAGTTCGGCGCCCCGGCTGAGCAGCCGGAACGTCGGACCGGACCCGGGTAGTTCGACCGGGAGGTCGATCGGGCCCTTACTGCGGACCCGATCCGCGAGCGCCACCTTGGTGAGCCGGTCCTCCAGCGAGTGGTAGGACAGGACCACCATGCGACCGCCCACGGTCAGTGCGTCGAGCGCGGACGGCAGCGCTGACTCCAGCGCTGCCAGCTCCTTGTTTACCTCGATCCGTAAAGCCTGAAACGTTCTCTTTGCCGGGTGTCCACCCGTTCGTCGGGCTGGCGCCGGAATCGAGTCCCGGACCAGCTCCGCCAGCCGCGCGGACGAGGTGATCCGGGCGCGCTCCCGCTCCCGGATGATCGCCGAGGCGATCCGGCCGGCGAACTTCTCCTCGCCGTAGACCCGCAGCACCCGGGCCAGGTCCGGATGCGCGTAGGTGTTGACCACCTCCTCGGCGGTCACCCCCCGGGTCTGGTCCATCCGCATGTCCAGCGGCGCGTCCTGGGCGTACGCGAACCCGCGGTCGGGCGCGTCCAGTTGCAGCGACGAGACACCCAGATCGAACAGAATCCCGTCGATGCCCGGATAGCCCAGCCGGTCCAGCACCTCGGGCAGCTCGTCGTAGACGGCGTGCTCCAGGTGCACCCGGTCGGCGAAACGGGCCAGCCGGACCCGCGCGTGGGCGAGGGCCTCGGTGTCCCGGTCGAGCCCGATCAGGACCGTCTCCGGGTTCGCCTCGAGCACCGCCTCCGCATGCCCGGCCAGGCCGAGCGTCGCGTCGACGTGCACCGTGCGGCCGCCCCGACCCAGCGCGGGGGCCAGCAGCTCGAGACACCGCTCGAGCAGCACCGGCACGTGCGTGCCGCGCAGCTCCCCCATGTTGACCCCCACTGGTTGAAACGTCCGTTCGTCCATGCGCCTGTCGTCGGACGGCGCTGCCGTCGTACCGCCAGATCCCCATCCGCTCCCGCCCGGCACCGGGTTCGGACCCGATGACTGGATCGTGCGCCTGGCACCGGGGAAGGGATGCCAGGAACTCGAAAGCGGCTGGAGATCTCGCAGTACGTCGGGCGCCGTTCCGCCCTACAGACCGCCGGGCAGCACCCCCTCCTCGATGTCGGCGAAGTCGTCTTCGCTCTCGGCGAGGTAGGTCTCCCAGGCGACCCGGTCCCAGATCTCCACCCGCGTGCTCGCGCCGATCACGACCAGGTCGCGGTCGAGCGCGGCGTACGCCCGCAGGTGAGCCGGGATGGTCACCCGGCCCTGCTTGTCCGGCACCTCGTCGTGCGCGCTGGCGAAGAAGACCCGGCTGTAGGCCCGGGCCGCCTTGTGCGTCATCGGCTGCGCGCGCAACTGCTCCGCGATCCGCTGGAACTCCGGTGTCGGAAAGACGTAGAGGCAGCGCTCCTGCCCTTTGGTGATCACGACACCCCCCGCCAGCTCGTCCCGGAACTTGGCCGGAAGGATCAACCGGCCTTTGTCGTCCAGGCGCGGAGTGTGGGTGCCGAGAAACACCGGCCCTACCCCCTCGCCCTTAAGCGGCGTTCGCGGCGCCGCTGACCCCCCGGGCCGGTGAGCCCTCCCGGCCTCACCATTGGGCCCCACTCTACTCCACTTCCCTCCACCTGCAACCAGATTCGACCGCGTGGCGCGCCCGATCCATGGGCAAAACCGCACGTCACAAGGGGTGGAGCGGAGTGGAGGGCCAGGGCTGCCGCCCGGCGTGGTCCGCTTTCCGACATTGATCGACTCCATCCGGTGGAAGCCGACCCGGCCACCCGCGTCCGCACCACAACCGAACGGTTCGCCGTCGGCGGCGATCTGGTGGGGTGGGCGGTCCGGTAACCTCGCTCGCGTGACGGACGCGAAAATGCCCCTACGGGCCAAGGTGGCCAGCTCCGTGTCACGGACTGCCGCGGCGCTCTCCCGGGCGGCCGGCCGTGGCGACGGTTCGGTCATCGGCGGGTGGATCGGGCTGAAGATCGACCCGGACCTGCTGGCCCACCTGTCGGCCGGGCGCGCCATCGCGCTCGTTTCCGGCACCAACGGCAAGACCACCACCACCCGGTTGGCCGCCGCCGCGGTCGGCGTGCTCGGCCGGGTCGCGACCAACTCGTTCGGCGCCAACATGCCCACCGGGCACACCTCGGCGCTGGCCAAGGCGGGCAGCACCCCGTACGCGGTGCTGGAGGTCGACGAGCACTACCTCGCCCAGGTGCTGGAGGCGACCGAGCCGCACGTGGTCGCGCTGCTGAACCTCTCCCGCGACCAGCTCGACCGGGCCAAGGAGGTCGCCATGATGGCGCAGCTCTGGCGCGCCGCGCTGGTCCGGCACACCGACGTGCGGGTGGTGGCCAACGCCGACGACCCGATGGTGGTCTGGGCCGCCACCCCGCCGGCCGACCCCGCGCGCGGCATCAACCCGCCGCACGTGACGTGGTTCAGCGCCGGCCAGCGCTGGCACGACGACTCCTGGGTGTGCCCCGAGTGCGGCTCCACCATCCAGCGCTCCGGCGACCAGTGGTGGTGCACCGGCTGCCCGCTGCGCCGGCCGGAGCCGCAGTGGGTCGTCGAGGACGAGGGCGTGCTCGACCCCACCGGCGCCTGGCACAAGGTCTCCCTCCAGCTGCCCGGCAAGGTCAACCTCGGCAACGCGGCGACCGCGCTGGCCGTGGCCGCCGAGTTCGGCGTCCGCCCGGTCGACGCGGTGTCCCGCCTCGGCATCGTCACCTCGGTCGCCGGCCGCTACGCGCAGGTCGACAAGGACGGGCGCAACATCCGGCTGCTGCTGGCCAAGAACCCGGCCAGCTGGCTGGAGGCGTTCGACATGGCCGACGAGGCGCCCACCCTGCTGTCCATCAACGCGCGCGACCCCGACGGGCTGGACACCTCCTGGCTCTTCGACGTCGACTTCGCCCCGCTGCGCGGCCGGCAGGTGCTGATCACCGGCGACCGGGCGTACGACCTGGCGGTCCGGCTGGACGTCAACGACGTGCCGTTCCAGCACGTGCGCACGTTCGACGACGCGATCCGGTCGGTCCCGCCGGGGCGGCTGGAGGTCATCGCGAACTACACCGCGTTCCAGGACATCCGAGCGGAGTTGGACCGTGTCAACTGAGAGCCTGCGCATCGTCTGGATCTACCCCGACCTGCTCTCCACCTACGGCGACCGGGGCAACGCCCTGATCCTCGCCCGGCGGGCCCGCCAGCGCGGCATGCCGGTCGAGGTGCTGGAGGTCCGCTCCGACCAGCGGCTGCCCGCGACCGCCGACATCTACCTGGTCGGCGGCGGCGAGGACGGTCCGCAGGCGCTGGGCGCGCAGCGGCTCATCGCCGACGGCGGCCTGCACCGGGCGGTCGCCCAGGGTTCGGTGGTGTTCGGCGTCTGCGCCGGCTACCAGCTGCTCGGCACCTCCTTCTTCGCCAAGGGTGTGCAGTGCCGCGGGCTGGAGCTGCTCGACCTGCAGTCCGACCGGGGCCCGAGCCGGGCCGTCGGCGAGCTGGCCGGCGAGATCGACCCGCGGCTGGGCCTGCCCGCGCTGACCGGTTTCGAGAACCACGGCGGCCGCACCCACCTCGGCCCGGAGGTCGCGCCGCTGGCCCGGGTCAGCGCCGGGGTCGGCAACGACGGCAGCACCGAGGGCGCCTGGCGCGGCAAGCTGCTCGGCACGTATTCGCACGGCCCCGCACTGGCCCGCAACCCGGCCCTGGCCGACCTGCTGCTGCGCTGGGCCACCGGCGCGCACCAGCTTCCGCCGCTGGACGACACCTGGTCGGACCGGCTCCGGAACGAGCGCCGCGCCGCAGTGGCCGCCGCCCGGGCATGATCCGGGCCGTCCGGCGGCTGCTCCGGCAGCCGTCGGCCGCCCGGTTCGCCCTGCTCGTGCTGCTGATCGGCCTCTGCGGGCTGCTGCTGCTCCTGGTACCAAGGCCGGACCCGGCGCAGCTGCCGCGGCTGGCCGACCGGCTCGGCGACCTCGCCCCGGTGGCGGCGGTCCTCGGCGGCGCGTTGCTGCTGGTCGCGTTGGTCCCCCGGACGTTCATCACGCTCGCCGCCGGCGCGATCTTCGGTCCGCTGGAGGGCGCCGCGTACGCCCTGGGCGCCGCGCTGGTGGCGGCGGCGGTCGGGTTCACGGTCGGCCGGCTGCTCGGCCGGGAGTTCGTCGCCGAGCGGGTCCGCGGCCGGCTCGCCCGCCTGGACGGCTGGTTCGCCCGGCAGAGCGTGTTCGGCGTGGTCACCGTCCGGCTGCTGCCGATCGCCGGCTTCGGTCTGGTCAGTTACGGCTACGGCACCACCGGCGCCCGGGTGCTGCCGTTCCTGGTCGGCAGCGTGCTCGCGTCCGCGCCGACCGCCTTCGGCTACGCCGCGATCGGCGCCGCGGTCAGCTCCCCCGGCCACATCAACTGGTACGCCGCCGCCCCGGCCAGCCTCGGCCTGATCGCCAGCGTGGTGCTGATCTCCCGGTGGTGGCGCGCCGAGCGGCGGCGCCGGGCGACGCCGGCATGACCGTGTCCGAGCCGACCGACCTGCCCGGCGAGCAGCGGCTCGCGGGCGGCTTCGTCGCCGAGGTGGTCCGGGTCGGCGACACGGTGCGGCGTACCCCGCCGGCCAACCTCGACTTCGTCGGCGCGCTGCTGCGCCACCTCGCCGAGGTGAGCGCGGACCTCGCGCCCCAGCACCTCGGCGTCGACGCCCAGGGTCGGCAGATGCTCAGCTACGTCCCGGGTCGGGTGCCGTGGCGGGACCGGGAGGACCCCACGTTCTTCGCCGACCCGGCGCTGGTGCGGCTGGCCGAGCTGATCCGGCGGCTGCACGACGCGTGTGCGGGCACCGCGCTGGCCGGCGGCGCCGAGACGGTGTGCCACCGCGACCTGTCCCCGAAGAACACGGTGTATCGGGACTTCCCGACCGGGCCACTGCCGGTGACCTTCCTCGACTGGGACCTGGCCCGGCCCGGCCGACGGATCGAGGATGTCGCGTTCGCCGGCTGGCACTGGGCGGCGTTGGGCGAGGGCGCCGATCCGACCGAGCTGGGCCGGCGCTGCCAAGTGCTCTGTGACGCCTACGACGCGGCGTCCACCGCACCCGTTGGTCCGGCACTGCCCCGGGACGAGCTGGTGGACGTGATGCTCCACCAGATCGGGAGCACCTGGCGGAGCATCGACGCCGGCGCCGAGCGCGACGAGCCGGCCATGCGCCGGCTACGCGACGCGGGCGCCGTTCACGCGGTACGCCACTGGCACGACTGGCTGCTCACCCACCACCGCACAGTCGCTGCGGCGCTGACCGCCTGAGCCACCGCCCCGCCGGCGCGCCGTGTCGCAGCGCGGGGGCCGGCGGGTCGTCGGAGCGGGCGGACGCACCGACGAGCACGATGACTCAGAGGCATATTTATACCTCTGAGTCATCGCGCTTTTCGCAGCGTCCGCCTCCGCGGACGTCACGATCCGCCAGGGCGGTCAGGCGACGACCGAGACCACCCGGCCCGGGACGACGATGACCTTGCGAGGCTCCTTGCCGGCCAGGGCGGTGGCCACCGCGTCCAGCGCGGCCGCACGGACGGTCTCCTCGGACGAGCCGGCGGCGACCTCGATGCGGCCACGCACCTTGCCGTTGATCTGCACCGGATAGGTGACCGTGTCCACCACCAGCAGCGCCGGGTCAGCCGTCGGGAAGTCCGCGTACGTCAGCGACGTGTCGTGGCCCAGCCGGCGCCACAGCTCCTCGGCGACGTGCGGGGCGAACGGCGCCACCATCAGCACCAGCGGTTCGGCCACCTCGCGCGGCGTCGCCGACAGCCGGGTCAGCCCGTTGGTCAGCTCGATCAGCTTGGCGATCGCGGTGTTGAACCGGATGCCGTCCATGTCGCCGCGGACCCCGTTGATCACCTTGTGCAGCAGCCGGCGGGTCGCCTCGTCGGCCGGCTCGTCGGTGACCCGCAGCGCACCGGTCTCCTCGTCGACCACCGCCCGCCAGACCCGCTGCAGGAACCGGTACGAGCCGACGACCGCCCGGGTCTCCCACGGGCGGGACACCTCCAGCGGGCCCATCGACATCTCGTACACCCGGAAGGTGTCCGCGCCGTACGCGGCGCACATGTCGTCGGGGGTCACCACGTTCTTCAGCGACTTGCCCATCTTGCCGTACTCGCGGTTGACCGTCAGGTCGCCCAGGTAGTAGGCGCCGTCGCGCTCGACGACGTCCTCGGCCTGCACGTAGCTGCCGCGCGAGTCGGTGTACGCGTACGCCTGGATCATGCCCTGGTTGAACAGCTTGCGGAACGGCTCGAACGACGACACGTGCCCCAGGTCGAACAGCACCTTGTGCCAGAACCGCGCGTACAGCAGGTGCAGGACGGCGTGCTCGGCGCCGCCGACGTACAGGTCGGTCCCCCCGCAGTCGCCCTCGCCGCGCGGGCCCATCCAGTACCGCTCGTTCTCCGCGTCGACGAACCGCTCGCTGTTGGTCGGGTCCAGGTAGCGCAGCTCGTACCAGCAGGAGCCGGCCCACTGCGGCATCACGTTGGTCTCCCGCGTGTACCGCTTCGGACCGTCTCCCAGGTCCAGCTCCACCTCGACCCAGTCGCGGCGACGCGACAGCGGGGTCTCCGGGTTCGAGTCGGCGTCGTTCGGGTCGAACGTCTTCGGCGAGAAGTCGTCCACCTCGGGCAGCTCGACCGGCAGCATCTCCTCCGGCAGGGCGATCGCCGCGCCGGTCTCGTCGTAGACGATCGGGAAGGGCTCACCCCAGTAGCGCTGCCGGGAGAACAGCCAGTCGCGCAGCCGGTACGTCACCGCGCCGGCGCCGTGCCCGTTCGCCTCCAGCCAGGCGATGATCGCGGCCTTGGCGTCGGCGACCCCCAGGCCGTCCAGGTCCAGGCCGCGCTCGGGCGCCGCGCTGTTGATCGCCGGCCCGTCCCCGGTGTACGCCTTGCCGTCGAAGCCCTCCGACGGCTGCACGGTCCGCACGATGGGCAGCTCGAAGACCTCGGCGAACGCCCAGTCCCGCTCGTCCTGCGCGGGCACCGCCATGATCGCGCCGGTGCCGTAGCCGGCCAGCACGTAGTCGGCGATGAAGATCGGGATCTGCCCGCCGGTGACCGGGTTGGTGGCGTACGCCCCGATGAAGACGCCGGTCTTCTCCCTGGTGTCGGCCTGCCGTTCGACGTCCGTCTTGGCCGCCGCCGCCTTGCGGTACGCCTCGACGGCCGCACGCGGACTGGCGTGCCCGCCGGTCCAGGCGTCCCGCGTCCCCTCCGGCCAGGCGGCCGGCACCAGGGTGTCGACCAGCTCGTGCTCGGGCGCCAGCACCATGTAGGTGGCGCCGAAGATGGTGTCCGGCCGGGTCGTGAACACCCGCACCGGCTCGCCGGCGGTCGGGAAGTCGATGTGCGCACCGGTGGAGCGGCCGATCCAGTTGCGCTGCATGTGCTTGATCGGCTCGGGCCAGTCCAGGCTGTCCAGGTCGTCCAGCAGCCGGTCACCGTACGCGGTGATCCGCATCATCCACTGCTTCAGGTTGCGCTTGAAGACCGGGAAGTTGCCCCGATCGGAGCGGCCGTCGGCGGTGACCTCCTCGTTGGCCAGCACGGTGCCCAGCCCTGGGCACCAGTTCACCGGGGCCTGCGAGACGTACGCCAGCCGGTGGTCGTCGACGACCTGGCGGCGCTCGGCGACGCTCAGCTCGGCCCAGCCCCGGCCGTCCGGGGTCGGCCGGTTACCGCCCTCGAACTCGGCGATCAGCTCGGCGATCGGCCGGGCCCGCCCGGCGTCCCGGTCGTACCAGGAGTTGAAGATCTGCAGGAAGATCCACTGGGTCCAGCGGTAGAAGTCGGTGTCGATGGTGGCCACCGAGCGGCGCTCGTCGTGCGCCAGCCCCAGCCGGCGCAGCTGCGCCTTGTACCGCTCGATGTTCGCCACCGTGGTGGTCCGCGGGTGGGTGCCGGTCTGCACCGCGTACTGCTCGGCGGGCAGGCCGAACGCGTCGAAGCCCATCGCGTGCAGCACGTTGCGCCCGGCCATCCGCTGGTAGCGGGCGAAGCAGTCGGTGCCGATGTAGCCCAGCGGGTGGCCGACGTGCAGGCCGGCGCCCGAGGGGTACGGGAACATGTCCAGCACGTACAGCTTCTCCGCGCCGGCGCGGGGGTGGTCCGGGTCGGCCAGCGGGCCGGTCGGGTTCGGGGCGTGGAAGGTGCCCTCGCGCGCCCAGATGTCCTGCCAACGGTTCTCGATCTCGTCGGCCAGGGCCGCGGTGTACCGGAACGGGGGGATGTCGCCCGCCGGTGCGGCTGCCTCACTCATCGTCTCTCCTCGCTCCGCTTCGCTTCGTCTCGGCGCCACCGGGCCGGCCGGCGACGGGCACAAAAAAGCCCCTCGCGCAGGAGGGGCCGCCGTGCTGTCGCGCGTTCAGCGCATCAGCACGGCCCGGTAAGAAGCAGGAAAGCTCCGGCCATGTCCGGCAGTGTACCTCGCCGCCAGGCCCGACGATGGCTTGCCACCAGGCGGCGGGACGCCAGGCGGTCACCCGGCCGCGGCGAGCCGGGTGGTGTCGGTGGTGAAGCCCCAGCACTGCTGGGCGTTGAAGACCACCGCGTCCTTGCAGTACGTGGGGCTGGAGGTGGCGGTCGCGTCGGTGAGCAGCACCGAGGCGTAGTCCCGGAAGTAGGCGTCCTCCATCGTCGTGCTGACGCACTGGTCGGTGTTGACCCCGCCGAAGAAGAGGGTGCGGATGCCCTGCGCGCGGAGCACCTGGTCGAGGTAGGTGGCGTGGAACCCGTTCATCCGGTACTTCTGCACCTGCAGGTCCTCGGGCCGCACCAGCTCCCGCAGCTCGTCGACCAGCGTCGCGCCCCACGACCCCTCGGTCAGCACCGGGCCGTGGTCCAGGGGCTGCCCGATGCCGGCCTGGTCGAGGCGGTGCTTGAACGACCAGAGCGTGGGTGCGCCGAGGTTGCGCAGGTCTGGGCGGTTGTGCCAGAACACCCAGATGACCGGTACGTCGAGCTGGCGGGCGGCCTGCACCGCGCGTACCGCGCCGGGGATCGCCGCCCGGCAGGCCGTGTGGTCCAGCCCCGAGCGGTCGGTCCAGCCGCCCGGGGAGCAGAAGTCGTTCTGCAGGTCGAGCAGGACCAGGGCGCTCGCGTCCAGGTCCACCACGACGGGCAGCAGCTCGGCGGCGATCCGGGCCCGCCGCCCGGCGGCGCCGGCCGCCACGTCGACGTGGTCGGCGTGCAGGCGCCACTGCGCCGCGCCACCGCCGAGCCGTACGCCGCCGTCGTCGGTCTCCCCGTAGATGTCCCGCTCCCGCCACACCGCGCCCTCCCCCGGGTTCGCATCCCCGCGCCGACGGACGAGCCACGCGGATCGGGACGCCGGATACCCGGAGGCGGTACGGTCACGCGTCCCCCGAGATGGCGAATATCGGTGCGTAACCGACGGACTACCTGCGGGGGTCGGCGAGAACGACAAACATGGTTAGCCTGAGAGGCCAGTGAGATTTCTGCGGCAAACGAGGCTCGACGTCGCGAACCCAACGGCGGGTCCAGGTGCTCTTAACAGAGCTGCCGTGACGGCGACGAGGAGGAGGCCCGTGACACAACAGACCTGGGACGAGGTGGGCGGCTTGCTGCCGCACGACGAGTTCCGCGCCGCCAGCGAGGCCATCGTGGCCAACATCGAGCAGGTCATCGAGGGTAAGACCGCCACCGTGCGGCTGGCCCTGGCCGTCCTGCTCGCCGAGGGCCACCTCCTGATCGAAGACGTTCCCGGCGTCGGCAAGACCAAGCTCGCCAAGGCCCTCGCGCGGTCCATCGACTGCACCGTGCGGCGGATCCAGTTCACCCCTGACCTGCTGCCCAGCGATGTCACCGGCGTCAGCGTCTACAACCAGGAGACGCACGACTTCGAGTTCCGCCCCGGTGCCGTCTTCGCCAACCTGGTCGTCGGCGACGAGATCAACCGCGCCTCGCCGAAGACCCAGTCAGCGTTGCTGGAGTGCATGGAGGAGCGGCAGGTCACCGTCGACGGCGTGACGTACCAGCTACAGACCCCGTTCATGGTCATCGCGACGCAGAACCCGATCGAGATGGAGGGCACCTACCCGCTGCCCGAGGCGCAGCGCGACCGGTTCACCGCCCGGATCGCGATGGGCTACCCGGACGCCGGCGCCGAACTGGCGATGCTGGACGGGCACGGCGCCACGGACCCGCTGCACGAGCTGCGTCCGGTCTCCGACGCGGACATCGTCCGCCAGCTCATCGCCACCGTCCGGAAGGTGCACGTCGCGGACGCGGTCAAGCAGTACGCCGTCGACCTGGTCACCGCCACCCGCGAAGCGCCCGACCTGCGCCTGGGCGCCTCCCCCCGGGCGACCCTGCAGCTGCTGCGCACCGCCCGGGCGGTCGCCGCCCTGGAGGGGCGCGACTACGTCCTCCCCGACGATCTGCAGGCCCTCGCGGTGCCGGTGCTCGCGCACCGGATCATTCCGACCGCCGACGCGCAGCTCGCCCGACGCACCACCGACGCGATCGTCTCCGAGCTGGTGCACCGACTGCCGTTGCCACACGACCGGCAGCGCTCCCCCTACGACACCCGGCCCGCCACCGGCAACGGTCGCGCGCCCTACGAGCCGCGGAGGCCGTGACGTGCGTGCCGGGCTGCGCGGGCTGACCACCCGCGGGCGCTCGTTCCTCGCCGCCGGGGTCGCGGCGGCGATCTCGGCCGGCATCCTGGGCGAGAAGGACCTGCTCCGGGTTGCCGTGCTGCTGGGCATCCTGCCGCTGCTGGCCGCCGCATACGTCGGGCGCAGCCGCTACAAGCTGGCGTGCAACCGGTCGCTGGATCCGCACCGCGTCCCGGTCGGGGCCAACTCCCGGGTCGTGCTGCGCCTGCAGAACCTCTCCCGGCTGCCGACCGGCACCCTGCTCCTGGAGGACCGGCTGCCCTACGCCCTGGGCAGCCGGCCCCGGGTGGTGCTGGAGCGGCTGGGCGCGCACCAGGCCAGCTCGGTGGCGTACACCGTGCGCGCCGACGTGCGGGGCCGCTACGACGTGGGTCCGCTGGTGGTCCGGATGACCGACCCGTTCGGTCTCTGCGAGCTCAGCCGGGCGTTTCCCAGCACCGACCACCTGACGGTCATCCCGCAGGTCGCTCCGCTGCCGTCGGTCCGGCTGCCCGGCGAGTACGCGGGCAGCGGCGACAGCCGGGCCCGCTCGGTGGCGGTGCACGGCGAGGACGACGCGGCGACCCGGGAGTACCGGCGCGGCGACGACCTGCGCCGGGTGCACTGGAAGTCCACCGCGCGCACCGGCGAGCTGATGGTGCGCCGCGAGGAGCAGCCCTGGGAGAGCCGGGCCACGGTCGTGCTGGACACCCGCGCGTACGGCCACCGCGGCGACGGGCCGACGGCGAGCTTCGAGTGGGCCGTCTCCGCCGCCGCGAGCATCGCGGTGCACCTGCGGCAGGCCGGCTACAAGCTGCGCCTGGTCACCGGGTCGGGGGTCGACGTGGACGCCTCGGAGGCCGGCGGCGACGGGGCGCTGCTCGACCACCTCGCCGAGGTCCGACTGGACCAGCGGGCCGAGGTGACCGGCCTGGTGCAACGGGTCCGGCAGCGCGCCGACGGCGGGCTGATCATCGGGTTGTTCGGCGCGGTGAGTGTGGCCGAGGCCGAGCTGCTGGCCGGGCTGCGGGGCAACGGCGCCACCTGCGTCGGGTTCCTGCTGAACAGCTCCACCTGGCTCAGCCTGCCCGAGAAGGCCCGGGCCGAGGCGGAGCACGTGCACGGCGCCGCCGCGCTCGCCATGCTGCACAGCGGCTGGCGGGTGGTCGGCGTCGACCACGGCAGCCGACTGCCGGCGCTCTGGCCGCAGGCCGGCCGGGGCTCGCAGGGGTTCGCCCTGCGCGCCGCGCTGGCCGAGACGGTCGCCGGCGGCGTGCGATGAACGGAAGGTTCCCCTCATGATCGCCAGTCGGAACATCGGCCCGGTTGCGGCGGCCGCCACCCTTCTCGCCGCCGCGCCGCTGTCGTCCATCTTCGAGACCTGGACGTGGCTCGTCCAGTCCGCGATCGCGGTCGCGGTGGTGGCCGGGGTCGCCGCGCTGACCCGGCTGATCCGGGCGCCGCTGTGGGGTCAGGTCCTCGGCATGCTGGCCGCCCTGGGGCTCGCCCTGACCTGGCTGTTCCCCAGCGGCGGGGAGCTGCTCACGTTCCTGCCCACGCCGGGCACGTTCGGGCACTTCGCCGACCTGTTCACCGGCTCCATGCAGGACATGCGCTCGTACGGCGTGGAAGTCCCGGACACTGACCCGCTGCTGTTCATCACGGTGCTCGGCGTCGGCGGCGTGGCCGTACTGGTGGATGTGCTGGCGGTGGGTCTGCGCCGGCCGGCGCTGGCCGGGCTGCCGATGCTCGCCATCTACTCGGTGCCGGTCGCCGTCTACGTCGACAGCGTCCCCCCGGTGCCGTTCGTGGTGGGCGCCGCCGGGTACCTCTGGCTGCTGGTCACCGACAACGTCGACCGGGTCCGCCGCTTCGGCCGCCGGTTCACCGGCGACGGCCGCGACGTCGACGTGTGGGAGGCCTCGCCGCTGGCCGCCGCCGGCCGCCGGCTCGCGGTGGTCGGGGTGGCCATCGCCGTGGCGCTGCCGCTGGCCGTGCCGGGCATGACGGGCGGGCTGCTCGACACGCTGGGCGGCGGCACGGGCAACGGCAACGGCAACGGCCGGGCGGGTGCGGGCGGCTCCTCCGGCCGGATCGACCTGTTCGCCTCGCTCGCCGGCCAGCTCAACCAGTCCGAGGTGGCCGACCTGGTCAAGGTGACCACGTCCGAGCCGAGTCCGTTCTACCTGCGCTACGCCGTCGCGGACGAGCTGCGTCCGAACGGGTTCCAGGCGCGCAACCCCAGCGGCCGGCCGGTCAACCAGAACCTGCCGGATCCGACCGAACGGGCCGGCCCGGGCGTCCAACAGGCCCGCTACCGGGCGACCGTCGAGGTCACCAAGAGCCTGAGCATGTCCCTGATGCCGGTGTACGCCGAGCCGGTGCGCACCGAGGACCTCAACGGCAACTGGCTCTACGACCCCACCCAGCAGGTCGTCTTCTCCAACCGGGACAACTCCCGGGGCAGGAAGTACTCCTTCGACTACATCCGCTCGACGTACACGCCGGCGGCGCTGCGGGCCGCGCCGCCGCTGCCGGCCGAGCACCCGTTGAACCGGCAGCAGACCGCCACGCCCGGGCCGGTGCCCGAGGTGGAGGAGCTGGTCAAGGGCCTGGTCCAGGGCAAGCGCACCGACTACGACCGGGTGCTGGCGATCTACCGGCACTTCTCGGCGGACAACGGGTTCAGCTACCGGCTCAGCACCGAGAGCGGCAGCAGCGGCGAGGACATCGTCAACTTCCTGACCAACAAGGTCGGCTACTGCCAGCAGTACGCCGCGGCGATGGCCTGGCTGGTGCGCAGCGCCGGCATCCCGGCCCGGGTGGCGTTCGGGTTCACCAACGGCAACAAGCAGGACGGCAACACGTACACGCTGACCAACCTCAACCTGCACGCCTGGACCGAGGTCTACTTCGACGGGGTCGGTTGGGTGCCGTTCGACGCCACGCCGTCGTACGGTGTGCCGGGCTCGACCCGGTCGGCCTGGGCGCCGGACATCGACGCGCCGGAATCAATCACCCCAGACCCCGGCGCGTCGGGTGCCGCGGCGGACCCCGGCGCGTCGGGCGGCCCGACCGGTCCGGACAACGCCGACCGGGACACCGACTCGGGGCTCTCCCTCGCCGGCCAGACGCCGGCCGAGCAGCCGCCCGTGTGGCCGTGGTGGACGGCGGGCCTGCTGGCGCTGCTGGCGCTGCTGGCGGTGCCGGCGCTGCGTCGGCTGGCGCTGCGCCGGCGGCGGGGTGGCCGGGCGGCGGGCGCCGCGATGACCGCCACCCCGAACGAGGCGGCGCCGGTGGACGGGACACGGGTGGTGGTGGTCGGGCCGGACGCCAACCGGGCCCGCGCGGACGCGCACGCCGCCTGGGCGGAGCTGCTCGACACGCTGGTGGACTTCCGGGTCCGGGTCGACCGGACCGAGACGCCGCGGACGACCGCGGACCGGCTGGTCCGGGAGACCCTCAACGAGGACACCGCGGCGGTCGGCGCGGTGCGGCTGCTCGGCCGGGCTGAGGAGCGGGCCCGCTACGCGCGGGATCCGCTGACCGGCGAGCCCCTGGCGCCGGCGCTACGTGCGGTCCGCGGTGCGCTCGCCGCCCGCGCGGGCCGGCGGACCCGACTGTTCGCCGCCCTGCTGCCGCCGTCGGTGCTGCTGCGCTGGCGGACCACCCTCGCGGACACCTCCGGCCGGATGGTGGCGCTGACCGGGCGGGCCCGGTACCGGCTGCTCCGCTGGAATCCGCGTCGGCTGTTGGCCGACCGGGCGGCTCGCTGAGCGACGTCCGTCCGGCTCGGGGTGACGGTCCACCGGCCGTCGCCCCGAGTCGGCTCGCCGGGCCGGCGCAAACTGGCGGCCGTCGGTGCTTTCCGCCCCGCACCGCGCCTGCATGCTGGAGTCGGCGCGCGGCCTCAGAGCGTTGAGCGGGCGCGGCCTCAGAGCGTTGAGCGGGCGCGGCCTCAGAGCGTTGAGCGGCGCGGCCTCAGAGCGTTGAGCGGCGCGGCCTCGGATCGTTGAGCGGCGCGGCCTTTGACCGTTGAGCGGCGGAGCGGACGGCGTTCTTCGGCTGTGCGACGGGCGCGCGGATACGTCAGCGGTCGCCGGGGGCTGTGTTCCCGGCGACCCGCTCGTCGCGGCGTACGGCCCGCCTCAGCGGCGGGACGGGCTCAGCGGTGCCCCTCCGGGCGCTGCCGCCACCTGTCCTCCATGCGGTCCAGGATCGACGGCCGGCGACCGGATCGGCCACCGCCGCCGCGAGGACGGCGACGACTGGTCGTGCCACCCACCACGTGCAGGTCGGGTGACTGCGCCCGCCGGTGCGACTGCACCGCGAAGGCGGCCGAGGCCAGCATGAGAACGAAGCCGGCCACCGCCAGCGGTGGAGTCTTGATCACCGCGCCGTAGACCAGTAAAGCCAAGCCAGCGATGATCACGCCGGCGGCGACGAGCAGGCGACGCCGCGCGTGGAAGCGCGGATCGCTGGCGCGCACGGCCGAGGCGAATTTGGGGTCCTCGGCAAGCGACTGCTCGATCTGCTCGAACAGCCGCTGCTCGTGCTCCGAGAGCGGCACGGCACTCCTCCCCGGTCACGTTGGTCGGCCCACTCGGGCCGACAGACCGTGGCAGCCGACCGGCTGCTTACCCGCAAGTCTACGAGGGGGGTCGCGCGTCGGAAAGCGGGACGAGCTACGGGTGGGGTGGATTTTCCTTTCGACGGGGGTCACGGTCGCCCAGGAGACTGGCCGGACCTATGACGGACCGCCCGAATCGGGCAGCAGCGGCGTCCGCGGCAGCTTCCGCCTCCCGCCAGCCACGCTCGGGCGCGCCGAGGGTGAGCTGTCGGGGCGCCCCCTGCGCCGGGGCGAGCCCCTCCACCCGGACACCGACGAGCCGGATCCGCTCGCCCGGGTCCAGCGCGGTGTAGAGCGCCCAGACCGTGTCGAACATCTCGCGGGCCGTGTCGGTGGGCATGGCGAGGGTGCGGGAGCGGTTGACGGTGCGGAAGTCGGCCAGCCGCACCTTGAGCGTCACGGTGCGCCCCACCTGCCCGGAGCCGCGCAACCGGACGCCGACCTTCGCGCTGAGCGCGAGCAAGGCGCGGCGGATCTCCACCGGGTCGGCCACGTCGGCGTCGAAGGTCACCTCGGCGCCGATCGACTTGTCGACGTGCTCGGGGCTGACCCGGCGCGGGTCCCGTCCCCAGGCCAGCTCGTGCAGGTGCGCCGCCGACGCCGCGCCCACCGCGCGGCGGAGCATGCCCAGCGGGGCGTCGGCGAGGTCGCCGACGGTGGCCAGGCCGAGCCGGCGCAGCGCCTCGGCGGCGCGCTCCCCCACCCCCCAGAGCGCGTCCACCGGCAGGGGGTGCAGGAAGTCGAGCACCTGCCCGGGGGGCACGACCAGCAGGCCGTCCGGCTTGGCCCGGGTGGACCCCAGCTTGGCCACGAACTTGCTCGGCGCCACCCCCACCGAGCAGGTCAGCCCCTGCTCGTCGGCGACCCGGCGGCGGATCAGCCGGGCGATGGCGGCCGGGGAGCCGAACAGCCGGCGGGCTCCGGTCACGTCGAGGAACGCCTCGTCGAGGGAGAGCGGCTCGACCAGCGGCGTGACGTCCCGGAAGATCTGCATGACCGCGCGGGAGGCGGGGGCGTAGGCGGTGAAATCCGGCGGCAGGTAAACCGCGTGCGGGCAGCGGGCCCGGGCCTGGCTGGTCGGCATCGCGCTGCGCACGCCGTAGCGGCGGGCCTCGTAGCTGGCCGAGCTGACCACGCCGCGCGGCCCGACGCCGCCGACGATCACGGGCTTGCCGCGCAGCTCGGGCCGGCGACGCACCTCGACGGCGGCGAAGAAGGCGTCCATGTCGACGTGCAGGATCGGACTGGCGGAGTCGTCGGCGTCCGGCCCGAAGCGCGGATCGCCGCCCCGGGGCAACGACTGGCTGCGGCCCATCCCGGCAGGTTAACCCGGGGGTACGACATCACCAGCGGCCGGCGGGGCGCACCGTGCGTCGGTCAGCCCCGGACCACCAGCAGCGGCACGGTCAGCTCGGCCGCGGTGTCCGACCCGTGGTACGCCACCAGCCGGGACGCCATCGGCCGTTCGGTGCGGGTGGCCATGACCGCGTACGTGTCGTTGCAGCTCACCACCACGTCCCCGATGCGCCCCAGGTGCTCCTCGGGCACCGGCCCGAACCAGCCGCCGGCCACCACCTCGTCCCGGGTGCGCACCCGCGCCGCGTCACCGAGCACCTCCGACCAGGCGGCCACCACGTCGTCGACCGCACCCGGTACGACGTGCAGGTAGCGCACCCGGGCCTCACCGGCCACCAGCCGCACACCGGCGCGCAGCCGTGGATCGGTGTCCAGGTCGAAGCGGTGCGTTGCGGGCACGTTGAGCTGGCCGTGGTCGGCGGTCACCAGCAGCGCCGCGTCCGACGGCAGCCCGTCGACCAGCCGGGCGAGCAGCGCGTCCACCTCGCTGGCGGCGATCCGCCAGGGTGGGGAGTCCACCCCGCCGAGGTGGCCGTGCCGGTCGAGGTCCGGGTGGTAGCCGGAGACCAGGGTGGGTCCGGGGCCGGCGGCCAGCGCGGCCAGCATGGTGGCGGCCACGGCGTCCACGCCGGCGGCGCCCCGGAAGTCGCCGCCCCGGTTGGCGGCCAGGGTCAACCCGCTGCCGCCGAACTCGGGCCGGCTCACCACGGTCACCGCCACCCCGGCGGCGCGGGCCCGTTCGAGCTGCGTGGGCACCGGTTGCCAGCGCAGCGGTGACGGGTCGCCGGCCCAGTCGGTGTGGGTGAGCACCCGGTCGGTGCCGGGCACCCGCACGGTGAAGCCGAGCACCCCGTGCGCGCCCGGCGCCACGCCGGTGCCGAGGGTCACCAGGCTGGTCGGGGTGGTGGACGGGAAACCGGCGAGAAGCGGCCGGCCCACCGTCGCGGCGAGCCCGGCGAGGATCGGCGCGTACGGCGCGGCGGTCGGCAGTTGATACCAGCCGAGCCCGTCGACGAGCAGCACGGCGATCCGGCGTACCCCGGCCAGGGCGGGGACCAGCCCGAGCGGGTCGGCCGACCCGGGCACGCCCAGTACGGCGAGCGCGCTGGGCAGCACGTCAGCGAGGCGACCGCCGCCGTGGCCCGGACCGAGGACGGTCAGCGGCGCCGGCGCGCCGTCGTGCCGGGCGGTCATGCCGGACGGCGGGCGAACAGGTGCAGTTGGGCGGCCAGGTCCCGGTACGGGGGCTGCGCGGCCAGCGTCCGTTCCAGCTCCACCAGGGCCGCGGACTGGCCGTCGGCGACGGCGGCGGGCAGCAGGTCGGCCAGTACGCGTACCCCGTGGATCTCCTCGACCTCGAGCCCGGCGGCGGCGAGCAGCGCGGCGGCGCCGGTGGCGTCGTAGCGCCGGCGCAGGGTGTCCCGGGGTCCGGCGGTGCCGGCCGGGTCGGCGGCCAGCGCGGCCGCGACGTCCAGGTGCCCGTTCATCGCCCGACCCAGCACGGCGGCGGCCCGGCCGGCCACCAGCACGCTGGCCGCACCGCCCGGGCGCAGCGCGGTGGCCAGCGCGGCCACCACCGGCGTCGGGTCGTCGACCACCTCCAGCACGGCGTGGCAGAGCACCAGGTCGACGCCGGCCGGCTCGACCAGCCCCGCGAGGGCGTCCCCGTCGCCCTGCACGGCGGCGATCCGGTCGGCCACCCCGGCCTCGGCGGCCCGGCGGGTCAGCGCGGCCAGCGCGTCGGGGCTGGCGTCGACCACGGTGACGCGGTGCCCGGCGCGGGCCAGCGGGACGGCGAAACCGCCGGTGCCGCCGCCCACGTCCAGCACGGTGAGCTCGGCGTCGCCGCGCCGGTCCAGTTCGGCGCGGAGCACCGACCAGATCACGGCGGTACGGGGGGTCAGCGGCGGCCCGGTGAACCGGCCTCGGGTCTGCTCCACCCGGTCGAGCCTAGTCACCCGGTCCACTCAACCCTTGCGGCCGGTGGTGGCGATGCCCTCCACGAAGTGCCGCTGGGCCAGGAAGAACAGGATGATCATCGGCACGGTGGCCAGCACGCTCCCGGCGAGCACAATCTCCCACTGCTGCTCGCCGCCGTAGCCGAACCGGTCCAGCACCACCTTGAGCCCGCGCGGCAGCGTGTAGAGCTGCTCGTTGCGCAGGTAGATCAGTGGCTTGAGCAGGTCCGTCCAGCTGGCCTTGAACTCGAAGACGAAGGCGACCAGCAGCGCCGGCCGGATCAGCGGGAACGCCATCTTCCAGAACAACTGCGGGTAGCTCGCCCCGTCCACCCGGGCGGCCTCGAAGTACTCCCGGGGCAGCGAGAGCAGGAACTGCCGCAGCAGGAAGATGTAGAACGCCGAGCCGAACAGATTGCCCGCCCAGAGCGGCACCTGGGTGTCGGTCAAACCCAGATCCGACCAGATCAGGTACGTCGGGATCATGGTGACCGCGAACGGCAGCATCATGGTCGCCAGGACCAGCCCGAAGAGCAGGCTGCGGCCGGGGAAGCGGAAGTAGGCGAAGCCGAAGGCCACCCAGGCGCTGGAGAGGGTCACCGCCGCGGCGGCGGCCACGCCGACCACCACGCTGTTGCCGAACCAGGTCAGCAGCGGCACGGCGCTCCAGGCCTCGGCGTAGTTCTCCGGAGCGAACGGGACCGGCAGAAAGCCGGGGGCGAAGACGTACTCGCGGGGGCGCAGCGATGCGCTGACCAGCCAGACGAACGGCAGCATGAAGATGACCGCGGCGCCGACCAGCGCCGCCACGAAGAGCACCCGCTGCCAGACCGGCCGGCGGCCCTCACCGGCCGCCGACCGGGGCACCGTCGGCCGGGCCGGCGGAATGCCGGGCACCGGCGGAGCGGCGCCCCGCTCGACGGCGGCGGTCACGACTCGGCCCCAGCCGCCGGGTCCTCCTCGGCCCGGGACCGCCGAGCGTTGGCGACCGGGCCGTCGGTGAGCTCGTACTCGCGCGGCTCCAGGTGCTGCTCGGGCACCCAGCCCGCGGTCAGCTTGGTGCGTCGCGCGTTGGCCACGCCGTTGTGGCCGTTCATCCCCGTCACTTGTCTTCTCCCTCGTAGTACACGAACCGGTTGCTGAGTTTCACCTGTATCAGAGTGATGATCAAGATAATCACGAAGAGCAGCCAGGCCATCGCCGAGGCGAAGCCCATGTGCAGGAACTGGAACGCCTCCTGGAACAGGTGGATGACGTAGAAGCTCGCCGCGTCGCTGTTGAATGTGTTCTGGGTCTCCCGGTTGCCGAAGTACATGGTGTAGACCTCGGTGAACATCTGCAGCGACGCGATCGTGTTGACGATCAGCGTGAAGAACAGCGCCCCCGAGATCATCGGCAGGGTGACCGAACGGAACCTGGCCCAGGGGCCGGCGCCGTCGATGGAGGCCGCCTCGTACAGGTCACGGGGCACGTTCTGCAACGCGGCCAGGTAGATGATCACCGTGGAGCCGAGGCTCCACAGGCTCATCAGGATGATGCCCGGCATCACCCAGCCCGGGTCGGTGGTCCAGCTCGGACCGTCGATCCCGACCAGGCCGAGCGCCCGGTTGATCAGGCCGTCCTGGGTGTTGAGCAGCAACAGGAACAGGATCCCGACCGCCACCGCCGGGGTCATCACCGGCAGGTAGAAGACGGTGCGGAAGAAGCCCTGCAACCGGCCGACCCGCTTGAGCAGCAGCGCCAGGCCCAGCGAGATCACCATCACCAGCGGTACGTGCAACGCCGTGTAGTAGACGGTGTTGCCCAGGCTGCGGGCCACCGCCGGGTCACTCATCAGCTCCCGGTAGTTGTCCAGCCCGGTGTACTCCGGCGGATTGATCACGTCGTACTCGGTGAAGCTCAACCAGAGGCTGGCGATCATCGGCCCCGCGTAGAAGACCAGGAACCCGACGATCCACGGCGCCAGGAAGAGGTACGCCCAGCGCGCCTCCCGCCGGGCCAGCGGCGTACGGCGGCGCCGGCCCGGGGCGGGAGCGGTGACGGTGGCCATCGCGGGCTACTTCGCGGCCTTGTCCAGCGCGGCGGTGGCCTCCTGCTGGGCCCGCCGCAGCGCCTGCGCGGGCTGCTCCTGGCCAGCGAGCACCCGGTTGACCGCGTCGTAGTACGCCTTGTCGAACTCGGCGCCGGCCGGCGAGGCGGGCAGCGCGAACGCGGCGTCCTGCACCGAACGGATGGTGGCCACGGCGTCGTCGAAGCGCTTGTTGCCGGTCGGCTGGTACAGCTCCTCGAAGATCTTCCGGTCGGCGTCGGTGTTGGCGGTGTAGATGCCGGTGAACGGCAGGCCGGCGCTCTTGCGGGCGTCCGCCCGGGCCTTCGCGGCGGCCATCCAGGTGTCGGTGGCGGTCATCTGCTTGACGAACGCGCACGCCGCGTCCGGGTTCTTCGCGCCCTTGGTGATCACCCAGGCCTGCCCGCCGGACTGGGTCAGCGGCTTGCCCTGCCGGTCCACGAACGGCTTGACCACCAGCTCGGCGTTCGGGCTGTTCTTCGCGGCCTGGTTGAGGAACCACTCCTCCATCGGCCACGCCACGATCTGGTTCTTCGACAGCGGGTTCTGTGCGCCGAAGAAGTCGAAGGTGTCCCGGAACGACTTGAACCTGCCCCACCCGCCCTGCTGCTGGATGAGGTTGACACCGGTGGTGAGTGCCTCGATCACCCTGGGGTCGTCCAGCCGGGGGGTGCGGCCGTCGGCGGAGAGCATGTCGACGCCGTTGGCCTTGGCCCACATCGGCAGGAACTCGGGGATCTTCGGGTCGATGCCGATCCGGGAGAGCCGGTTGCCGGAGACCGAGGCCAGCTTGGCGTTGAGCCCGGGCAGCGCGGCCCAGTCGGCCAGGTTCACCTGCTCGGCGGTCATCCCGGCCTGCTTGAGCAGCCCCTCGTTCAGGTAGACCACCCGCACGGTGGAGAACTCCGGAATGCCGTAGACGGTGTCGTCCAGGGTGACCTGGGCGCGGGCGGCGGGCCGGTACTGGTCCAGGTTGATGTCCTGCTTCTTGACGCAGTCGGTCAGCGGCTGGATCGAGCCGCGCTTGGCGTACGTGCCGATCAGCTTGCGGTCCATGTAGACCAGATCCGGTGGGTTCCCCGAGGCGACCGCGGAGAGGAACTGCTGCTCGTCGAAGGCGCCCTCGGTGACCTTCAGCTCGACGTCGGGGTGGTCCCGCTTGAACGCGTCGACGCGGGTGGTCGCGATCTCGTCGGAGAAACCGAACCCCATGGTGCTGAGCGCGCCCCGGGTGGCGGTGCCGCCCCCCGCGTCGCTGCCGCCGCCGACTCCCCCGCACGCGCTGAGCGCCAGGGCGAGCACCCCGGCGAGCGCGGTCGACCCCAGTTTCCGTGACATGAGACCTCCCCGAACCGATGCGGGCCACCTTGCCCGCGACCTGCACTTCTCCCCAGCCGGATTTCTTAAACGTGCGGATCCGATGCCGTCGGTCAACGGAAGTCACGGGAGGCGGGGCTGACCGGTGGCTCAATGGCGTCCAGCCGGTCGGCAACGAGGTTGGTCACCCCCTCGTGCCGTTGCAGCCGTCCCCGGACCACCAGCGCGGCGCTGGTCCGGGCCACCCGCCGGTAGCGCTGCCACAGCCCCGGCGAGCAGGTGACGTTGAGCATCCCCGTCTCGTCCTCCAGGTTGAGGAAGGTGACCCCACCCGCGGTCGCCGGGCGCTGCCGGTGGGTGACGATGCCGCCGACCCGGATCCGCTGCCCGGGGTCCACCCGGCCCAGCCGGGCGATCGGCACCGCGCCGAGCACGTCGAGCTGCCCCCGGATGAACCGGGCCGGATGGCTCTCCGGCGACAGCCCGGTGGCCCACACGTCGGCGACCAGCCGGTCCACCGCCTCCATCCCGGGCAGCGTGGGCGCCGCCGCGCCGGTCACCGTGCCGGGCAGCCGGCCCGGCCGGTCCTGAGCCGCCGCGCCGGCGGCCCAGAGCGCCTCCCGCCGGGTCAGCCCGAAACAGGCGAAGGCGTCCGCGGTGGCCAGCGCCTCCAGCTGCGCGGCGGTGAGACCGACCCGCCGGGCCAGGTCCGGCATGTCCCGGTACGGCCCACCGGTCGCCCGTTCGGCCTCGATCCGCTCGGCCACCTCGGCGCCGAGGGTCCGCACGCCGGACAGCCCGAGCCGGACCGCCGGGCCACCCAGCCCC
>NZ_RCVJ01000142.1 GCF_003667505.1 Micromonospora sp. BL4
GGCACCACCCGAGGGATGGTCCCCGGGTCGACCCCGGTCGAGCCCGCGTCCGTCCGGTCCTGGTCACGCCCGGGAGCCGTGGGCAGCCAGCCGGCGGTGGCCGTCGGGCCGACGCTGGGCGTGGCGGGTGGCGGGAGCGGCGGCTGGCTGGTCGCCGGCACCGGGATCACCACCGGCCCGACCGACGGGGTCGGGATGAACGGGGTGCTGCTGTCCGGAAGCGCGGTGCTGCCCGGGGTGGCGGAGCCCGCGCTGATGGCGGCGAGGATGGGCATCGACGCGGTGCCGGCCAGCAGCGCGACGGTGAGCAGGTAACCGCGGGAGGGGCCGCCCGCGCCAGGAGCGCGGTGCGCGCCGACCACCCGGCGGTAGCCGCCGACCGAGCGGTGCCGGCCGAGCGCGGGTGTGCCGGGACCGTCACCTGGCTCGTGCACCGCACACACCCCTTGTCGTCAGCTGTCGGAGGACACGGCAGAACGTCGCCGGCTGGAGAACCCCGGCAAATCACTCGATCGGCGCGTTCCTGCGGTAAACAGCCTCGCCCAGTCACCCTCCGTCAGCCAACCTCCACTGCGTGTCGACACGCGGAGATGGCCCGAACGGTGACGAACCATCGCCGGTAGGTCTGGTGGGCGCGGTCGGGCACGATGGCGACAAAGAGTCGCAAACAGGGGACGGTCGGAATGCGGGGCGGGCGTACTGTGGGCGCGCTCACCTGCTCTGCGAATATGGAGCACGACGGCAACGCAGCCGTGACCTCCGCGCACCCTCGCGGCAGGCGCGGTTGAGCGCCGGCGCTCCCGAACCGGGTTCGGCCAGAATCCGGCTCACGCCGCGCGGCAACCCCCACCGGGGCTAGGCGCGGCCGCCAGGAACCGGTCCGGCAGCAGCCGGGCAGGCGCACGAGTTGCGCGGCCGGGTGACCCCCCGGTGCCGACGCAGACACGACAGGGAGAGACGGATGGCAAAGGGCGACCCCGGGGGCACCACCCGCGGCAGGCGGGCAGCACCCCGCTCCAGGAAGAGGGCGGCCGGCGATCCCGAGCTGGTGCAGCTGCTCACCCCCGAAGGCGAGCGGATCGACAGCGTCACCGGGCCGGACGGCATCGAGTATCGCGTCGACTTCACCGACGAGGAGTACCGCGGGCTCTACCGCGACCTCGTGCTGGTCCGCAAGCTCGACGCCGAGGCGACCGCGCTCCAGCGGCAGGGCGAGCTGGGCATCTGGGCCAGCCTGCTCGGGCAGGAGGCGGCGCAGGTCGGCTCCGGTCGGGCGCTGCGCACCCAGGACATGGCCTTCCCGACCTACCGGGAGCACGGCGTCCTCTACTGCCGCGGCATCGACCCGATCATGCCGCTCGGCCTGTTCCGCGGCGTCGACCAGGGCGGCTGGGACCCGAACGAGTTCAAGTTCAACATGTACACGATCGTGATCGGGGCGCAGACCCTGCACGCGACCGGCTACGCCATGGGCATCACCATGGACGGCAAGACCGGCACCGACGACGGCGAGGCGGTGATCGCCTACTTCGGCGACGGCGCCACCAGCCAGGGTGACGTCAACGAGGCGTTCGTCTGGGCCGGCGTGTTCAACGCCCCGATGGTCTTCTTCTGCCAGAACAACCAGTACGCGATCTCCGAGCCGCTGGAGCGGCAGACCCGGATCCCGCTCTATCAGCGGGCCGCCGGCTTCGGCTTCCCCGGCATCCGGGTGGACGGCAACGACGTGCTGGCCACGTACGCGGTCACCCGCACCGCGCTGGACAACGCCCGGCACGGGCAGGGCCCGAGCCTGATCGAGGCGTACACCTACCGGATGGGCGCGCACACCACCTCCGACGACCCGACCCGCTACCGGATCGCCAGCGAGGTCGAGGCGTGGCAGGCCAAGGACCCGATCGCCCGGGTCAAGGCATTCCTGGAGAAGCAGCAGATCGCCGACGCGGACTTCTTCGCCGAGGTCGACGAGCAGGCCCGCCGTGAGTCGGTGCACCTGCGCGAGCGGGTGCTCGCCATGCCCAACCCCGAGCCGGTGACGATGTTCGACCACGTCTACCCGAACGGGTCTCCGCTGCTCGACGAGCAGCGCGCGCAGTTCAGCCGCTACATGGAGTCGTTCGAGGGGAGCGCCCACTGATGGCCACGGAGACGCTCACCCTCGGCAAGGCCCTCAACACCGGTCTGCGCCGCGCCCTGGAGAACGACCCCAAGGTCATCATCATGGGCGAGGACGTCGGCAAGCTCGGCGGCGTGTTCCGGATCACCGACGGGCTCCAGAAGGACTTCGGCGACCAGCGGGTCATCGACACGCCGCTGGCCGAGTCCGGCATCATCGGCACCGCGGTCGGCCTGGCCATCCGCGGCTTCCGGCCGGTCTGCGAGATCCAGTTCGACGGCTTCGTCTACCCCGCGTACGACCAGATCGTGTCGCAGGTGGCGAAGATGCACTACCGCTCGCGCGGCAAGCTCAGCATCCCGATGGTGATCCGGATTCCGTTCGGTGGCGGCATCGGCGCTGTCGAGCACCACTCCGAGTCGCCGGAGGCGTACTTCGCGCACACCGCCGGCCTCAAGGTGGTGTCCTGCGCCAACCCGCAGGACGCGTACGTGATGATCCAACAGGCCATCGCCTCGGACGACCCGATCGTCTTCCTGGAGCCCAAGCGGCGCTACTGGGAGAAGGGGCAGGTCGACCTGGAAGCGCCGCTGTCCGACGCGTACCCGCTGCACTCCGCCCGCGTGGTCCGGCCCGGCACCGACGTGACCCTGCTGGCGTACGGGCCGATGGTCCGGACGTGCCTGGACGCGGCGACCGCCGCCGCCGAGGACGGCCGGGAGCTGGAGGTCATCGACCTGCGCTCGCTCTCCCCGCTGGACCTGGCCGCGGCCTACGAGTCGGTGAAGCGCACCGGCCGCGCGGTGGTGGTGCACGAGGCGCCGTCCAACATCGGCCTCGGCGCCGAGCTGGCCGCGCGGATCACCGAGGAGTGCTTCTACTCCCTGGAGTCGCCGGTGCTGCGCGTGACCGGCTTCGACACCCCCTACCCGGCCGCCCGGGTGGAGGAGGAGTACCTGCCCGACCTGGACCGGGTGCTCGACGCCGTCGACCGCACCTTCGGCTGGTGAGCGGCATGTCCCGGATCAAGGAGTTCAACCTTCCCGACCTGGGTGAGGGGTTGACCGAGGGCGAGATCCTGTCCTGGCTGGTGAAGGTCGGCGACACCATCGAGCTGAACCAGCCGATCGTCGAGGTGGAGACGGCGAAGGCGGCCGTGGAGATCCCGGCGAAGTGGGCCGGCCAGGTGCAGGCGATCTTCCACCCGGAGGGCACCACGGTCGAGGTCGGTACGCCGATCATCGCGATCGACACCGACCCGGGCGCCGGCCCGCTGGACGTGCCGTCGACCACGGCCACGCCCGGCGGTGACCTGCCCACCCCGTCGGCGGCCTCGCTGGCCGCCGTCGAGGTGGCGCCGGCCGAGGGCATGGTCGAGCCGGGCCTGATCGGCGGCCCCGCCCCGGGTGGGCGGACCGCGGTGCTGGTCGGCTACGGCCCGCGTACCACCGCTGCGAAGCGCCGGCCGCGCAAGGGTGGCGTCCCGGCGCAGGCCGCGGCGACGCCCGCGGCCGCGCCGACGCCAGCTCCGGCGCCGGTCGCGCCGGCTCCGCAGCCGGTGGCCGAGGCGACTCCGGTCGCTGCGGCGACCGGTGGGCTGGTGCTGGCCAAGCCGCCGGTGCGCAAGCTCGCCAAGGACCTCGGGGTCGACCTGGGCACGCTGACCGGTTCGGGTCCACTGGGCTCGATCACCCGGGAGGACGTGCAGCAGGCGGCGAACGGCGCCGTGGTGGCGGCCGAGCCGATCAGGGCGACGTCGGTGGCGACGAGCGCCGCCAGCTTCGGCGCGGACCGCGAGCAGCGCATCCCGGTCAAGGGGGTACGCAAGCTCACCGCCGAGAACATGTCCCGCTCGGCGTTCACCGCCCCGCACGTCACGGAGTTCCTGACCGTCGACGTGACCCGGGCGATGAAGGCGCTGGACCGGCTGCGCGGCCGGCGGGAGTGGCGCGACGTCCGGGTTTCACCGCTGCTGCTGGTGGCGAAGGCCGTGCTCCTGGCGGTCAAGCGGCACCCGATGGTCAACTCGACCTGGGCCGGCGACGAGATCGTGGTCAAGGAGTACGTCAACCTCGGCATCGCGGCGGCCACCGAGCGCGGCCTCATCGTGCCGAACGTCAAGGACGCCGGCCGGCTCTCGCTGCGCGAGCTGGCGGACGCGCTGAACGACCTGGTGCAGACGGCGAAGTCGGGCCGCACCTCGCCGGCGGACATGTCCGGCGGCACCCTGACCATCACCAACGTGGGGGTGTTCGGGGTGGACACCGGGACGCCGATCCTGCCGCCGGGCGAGTCGGCGATCCTGGCCTTCGGCGCGGTGCGGGAGATGCCCTGGGTGCACAAGGGCAAGGTCAAGCCGCGTCAGGTCACCACGCTGGGGTTGAGCTTCGACCACCGGATCATCGACGGTGAGCTGGGCTCGAAGTTCCTGCGCGACATCGGCGACTTCCTCGCCGACCCGGAGGCGGCGCTGCTCGCCTGGACCTGACCGTCCGAACGCCAGCCACGGCCGGTGTGCCACGGGTTAACGCCCGGCACACCGGCCGTGTCCGTTGGACGACGAAACCGTCGGCGAACAGGGTCCCTGACCTTTGATTGTTAGGCAGGTGTCTCAGCTCACCTAATAATCGATGGAAGTTGGCCGGGTTCTGCGGTTGAATAGATGCATCAGGGGCCAACAACCGAATAGCCAGGAGGACCCACCAAATGAGCATGATCGAGCGAATCCGCAGCCACCGCGATGCCACCCGCCGCGCCCGTGCCATCGAGCACGCGCTGCGCTCGGCGAACTCGCCGGCAGTCCGCGAGGAACTCCTCATCATCGCCCAGCGTCACATGGGCTGACGCTCCACGACATTCCTCACCTCCTCCAGATCGATGGCCCGCCCGGCCGACCGGGCGGGCCATCGGCGTCTCCACGCCCCACGGCACCGGGATTCCGCCGTGCCGCAGCGCCCGGTACGGTGAGCTTCGGTCTACGCCCGTCGGACCGGCACCGGCGGAGCCGATAGAAGCTGCTCGACACCAACCGGCAACGGGGAGTGACGACCGGTGCTCCTTGGACGCCCCGTGTGGCCACCGGATACCGTGCGGGGAGCCGGCACGGCGGTACGCCGGTGACGCCGGCAGCCATGCCGAGGAGACCGATCGGCACCGGCGGCCGACATGTGATGGAGGAGGCGCACCGATGACGTCCGAGGGCCCGCACCGCCCCGGCCAGGAGCCGGACGAGGTGTCACCGGGCGCCGGCGGACCGGCGCCGTACGGCGACCGCCCGGCGCAGCCGGACAACGGCTACAACGGCACCGGCCCCGACCTGGGCTGGGCACCCCCGCCGCCGGCGCGGCCGAACCCGTCGGCCCCGGCATGGGCCGCCCAGTCGGAGCAGCAGCAACCGAACCCCGCCTGGGGTGCCGCCGCGGCGCCGCAGCCCACCGAGCCGACACAGCCCGCCTGGGCCACCGGCGGTGGCGCGAACGAACCCCCGCAGCAGCCCGGCGCCTGGACCGGCGCCGGTGGCGCACCCGAGCACACGCAGCCCGCCCCGTGGGCCGCCCAGCAGGGCTGGCCGCCAGCCGACCAGGGCGCACCCGGGTGGACCCCCGGGGCCGGCGAGCAACCCGACTGGGTCCCGGCTCAGCCGGCGGCCCGGGGTGCCGCGCAGGTGCCGCCCGCCACCGCCGCCTGGCCGGCACAGGACGACCCGGCCCGCTCCGGTGGCTGGAACGCCGATGCCCAGCAGAACGACCCCGCGCGCTCCGGCGGCTGGGGCGGAGCGGCGCAGGATGACCCGCCCGCCGGTGACTGGCGCGGCGCCGAGTCGCAGCAGTCCGAGCCGGCGCAGGCCACCGGCTGGTCCGGCAACGGCTCCGGTCAGCAGGACGACCCGGCCGGGTCCGCCGGTTGGGCCAACGGCACCGCCGGCCGGGACGACCAGCCGGTGTGGACGCCGGCCGAGCAGTCCCCCCAGACCTGGGGTCAGGCCGCCGAGTCGACCGAGCAGCCGGCCCCCGGGTGGGGCCAGGCCGATCCGGCCGCGGCCCGCGGCGCGGCTCAGGTGCCGGCGCCGAACTGGCCCGGCCAGGACGACCCGTCCCGCTCCGGCGGATGGGCCGGACAGCAGCAGCAGCAGCCGGCACAGCCCGGCGGGTGGGGCGACGGCGCCGACGTGAAGCAGGACGAGGCCGCGCAGCCCGCCGCCTGGGGT
The DNA here is from genome assembly GCF_003667505.1 of Micromonospora sp. BL4. Taxonomy (GTDB): domain Bacteria; phylum Actinomycetota; class Actinomycetes; order Mycobacteriales; family Micromonosporaceae; genus Micromonospora. The sequence goes on from NZ_RCVJ01000142.1 coordinate 6,324, forward strand.
GGCGCCGAGGGCCGTCCGCAGCAGCCCGACTGGGTGCTCGCTCAGCAGGACCAGCCGGCCGAGCGGCCCGAAACGGCGGAGTGGACCCCGGAGGCGACCGGCAACCCGGCCAGGGCCAGCGCCAGCGTGCCCGGCAACGACGGGACGCCCGCCTGGGCCGCCGCCCCCGACAACGCCGCCCAGGCCAACGCCGCGCAGGGCAACGCCGCCGCGCCGGAGGCCCAGCCGTGGGCGCCCGGCGAGGTGTGGGGCCGCGCGGAGGCGGAGGCCTCCCAGTCCCGCGGTGACTGGGAAGCGGGCCGGAGCGACGAGTCGCCGGTCTACCAGCCCGCTCCCGCGCCGGGCATCTCGCCCGCCAACGCGGTGCCACTGCCCCCGCAGGAGCAGCGGGTGCCGGGTGCCAGCCTGGCTGCCGCCCCGCCCGCCAACTACGTGCCGCCGGCCCAGTACGCCCCGGCCACCGAGCAGCCCGCGTACGCCGAGCGGGAGAGCCCGGACGCCGCCGCGCAGTACGAGGCGGAGCCGACCGGTTGGGGTCGGGCCGAGGAGGCTCCGGCGGCCGGTGCCGTGGTGCCGTCCCCGCGTACCTCTCCGGAGGCCGGCGCGGGCCGCGCGGTCGTACCGGCAGCGGAGGCCGACTCGGCGGCGGGCCGGGCGTCGGCGAGCGCCTCGGTGCCGCTGGCCAGCCGGGTGATGCCCCCCACCGACCAGGCCGCACGACCGGCCGGCGCGCCCGCGCCGCAGCCTCGGGTGTACGGCCGCCCGTCCCGTCCCGAGCCGGAGAACGAGCCGGAGCAGGCGGCCCCGGAGGCGTTCCAGGCCGACCCGGGTCCCGAGCGCCAGGGCGCCCCGGACTGGCAGAACGGCCCGGAACGGCAGGCCGCACCCGACTGGCAGAACGGCCCGGAACGGCAGGCCGCACCCGACTGGCAGAACGGCCCGGAACGGCAGAGCGCACCCGACTGGCCGAACGGCCCGGAACGGCAGAGCGCACCGGAGTGGCCGAACAGCCCCGACCGGCAGGGCGGGCCGGACCGGCAGGGCGGCCCCGCCTGGGGTGGCGAGCCCCCGGCCGAGCCGCGCTTCGACGACCGGGACCGGCCGGCGGCGCCGAACGCGTTCGGTGCGGCGGCGTCCGCGCCCCCGGCGTTCCCGCCGGGTGTGCCGTCGTTCGTCGACACGCCGGGCAGCAACCGGCCGGTGAACGGGGTGCGGCCGCAGGCCGGCGCCGAGCGCCCGGCCGACCCGTTCGGCGCCCCCGGGTCACCGGTCGCCGGCTCCGCCGCGGTGAACAGCACGCCGGGCTTCGGCGGCCCGGGCTTCGGCGGCGAGCCCGCACCGGGCGGTGGCTTCCCGCCGGCCTTCCCGTCGGTGCCCCAGCAGCCCGCACCCTGGGGCCAGGAACCCACCGATTCCGACCAGGGCCGGTTCGAGGCGTTCAAGCCGGACGCCGACGAGCCGAAGGCCGAGCCACCGGCGCCGAAGGTGCGCAACGGCCGGGTGCTGGCGGCGGTGCTGATCGCCGCGGTGCTCATCCTGGCGGTGCCGCTCGGCCTGCTGATGCTGCTGGGCAAGTTCGGCGGGGACGACACGCCGGCCTTCGACCCGGCGGTCGGCACCTGCGTCAAGCAGTCCGGCCAGGGCGCCTCGGCGGTGGACTGTGGCGCGGAGGGCGCGTTCACCATCGTTTCCAAGGTGGATGCGAACGACAAGTGCGCCGACCCGGCCCAGCCGCACGTGGTGCTGCCCGGTGACGGCATCAACCGGGTGCTCTGCCTCAAGCCGGCCACCAAGTAGCGCGAACCGACGGCGGGGCCACGGGCGACCGTGGGCCCGCCGTCGTCGTCCTCCCATCCCGGATCCCGGCGGCTCGCCCCCTCCGGCCGGCGGCGGGCCGGTGATCAGGCACGATGGGGACATGAGCGCACGAGTACGGGCCCCCGAGCTGCGCGGTCGGGGCTGGCTGAACACCGGTGGACGCGATCTGAAGCTCGCCGACCTGCGCGGCAAGATCGCCCTGGCGGATTTCTGGACCTTCTGCTGCATCAACTGTCTGCACGTGCTCGACGAGCTGCGCCCGTTGGAGGAGAAGTACGGCGACGTGCTCGTCGTGATCGGTGTGCACTCGCCGAAGTTCGAGCATGAGAAGGACGCCGACGCGCTGGCCGCCGCCGTGGAGCGGTACGGGGTGCACCACCCCGTGCTCGACGATCCCGAGATGGACATGTGGCAGCAGTACGCGGCCCGGGCCTGGCCGACCCTGTCGGTGATCGACCCCGAGGGGTACGTGGTGGCCACCATGGCCGGCGAGGGGCACGCCGAAGGGCTGGCCCGGCTGATCGACGAGCTGATCGCCACCCACGAGGCCAAGGGCACCCTGCACCGGGGCGACGGCCCGTACGTCCCGCCGCCGGCACCGGAAACCGCGCTGCGTTTCCCCGGCAAGGCGGTGCTGCTGCCGGACGGCAATCTGCTGGTCTCCGATTCGGCCCGGCACTCCCTGGTCGAGTTGGCCCCGGACGGTGAGACGCCGGTGCGCCGGATCGGCTCGGGTGAGCGGGGCCGGGCCGACGGGCCGGCCGGTGCGGCGGCCTTCTCGGAGCCGCAGGGGCTCTGCGTGCTGCCGCGGCAGGTCGCCGAGGTGGCCGGCTACGACGTGGTGGTCGCCGACACGGTCAACCACCTGCTGCGCGGCGTACGCCTGGCGTCCGGCGAGGTGGTCACGGTGGCTGGCAGCGGCCGGCAGTGGCGCGCCTCGGTCGACGACCACGCGCACGACGCGCTCGCCGTGGACTTCTCCTCGCCGTGGGACCTGGCCTGGTACGACGACAAGCTGATCATCGCGATGGCCGGCATCCACCAGCTCTGGTGGTTCGATCCGATCAAGCGGACCGCCGGCATGTACGCCGGCACCACGGTCGAGGCGCTGCGCGACGGCCCGCTCGCCGAGGCGTGGATGGCGCAGCCGTCCGGGCTCTCCGTCTCCGCCGACGGCACCCGGCTCTGGATCGCCGACAGCGAGACCAGCGCCGTCCGGTACGTCGAGAACGGTGTGCTGGGCACCGCCGTCGGGCAGGGCCTGTTCGACTTCGGTCACGTGGACGGGCCGGCGGAGTCGGCGCTGCTCCAGCACCCGCTGGGCGTGTGCGCGCTGCCGGACGGCTCGGTGCTGATCGCGGACACCTACAACGGCGCGGTGCGGCGCTTCGACCCGTCGACCAACGAGGTGTCCACGGTCGCCGACGGGCTGGCCGAGCCGAGTGATCTGGTGCTCACCCCGGCCGGTGAGGTGCTGGTCGTGGAGTCGGCCGCGCACCGGCTGACCCGGTTGGCCCCGGGTTCACTGTCGGCGGCCGGCGCCAGCACGGTGGACGGCCCCCGGCACCGTACCGAGCGCAAGCCGACCGACGTCGCGGCCGGTGAGGTCACCCTCGACATCGTCTTCACGCCCGCGCCGGGACAGAAGCTGGACGAGACGTTCGGGCCGTCGACCCGGCTGGTGGTCTCCGCGTCCCCGCCGGAGCTGCTGGTGGAGGGCGCCGGCACGGGCACCGAGCTGTCCCGCCGGCTGGTGCTCAACGGCGAGGTCACCGGTGGGGTGCTCCAGGTGACCGCCCAGGCGGCGACCTGCGACGCGGACGTCGAGCACGCGGCCTGCCACCTGACCCGACAGGACTGGGGCGTCCCGGTCCGGGTGGTCGACGGCGCCGCGACCCGCCTTCCGCTGGTGCTGCGCGGCCTCGACGCCTAGCTGAGAGGGAGGGCCCCCGAGGGCCCTCCCTCTCACGCGAACGGGGCCAGTGGGACGTCGGCGTCGATCAGCGTGGCGCGGACCAGCTCCGTGGCGGAGACCGCGCCGGGTGTGTCGCCGTGCACGCAGATCGAGTCCGCCGGGCAGGGGATGACGGTGCCGTCCACCGCCACCACGGTCCGTTCGGTGGCGATCCGTACCGCCCGGGTGGCCACCTCGTCCGGGTCGGTGATCAGCGCGCCGGGGGTGCCGCGGGGCACCAGCGCCCCGTTGGGCAGGTAGCCGCGGTCGGCGAAGGCCTCGGCGACCACCGGCAGGCCGGCGCCGACGGCGAGCTGGGCGAGGGTCGAGCCGGGCATGCAGAGCACGGGCAGCTCGGGGTCGTGGCCGGTCACCGCGGCGACGACGGCGGCCGCCTGGGACTCGTCGTTGGCGGCCGCGTGGTAGAGCGCCCCGTGCGGCTTGAGGTAGCGGACCCGGGTGTTGAACAGCTGGCAGAACGCGTTGAGGGCCCCGAGCTGGTAGGTCACCTCGTCGCGCAGCTCGGCGAAGTCGTACGCGATGTGCCGCCGACCGAAGCCGGCCAGGTCGCGGTAGCCGACCTGCGCGCCCACCGCCACCCCGCGCCGCGCCGCGCTCTCGCAGACCCGCCGCATGGTGGACGGGTCGCCGCCGTGGAAGCCGCAGGCGACGTTGGCGGACGTGACCAGGTGCAGCAGCGCCTCGTCGTCGCCGAGTCGCCAGATGCCGAATCCCTCGCCCAGGTCAGCGTTGAGGTCCATGGAATCTGACGGTAGTACCTGGTCGGGCCTGCGCGAGCGGGGTCACGTCGCTGACCACCCCGATGACCGGGTATCCGCCGGTGGTCGGGTGGTCGGCGAGGAAGATCAGGGGTTGCCCGTCCGCCGGCACCTGCACCGCGCCGAGCACGATGCCCTCGCTGGGCAGTTCGCCGGCGACCGCGCGGGGCAGCGGCGCGCCGGCGAGCCGCGCGCCGACCCGGTTGCTCACCGGGCTGACGGTGTACGCGGTGCCGAACAGCCGGTCGAACGCGGCCGGGGTGAACCAGTCGTCGCGGGGGCCACGGTTCAGGATCAGGCGCAGTTCCGGCGGGGGTACGGGGGCGACGGTCACGTCCACCGGGGCGGGCTCGCCGAACGGCGCACCGAGGGGCAGCCGGTCACCGTCCCGCAGCGGGGACGGGCCCAGCCCGGAGAGCGTGTCGGTGGCTCTGCTGCCGAGCACGGCCGGCACGTCGATCCCGCCCGCGACGGCCAGCCAGCTCCGTACGCCCCGGCGCGCCGGGCCGATCCGCAGCACCGTTCCGGCCGGCACGGTGAGCGGGCGCCCGGTGTCGCCTGGACGATCGCCGGCACGGATCGGCACCTCGGCTCCGGTGACCGCCACGGTGGTGGCCCGGGTCAGGCGCAGCGTGCAGCCGGTCAGGGTGAGCTCCAGGCCGGCGGCCTGCTCCGGGTTGCCGACCAGCCGGTTGGCCAGCGCCAGGGCGGCCGGGTCGAGCGCACCTGACCGGGGTACGCCGAGGTGCGCCCAGCCGGGTCGGCCCAGGTCCTGCACGGTGGTGAGCGCGCCGGCGCGGAGCACCTCGATCTCGCCAGGACGGGTCACGCCGCCGCCATCCGGACCCGGGTGCCCGGGCCGAGCCGGGCGGGCGGGTCGGCGTCCACGTCGAAGAGGACCAGCTCGGTCCGGCCGACCAGCAGCCACCCGCCGGGGGAGGCGCTCGGGTAGATGCCGGCGTACGGGCCGGCCAGGGCGACCGAGCCGGCCGGTACGCGAGGTCGGGGGGTGGCCAACCGGGGCAGCGCCAACGCGGCGGGCAGACCGGTCAGGTAGGGGAACCCGGGGGCGAAGCCGCAGAAGGCGACCCGGAACGGGGTGCTGGTCAACCGGCGCGGTACGGCCGCCACGTCGACCCCCCAGTGCTGGGCGACCGTCGACAGGTCGGGCCCGTCGAAGTCCACCGGGACGATGACCTCGCCGGGTTCCCGCTCGCTCGTCCGGTCCGCCGCGCCGTCGGCGTCGTTGGCGGCGGCGACCGCTGGTGCCCAACGGGACAGCAGGTCGGCGGTGGCGGCCGGGTCGGGCAGGCCGTCGAGCAGGACGGTGCTGGCGGCCGGCACGATCTCGACGGCGGTCAGCTCGCCCCGGTCGCGGCGGCGCCACAGCTCGGCCCGCCACGCGTCGACCAGGGCGGCCTGGGCCGCGTCGGCGGGCTCGGAGCAGTCGAGCAGCAGGGCGTGCGCCCCGGCGGGTCGGATCATCCGCATCCGCTCATCTTCGCCGATGTCGTGCCGGCGGAGGTGTTCACGGGGACGGTGCCGGGCGTCACCAGCGCGACTACTTGCAAGTAACCTACGGTGCCGTAACCTGATGTCGTGACCACCTCCGCTCCGCTTCGACTGAAGCCGGTCGACATCGGTAAGCCCCGGATGCGCGGCTGGCTGCACACGTACGCCTTCTTCGTCGCCCTGGTCGCCGGCATCGTGCTGTGCTCGATCGCCGCCACCCGGCCGGGGTGGGCGCCCCTGGTCAGCTGCGTCATCTACAGCCTGACCGTCTGTGGGCTCTTCGGCACCAGCGCGCTGTACCACCGTCGCGTGTGGTCGGAGCGCGGCTATCAGGTGATGCGCCGGATGGACCACTCGATGATCTTCATCTTCATCGCCGGCACGTACACACCGTTCTGCGCGCTGCTGCTCGCGCCGCGACCGGCCACCGTGATGCTGGCCCTGGTCTGGGGTGGCGCGCTGGCCGGCGTGGCGCTCAAGATGGTCTGGCCGCACGCCCCACGCTGGGTTTCCGCGCCGCTCTACCTGGCGCTCGGCTGGGTGTCGGTCGCCATGCTGCCGGAGATCCTGCACGGCGGTGGCGTCGCGGCACTGGTGCTGCTGAGCGTCGGGGGTGCGATCTACAGCGTCGGCGCGATCTTCTACGCGTTGCGCCGGCCCAATCCGTGGCCGACCGTCTTCGGCCACCACGAGTTCTTCCACGCCTGCACCCTGCTGGCCGCGCTCTGCCACCACATCGCGATCTACTTCGCGCTGTTCGCCTGACCCCCACCGGCGCGGTACGAGCCGGTGCAGGGCGCGGGCGAGCCACCGGTGGGCGGACGCGAGCCGGGGCCCCGCGACGCTGCGGGACCCCGGAGTGCGCGAGCGGGAGTCAGACCGGACGGCCCGGCCGGCGCACCTCGCGATACTCCCGCATGACCCGGTCGTCCTGGACCGGCACCACACGATCGGTCACCACGCGGTCCTCCCGGACCGGCGCGGCCACCACCGTGCGGCGGCGGCTGTTCCAGAAGTAGAGGGTGACGAGCAGGCCGGCGACACCGGCCAGCATCAGCACCCAGCCGACCACGGCCAGGTTCAGCCAGCCCAGGTCGGCCTCCACGGCGAATGCGAAGATCGCGCCCAACGCGATCAGGAAGATGCTGCCACCAATGCCCATGTCTCGCTCCTCGGCTCTAACCTGGCGTACGTCCCGCCGCGGCCGTCGGTAGGGGTGCGGCACCCATCGACTTACCCCGGCACGGAGATCGCCAATCGGGCAAGCTGGGGGCATGACGGACGCCCATCCCGAGACACGGAATCTGGTGCTGCTCCGGCACGCGAAGGCCGAGCAGGGCGGCGAGGGCACGGACGACGCCCACCGGCCGCTCTGCGCGCGGGGGCACGCCGACGCGGCCGCGGCCGGTGCCTGGCTGGCCCACCACGGGCTGCTGCCCGACGTGGTGCTCTGCTCGACGGCGCTGCGCACCCGGCAGACCTGGCACGGCGTGGCGATGGGGATGACCGGTTCGCCGCCGGAGGGCGGCCCGGCCGGACCCCGCCCGACCGTCCGCTACGAGCCCGGCGCGTACGACGCCCATCCGGAGGAGTTGCTGGCGCTGGTCCGCACCATCGACGCGACCGCACGGACGGCGTTGCTGATCGCCCACAATCCGGGCATCTCGCTGCTCTCCGCGCTTCTCGACCCGGAGGGGGCGGACGCGGAGGGGTTACGGACCACCGAGCTGGCGGTGCACCGCGGCACGCTCAGCTGGACGGAGCTGGCCCCGGCTCGGGCGCCGATCACCGCACGGCACGTCGCACGCGGCTGAGCCACCCGCCGATGGTCGACGGGTGGCCCGGGCGTACGCGGCTCAGGAGGGTGGCGCGGTCGGCGGCGGCGGGTCGGGCGGCGGCGGCATCATCGCCGTCGGATGCGAGAGCCGGTTCTCCTCGACGATGAGGGTCCGGGCCCGCTTACGCCGGTCCTGCCAGAACCAGAGCGTGGTCAGCAGCACGGCCAGCCCGGCGAGGATGAACACCCAGCCGACCGCGCGCAGGTCTATCCACCAGACGTTGGCTCGAATCGCGAAGGTCAGGATGGCGCCGATCGCGATGAGAAAGATGCCGCTTCCTACACCCATGTGCGCTGCACTCCCCCGTGCGGTGGCTCTGGGCGTTCCCTGTCGTGACCACGCGACGGTTACCCGCCCCGTCGCCGGCCTACCGGGGTCGGGCAACCGAATAGCAGGAGTGGTGCGGGCAGCGCGACGGCCGGCGGGGCAGTTGCCCCGCCGGCCGTCGGTGTCGGATGGCGCTCGGAACCTTCAGGCGTGCCGTGGCACGCTCAGAAGGCCTCCTCCGGCAGGTCCATGATGTCGAGGTCCGCGCCCTCGATGATGCGCCGGTCCGCGCCGATGCGCGGCAGCACCTCGCGGGCGAAGAACCGGGCGGCGGCCACCTTGCCGGTGTAGAACGCCTTGTCGGTGGCGGAGACCTCACCGGCCAGCGCCGTCAGCGCCACGTCGGCCTGCTTCTGGAGCAGCCAGCCGACCACCAGGTCGCCGATGGCCAGCAGGAACCGCCGGCTGCTGAGCCCGACCTTGTACAGGGCGCGGGTGTCGCCGCCCTGGGCCTCGCCCAGCCAGCCGGTCAGCACGCCGAGCATGTTCTGGATCTCGGCGAGCGCCTTGCCGAGCGCCTGCCGCTCCTCCTTGAGCTGGCCGTTGCCCGCCTCGGAGGAGATGAACTCCTGGATCTCGCCGGCGACCGCCATCAGCGCCTTGCCGTTGTCCCGGACGATCTTGCGGAAGATCAGATCCAGGCTCTGGATGGCCGTGGTGCCCTCGTACAGGGTGTCGATCTTGGCGTCCCGGACGTACTGCTCCAGCGGGTAGTCCTGGAGGAAGCCGGAGCCGCCGAAGGTCTGCAGCGCCTCGTGCCCGAGCAGCTCGTACGCCCGCTCCGAACCGACGCCCTTGACCAGCGGCAGCAGCAGGTCGTTGACCCGCTTGGCCAGCTTGGTGGCCTTCTCGTCGCCGGCCGCCTCGGCGATGGCGACCCGGTCCTGCCAGGTGGCGGTGTAGAGAACCAGGGCGCGCAGGCCCTCGGAGTACGACTTCTGCAGCAGCAGCGAGCGGCGCACGTCCGGGTGGTGCGTGATGGTGACGCGCGGCGCGGTCTTGTCGGTCTGCTGGATCAGGTCGGCGCCCTGCACCCGGTTCTTCGCGTACTCCAGGGCGTTGAGGTAGCCGGTGGAGAGGGTGGCGATCGCCTTGGTGCCGACCATCATCCGGGCGTACTCAATGATCATGAACATCTGGCGGATGCCGTCGTGCTTGTCGCCCAGCAGCCAGCCCTTGGCCGGGACGCCGTGCTCGCCGAAGGTCACCTCGCAGGTGTTGGAGACCTTCAGGCCCATCTTGTGCTCGACGTTCGTGGCGTAGACGCCGTTGCGCTCGCCCAGCTCGCCCGTCTCCTCGTCGAAGTGGTACTTCGGCACGACGAAGAGCGAGAGACCCTTGGTGCCCGGGCCACCGACGCCCTCGACGCCCACCGGGCGGGCCAGCACGTAGTGGACGATGTTGTCGGTCAGGTCGTGCTCGCCCGAGGTGATGAAGCGCTTCACGCCCTCGATGTGCCACGTGCCGTCCGGCTGCTGGACGGCACGGGTGCGGCCGGCGCCCACGTCCGAGCCGGCGTCCGGCTCGGTGAGGACCATCGTCGAGCCCCACTGCTTGTCGATGAAGAGCTTGGCCCACTTCTTCTGCCGCTCGGTGCCCTCGACGTGCAGCACGTGCGCGAAGGACGGGCCGGAGGCGTACATCCAGACCGGGGCGTTCGAGCCGAGCACCAGCTCGGCGAGGGCCCACCAGAGGGCGCGCGGCGCGTTGGTGCCGCCCAGCTCGGGCGGCAGGTCCAGCCGCCAGAACTCGGAGTCCATGAACGCCTGGTACGACTTCTTGAACGACTCCGGCAGCGGCGCGGTGTGCGTGGCCGGGTCGAAGACCGGCGGATTGCGGTCACTGTCCGTGTAGCTGGCGGCCAGATCCTCGCGGGCGAGGCGGTCGACCTCGGCCAGGAAGCTGCGGGCGGTGTCGGTGTCGAGTTCCGAGTACGGCTCCTGGCCGAACGCCCGGTCCGCCCCGAAGACCTCGAACAGGTTGAACTCGAGGTCCCGGAGGTTGCTCTTGTAGTGGGTCATGCTCACTGGCCCCGCTTCCGGACAGGTGTTACCGATCAGTAACCCCGACTCTATTACTCGCGGGTAGCCACCGACAAGCCGATCACCCAAGTGACGGCCATTACACACTTGCGGTACCGCACGGCTGCGGGCCGACCGGTCAGCTCTCGGCGGCGCCGACTTCCCAGCTCGGCACTGCCGCCGCCGCGCCGGTCCGCGTGCCGGCGTACTCCATCAGGACCAGGGCGATGTCGTCGTCGAGCCGGCCGTGCACCCACTCGACCAGGGCCGTCTCCAGCGAGGCCAGCCCGTCGGCGACCGTGCCGTGCCCGAGCAGCCGCCAGGCCCGGTCCGCCGTGGGGAAGAACTCGCCGTCCCGCCGGGCCTCACCGAGACCGTCGGTGAACAGCAGCAGCCGGTCGCCGGGCTCCAGACGTTCCACCCGGGGACGGACCACCGGCATGAACCCGAGCGGAGGCGCCGGCGCGGGCGGCTCCAGCGGGATCACCGCGCCCCGCCGCAACAGCAGCGGCGGCGGATGCCCGCAGTTGACGATCGTGAGCGTGCCGCCACGCTCCTCCACCAGTGCCGCGGTCACGAAGTCCTCGTCACCGACGTTGCGGGCGACCGCGCGGTCCAGGTCGGCCACCACGGCGCGCAGGTCGGCCCGCTCGTAGGCCACGTGCCGGTACGAGCCGAGGACGATGCTGGCCAGCCGGACCGCGTCCAGCCCCTTGCCGCGCACGTCACCGATGATCATGCGAACCCCGTACGGCGTGTCGATCGCCTCGTACAGGTCCCCACCGATCTCGGCCGTCGCCGTGGAGGAGATGTAGCGGCCGGCCACCGACAGCGTGCCGACCTGTGGACCGAGCGAACGCAGCACCGCCTGCTGGGCCACCGAGGCGAGCTTGGTCAACTCGGCGATCTTCACCGCCTGCCGCTGCCGTACCCACGTCACCGCCACCGCCAGCGCGGTGGCGAGCGCGACCGCGACCACGTTGACCGAGGTGACCAGCGACATCTCCGGCTCGATCACGGCGAAGCCGGCCCCGATCAGGGTCGCCGCGACGCCCACCCCCAGCACCACCTGCCACGCCGCCACCGCGGCGGCCAGGAACGGGGCCGCCGCCAGCAGAGCGACGTAGTGCGCGGGGCGGCCGTCCGCCACCTCCACCGCCGAGACGATCGCGAGCAGGACGAAGGCCGCGCCGAGGCCGGCGCGGGATCCGGGGCTCAGCGGGCGACGGCCCGACTGGAGGAGTCGCGTGGGTACGAGGGACAGCATGCCTGATCCGCGTGAGCGGGTGAATGAACCTGGCCCGTCGTCCGAGGAGGTTTTGTCCGGCTGGCGTGGGTGTCCGGCCGGAACGGCATCGCCCGCTCCGCTCAGCCGAGCACCTCGTACCGGACGGTGAGCGCGCCCACGTCGACCGAGGCGATGGTGGCGAACGCGGCCCGGGAGAGATCCAGGCAGCGGCCGTCGATGAACGGGCCACGGTCGTTGATCCGTACCACGACCGACTTGCCACTGGCCGGGTTGGTGACCCGGACCTTGGTGTTGAACGGCAGGGTCTTGTGCGCCGCGGTCAGCTCGTTCGGGTTGAACGACTCGCCGTTGGCGGTGAGCTGCCCGTCGGAGTAGAAGGAGGCGCCGCACGAGCCGCTCTCCAGCACCTTCGCCGCCGGCGTCTTCTTCTTCGCGGTCGGGCTCGGCTTCGGCGCCGCCGTGCGGGTCTTGTTCCGCGAGGCTGCCTGTGGCGACCGGCTGGCCGACGGACTGGCCGTCGCGCTCGGCGAGGCGCTGACACTCGGCGCGGCGGCCGGGGAACTGGCGGCGGGGCTGCTGGCGGCGATGGTCGGGGCGAACTCGATGGTGGCCTGCTCCGGCTGCGCGGACCCCGAGGTCAGCTGCACGGCGCCCACGGTTCCCCCGACGGCGAGGGCGACGGCGGCCGCCGCGGTGGCCGCGATGCCCGCCGGGGAGGAGAAGATGCGGGTACGGGAGTGCCTACCTGCCACCGGCCCGGTCCTTTCGTCGACTGAACAAACCGGGTCGGACCGTAACGAGAGAAGCACTTCCGAAGTCAACGTGATCATTGTGGTATGCCCGTATTTGCACTGGTACGTGTAGCCGATCATCCGAGCCGGTATGGGCCGGCCGGCCCGGGTGCCCGCACCCCGGCCGCGCGTGCCGCAGGATGGACCGATGCCCGCCGAGCTGACCGAACGCCTCGCCACCCTGTTCCGGTGGATCGACCCCGGGCCGGGCACCAGCCACCTGGTCAGCGACATCTCCGGTTGGTGGCGGGATCCGACGGTGCTGGCCGAGCTGGGCCCGGCCCTCGTGGCGCCCTACCGATCCGCCCGGCCGACCGTGGTGCTCGCCCCCGCGGTCACCGGGCTGCTGCTCGGGCCGCTGGCCGCCACCGCCCTCGGAGTCGGCTTCGTGGCCGCGCACAAGCCCGGCGACGGGCGCTTGCCGGCAGGGCCGCTCACCTGGGCGCAGAGCCCGCCGGACTACCGGGGTCGGCAGGTCGACCTGGCCGTGCGGGACCGGCACCTCGGCCCCGGCGACCGGGTCCTGGTCGTGGACGACTGGGTACGCACCGGAGCGCAGATCCACGCCCTCTACGACATCTGCGCGGCCCGGGGCGCCGAGGTGCTGGGCAGCGCCGTGGTGGCCGTCGACTGTCCACCCGACGTCGCGGCCCGACTCCGGATCACCGGCCTGATCAGCGGCGCGGATCTGCCTGCTTGACCTGAACCTCGGTTCATCTTCGACGATCGACGTATGAGCGACGGGATCCTCGACGAGGCGTACGAACGGCTGCACCGCACCGGCCCCGAATACGACGGCTGGCTGACCAACCACGGGCCGATGGCCGTCGAGGCGCTGGCCCGGCACGGCCACCAGCAGCGGGTGCACCGCTGGCTCGACGACTACCTCGGTCGCCTCGACGACCTGCCCCGTGGGCTGCGCCCGATCGACGACTGGCGGACGGCGCTGGGCGATCCGAAGCGGGCCGGTGACTGGTTGGCGTACTTCGACCGGGAGCTGCGCGAACGCCCGTGGCGGGAGGTCCTCGGCACCTGGTGGCCCCGGCTGTTGCCCGGCATCGCCGCCGGCGCCACCCACGGCGTGATCCGGGTCGGGCACGCCGTGCGCGCACTGGACCCGGGCGGCGCGAACCCACAACGGGTCGCCGAGCTGGGCCAGGCCCTCGGCTACTGGGCGGCCCGCTGGCAGCCGGTCCCCGGGGCCGACCGACTGCTCGACCCGGCCGCCCCGGTCGGCCCCACCGCCGCCGAGGCGGGAGGGCCGGGCACCGACGGGATGGACGTGGACGCCGCCCTGGCCGGGCTGCCCCGGATCGACGACCAGTCCGGGGGCATCCTGGCCCGGCTGGGTCGGCTGCCGGGCGTACCGCGATGGGAGCCGGCACTCGCGGCGCTGCGCCCCGCGCGGACCCCGGCCGAGGCGGAGCGGGGTCTGACCGCGCTGGTGCACCGGGCCGGCCTCGACTACCTGCGCTTCGGGCACGCGGCGCCGGTCATGCTGGTGCACGCGGTCACCGCGCCGACCGCGGTGCTGCGTACCCTGCCGGCACTCGATCGGGCGCTCTGGGCGCCGAGCCTCGCCGCGGCCTGGGCCGCGACGGCGGCCGTGACCTCGGTGTACGCCCCGACCGCCGGGACGGCGCCGCCGACCGTGCCGGCCGCGACCCCGGCGGAGGTCTTCGCCCGGGCGGCCCGCCACGGTGACGAGCACGTGGTCAAGCTGGCCGACGCGGTGCTCGACGCGCACGCGGCCACCGGCGACGAGCGGCTGCTCGCCGCCGCCGGCTACGCCGGTCAGCTGATCTGACCGGGCCGGGATATTGCGGCGGCGGTACGGGTCGCGCTGGCCTAGCCTCGGCAGGATGTGGCCTCGGATCGGTGAACTGCGCACCCTCGCCCTCGGTACCCCCGGCGAGCTGCGGGCGACCCTGAACACCCTGGTGCTGGCCGGCGTGAAGACCGCCACGGCCGGCCGGCTCGCCGAGTACGCGGAGGAGGGCGAAGAGCTGGAACGGGTCGGCGAGCGGCTGGCGCTCGTCGACGACGACGACGCGCTGGCCGGCGTCGTGGAGATCACCGGCGTCGAGGTGGTCCGTTTCGCCGACGTGCCGTGGGACTTCGCCCGCGCCGAGGGTGAGGGCGACCGCTCGATCGAGGAATGGCGGGCCGGACACTCGGCCTACTGGGCCCGGCTCGGCACCCCGGTGGACGACGACACCCCGATCGTCTGCCTCCGCCTACGGCTCGTCTCCGGCGGCGAGGGCGGCGTGGCCAGCGGCGACCTCGGCACCTGACCCGATCGTCCCTGGCGGCGCGGTCTCAGCCGCTGGCGCTGTGGCCCCGTCGCTGGCGCTGTGGCCCCGTCGCTGGCGCTGTGGCCCCGCCGCTGGCGCTCGCGGCTCAGCCGCGCAGCTCCGGCAGCAGTCGGGTCGCCACGTCCGCCAGGACGGCCTCGTCGCCGGCGTACCAACTGCTGGCGCGCGGCCAGTGCGTCACCACGTCGGTGAAACCGAGGTCGGCGGCCCGGCCGACCTGATCGGCGAAGAACTGCGCGCTGCTGAGCGAGAAGACCGGCGCCGCGTCCAGCGAGAGATAGCGGTCCAGGGTGGCCGGATCGCGGCCGGCCTCCTCCAGCGTCCGGTCCATCCGCGCGGACAGCGCCGACACGGTGTCCCACCAGCCCTGCACGTCGTCGGCCTCGGTGCCGGTGGTCACCCAACCCTGGCCGAACCGGGCCACCAGCCGCATCGACCGCGGCCCGTTGGCGGCGACCACGAACGGCACCCGGGGCTGCTGCACGCAGCCCGGATTGTTGCGGGCGTCCACCGCGGCGAACCAGTCACCGCGCCAGGTGGTGCCGTCCTCCCGCAGGATCAGGTCCAGCAGTTCGGTGAACTCGGCGAACCGGTCGACCCGCTGACGCGGCGGCAGCGTCTCGCCGCCGAGCACCGCCGAGTCGAAGCCGATACCACCGGCTCCCAGGCCGAGCAGCAGCCGGCCGTCGGAGACGTCGTCCACGGTGGTGATCTGCCGGGCGAACGCGGCCGGGTGCCGGAAGTTCGGCGACGCCACGAGGGTGCCCAGCCGGATCCGGGAGGTGACCGTGGCGGCGGCGGTCAGCGTGGTCATCGAGTCGAACCACGGGCCGTCCACCAGGTCCCGCCAACCGAGGTGGTCGTACGTCCAGGCGTGGTCGAAGCCCCACTCGTCGGCCTGCCGCCAGCGACGCTGCGACTCACCCCAGCGCTGGTCCGGGAGGATCACGATGCCAATCCGCATGATCGCCAGCCTAGCCGGGGCACCACGGACACCCGGCTTTCGCTACCGTTCTCCAATGGACCTACGGTCGAGTCGGGCCGACACGGTACGAGCATTCGGCACCCTGTCGCTGGGGGCCGGCTTCCTGACCTCGCTGCTCACCATGCCGTCCAGCTCCGACGGGCTCAAGCCGCAGATCCTTGCCGCCTTCCTCATCCTGACCGGAATCGGTCTGCGGATCGAGGCGGCGATCACCGACCGTAAGTCGTAGTTCCGGCGTTGCTGGCGGCCCGTACCCTCCGTTCATGGTCATCGAACGAGCCGTCGCCCGCGCACCGTTGGGTCGCCGGCCGCGCATGCTCTTCGCGGTGGCGATAGTGCTCGCGGTGCTCGTTTCGTCCCTGGTCATTCGCGAGCTGGTCGAGGCCCGGTTCGGCCGTGGGCCGCTGGCCGACGTCGGCGCGATCGCGGTGCCCGTCGTGGTGACCGCCTGGCTGGCCCCGCGCGCCTCCTACCGCCGCCGCGACGCCCTGCTGTGGCTGGTCGGCCCGGGCATCTACATCTTCGCGGTGATCGCCTGGCGGCTGGCCCTGGCGCCGTACCGCGACTGGAAGCCCCGCCCCGAGGAGGCGTCCCGCATGAGCTGGCTGCGCGGCCCCGAGCACGCTGGGATGTGGTACCTGCCCACGGACGACCGGCAACCGGACCGCGGCCCCGCGCACTAGCCTGGCCCGGTGCCGACGATCGAGCAGCTCGAGCGGGAGGTGTGGCCGGATCCGGGCCCGGATGCCACCTTCCTCGTCACTCGTTGCACCGAACTCCGTCGTAAGCCGCTGGCCGACTTCACGGCCGAGGACCTCCGCATCATGCTCGGGCAGGCGATCGGCGTGCCGGCTCTGCTGCCTCTCGCGGTGGGCGTGCTGCGCGACAATCCCCTGGTCGAGGGCGACCACCACCCGGGTGACCTGCTCCTGCAGGTGCTGCGGCTGCCCCACTCGGCGTGGTCGGGCCTGGCGGCGGAACGGGAGCACCTCAAGGGTGCGCTGGCCCACCTCCTCGCCGGTCCCGCCCTCTCCGACCCCAATCTCCCGCCTCGTGAGGTGAAGCGGTTTCGCGAGGCCATCGAGCAGTTTCTCGCTCAACCGGCGTGACCTAGGCCACACGACAGCCCGGTAGGGAGCGAGCGGTCGGCTCCGACCCATCGGTGAGCGGCACCCGAGCCGGGGGTCGCCCGAGGAGAGGAACGACGCGAGATGACGAAGGTGACCGCACAGCTGTCGGTGTCGGCGGACGGGTTCTACGCCGGCCCGCGATTCGCCGGTGAGGGCGACTGGATGGATTCGGCCGAGAGCGCCGGCTTCTTCCGGGTCACCCGCTGGGCGACCGAGGCGATGGCGTGGCGCGAGCGACAGGGCTTCGCCGGCGGTGAGCAGGACACCAACTCCGAGGTGATCGCCGAGTCCTTCGGCTCGGCCGGCGCGTACGTGATGGGGCGGCGGATGGCCGACGGAGGTGAGGTCCCCTGGGGCGAGGTGCCGCCGTTCCGCGCGCCGGTCTTCGTCGTCACGCACCGCCCCCGCGAGCGACTGCTCCGCGGCGGTGGCACCAGCTTCACCTACGTCACCGACGGCGTGGCGAGTGCCGTCGAGCAGGCGCGCGCCGCGGCCGGCGGCAAGGACGTCGCGGTGGCCGGCGGCGGCAGCCTCGTGCGGCAGGTCCTCAAGGCCGGTCTGCTCGACGAGTTGGAGCTGCACGTCGTACCGGTCGTGCTCGGCACCGGCCTCCGCCTGTTCGACGCGGACCTCGACCTTGGCGAGAAGGAGGCGATCGAGCTGACGCCCACCCGCGTCCTCCACACGCCACAGGTCACCCACATCCGGTACGCGGTGGGCGGTCGCGCCCCGCTCGTGCTCGACGACCGGGGCCGCGGCGGCGGCCCGACGGTGACCACGAACTGAACCGCGCCGACCGGATACGGACCATCGACCCGAGAGGGGATCCCATGCCGCAACTGTTGCGGGTGCAGTGCTTCAACGTTTCGCGCGACGGGTTCGGCACCGGAGAGGGACAGAGCCTGGAACGGCCCTTCGGCCACGCGGACCCCACTCCGCTGTTCTCCTGGCGGGCCGCCACCGCCAGCTTCGTCTATCGCACCGAGCCCGGCGGCACGCGCGGTCTGGACGACTACCTGACCCGCGACGCCGAGTGCAACATCGGCGCGGAGATCATGGGTCGCAACAAGTTCGGCCCCCAGCGTGGCCCCTGGGAGAACCATGACTGGCTGGGCTGGTGGGGGGACAACCCGCCGTTCCACACGCCGGTCTTCGTGCTCACCCACCACGAACGCCCGTCGTTCACCCTGGCCGACACCACGTTCCACTTCCTCGATGCCAGCCCGGCCGAGGCACTGGCCCAGGCGAAGCAGGCAGCCAACGGTCGGGACGTACGCCTCGGTGGTGGTGTCGCCACCATCCGCGAGTTCCTCGATGCCGATCTGGTCGACACCATGCACATCGCCGTCGCGCCCGTCGACCTCGACCGCGGTGAGCGGTTGTGGGCCAGCCCCCGCGATCTTCTCGACCGCTTCCACCTGGAGTCGGTGCCCAGCCCCAGCGGAGTCACCCATCTCCTGTTCTGGCGACGATGACCGCCGACACGATCACTGCAGGCTGACCCGGGCCGACCGCTCACCCGGCCGGCAGCCAGACCGCCCACAGATCTTGGACAGTTTCCGTTCTGGCGTAACGGAAACTGTCCAAGATCTCTGCACGTTTGACGGCACTAGGACAGGCGCGACAGCACCAGCATGCGGTTGCCGTCGGGGTCCATGACCCGGGCGGACCGCTCACCCCACGGCTGGTCGACCGGCTCTTCGGTGACCGTCGCACCTCCCGAGCGCAGCGCGTTCACGGCGGCGTCGCAGTCTTCGGCGTATACGCACAGCTCCCAACGATGCGAGTGGGCCGGTTCGCCGGCCTTCGGGTCGGCGGCCAGGCCCAGCTCGCTGTTGCCCAGGCGGAGGGCGACGAACTCCGGCTCGCCGTCGTCCGGGAACCGGTAGATCTGCTCGAAGCCGACGACATCCCGGTAGAACGCGATCAGTCTCGGCAGGTCGGGCGTAGTCACGATCGGAAACGCTTCGGTGAACACGGGACCACCTCCAGGCCGGACACTAGCCGGCAAATGACTCATCGGCATCGACCTCGGCCGAGTGCGGAGGTGCCCTGCGTCGGCTCAGCTTCGACCGACCCGCTTGTGCTTCGAACGGCTCGTGAACGCGCCGCCGTCCCTGCTCGGAGCGCCGGACCGCCGTCGCCGCGCGCGGGCAGGAAACCACTTCCGGAACGGAATGCGGGAGAGCGTGAGAAGGATCCCCGCGACCAGGACCACGAACCCGGCCGCGCCCACGACGCCCTGGATGCGGCCCCGATGTCCGCTCAGCTCGTCGAAGTCGGTGACGAAGTCACTCGGATCGGCGCGGTTCACCCAGATCGACACCTCGTCGCCGACCGGCAGGCACACCTCGACGCAGCCGATCTCCTGCTCGTACGTCCTGCCGGCCACGTCGTACCGGAGATGCATGGTGGTGGAGGTGCCACCGCGCTTCGCCACCCGGTCGTAGATGATCCCCCGCGCCGGTACACCGGTGGCCCGCAACTCGGTCTCCCAGTCCTCAAGCGCGGACTGGGTGCGCATCGGCAACCAGAACAACGCACCACCGATCACCATCAGCAGCACGCAGCCGACGGTCACCCAGACCGGGCGCCTCAGCATCATGATCAGGCGACGCACCGGCTCATCGTGCCGACGCGACGCAACCCCGGCCGAGCCCGCCGGACTCGAACCCCGCCCCGAATTCAGGGAATCTGCGACAGCGCCAGGCTGCAGGCGACGAGGAGCGCCGCCGCCGCGATCGGCCACGGCCACCAGCGGCCGGTGCGGGAAATTCGGACCAACGTGAGCACGAGGCAGACCGCGCCCGGCAGGCCTGCCGCAGCGGCCACGATCCAGAAGGTCCGCTGCTCCGGACGCCAGCAGGCACCCCACCCGTCGACGGCAGGATCGCACGGGTCGGGACCCGGACCGCTGAGCGCCGGTGACCACCAGATCAGGTTGAATGCCATCCCCAGCAGGAGCGGAAAACCGACGATCGCGAGGGGGATCGCCGCCCCGAGGCGCAGCGCGCGGGTGCGGGCACGGATCGTTACCGGCTCAGTGCCCTCCGGCCGGTCGTCCACCGTGGTCATCTCGACATCATGGTCGCCCGCGGGCCGCTCGTCGTCACCCGACCGGAGGATGGTCGATCGACAGTCACCGACCTTTGGAAGCTCGAAGGCCCCGGCTCGGATTCCGCATCCTGACCAGGGCCTTCGCGTTGGAGCGGGTGACGGGAATCGAACCCGCACTGTCAGCTTGGGAAGCTGATGTTCTGCCATTGAACTACACCCGCAAGCGGCACCACTGTACCTGAGTCACCCAGCCGGTGCACCCAGGTACCCCGTGGTCCGCAGCTTGCCCGCGTACCACCGGTGCCGGCCCCGTCACGACGGAGCCGGCACCGGCGTCTTTCCCCAGGACCGGATCGTGGGCCGCGGTCAGGCGGCCGAGCGCTGGACGTCACGGCTGCGGCGGGCCGGGCGGGTCTGCGGCACGGAAGACGGCCCGGCCGCGGCGGGCGGAGCGTGCGGGTCGAGCCAGACCTGGACGGCCGGACGGCCGGGCGCGCCACCCGGGATGCCCATGCCGTGCTGCTCGCGGCGAGCCAGCATCGCCACGTCGACGGTGAACTCGAACAGCCGCCAGTCGACCTGCGGGGCCGCCCGTGCGCTCTGCGCCAGCCGGGCCACCCGGGCCGGATCGGTGACCGGCCAGGCGCGCCCCGCCACGTACGCCTCGTCGTCGCTCTCCTCCGGCGGGAACGAGTGCAGCGCGTAGCGGCCGTCCCGTTCGAGGTCGCGACGCTTCGGCGAGTCGAGGATGAAGCAGAAGAGACCCTCGTCGGTGATGACCGGGGAGACCGGATGGACCCGCGGCCCGCCGTCGGCGCGGACCGTGGCCAGGTAGCCGAAGCCCGGCCCGTACTGCTGGAGGAGAACGCGGATCCCGTCGGCGAGTCGGGGCTCGTCGGCGGCGAATTCGGACCAGGAAGCCATGCCGGCATTCTATCGAACAAATGTACGACCAGCGACCTCGACGCGCTGGTCACCGGCACCGAATCTGGCTGTTGCCGGCAACGCCGCTATGGTGGTCCGATGCTGCTCTCCGACCGCGACCTGGTCTCCGAGATCAAGGCCGGCACGCTGGGCCTGGAACCGTTCGAGCCCACCCTGGTCCAACCGTCCAGCATCGACGTACGACTCGACCGGCTGTTCCGGGTCTTCAACAACCATCTCTACACCCACATCGACCCGGCCATGCAGCAGGACGACCTCACCTCGGTCGTCGAGGTGCCCGACGGCGAGCCGTTCGTGCTGCACCCGGGGGAGTTCGTGCTCGCCTCGACGCTGGAGGTGATCTCGCTCGGCGACCAGCTCGCCGGCCGCCTCGAAGGCAAGTCGAGCCTGGGCCGGCTGGGTCTGCTCACGCACTCCACCGCCGGCTTCATCGACCCGGGCTTCTCCGGGCACGTGACGCTGGAGCTGTCGAACGTGGCGAACCTGCCGATCACCCTCTGGCCGGGCATGAAGATCGGGCAGCTCTGCATCTTCCAGCTCTCCTCGCCGGCCGAGCACCCGTACGGCTCGGTGGTCTACGGCTCGCGCTACCAGGGCCAGCGCGGCCCGACCCCGAGCCGCGCCTGGCAGCACTGGCGCACCTGGCCAACCCGCTGAGGCCGTAACGACGAGGGCCCGCCGCGACAGATCGCGACGGGCCCATCGGTCACCAGGGATCAGCCCGGGCGGCCGTAGCTGTGGATCGGGCCGTCGTCGACCTTCTTCATCTTGACCGGTTGGCCGGCCTGCGAGGCGTGCACGACCCAGCCACCGCCGACGTACATGCCGACGTGGTGGATGTCGCTGTAGTAGAAGACCAGGTCACCGGCGCGCAGGTCGGCCCTGCTGACGTCCTTGGTGACCCGGCTCTGCTGTGCGGCGTTGTGCGGCAGGGACACCCCGGCCTTGGCCCAGGCGGCCAGCATCAGGCCGGAACAGTCGTACGAGTTCGGGCCCTCGGCGCCCCAGACGTAGGGCTTGCCGATCTGCGCGCAGGCGAACTTGACCGCCACACCGGCACCGCCGCCGGGGTAGCTCGCCGGGCAGGGCGCTGGACGCAGCGGGCCGCCGCCACCGTTGCCGTAGACCTTGAGGCGCAGCTTCTGCAGCCGGTCGATCTCGTCGTTGATCTGCTTCTTCTTGGCCGCCAGCTGGGCCTCGGTGCGGGTCAGCTGGGCCACCATCTCGTCCAGTGGCGCCTTCTGCCGGGCCAACTCGTCGCGCAGGTCGGCCACCTGCCGTACGTCCTGCTGCTGGTCGTGCGCGAACCGGTCGAGCATCTCCAGCTGCCCGACCACCTCGCTGGGCGAGCTGCTGCCCAGCACGGCGTTGACGGTGGAGACGTTCTCACCCTTGTACGCGCGGACGGCCAGGGAGCTGACCTTGTCCATCGCGGCGTCGACCTGGCGCTCCAGCGGGGCGATCCGGGCGGCCAGCGCGTTGGCCTGCCTGCGCTTCGCGGCCAGGTCGGTACGGGTGGCGTTGTGCCGTTCGATGATCGGTTCGAGCTTGTTCCAGTCGGCGTCGATCTGGCGCTCGATCTCGGCGACGGACGGGTCGGCGTGGGCCGCCGTGGCGCTGCCGGTCAGGACGACGGCGACGCCGACCAGGGCGGCGAGGGCGGTGGTGAAGCGGGACCAGCGTGGGCGCGGCACGATCGACGTCGGGCCGGCTGACGCCGGCCGCTCGGACGACGGCCGCGGGGCTTGGTGAGCCACCGGGTTCCGTACTCCTTCTTCCTGACCGCCTACCGGGTTAGCTGACGGGTTCGGGCGGGAAGGTGGGCGCCCTACCGCAGTGACTGCGGATTCACCCCAGGAAACCTGGGTCCCCGGTTCGCTGAGAAGCGACTCGGCGGTGTCGGTCCGTTACCGCCCGGGTGGGCGGAGCTGCTGTCGGCCCGACGAATGACCAGAGTAGAGACGGCCGTTACCGATCCGCAACCGGTGGGGCCGTGACACTCCGTACCGATTGCGGGGGACGACGACCGGAGACGAAAGTTTTCTTCTACATACCTCGGTGGATGGAAAGGTATTGACGCGGGCTCCGGGCGGGGCGAAGGTGGCCTCATCTTCACCCGCCAGATCTAGGGGGTTCGATGTACCGTCCAACCCTGTCCACCGGCCGGCGCGCGCTGCTCGCCGCCGCCGTGGTCGCGGCCGCGACCGCGGTACCGCTACCCGCCAGTCCCGCCGTGGCCGCGCCCGCGGCCGACCGTCAGCAGCAGTACGTCGCCGCGGCCACCGAGTACGGCGTGCCGGTCGACGTGCTGCTCGGCGTCTCCTATCTGGAGTCACGCTGGGACACCAACGCCGGCACGCCGAGCACCAGCGGCGGCTACGGCCCGATGCACCTGACCGACGCCCGGCACGTGGCCGCCCTGCCGGGGCGCGGCCACCACGATGCCGGCACCGAGGACCCGCGCGGCGACGACTCGCGGCCGGCACGGGTGGTGGCGCCCCGCCCGGCCGAGGATCCCGCGCCGCCCGCCGCCGCGTTGCAGACCGTGGACGCCGCCGCCGCACTGACCGGTGCCGCGCCCGAGTCGCTGCGTACCGACGCGAGCGTCAACATCCGTGGCGGCGCCGCGCTGCTGGCCGCCTACCAGCGAGAGCTCGCCGCGCCGGTGGGCGCCGACACCGACCCGGCGGCCTGGTACGGCGCGGTGGCCCGCTACGCGGGCGCGGACAGCGCGGACGCCGCGGCGGCCTTCGCCGACGAGGTGTTCACCACCATCGGCGCCGGCGAGTCCCGGGTGACCGACGACGGCCAGCGGATCACGCTGCCGGCCCGGGCGATCCAACCTCAGCGTTCGTGGCTGGACCGGCTGGGACTGCGCCGGCTCGCCCGTCCGGACGGGCTGGAGTGCCCCCGCACCATCTCCTGCGAGTGGATACCGGCGCCGTACGAGGCGTTCGGCGCCGGGGACTACGGCAACCACGACCTCTCCGACCGGCCCGGCCGGCAGAAGATCGAGTACATCGTCATCCACGACACCGAGGCGAGTTGGGCGACCACGCTGCAACTCGTCCAGGACCCGACCTACGTGAGCTGGCACTACTCTCTGCGCTCGGTGGACGGGCACATCGCCCAGCACGTGAAGACCAAGGACGTCGGCTGGCACGCCGGCAACTGGTACGTCAACGCCAAGTCGATCGGGCTGGAACACGAGGGCTTCGCCGCGCAGGGCACCTGGTACACCGAGGCGATGTACCGGACCTCCGCAAAACTGGTCCGGCACCTCGCCCTGCGGCTGGGTATCCCGCTGGACCGTCAGCACATCATCGGTCACGACAACGTGCCCGGCACCGTCGCCTCGACCGTGCGCGGAATGCACTGGGACCCGGGCCCCTACTGGGACTGGACGCACTACTTCACGCTGCTGCACGCGCCACGGCTGGACACCGGCATCCCGGCCACCGGCCTGGTCCGGATCGACCCCGACTACGCCACCAACCAGCCGGCGTTCACCGGCTGCGTCACGGCCGGAGTGCCGTGCGCGCCGCGCGGCTCATCGGCGGTGGTGCTGCGCAGCGCGCCGTCCGCGGACGCGCCGCTGGTCAACGACATCGCACTGCGCCCCGACGGCACCCCGAACACGATGGCCGTGTCGGACCACGGCGCCCGGGCGTCCGCCGGCCAGACGTACGCCCTCGCCGGCCGTCAGGGTGACTGGACGGCGATCTGGTACCTCGGACAGAAGGCGTGGTTCCACAACCCGGCGTCGGCGCCGACCGCCACCTGGACCGTCGGCGTGGTGGCCACCCCGAAGCCCGGACGGGCCACCATCCCCGTGTACGGGCGGGCGTACCCCGAGGAGGCCGCGTACCCGGCCGGGGTGCCCTACCAACCGATCTCGCCGCTCCAGTACACACTGGCGGCCGGCCAGCGGTACGCCGTCGGCGCGGTGCTGCCGGGCGAGTACTACCGGGCCACCACGTTCGACGGCTCGTCGCCGGGCGACTGGACGGTCATCCGCGGCCAGAACCGGTACGCCCAGATCCAGTTCGGCCACCGGATCATGTACGTCGACCTCGCCGACGTGCAGCTCCTGCCGTCTCCGGTGGGCGCACCGCGCTGAAACCGCTGAAACGGCACGAGGGCCCCCGGTCGTTCGACCGGGGGCCCTCGTCGTGCCTGCTGGATCAGCCGGGTCTGCGGAACCCGGCGACCGGCATGTTGTTGATGCTGGCCACCTGCACCGGTTTGCCGGCGCGTGGCGCGTGCACCATCTTGTCGTTGCCCAGATACAGGCCGACATGGTGCAGGTCGCTGAAGAAGAAGACCAGGTCACCGGGTCGGGCGTCGGCCCGCGAGATGGCCTTGCCCTCGTGCCACTGGTCACCCGTGTGGTGGGTCAGGTAGATCCCGGCCGCCTTGTACGCGTACTGGGTCAGGCCCGAGCAGTCGAACGAGTTCGGGCCGGTGGCGCCCCATACGTACGGGTCGCCGACCTGCTGGCAGGCGGTCTTGATCGCCTTCTGGGCGGCCGCGTTGGCCACCCCGTTGATGGTCGGGCAGCCCTCGGTCTTGATCGTCGTCTTCGGCAGGGACGCCTCGAGCCGCTTGATCTCGCCGTCGATCTGCTTCTTCTTCGCCGCCAGCTCGTTCTGCTGCTTGGTCTGGGTGGCGATCAGCGTGTCCAGCTTCTGCTTCTGGCCGTCGTACTTGGCCCGTACGGCCAGCACGCCCTCGACCTCCTTGCGCTCCCGCGCGGCGAGCCGGTCGAGGACGGTGAGCTGCTCGGTGAGCGTGTCCGGCTTGGCGCTGACCAGCAGAGCGCCGATGTCGTGCGAGGGGCCCGACATGTAGTAGCGGGAGGCGAGGTCACTGACCCGGGTCAGCGCCAGCTCGCTCTGCAGCGCCAGCGGCTCGATCTTCTTCTGCAGCTCGGACGACTTCTTCCGGTTGGTCTTCAGCTGCGACCGCACCTTGTTGTACTGCTCGATGGTGGGCTCCAACTGCTCCCACTGCTTGTCGATCTGCGCCTCGATCTCGTCGACCGTGGGCGCGGCCTGCACGGGCGCGGAGAGCACGCCGGCGCCGACCGCGGCGGCGGCGACCAGGACGAGTAGACGGTGGGCGACCCGGCGCAGACCGCCCGGCCGAGCGGGCAGCCCCGGGGCGTGACGATGAGGGGGCATGGTTGCCACCGGCACCGACTCCTTTGCAACCGACCGCCGGGCGCCTCGCGTGAGGGAAGGGCCGAGGCAGACGACCCACAGCGGTCGGTGCCCCACATTAGGGAAGCGCAGCACCGGAATCAAGGCGAGAGGCGTCACCGTCACTGTCACGCAACCGCTTGCACACCAAGGGTATTGGTCCATCAGCCAACGATTGCGGTCAATACGTCGTCGAGCGTGACCACGCCCAGCGGGCGACGGCCGTCGCTGACCAGCACCATGTGCCTCCGCTCGCGGCGCATGGCCAGCAGCAGGTCGGCCAGCGTACGTTCCGGCGGCACCACCGCCAGTGGCCGGTAGATCTCCGCCGGCACCGGTGCCCGGCGCGCCTGTCCGGCGTACCCGAGCACGTCCTTGACGTGCACGAAACCGAGCACCCGCCGGGTGGACCGCTGCACCACCGGGAACCGGGACCGGCCGGTCCGGGTCGCCAGCACCTCCAGCGACGCGGGCGAGACGTCCTCGGCCACCGTCACCACCGTCGACCACGGCTGCCACGCGTCCGCCGCCGTCCGGGTGTGCAGGGCCAGGGCGCCGGTGATCCGGGCGTGCTGCTCCGCGTCGAGCAACCCCTCGGTGCGCGCCTGCGAGACCAACCCGGCCAGCTCCTCGGCGGTGAACACCGTCTTCACCGCCTCGGACGCCTCGATCCGCCAGAACGCGAGGACCCGCCGGGCCGCCCACTTCATCGCCAGCAGCAGCGGCTTGGTGGCCACGCAGAACGCCAGCATGGCCGGCCCGAGCCAGAGCGCGGAGAGTTCCGGACCGGCCAGCGTGATGTTCTTCGGCACCATCTCGCCGACCACCGTGTGCAGGAAGACCACCACGCCCAACGCCAGCACGAACGCCACCGGGTGCACCGCCCGCTCGGGCAGACCGGCCGCGTGGAACGGCGACTCCAGCAGGTGGGCCAGCGCGGGCTCGGCGATCGCGCCGAGACCCAGGGAGCAGACCGTGATGCCGAGCTGCGCCCCCGCGATCATCAGGGGAATCTGGTTCATCGCCGACAGCGCCCACCGGGCCCGCTTCGAGCCGGCGGCCAGCGGCTCGATCACCGTCCGCCGGGACGCGATGAGCGCGAACTCGCTGCCCACGAAGAACCCGTTGCCGAGCAGCAGCAGGACGGTCACCAGCAGCTCAGGCATCGTCGTCCGGCTCCGCCGGGCGCAGCACCCGGACCTGCTCGATCCGGTGCCGCTCCACCTCGACCACGGTGAACTCCCAGCCACCCGCCTCGACCGTCTCGCCGGCCAGCGGGATGTGCCCGAGCCGGGCCATCAGATACCCGGCGAGCGTCTCGTACGGCCCCTCGGGCAGCCGGAAGCCGGTCTGCTCGGCCAGCTCGTCGGAGCGCAGCACCCCGTCGACCAGCACCGTGCGCTCCCCGCCCGGCACGGTCAGCTCGACCGGACCGGCGTCGTCCACACTGGCCGGATCGAACTCGTCGGCGATCTCCCCGACCAGCTCCTCGACGAGGTCCTCGATGGTGACCACGCCGTCCGTGCCGCCGTACTCATCGACCACGATCGCGAGGTCGGCGCCGGCGGCCTTCAGCGCGGCCAGTACGCCGTCCAGGTCCAGGCTCTCCGGCACGTACACCGGCTCGCGGGCCACCGAGCCGACCATGGTCGACGAGCGGGCGGCCAGCGGCACGCCGAGCGCGTCCGGCACCCCCGCCACCCCGGTGACCAGGTCCACGGTCTCCTCGTACACCGGGAACCGGGTCCGCCCGGTCTCCCGGGACAGCTCGAGCAACTCGGCCACCGTGGCCGTGGCCCGCAGCGCGACCACGTCCACGCGCGGGGTCATCGCCTCGGCCGCCCGCTTGTCACCGAAGCGGATGGTGCGGCGCAGCAGCATCGCGGTGTCCGAGGGCAGTGCGCCCGCCCGGGCGGAGATGGCCGCCAGCAGTCCCAGTTCCTCCGGCGAGCGGGCGCTCCGGAGCTCCTCCTGCGGCTCCACCCCGAGCGCCCGGACGAGCCGGTTCGCCGAGCCGTTCAGACCCCGGATCACCCAGCCGAAGGTGCGGGAGAAGGTGTGCATGGGGCCGGCGGTGGCCAGCGCTGCCGGCATCGGCCGGGCCAGCGCCGCGTTCTTGGGCACCAGCTCGCCGAAGAGCATGGAGATCAGGGTGGCCAGGGCCAGGGCCAGGAACGGGGTGAACCGCTCCGCGCCGTCCCCCGCCACCGGACGCAGCAGCGGTGTGAAGATCCGGGCCAGGGCCGGCTCGGCCAGGTAGCCCGTCAGCAGCGCGGTGATGGTGATACCGAGCTGCGCCCCGGAGAGCTGGAAGGACAGCTCGCGCAGCGCGGTGCGTACCGTCAGGGCGGCCTGGTCCCCGGCGGCGGCCCGGCGGTCGATCTCCGCCCGATCGACCGTGACCAGGGCGAACTCGGCCGCGACGAAGAACGCGTTGCCGGCGGTCAGCGCAGCGAAGCCGACCAGGGGCAGCAGCGTGGCCAGGAGAATCCCGTCGATGTTCGCCTCACCTCGGCGCGATTGTGCCACGGCGGATGCCCGGCCACCGGCCTGCCGGTAGCGGAGGCGTTCCACGGTGGTCGACGCTGACCGCGGTGCCGCCAAGGGGCCCTGCCACGACGACGGCGGTGGCACCCCGTGGGTGCCACCGCCGTCCGGTGTTTCTGCGGTACGCGGGCTCAGCCGGCGACCGGCGCGGCCGCCTTGTCACCCTGCGGCTGCTCCGGCTTGACCGAGCGGAGCAGCACGCTGGCCACGTCGATCACCTCGACCTGCTCGCCCGCGCCCTTGCCGTTCACCCCGTCGCTGAGCATCGTCGAGCAGAACGGGCAGCCGACGGCGACCGTCTTCGCCCCGGTGGCCATGGCCTCCTCGACCCGGTCCACGTTGATCCGCTTGCCGATCTTCTCCTCCATCCACATCCGGGCGCCGCCGGCGCCGCAGCAGAAGGAGCGCTCGCTGTTGCGCGGCATCTCGGTGATCTCGCCCTCGATGGCGTCCCCGAGCACCTCGCGGGGAGCGGCGAAGACCCGGTTGTGCCGGCCCAGGTAGCAGGGGTCGTGGTAGGTGACCCCACCGTCGACGGGCTGCACCGGGGTGAGCTTGCCGGTGGACACGAGGTGGGCCAGCAGCTGGGTGTGGTGGACCACCTCGAACTCGCCGCCGAGCTGGCCGTACTCGTTGCCCAGGGTGTTGAAGCAGTGCGGGCAGGTAGCGACGATCTTGCGCTTGGCCTTCTCCCGACCCTCGAACGCCTCGTTGAGCGTCTCCACGTTCTGCTGGGCGAGCATCTGGAAGACGAACTCGTTGCCGATCCGCCGCGCCGGGTCACCGGAGCAGGTCTCGCCCTCACCCAGGATGGCGAACTTGACGCCCGCCTCGTTGAGCAGCGTGGCCACCGCGCGGGTGGTCTTCTTGGCCCGGTCCTCGAACGCGCCGGCGCAGCCGACCCAGAACAGGTACTCGAAGTCGTCCACCTCGCCGACCCGGGGCACCTCGAAGTCGAGGCCCTTGGTCCAGTCCTCGCGGGTGTTCTGCGGTGCGCCCCACGGGTTGCCCTTGTTCTCCAGGTTGCGCAGCATCACGCCGGCCTCGGAGGGGAAGCTCGACTCGATCAGCACCTGGTAGCGGCGCATGTCGACGATGTGGTCCACGTGCTCGATGTCCACCGGGCACTGCTCGACACACGCGCCGCAGGTGGTGCAGGACCAGAGCACGTCCGGGTCGATGACACCGCCTTCCTCGGCGGTGCCGATCAGCGGGCGGTCGGCCTCGGCCAGCGCCAGCACGTCGACGTGCGCGAGCTGCGCCGCCGTGGCCTTCTCCTCACCGGTCAGGTCCTTGCCGCCGCCGGCGAGCAGGTAGGGCGCCTTGGCGTACGCGTGGTCGCGCAGGCTCAGCACGAGGAGCTTGGGCGAGAGCGGCTTGCCGGTGTTCCAGGCCGGGCACTGCGACTGGCAGCGACCGCACTCGGTGCAGGTGCTGAAGTCCAGCAGACCCTTCCAGCTGAACTGCTCGACCTGGGCGACGCCGAACTGGTCCTTCTCCGGGTCGGCCTCCTCGAAGTCGAGCGGCTTGCCCTGGCTCGTCATCGGGCGCAGCGCGCCGAGGCCCGAGCCGGCCGGCTTGGCGGGCTCCCGCTTGAAGAAGATGTTGGGGAAGGCCAGGAAGCGGTGCCAGGCGACGCCCATGGTGACGTTCAGCGAGATGACGATCAGCCACGTCATCGAGATGACAATCTTGATGAGGGCGGCGACGCTCGCCCCGTCGTGCCAGTCGGGCAGGACCGCGCCGACCGCGTGGCTGACCGGGGTGGCCCAGAGCGGGTACTCGAAGTGGTCGGTGGCGACCTTGAAGCCCCGGATCACGAATCCGAAGATCAGGACCAGCAGCACGACCCACTCGACGAAGTAGCCCTGCCACATGGTCGAGCCGGTGAACCGGGACCGGCCGCCCGGGCGGTTCGGCCGGTTGCGCAGCCGGATCGCCATCAGCACCAGGATGCCGACCAGGCCCAGGACGCCGATGATCTCGGTGGCCAGCCCGAAGACCACCCAGTGCCCGATGATCGGCAGACCACCGGTCGGCGTGACCACCTCGAAGTACGCCTCGAGCACCAGCAGCGACAGCACGATGAAGCCGACCATCACGAACCAGTGGGCGGCGCCCACCACGCCCCACTTGAGCATCCGGGTGTGGCCGGCGGTCTCCACCAGCATGGTCTTCGTACGGCTGACCTTGTCGGTGAACCGCTCCGGCGCGGGCTGCCCGAGCCGGATGACTGCCACCATCTTGAGGACCGCGCGTGCCGCAAGCCACACCGCCACGGCGGTGATGGCGGCCGCGAGGATCGTGGTGACGATCTGGACGCTGCCCATCGAGTTGGCCTCCCCGGTCTGCTGCCTGTCGAGCGGCTCGGCGACCGGGGGCCGGGTCAGGACGGAGCCAGCGTCGCGCCGCTGCCGCACCTGCGACCGGACCGGTCGATGACCTCGCTCCGCTCGGTCATGCAGTGCAGCCTACGCGCAAGGTTACCCAGCAGTAACGTGAGTCATCTCGCAGCGGGCCACGCCGCCCTGCGGACACCATAGGGTGCCCCGCCCGGTCCTGCCGGGCAGGGGCTCCGTGGGGTGACGTGCATCCTCCGGCGCGGCGCCGTGCCGGGCCGGCTCAGCGCCAGCGGGAGAGCAGCCCGAGCGAGGCGACCATCGCGCCGAAGCCCACCGCGAGGTTCCAGTAACCCCACGCCATGACCGGGTACTCCTGCTCGGAGAGGTAGTAGACGACCAGCCACCCGATGCCGGCGACGATCAATGCCACCGCGGTGATCGGCAACCACACCGGGCTAGGCTTGCGCGACGATGCCGCCGTCGTCGGACGGACGTCCGTCGGCGGGGTGTACACCTTCTTCTTGCGGACCTGTGACTTGGGCACGACGCTCTCCAGAGGGGGTGACGACCTCGTCCGGCCTGACAACCGGGCGCGGGGGCGACGGTCCATGGCCAATAATGTTCGAAAGCTAGCGTAGTCCGGAACGCCCGCCCGGACCACGAATGGGGTCAGGCCGGTGCGCGGAGTGACCGAAAAAGGCGGGACTGTTCGTATCACCGGCCCAGCCGGGGCGGACCAATCCCCGAAACGCGGAAGGAACGCTCGGTGGAGTACACATCCGGCGCCGCCTCCTGGCAGAAGGTCCTTCGACGGGCCGGTGCCGGGCTGCTGCCCCGGCGACCGCGTCAACGCCGGCCAGGCTGGTCGATCGGAGTGCCCCTGATCGCCGCCGCGGCGGGGCTGCTCTTCACCACCACAGCGACCACCGCCGGCGGCACCTCGCTGCGCGAGGACCGCCGTCCCCAGCTCAACCAGCTCATCGAGGACCGCCGCGAGCAGGTGGCGGCGAGCGAGCGCCGGGCCGCCACGCTGCGCGGCGAGGTCGAGGAGCGGACCGACGCGCTGGCCCACTCGGACAGCCCGATCAAGGCCCAGCAGGACCGCGCCCAGGGCAGCCTCCAGGCCGCCGGGTTCACCGCGCTGAGCGGCACCGGGGTGACGGTGGAGCTGAACGACGCGCCTCGACGCAGCGACCAGACGCCCACGGACGCCAGCAACGACGACCTGGTGGTGCACCAGGGAGACGTACAGGCGGTGGTCAACGCGCTCTGGGCCGGCGGGGCGGAGGCCATGTCAATCATGAACGTCCGCGTGCTGGCAACCAGCGCGGTACGCTGCGTCGGTAACACCCTGCTGCTCCACGGGCGGGTGTACTCCCCACCGTTCAAGATCGTAGCAATCGGCGATCCCGCTGCCCTCCAGCAGGCCCTCGCCAGCTCTGAGGGAGTCCGGTTGTTCAAGGACGCAGTCGACGACTACCAGCTCGGATACAAGGAGTCCGTGTCCGCGGTGACAGTCCCGGCATTCGAGGACTCGACCGCCCTGCGCTCGGCGACGGTGCCCCGGTGAGCGGCCCGGACGACCGGCGCGACGGGCGACACCGGGACCAGGCCGACGAGCCGACGGCGTTTCTGCCCAAGGTCGACCGGCCCGAGCCCAGAGGTGACCGGCCGGGGCCGGCCGGCAACTGGCCCGACCCCGTGCTGCCCGCTCGACCCGACCCGCAGCGGACCCCGGGCGCCGGAGCGCCTCCGCCCTGGCCCGGCGCCGCGCCAGCCGGGTTGGGCCCGCACGGCGGCCCCGGCCGACCGGCCGCACCCGACCAGGGACCGGCCCGGTCGACCGCCCCCGGCAACGCCTCCGTCCGGCCGCCGACTCCGCCCAACGCCGCAGCCACCCGCCCACCGGCCAGCGGCGGCACGCCGGGTCTGCCCGGTGCCACCCCGGGTGCGCCCGGTGGAACCCCGACCCGGCCGGTCACCCCCGGCCCTTCGACCCGCCCGACGGCGCCGGGCGCCCCGAGCGTCGGCGTC
The DNA here is from genome assembly GCF_003667505.1 of Micromonospora sp. BL4. Lineage (GTDB taxonomy): Bacteria > Actinomycetota > Actinomycetes > Mycobacteriales > Micromonosporaceae > Micromonospora. The sequence continues at coordinate 39,169 of NZ_RCVJ01000142.1, forward strand.
GACGCGCCCACCGCCTTCATCCCCAAGGTCGGCGCCCGGCCCGCACGGGCCACCGGCTCCCCGGCCGCTCCGGCCGGTCCCGACCGTCCCGCCGACCCGGGCGCGACCGCACTGATCCCGACCGTGCCCACCAGGCCATCGTCCCGGCCACCGGCCGTCGACGCCACAGCCCTGATGGGGGCCGTCCCCCGCACGGCGGCCACCGACGAACCGGCCGGCGCCGAGAGCGGCCCCTCCGAGCCGCCGCGGCCCCGACGCGGCGAGCGGGTGGTCCAGCTCCGGCCGCACCAGACCGGCGAGGGCTACAAGAGCGTCTACTCGGAGCTCACCCGCCCCTCGCTCGCCTCCCGGCTGCGCACCGGCGTCCGGGTCACCGGCGAGGTCCTGATCACCTTCGGGCTGGTGGTGCTGCTCTTCGCCGGCTACGAGGTCTGGGGCAAGTCGGCCATCGTCGACGCCCACCAGAACGACCTCAGCCAGCAGCTCGCCCAGGCCTGGGGCCCGACCGACGACCCCACGGTCGCCCCGTCGGCCACCCCGAGCGTCAAACCGTCGCCGCCGGTGCGCGGCAAGCCGATCGCGGGCCTCTACATCCCCAAGCTCGACAAGAACTGGGTCGTGGTCGAGGGCGTCACCCAGGCCGACATCCGGTACGCCCCGGGCCACTACCCGACCAGCGCGCTGCCCGGACAGGTCGGCAACTTCTCCGTCGCCGGCCACCGCAACCGGGCCACGTTCTGGCGGCTGGACGAGCTGGACGACGGCGACGCGATCGTGGTCGAGAGCAAGACCGACTGGTACGTCTACCGGGTGTCGCGGTCCCGAATCGTCAAGCCTACGCAGGTCGAGGTGGTGGCGCCGGTCCCCGGCGAGCCGGACAAGAAGCCGACCAAGCGGATGCTCACCCTGACCACCTGCAACCCGAAGTTCGACAACTATCAGCGCCTGATCATCCACGCCGAGCTGGACCGGACCCAACCCAAGTCGGCGGGCCGCCCGGCGGAGCTGGGAGGCTGACCCGATGTACGCGTTCATCTGGCGCAAACTGCCGTTCGGCCTGGTCGGCAAGCTGACCGGTTCGGTGCTGCTCGCCGCCGCCGCGGTGGCCCTGCTCTGGTACGTGGCCTTCCCGTGGGCCGAGCCGCTGCTGCCCTTCGACGACGTGCAGGTCACCCAGGACTCCGGCGTCCCCGGAGATCCGGGCAACGGGGACGCGGTGACCGGGGAGACCCCGGCCGGCGACGAACACGAGCTGCCCTACGACACCGACCGGAACAACTCCGCGCCGCCCTCCCCGGACAGGTGACCATGCGCGTCCTGGTGATCGACAACTACGACTCGTTCGTCTTCAACCTGGTGCAGTATCTGGGCCAACTCGGGGTGGACTGCGAGGTCCGCCGCAACGACGAGATCGACGTCGCCGACGTGGGCAAGGTGGGCGCGGCCGGCATCCTGCTCTCGCCGGGGCCGGGCAGTCCCGACCGCGCCGGCATCTGCCTGGACGTCATCCGGGCGTACGCGGGCGAGCTGCCCATCTTCGGCGTCTGCCTCGGCCACCAGGCGATCGGCGAGGCGTTCGGGGCCACCGTCGCCCGCGCGCCCGAACTGCTGCACGGCAAGACCTCCGAGGTGCGGCACCACTCGGTCGGCGTGCTCACCGGTCTACCCGACCCGTTCACCGCCACCCGCTACCACTCACTGGCCGTACTGCCCGAGACGCTCCCCGACGAGCTGGAGGTCACCGGCTGGACCGGCTCCGGCGTGGTGATGGCGATGCGACACCGCACGCTGCCGATCGAGGGCGTGCAGTTCCACCCGGAGTCGGTGCTCACCGAGGGCGGCCACCTGATGCTCGCCAACTGGCTGGCGGCCTGCGGCCACACGGAGGCGCTGGAGCGGGCCCCGGAGCTGGCCGCCGAGGTCGACGCCCGTCGCCGCGCCGCCTTCGCCACCGCCTGACCCCGGTCAGCGAGAGCCGGCCTCCACTGGCACCGGGTCAGCCGCGCAGCGCGTCCCGCACCGCCGGATTCTCGGACGAGCGGACCGCGGGCGGACGACCCAGGACCGCGTCCCAGGCCGCCTTCCCGCTGGCGAAGTAGTCCCGGACCGACTTCTCGACCAGCAACGCAGGGCCACAACCAGTGCAGCGGGCGGTGACTCCGTCGACATCCAGGCCGAGATGTCGGCACAGCGTCACGGCGCGGGACACGTGGTAGGACTGGGTCACGATCAGGGCCCGTTCGATCCCGTACACCTCGCGCGCCCGCGCACAACTGTCGTAGGTGTCCAGGCCGTGCGGGTCGGCCACCACGCGACGCGGATCGACACCGAGGTCGGTCAGGTACGACGTCATCACCGCCGGCTCGTCACCCGACGTGCCACCGCCGTCACCCGACACCAGGACCACCCGGGCCCGCCCGCTGTTCACCAACTCGGCGGCGGTCTCCAGGCGGCCGGCCAGCCGCTCCCCGGGTCGACGTCGATCAGCAGCCACGGCGGTGCCGAGGACGATCACGACGTCGACGGCCGGCGCGTCGGCCTCGGCGTGGACGTGGCCGCGAGCGGAGATCGTCGTCCACAGCCACGGAAGGCTGGCGACAAGCAGCGCGACGGCCAGGCCCAGAGCGGCTGCCCGGGTCCGGCGCCGCCGCCACCACCTCGCCCGGCTCGGCGGGTCGGTCACCGAGGGTCCGGCGGTTGTCACGCCGACGGTCCCCGGAACCGAGCCATCGGGCCTAGTCCTCGTTGGGCCGGGTCGGCGGGAGTGGGAACGGCAGCCCGCCGCCGCCTCCGGTGCCGGGGGTTGTCGGCGTGGCGGTCGGCGTCGCCGTGGGTGTCGCCGTCGCGGTCGGCGTCGGGTCCACCTCCTCGGGCTGACTCACCTTGATGGTCACCCTGGTGCCGCTCGGCTTCTTGTCCTTGGCATTCGGGCTCTGGTCGGTGACTCTTCCGGCCTCGTCAGCCGGCACCTCCGGCCCCTCCTGCACGTTCACCGTGAAGCCGGCGTTCCGCAGGGTCCGGCTGGCCTCGTCCTCGCTCAGCCCGACAACGTCCGGCACCTCACGCACGTTGCCCTTGGACACGGTCAGAGTCACCTTCGTGCCCTCAGGGACGCGCTCTCCCTCCGGCGGGCTGACGCTGAGGACGATGTCCTCGCTCTCCTCGTTGTCAATGGCCTTGATGATGTAGCCGAGCTTCGCGTCTTCCAGCCGGGCGATGGCGCTCTCCTGCTTGCTGCCCTTGAGCCCAGCCGGGACGGGCACCTCGGGCTTGCCGCCACAGAGCTGAATGGTGACCTGACGCGTCTGCTCCAGCTGGGTCCCCGGCTGCGGGTTCTGCTGGACCACCGTGTCCTTCTGGCAGTTGCTCTCGAGCACCGGCTCGCCCACCACCGGCTGGAAGCCGGCGTTGGTGATCTCGGCGAACGCGGCGTCCCGGGTCTTGCCGGTCAGGGTGGGGACCGACTTCAAGTCCTTGTCCGGCTGCTGATTCCAGAGCAGGGCCGCGACCAGGGCGATCACCGCCAGCACGCCGACCGCGCTGAAGGTCGCGATGAGCCAGGAGGACGCCTTGCGCTGGCGCGGGTCGCCGACCCGGGCCGGGATCTGGCGGGTCTGCGGCCCACCGGCGGCGGGCGGATAGCCGCCCCCGCCGCCGGCCGGTGCCATCGCCACCGTCTCCGCCTCGCGCATCACCGGGGTGGCCAGCACGGGACGGCCAGCGGCGGCGCGGAGCAGGTCGGCACGCATCTCGCCGGCGCTCTGGTAGCGGTTGAGCGGGTTCTTGGACAGCGCCTTGAGCACGATCGCGTCGACCGCGGGGTTGACGTCCGGGTTGATGTCGCTCGGCGTCGGCGGCGTCTCCCGCACGTGCTGGTACGCGACGCTGACCGGGCTGTCGCCGACGAACGGCGGGTGCCCGCAGACCAGTTCGAAGAGCACGCAGCCGGCCGCGTACACGTCGGAGCGGGCGTCCACGGCCTCACCGCGCGCCTGCTCCGGGGAGAGGTACTGGGCCGTGCCGATCACCGCGCTGGTCTGCGTCATGGTGGTCGCGCCGCTGGCCAGCGCCCGGGCGATGCCGAAGTCCATCACCTTGACCTGGCCGGTCTGGGTGAGCATGACGTTGCCCGGCTTGATGTCCCGGTGGATGATGCCGTGCCGGTGGCTGAACTCCAGCGCCGCGCACATGTCGGCGCAGATCTCCAGGGCCCGGCGGGGCTGCAACCGGCCCTCGGCCCCGAGCACCTCCTTCAGGGTTCGCCCGTTGACGAACTCCATGACGATGAACGGCAGCGTCTCACCGGTCGGCGCGGTCTCCTCGCCGGTGTCGTAGACCGCCACGATCGCCGGGTGGTTGAGCGAGGCGGCGTTCTGCGCCTCCCGACGGAACCGCATCTGGAACGTGGCGTCCCGGGCGAGATCGGTGCGGAGCATCTTGATCGCGACGTCACGACCGAGCCGGAGGTCGCGACCGCGGTGCACCTCGGCCATGCCGCCGTAGCCGAGCAGCTCGCCGACCTGGTACCTGCCACCGAGCAGGCGGGCCTGCGCTGTCATCGCGTCTGTCGTCCTTCACTCGTCGTCGTCCCGCCGTCGTCCGGCTGGAGCCGTATCCCAAGACGGTACGACGTCCGGGTCGCATCGTCGCGTCCGTCGAGCCGCAGCACGTCGGACGTCACGGTGTGTGGAGCCAGCGCACCGGGTTCACCGGCTTGCGACTGCTTCCGCAGGTTGTAGGAAATCACGCCGGAGCAGAGCAGGACCAGCACGGCCAGCAAGATGGCGAGGAGCACCATTCCGGGCCGGGACCGGCGGGGATCGGGTGACGGCAGAGCCGGGCCGGCCTGCCGGGCGTACGCCGGCTGATGCTCCTGACGGACGGGTGCCGCCGGCACCGCGGCGGCGCCCCGGGGGTAACC
>NZ_RCVJ01000189.1 GCF_003667505.1 Micromonospora sp. BL4
GGGCGGGGCGCCGGCCTGCGTGCCGGGGCCGGAGCGACGCTGCTGCCCGTGGCCGGCATCCTGGTCGCCCTGGCGGCCTGGTGGCTGATCGCCCGGCTGGAGCTGGTGCACCCGGCCGCCCTGCCACCGCCGGGCGACGTGCTCACGGCGTTCGTCGACAAGCCCGCCCGGATGCTGGAGCACACCTGGGACACCCTGTTGGAGATCGTGATCGGCTTCGCCCTGTCGGCGGCAGCCGGTGTCCTGATCGGGCTCTCCCTGGCCAGCTCCAGCACGGTGGAGCGGATGTTCACCCCGCTGCTGGTCGCCGTCAACGCGGTGCCCAAGATCACGCTGGGTCCGCTGCTGGTGGTCGCGTTCGGCTGGGGTCAGACGCCCATCCTGACCATGGTGTTCCTGCTCTGCTTCTTTCCGATCGTGCTCTCCACCGCGACCGGGCTGACCACGACCCCGGCCGACCTGGCGGAGCTGGTCCGCTCCTGGAACGCCTCGCGCTGGCAGGCCTTCCGCAAGGTGCGCTTCCCGGCCGCGCTGCCGCAGATCTTCGTCGGGCTCAAGGTGGCCATGCCGCTGGCCGCGATCGGCGCGGTGATCGGTGAGTTCCAGGCCGGCGAGAGCGGCCTGGGCTACGTCATCGTCCAGTACGCCGGCATCGGCGACACCCCCACCGCCTGGGCGGCGATCATGCTGGTGGCACTGGTGAGCATCCTGCTCTACTCGGTGCTGGTGCTGCTCGAGCGGATCTCCCTGCCCTGGGTCCGGGAGACCACCAGCAGCCGCTGACCCGGGACGCCACAAACAAGATCCACCCTCGGAAACGCGCAGGGCCGGCCCCCCAATGGAGGCCGGCCCTTTCCGTTCGCCGGTGACGCACCGGGTGTGGCCCACCCCGACCACGGCGGACCAGGCCGCGAGCAGAACCCCAGGTGCGAAGCGTCTACCCCGCCAAGCGCCAGCGCCCGTTGCGGGCGACGAGCGTGGTGAGCGCCTGGGGCATCAGCCCGGAGTGGTTGTCCGGCGTCATCCGGATCGGGCCGGAGAGGCCGTCCATCTGGGACGTCTCCAGCACGTCCCGGAGGCCGTCCCGGTCCACCTTGCCCGCCGGGCCGCCGGCACGCAGCTCGGCGTCCGCGATGAGCTGCATCGCGTCGGCGGCGAAGGACGAGGATCCGTTGTACCCGCCGAAACGCGCGGTGTAGTCCTGGAACCACTGCCGCCGGGCCGCCTTCGCCGGCGTCGTGGCGATCACGTCATCGATCACCATGGTCTGGGTGAAGATCAGCGTGGCCCGCTCGGTGGCCCGGGCCGCCGCGCCGAGGAAGAGATCGCCCGCCGCCCCCGGATCGAAGAAGAGCGACCCGCGGAAGGTGGTCTGCTGGGCGCTGGTGGCGGCCAGCGCCGCCTGCTCCGGCGGGGTCCAGATGACCAGCGCGTCGGGCTTGAGCTTCGCCAGCCGCCCGACCTGTTGCGAGACGTCGGTGTCGGTGGTCTTCACCGACTCCTCGCCGACCGGTTTGATGGTGGTCTTGGCCAGCTCCCGGCGGAGCGCGACCGCGCCCTCCCGGCCGTAGTCGTCGTCGGTGTGGAGCAGGCCCACCTTGCGGACGTTCTTGCGACGCAGTTCGGTGGTGAGTGCCGCGGCGCTGTCCGCGGCGTTCGGGCCCAGCTTGAACACGTATCGCCGTTCCGCGACCGGGCTGGCGATCGCACCGGAAGCGGCGAGCGCAATGGTGGGAATCCGCTTCTCGTTGATGGCCCCGACCGCGCCGACCGCGCATTCGTTGCAGCCGCCCATGATGATGGCGCTGACCCGGGAATCACCGCTGAAGTCGGCGATGTTGCGCAACGACTCGGCGGCGTCGGAACGGTTGTCCTTCCACTTCAGTTCGATCTTCCGGCCGTTCAGCGCGCCGGATGAGTTCAACTGGTCGCGCTTGAGTTCCAGGGCCCGTTGGTATGCCCGGCCGACCGGTGCGGCGGCGCCGGAGAGTTCGAGGTCCGCGGCGATCACGATCGGACTCGTGTCCTTGTCGTCCCCGCCGAACTGGCAGCCGGTGAGCGTGGTGGCAACTACGGCCGATGCGAGCGCCGCGATGGTCGCGGAGCGGATGGGGCTCAACTCAGTCCTCCAGGTGCGGGCGCGGGCGCTGCCCGGTCACCGCCGCTAATCCGTCCTCAGTGGAGGACGGTATCTCCTCTGCCGTACGGTGTGCGCGAAGCCTGCAAAACCTTGCCAATGGCCGGCGCTGTGGTCAAGCGCGGACGCGGGTCGCATTTTCGGGACGGCCATCCCACATGCTGGGGTAACGCAATGTTTGCAAAAGCTCACTTTGCATACACGCGCGACCACTCTGGAGTTACATGCCCTGTTCAGGGGCTTGCGGAAATGAAGGTATCAGTTGACCGGATCACGGGTTGCGCGCCGTCCGACCGTTTCCTACCCCACTGCGGCTTCCCAAAGAGGACCTTCTCTGATGAAATCGCGGCCGTGCCGCGCGTGGTCCCCTCCGCTGGCGGCACGGTTCGGCGGGTCAGGCGGGGAAGAAACGACGGAGGCGATGTCGTGAGCACCGGACCGACGACCCTGCCCGCGCTCGGCGACACCGCTCGGCCCACGCGCCGACGCATGCCGAGACTGCGCGACGCCCGGATCCGGTCCAAGCTGGCGCTGATCCTGGTCGTCCCGGTGGCGGCGGTGATCGCGCTGGCCACGGTCCGGCTGATCTCGGTTGGCGAGGGCGCCTTCGACGCCACCCGGGCGCGGTCGCTCACCGCGCTCTCCATCGACGTCAGCGCCCTGACCCAGGACCTCCAGGTCGAGCGGATGGCCGCGGCGGCCTACCTGGCCGCGCCGCAGCAGCCCGCCGACACGTACAACCTGCGGGTCCGCCAGACGCAGCAGCGGGTGGACGAGTACCGCGCCGAGCGCGGCCGGATCGGCGAGGTGCCGGCGGCCCTGCGGGACCGGTTGGCCGCGATCGACGAGCACCTGACCACGTTGGACGGCACCCGCCAGGAGGTGCTCGACCGCCGGCAGATGGCCGTCGCCGAGGCGGTGCTGCGGTACGGCGTCATCCTCACCGACCTGGTCGCCTACGGTGACGGGCTGGCCCAGCTGCCCGGCGAGGAGAGCCTGTCGGACAGCCGCCGGGCGGTCGCCGCGTTCGCCCGGGCCAAGGCCTCCGTCGCCGAGGAGGAGGCGGTCGCCTTCACCGCGCTGACCACCGGTCAACTCGACGAGGAGCAGTTCTCCTCCTTCGTCGCCACGCTGACCAGCCAGCAGGAGGCACTGGTCGCCTTCTCGCTCGCCGCGGACCCGGTGCAGCGCGCTCTGGTCGACAGCACCGTCTCCGGTGACGCCGTCGGCCTGGCCGACCGGGTGGCCACCGACATCACCCGCTCGGTGGGGCAGCGCCCGCTGGTCGGCGCCCAGGACGCCACCTCCGCCATCGGCGCGGTCCACGACCTGATGCGCTGGGCCGAGATCCAACTGCAGAACCGGCTGCTCGAGCAGGCCGACCAGGCGCGCTCGAGCGTCATCCGGCAGGCCGTGGTCGAGTCGGTGCTGGTGCTGCTGACCCTGATCATCGCCGTGTCGCTGGCCGTGGTGCTGGCCCGCTCGCTGAACCACTCGCTGCGCCGGCTGCGCGAGGGCGCGCTCTCGGTGGCCAACCACGACCTGCCCGACGCGGTGCAGCGGCTGCAGAACATGGGCAGCGTGGGCGACGGCGGGGTGGACGAGATCGTCCGTCAGGTCCGGGACCCGATCCGGCTCAACAGCCGCGACGAGGTCGGTCAGGTGGCGTTGGCCTTCAACGTCGTACACCGGGAGGCGGTGCGGGTCGCCGCCGAGCAGGCCGCGCTGCGTACCAGCGTCTCGGCCATGTTCCTCAACCTGGCCCGCCGCAGTCAGACCCTGGTCGACCGGATGATCGGCGAGCTGGACGCGATCGAGCGTGGCGAGGAGGACCCGAAGCGGTTGGCGCAGCTCTTCGAGCTGGACCACCTCGCCACCCGGATGCGCCGCAACGACGAGAACCTGCTGGTCCTGGCCGGCGCCGACTCCGCCGTACCGCGCCGCGACGACGCCCTGGTGGTGGACGTCCTGCGCGCCGCCCAGTCCGAGGTCGAGCTCTACAACCGCATCGAGTTCGGCACGGTGGACACCGACATCTCGGTGGCCGCGCACGCGGTCAACGACGTCGTACGCCTCGTCGCCGAACTGCTCGACAACGCCACCCGCTTCTCGCCGCCGAACACCACCGTGGTCGCCGACGGTCGCCGGATCCGCGACTACGTGCTGATCCAGATCGAGGACCGGGGGCTCGGCCTCAGCGACGAGCAGCTCGACTCGCTCAACCGGCGGCTGGCCGCGCCGCCGAGCGTCGACGTCGCCGCGTTCCGTCTGATGGGTCTGGCCGTGGTGAGCCGGCTCGCCTCCCGCTACGGGATCCGCGTCGAGTTGCGCCGCAACATGGAGGGCGGCACCGTTGCCCAGGTGACGCTGCCCGCCGCCACCGTCGTGCTGCCCACCAACCGGGGCCGCGAGCAGGTGCTGACCCGGCCACGCCAACCGATGGCGGTCGAGCAGACGCCGCTCACCCCGGTCAATCACGCCGAGCCGTTCGCCGGCGCCACCACCTCGGCGGCGACGCTGCCCGACCAGTGGCGGACCAGCACGCCGGCGCCGGCGACCTGGCCGTCACCGGTTGACGCCCGGAACACCGCCCCGGCCGTGCAGGCCGGCGGCTTCGCCGGGGCGCAGACGCCGGCGCCGCCCGCGCCGGCCCCGGTCGCTCCGGTGCCGCCGGCCCGGACCCCGTTCACCGGTGGGGGTGCCTCGGTGGGCAGCCCGACGGTGGCCTACCCGACCGTCGACCCGCTGCCCCGGCGTGGCTCGGGGGCGGACGCCACCGACGCGCGGAATGCGCCGGTGCTGCCGGTCGGGCCGGTCGCCGGCCCCGGTGCGGTCGCACCGCCGGCCGCGCCGCCGGTGCCGGCGCCGGTAACCAACCGGCCGGACTTCCCCGCCGAGGCGCCGATCTTCCGGGAGATGGAAGCGGTCTGGTTCCGGTCGCACGGCGACGACGCCACGGCGATCTTCACTCGGCCGAAGTTCGACTCGCCGCCACCTGCGGCCGGTGCCAGCTCGGCCGACGCCGGCCTGCGCTCGGGCGGCGGTCACTCGGCCGCCGCGTCCGCGCCGGCCGCGACGCCGGCCCGACCGAAACTGCCGACCCGTACCCCGGGCGGATCCGCCACCGACGGCACCGGAAACCCGGGCGCCGCGAGCACCGGTGGGCTCGGCGCCGCGAGCACCGGTGGGCTCGGCGCAGCGGCACCGCCGCCGCCGTCGTACAACCCGCCGCCGGCTGCCCGGCCCGCGCCGGCCACCCCGAGCGCGCCGGCCGCCCCGAGCGCTCCCGCAGCTCCGGCGACGGACCCGAGCGCCTGGCGGACCGCGGCGGACGAGGGCTGGTCCCGGGCGAGCCGTGCCGCCGAGCCGGCCGCCGCTGGTACGACCCGCTCGGGCCTTCCCAAGCGGGTGCCGCAGGCGCAGCTCGTGCCGGGCGGCATCGAACCGAAGGTCGGCCGGGACCGCAGCCGGCGGACCCCCGATGAAGTACGCGGTCTGTTGTCGGCCTACCACCGTGGCGTGCAGCGCGGACGGACGGCCGGTACGGACCTGAACAGCACCTCGACCAAGGAGAGCCGATGAACAGGCCAGCTGCCATGCAGGACATGGGTTGGCTGCTCACCAACTTCGCCGACAGCGTGGCGGGTATCGCCCACGTGGTGGCGGTGTCCGCAGACGGGCTGCTGCTCGCCTCCTCCCGGGACCTCCCGGGAGACCGGGCGGACCAGCTCGCCGCGATCACCTCCGGTGTGGTGAGCCTGACCGAGGGCGCGGCCCGCATGTTCAGCGCGGGCGGGGTGTTGCAGACCGTCATCGAGATGGACAGCGGCTACCTCTTCCTCATGTCGATCAGCGACGGCTCGTCGATGGCCGTGCTGGCCGCTCGCAGCTGCGACGTGGGTCAGGTGGGCTACGAGATGGCGTTGCTGGTCGAGCGGGTGGGTGCCGCGCTGGTGCCGCTGCCGCGCGACGCGGTGCGCTCGTAGCGACGGAACGACGGCGTGCCGACCGCGCGCAGGACCAGGGAGGGGAGGCGGTGTGGACCGGCTCCACGGGGGACGAGGAGGTGATCGGGGATGGACCAACGGCGCGCTGACCCGCGCGGCGCTCTGGTGCGTCCCTATGCGGTCACCCGTGGTCGTACCGAGCCCCGGCAGGACATCGCCCTCGAGGCGGTCCTCACGGCTTCTCCCACCCAGGTCGCAGAGTCCCGCTTCGCCGGGCATGACAAGCACCGAATCGCCACGGTCTGTGAGGGCCGTGCACAGTCGCTGGCGGAGATCGCCGCGTACACCCGGATGCCGCTCGGCGTCGCCCGGGTGCTGGTCGCCGACATGGTGGCCGAGAGCCTGCTGACGTTACACACTGCTGCTCCCGCCGAGGGGTTCGAGGAGCGGATGGAACTGCTTGGAAGGGTGCTAAGTGGACTTCGCAGGCTATGACCCCGCCGGGGGGCGGCCGAGCCGGGGAATCGTCTCCGCGAAGATCGTCGTCGCGGGCGGCTTCGGCGTCGGCAAGACGACGCTGGTCGGGTCGATCTCCGAGATCACACCGCTGACCACGGAGGCGGTGATGACCGCGGCCGGTGTCGGCATCGACGACCCGTCCAAGGTGCCGGGCAAGGAGACCACCACGGTCGCCATGGACTTCGGCCGTATCACCATGGCCCAGGACCTGATCCTGTACCTCTTCGGTACGCCGGGCCAGACCCGGTTCTGGTTCATGTGGGACGAGATCATCCGGGGTGCGGTGGGCGCCGCCGTGCTGGTGGACACCCGCCGGATCACGGATGCCTTCGCGCCCCTGGACTACTTCGAGAACCGCAACCTGCCGTACGTGGTGGCGCTGAACCGGTTCGACGACGCTCCCCAGTACGAGCTGGAGGAGGTCCGGGAGGCGCTGGCCATCTCGCCGCAGGTGCCGCTGGTGATGACCGATGCCCGGCAACGGGATTCGGTCAAGCAGGTGCTGGTGACGGTGGTCGAGCACGCCATGATCCGGCTTCAGGCCGAGCACGGCCGGGGCTTTCCCACGCCGGTCGGCTGATCCGACGCGGCCGGCGGCGCACACCGACCGGCCGCGCTGGTCAGTCGATCCGGAGCCGGTAGCCGCGCTTGACCACGGTCTGCACCACGCGGGGGGCGTGCAGGCCGGCCCGGAGTCGGGCCACGGCCATCTCCACCGCGTGCTCGTCGGCGCCCCGGGGCAGGGTCCGCAGCAGCGCGGTGCGGGACAGCACCCGGCCGGGGGACTGGGCCAGCGCACGCAGCACCGCCATCGGGGCGGGGGCGAGCGGGCGCAGCTCACCGTCGATCACCGCGGCGTGTCCGCGCAGGGTGAGCAGGTGTCCGCCGGCCTTGAGCGTCGTCGTCCGGCGGGGCAGTTCGTCGACGATGGTCCGCACCAGCGCGCCGAGCCGAGCCCGGTTCGGCGCGCTGACCGGCACCCCGAGCCGCAGCAGCGGCTCGGCGGTGACCGCGCCGACGCAGCTGGCCAGCACGTCGTCGCGCAGGGCGGAGAGCACCGCGTCGGTGCGGTCCCCGGCCGCCCGCAGCAGCGCCTCGACCGCCGGTGCCGAGGTGAACGTCACCGCGTCCACCAGTCGTCCGGCGATCAGGTCGACCAACCGGTGCAGGGGCGCCGGGTCGGTCGGCGGGGCCCAGCGGTAGACCGGCACCTCGATCACCGTGGCGCCGGCCGCTTCCAGCGCGAGCGTGCAGTCCGGCTGCCGCTCGCCGTGCAGCTGCATGGCGATCACCTGCCCGGCCACGCCGCGCCGCCGCAGGTGGTCGACCACCTCGTCGCAGCTCTCCGAGGCCGGCGACCACTGGTCGTGCAGCCCGGCGGCCCGGATCGCGCCGCGCGCCTTCGGGCCCCGGGCCACCACGTACGACCTGGCCAGCACCGAGCGCAGCGGCTCGGCCAGGCCCCAGCCCTCGGCGGCCTCCAGCCACCCGCGCATGCCGATGCCGGTGTTGGCCATCAGGATGTCCGGCGGCCGGTCCAGGCAGGCGCGGGTCGCCTCGCGCAGCTCGGTGTCGTCGGACAACGGCACGATCCGCAGTGCCGGCGCGAGGACCACCCGGGCGCCGCGTCGCTCGAGCAGCGCGGCCAGCTCGTCGCGCCGCCGGTCGGCGGTCACCCCGACGGTGAAGCCGGACAGTTCCGTACGCATCAGGCCTCCTGTCGCAGCCGCACCTCGACCAGCCCGTCCCGACAGCGCACGTCGTGCCGGGCCACGGCCACGCCGGGCCGGTCGAGGCATTGCCCGGTGCGCAGGTCGTACACCTGCTTGTGCAGCGGCGAGGCAACCGTCGGCACCACGCCGCGGCTGCCCACGATGCCCCGGGACAGCACGTACGCGTCGGCGACCGGGTCGTGGTTGTCGATGGCGAACAGCCCGTCCGCGGTCCGGAAGAGTGCCACCTGCACACCGTCGACGAGGGCGGCGACGCCCCGGTCGGGCTCCAGCCTGTCGAGCCGGCAGACCCGGGTCCAGGTCAGCGTGACGGTCGCGGTCATCGCCGTACCTCCGGCAGGCCCAGCGCCACCGGCTGTCGCCGTTGGTCGGTGTCGTCCGCTTCCCGTTCCCGGCCGTGCCGCTCTTCGCCCGGCGCTGTCGGCGGCGGAGCCCCACGCGCCGGCACCGGCTGGCCGCGCTCCAGTGCGAATCTGATCGACGGGTCGGGCACGTCCGGGGCGTTGACGAAGGACGTGAACCGGCGCAGCCGCTCCGGGTCGTTCAGCACGTCCCGCCACTCGTCGGAGTACGAGGCGACGTGCCGGGCCATCGCCGCGTCGAGGTCGGCGCAGAGCCCCAGCGCGTCGTCGACGATGACCGACCGCAAATGGTCGAGGCCACCGTCCATGGCCTCGATCCAGGCGGCGGTGCGTTGCAGCCGGTCGGCGGTGCGGATGTAGTACATCAAGAACCTGTCGATCAGCGAGATCAGCGCCTCTGTGGACAGGTCGGTGGCGAACAGGTCGGCGTGCCGGGGCCGGAAGCCGCCGTTGCCGCCGACGTACAGGTTCCAGCCGGTCTCGGTGGCGATGACGCCGAAGTCCTTGCTACGCGCCTCGGCGCACTCGCGGGCGCAGCCGGAGACCGCTGACTTGATCTTGTGCGGGGCGCGTAGCCCCCGGTAGCGCAGCTCCAGCGCGACGGCCAGGCCCACCGAGTCCTGCACCCCGTACCGGCACCAGGTCTCGCCGACACAGGACTTCACCGTACGCAGCGCCTTGCCGTACGCGTGGCCGGACTCGAAGCCGGCATCCACCAGCCGCCGCCAGATCTGCGGCAGCTGCTCCACCCGGGCTCCGAACAGGTCGATCCGCTGACCACCGGTGATCTTGGTGTAGAGGCGGAAGTCGCGGGCCACCTCGCCGATGACGATCAGCTTCTCCGGGGTGATCTCACCGCCGGGGATCCGGGGCACCACCGAGTAGCTGCCGTCGCGTTGCAGGTTGGCCAGGAAGTGGTCGTTGGTGTCCTGTAGCGACGCCTGCTCACCGTCGAGCACATGCCCGGCGCCCAACGAGGCGAGGATCGACGCCACCACGGGTTTGCAGATGTCGCAGCCGCGCCCCCGGCCGTGTTCGGCGACCAGCCGGGAGAAGGTGCGGATGCGGCGTACCCGGACGATCTCGAACAGTTCGCGCCGGCTGGCTTCGAAGTGCTCGCAGAGCGCGGTGGACTGCGCCACGCCGGCCGCGTCCAGGAGCTGCTTCAACATCGGCACGCAGGAGCCGCAGCTGGTGCCGGCCCTGGTGCACGCCTTCAACGCCGGCACGTCCGCGCAGCCACCGGCGATGGCGGCGTCCACGTCGCCCCGGGTCACCGCGTTGCAGGAGCAGACCTGGGCGGCGGCGGGCAGCGCGCCGGCGTCCGCGCCGCCGTCCGGCGCGAGCAGCGCCAGCGGGGCGGCCGGCAGCGGGCCACCCACGCTGGCCCGCAGCGTCGGGTACGCGCTGGCGTCACCGACCAGCACACCACCGAGCAGGGTGCGCGCGTCGTCGGAGAGGACCAGCTTGGCGTACACCCGGGTGGCGGGGTCGGTGAAGGTCACATCCAGGCAGCCCGGGGTCACGCCGTGCGCGTCGCCGAACGAGGCCACGTCGACGCCGAGCAGTTTCAGCTTGGTGGCCGTGTCCGCGCCGGGGAAGGTCGCCGCGCCGCCGAGCAACCGGTCGGCCACCACCTCGGCCGTCGCGTACCCCGGGGCGACCAGGCCGTGGCAGGTGCCGTCGACCGCCGCGCACTCGCCCACCGCCCAGATCCATTCGTCGGCGCTGCGACAGGTCTCGTCGACCAGCACCCCGCCGCGCGGACCCAGCGGCAGGCCGGCGGCCCGGGCCAGGTCGTCCCGGGGCCGGATGCCGGCGGCCACCACCACCAGTTCGGCCTCCACGATGTGGCCGTCGGAGAGTTCCAGGGCGGCGACCGAGCCGTCCGGGCCGGGCCGGATCGCGGTGGTGGCCACCCCGAGGTGGGTCCGCACGCCCAACTCCTCGACGTAGCGCCGGAGCATGGCGCCGCCGGCCGGGTCCACCTGCACCGGCATCAGCCGGGGCGCGAACTCGACCACGTCGGTGCGCAGTCCGAGCAGCCGCAGGGCGTTCGCCGCCTCCAGCCCCAGCAGCCCGCCGCCGATCACCGCGCCGGCCCGCCGGCCCCGGGCGTAGGCCCGGAGAGCCGCCAGGTCGTCGAGGGTGCGGTAGACGAAGACCCCGGGCAGGTCCGCGCCGGGCACCGGCGGCACGAACGGGTACGACCCGGTGGCCAGCACCAGCGCGTCGTACCGGTGTTCGCCGGTGGCCGTGCTGACCACCCGCCGCTCGCGGTCGATCGCGGTGGCCGGCTCGCCGAGGCGCAGCTGTACCCCGTCGTGCGGGGTGTGCAGGTTCAGCGCGTCCGCGTCCACGCCGTCGAAGAACGCCGAGAGCCGCACCCGGTCGTACGCCGGGCGGCCCTCCTCGGCGAGCACCGTCACCCGCCACCGCCCGTGCGGGTCGCGGGCCCGCAACGCGTCCACGAACCGCTGCCCGACCATGCCGTTGCCGATGACGACCAGATCGCCGCCGTTCATCGCGTCACCTCCACCGAATCCGCTTGGGACAGCCAGTCGACGATGCCGGCGACGGCGTCCCGGCAGCCGCCGCAGCCGGTGCCGGCCCGGGTCGCCGCCAGCACGGCGTCGACGCTCCGGGCGCCGGAGCGCCAGCAGCTCACCAGGGCGCCCTTGGTTACCGCGTTGCACTGGCAGACCGTGGCCGCGTCCGGCATCAGCGCCGGAGACGCGGCCGGTGCCGTGCCGGCGGCGCCCGAGGCCCGTCCCAGCAGCAGGGACCGCCGGTCGGCCGGAACGGGCTGACCCCGGTCGAAGAGCTGGATCACCGTGCCGATCGTCGGGTTGTCGCCGAGCAGGATCGCGCCGGTCAGCCGCTCGTCGCGGATGCGCAGCCGGGCGTACGTGCCCCGGGCCGGGTCGGTGAAGGTCAGCTCCTCGTCCGGACCGTCGCCGGTGGCGTCGCCCATCGCGGCCAGGTCGATCCCGGCCGCCTTCAGCCGGGTCACCGCCGGTCGAGGCCGGTACCGGGCCGGCGGCTCGGCGCCGCTGAGCACCTGGGCCAGCACCCCCGCCTGGGCCCAGGCGGGGGCGACCAGCCCGGTGAGGGTGCCGTCGTGTTCGGCGCAGTCGCCGATCGCCGAGATCCGCTCGTCGCTGGTGCGCAGCCGGTCGTCCACCACGACGCCACGACGCACGGCCAGGCCGGCTGCGGCGGCGAGCGTGGTGTCGGGGCGTACCCCGCAGGAGAGCACCAGCAGGTCGGCATGCAGCGACCGGCCGTCGGCCAGCGCGAGGCGGACGCCCGCGGCGTCCGCGGCCACGCCGGTCGCCGCCACCGCGAGCTGGATGGTGACGCCCAGGCCGGCCAGGGTGCCGGCGAGCACCGCGCCGGCCGCCGGGTCGAGCTGCCGTTCCATCAGGTGCCCGGTGGGGTGGACGACCGTGGTCGCCAGCCCCCGGGTGGCCAGTGCGCGGGCAGCCTCCAGGCCGAGCAGCCCGCCGCCGAGGACCAGCGCGCTGCGCGCGCCGTCGGCCACCGCGAGGATCCGTCGGCAGTCGTCCAGGGTGCGGAAGGGCACCACCCGGCGGGGCAGTTCCCCGTCCAGGCCGGGCAGCGGCGGCACCACCGCTCGGCTGCCGGTGGCCAGCACCAGGTGGTCGTAGCCGATCCGGTCACCGTCGGCGGTGCGGACCGTCCGTCCGGCCCGGTCGATGCCGGTCACCGGCACGCCGGGGCGCAGGTCGCCGCCGTGCCCGGCGGCCTCGGCCAGCGCCACGTCCCGCTCGCGGATCCGTCCGGCCAGCAGCGCGGAGAGCATGATGCGGTTATACGCCCGGTGCGGTTCCGCCCCGAGCACGGTCACCTTGCGGTCGCCGGCGCGGGCGTGCAGCTCGGCGGCGAGCCGCGCGCCGGCCATCCCGTTGCCGACGATCACCACGCGTTCGGTCATGCCCTCTCCACCCGCACGGCGCAGATCTTGAACTCGGGCATCCCGGAGATCGGGTCCACCGCGTCGTTGGTGACCGAGTTGGCCCGGGCGGCGCCCGGCCAGTGGAACGGCGCGAAGACGGTGTCCGGCCGGATGGTCGGGCTGACCCGGGCCGGGGCCTGTAGCTCGCCCCGCCGGGAGGTGACCCGCACCGGTTCCCCGTCGCCGATGCCGAGCCGGGCGGCCAGGTCGGGGTGCAGCTCGACGAAGGCGTCCCGGGCGGCCCGGCGCAGCGCGTCCACCCGCCGGGTCTGGGTGCCGGACTGGTACTGGGCGAGCACCCGGCCGGTGGTGAAGTGCAGGGGGTACTCGTCGCAGACCGGCTCGGCGGCGGGGCGGTGGTCCACCGGATGGAACCGGGCACGGCCGTCCGGGGTGGCGAACCGGTCGGTGAAGAGCCGAGGCGTGTCCGGCCCGTCCTCGGTGGGGCAGGGCCAGAAGACGCCGTCGGCGGCGTCGATCCGGGGCCAGCTGATCCCGGCGTAGTCGGCCGGCCCACCGGCGGAGGCGCGCCGCAGCTCCGCGAAGACCGCGGCCGGATCGGTCGGGAACCGGGATGCCGAGGTGCCGGTCGTCGCCGCTGTCGGCTCGGCGGCGGCCAACCGGGTCGCGAGGTCGGAGAGGATGGCCAGGTCGGTACGGACGCCCGGCGGGGGAGGGCGGAGCGCCCGTCGGCGCAGCACCCGGCCCTCCAGGTTGGTCATGGTGCCGTCCTCCTCGGCCCACTGCGCCGTGGGCAGCACCACGTCGGCCAGCGCGGCCGTCTCGGACAGCAGCAGGTCGGCCACGACCAGCAGGTCGAGCCCGCGCAGCCGGCGTTCGACGTGGGCCGCCCGGGGTGCGGACACCACCGGGTTGGAGCCGAGCACCAGCAGCGCCCGCGGCCCGCCCGGAGTGTCGAGCGAGTCGAGCAGTTGGTACGCCGGCACCCCCGGCCCGGGCAGCTCGTCGGCCGGTACGCCCCAGACCCCGGCGACGTGCTCCCGCGCGGCCGGATCGTCGATGCGTCGGTAGCCGGGCAACTGGTCGGCCTTCTGCCCGTGCTCCCGTCCGCCCTGGCCGTTGCCCTGGCCGGTCAGGCAGCCGTACCCGGAGCCGGGTCGGCCGGGCAGGCCGAGGGCGAGCGCGAGGTTGACGTACGCGGTGACGGTGTCGACGCCCTTGGCGTGCTGCTCGGCGCCGCGCGCGGTGAGGATGATCGCCCGTCCGGCGGTGCCCAGGGCCCGGGCGGTCGCCTCCAGGTCGGCCACCGGCACGCCGGAGAGCTGTTCCGCGCGGGCCGGCCACCAGGCCGCGACGCTGCGCCGGACCTCCTCGTAGCCGGTGGTCCGTTCCGCGACGTACGCCCGGTCGATCCAGCCCTCGGTGAGCGCGATGTGCAGCAGCGCGTTGGCCACCGCGAGGTCGGTGCCGGGCAGCGGTTGCAGGTGCAGGTCGGCCTGGCGTGCGGTGGCGGTGGCCCGTGGGTCGACCACGATCAGTCGGCCGCCGTTGCGGCGCTGCTCGGTCAGCCAGCGGACCAGTGGCGGCATGGTCTCCGCCGGGTTGGCGCCGACCAGCAGCAACGTGTCGGCCCGGCCCAGGTCGGCGAGGGGGAACGGCAGCCCTCGGTCGACGCCGAAGGCGCGCAGGCCGGCGGCCGCCGCCGAGGACATGCAGAACCGTCCGTTGTAGTCGATGTGCCGGGTGCGCAGCGCGACGCGGGCGAACTTGCCCAGCGCGTACGCCTTCTCGTTGGTGAGCCCCCCGCCGCCGAACACGGCGACCGCGTCGCGGCCGGACTCGGCCTGGACGGCGCGGATGCCGCTGACGATCCGTTGCAGCGCGGCGTCCCAGCTGGCGGGGCGCAGCTCGCCGCTGGCCGGGTCGCGCAGCAGCGGGGTGGTCAGCCGGTCGGGGTGGTCGAGCAGCTCGGCGGCGGTCCAGCCCTTCTGGCAGAGCCCGCCCCGGTTGGTGGGGAACTGGCGGGGGAGCACCGTCACCCCGTCGGCGTCCTCGCGCAGCACCATCCCGCACTGGAGCGCGCAGTACGGGCAGTGCGTCGCGACCTCCCGGGGCGAGGGCCCCGGTCGCGTTGTCGACCGTGCACCGTCTGTCATGTCGGGAAAGCGTGCCGTCGGGCGGTTTCCGGTCCGGGTCCCTTCTGTTTCGGTCCTGTCAAGTGGGCCTCACACCGCACCGGCGCGGAGGGCGCGTTTGCGGGACGGCGTTCGCGATCTAGAATGTGGGAAATGTGTCTCGATATGCGGGAGGGTGCGATGACTGTGGCGGACGCGTTCGACGCGGTGGCCGGCAGCTACGACGAAGCCCGTCGACGGCTGGTGCCCTGCTTCGACGCCTTCTACGGCACGGCCGTCCAGGTCGCCACGCCACCACTGCGCGACGCGCTCGCCGCCGGGCGCACCCCGGAGGTGCTGGACCTGGGCGCGGGCACCGGCCTGCTCTCGCTGCTGCTCGCTGCCGCCGTGCCGGGAGTGTGCCTGACCCTGGTGGACGCGGCGCCGGCGATGCTCGCCCGCGCCGCCGACGAACTGCACGCCCGGTCCGTGCCGCACCGCATGGTCCGGGCCGACCTGGCCGACCCGCTGCCGGCCGGCCGGTACGACGCGGTGGTCAGCGCCCTGGCGATCCACCACTTGGACGACGCCGGCAAGCAGGATCTGTACCGGCGGGCCGCCGACGCGCTGGTGCCCGGCGGGGTGTTCGTCAACGCCGAGCAGGTGGCCGGCCCGACCCCGGCTCTGGACCGGCGCTACGACGAGGTGTGGACCGCCCGGATCGCGGAGCTGGGTTCGCCTACCGAGGAGATCGCCGCCGCCCGGGAGCGGATGCGGCACGACCGGCCGGCGACCGTGGCCGACCAGTGCCGCTGGCTCACCGAGGCCGGCCTGGTCGACGTCGACTGCTACTTCAAGGAGTGGCGCTTCGCGGTGTTCGGCGGCCGGGCGACCGGTGCGGCACGCTGACGACCGCGACCCGCTGCCGGAATGTACGTTTCGACGCCGGTGGTGATCCGCCCGTCCACGAGGATGACTGATGGTCATACCGATGGGTAGTCTCACCGGCATGACTGCCAAGGTGACCCTGTCGTTCACAGACGAGACGATCGAGGAGGCCCGACGGTTCGCCAAGCGCGAGGGGCTGTCGCTCTCCGCGTGGATGGACCAGGCCGCCCGGGAGAAGGCGCTGCGCGAGGTCTTCACCGCGCACGCGGCCGCCGTGAGCCGCGCCGGCCTCGACCTCGAATCCGCCGCCCTCGCCGACGCCCGCGAGGTGGGCATGGTCGACGACCTGCTCTTCCGCGGCCGGCCGCGTGCTGCGTAGGGGTGAGGTCTGGCGCATCGAGGGCGCCCGGGAACGCCTCGGACTCGTGATCAGCTCGGACGTCTACAACTCCACCGACGTGCCCATCGTGATCGTGGTCGAGGTCGTGGAGGAGTCGCTGCTGCGGGACTCGCCGCTCGCCGTGTCGATGGGCCGCTACGTGGTGATGCCCGACCGGCTCTCCTCGCCGATGAAGAAGTGGTTCACCGATTGCGTGGACGTCGCCGACACCGACACCATGCTCCGGGTCGGTCGCGCGCTGCGCATCCTCCAGCAGCTCTGACCTCACCACCGCCGCCGGTCCGCGGTGCGGCCCTCGTTTCCGGGTCGACCCGCTCCGGGCACCGCCCGGTAATCCGGTGTTCCTAGCGTTCCCCCTCGTCACACCGACGAGGAGGAGCCGCAGTGCCCACGCTCACCAGCACCGCAGTCACCACCGCCCCGCCGGACGCCGCCGGCCGTCGGCGGGAGCTCGCCGACTGGCGCCCCGAGGACCCCGACTTCTGGCGGACGACGGGCGCGCCGATCGCCCGGCGCAACCTCTGGGTCTCGATCTTCGCCGAGCACGTCGGCTTCTCGGTGTGGAGCCTCTGGTCGGTGACCGTGCTCTTCCTCGGTCCCGAGTACGGCATCGACCCGGCCGGCAAGTTCCTGCTCACCGCCGTGCCGGCCGCGCTGGGCGCGGTGCTGAGGCTGCCGTACACCCTCGCGGTGGCCCGCTTCGGCGGCAGGCGGTGGACCATCGTCAGCGCGCTGCTGCTGCTGGTGCCCACCGTGCCGATGACGGTGCTGCTGGAGCCGGGCGTGTCGTACCCGACCCTGATGGTGCTGGCCTGCCTGACCGGGGTCGGCGGCGGCAACTTCGCCTCCTCGATGGCGAACATCAACCTTTTCTATCCGCAGCGGCTCAAGGGCCGGGCCCTCGGGCTCAACGCGGGCGGCGGCAACCTGGGCGTACCCGCGGTGCAACTGGTCGGACTGGCGGTGCTGGCCACCGCCGGGGCCGCGTACCCCCGGTTGGTGCCGGCGGTCTACCTGCCGCTGATCGTGCTGGCGGCGCTGGCGGCGGCCCGGTGGCTGGACACCGTCCCCGGGGCCCGGAACGAGCCCGGCGCGCTGCGCGCCGCGGCCCGCGACCCGCACACCTGGATCATGTCGGTGCTGTACATCGGCACCTTCGGGTCGTTCATCGGGTTCGGCTTCGCCTTCGGCCAGGTGCTCCAGCTCCAGTTCGCCGAACGCTTCCCCACCCCGGTCGACGCCGCCTGGCTGACCTTCCTCGGCCCGCTGGTCGGCTCGCTGATCCGGCCGCTGGGCGGGCACCTCGCC
Organism: Micromonospora sp. BL4; assembly: GCF_003667505.1. GTDB lineage: Bacteria > Actinomycetota > Actinomycetes > Mycobacteriales > Micromonosporaceae > Micromonospora. The sequence continues at coordinate 17,349 of NZ_RCVJ01000189.1, forward strand.
GACCGGCTGGGCGGGGCCCGGGTGACGTTCTGGAACTTCGTGGCGATGGCGGCCGGCGCGGGGACGGTCCTGTACGCGGCACGGGAGCACTCGTTCACGCTCTACCTGGCGGGTTTCCTCGCCCTGTTCGTCTTCTCCGGCGTCGGGAACGGCTCCACGTACAAGATGATCCCGGCGATCTTCCGGGCCCGGGCGGCGGAAGCGGTGTCCGACGGGCGGTGCGATCCGGTGGCCGCCGCGAGCTGGGCCCGGCGGATGACCGGCGCGCTGATCGGCGTCGCGGGAGCGGTGGGCGCTTTCGGCGGGGTGCTGGTCAACGTCGCGTTTCGCCAGTCGTTCCTGACCTCCGGCACGGCCGACGCCGCGTATCTGGCGTTCATCGGGTGGTACGCCCTCTGCGTCGCGATCACCTGGGTCGTCTACCGCCGGCGGGGGGCGGCCCGCCTGGCCGGCGTGTGAGCTGTGCCATGATGGGTCCGTGCTGGCACGCGCGGCCGTACCCCCGTTTTGACCTGCTGACGGGGCGCCGGGTATCGTTGCCTGCTGTTGTACGACATCCAGAGGCGTGCCCTATCAGGTACGCTTGGTCGTTCGTGCGCGCTGGTCCGGCCTGCAAGATCTGGTCACCTCGGCGCGCGACCCCAGACCGACGACGAGACAAGGTAGACCTGTGCGTACGTACAGCCCGAAGCCGGGTGAGATCGAGCGTCAGTGGCACGTCATCGACGCCTCTGATGTCGTGCTGGGCCGCCTGGCCACCCACGCCGCCACGTTGCTGCGTGGTAAGCACAAGCCGACTTTCGCGCCGCACGTCGACACGGGCGACTTTGTCGTCATCGTGAACGCGGGCAAGGTTGCGCTGACCGGCAACAAGCGCCAGACCAAGGTCGCTTACCGCCACTCCGGTTACCCGGGTGGTCTGAAGCAGATCGGCTACGAGGAGCTGCTGACCAAGCGCCCCGAGCGGGCCATCGAGCTGGCTGTGAAGGGGATGCTCCCGCACAACAAGCTCGGCCGTCAGCTGATCAAGAAGCTGAAGGTCTACGCCGGTGCCGAGCACCCGCACGGCGCGCAGCAGCCGATGCCGTTCGAGATCAAGCAGATCGCGCAGTGAGCGCGGGCGAAGGAAGCAGCATGACCGACATCACCGAGACCGAGGTTGCCCCGGAAGCCCCCGAGGCCACCGAGGCGCCGGCGCCCGTCGCCCGCGCGCCTCGTGGTGACCGGCCGATCCAGACCGTGGGCCGCCGCAAGGAGGCCATCGTCCGGGTCCGTATCGTCCCGGGCACCGGCAAGATCACCTGCAACGGCCAGGACCTCGAGGCCTACTTCCCGAGCAAGGTGCACCAGCAGCTCATCAAGGACCCGCTGGTCACCGCCGAGAAGCTCGAGCAGTTCGACGTCATCGCCAACCTGCGTGGCGGCGGCACCACCGGGCAGGCCGGTGCGCTCCGGCTGGGCATCGCCCGCGCGCTGATCGTCAACGAGCCGGACGACCGCCCGGCCCTCAAGAAGGCCGGCTTCCTCACCCGGGACGCCCGGGTCAAGGAGAGCAAGAAGTACGGCCTCAAGAAGGCCCGTAAGGCTCCCCAGTACTCGAAGCGCTGATCTTTTCCAGCGCGTTGTACTTCTGACGGACGGCCGGTCCGCCTCCCCTCGACCGGGGAGGTGGGCCGGCCGTTCCGCTTTCTCCTCATCAGTGGTGCTCATCGGAGGTTGGCGGGTATGGGTCGGTTGTTCGGCACGGATGGCGTACGCGGGCGGGCGAACGCGGATCTCACCCCCGAGTTGGCGCTCGCGCTCGCCGTGGCCGCCGCGCACACTCTCGCCGAGACGGACCGCAGTCATCCGCCGCTCGCCGTGGTCGGCCGGGACACCCGGGCCAGCGGCGAGATGCTGGAGGCCGCCGTGGTGGCGGGTCTGACCAGCGCCGGCGCCAACGTGGTGCGGGTCGGTGTGCTGCCCACCCCGGCGGTCGCGTACCTCACCGCGGAGGCCAAGGCCGACCTCGGTGTGATGCTCTCCGCGTCACACAACCCGATGCCGGACAACGGGATCAAGCTCTTCGCCGCCGGGGGGCACAAGCTGCCCGACGAGATCGAGATGAAGATCGAGGCGGCGGTCGAGGCGAACGCCACCACCGCCTGGGACCGACCGATCGGCGCGGGCGTGGGCCGGGTGCACGACCTGCTCGACGGCGCCGACCACTACGTCCAGCACCTGGTCGGCACCGTGCCGCACCGGCTCGACGGGATCAAGGTCGTGGTCGACTGCGCCAACGGCGCCGCCGCCGAGGTCGCCCCGGTCGCCTACCGGGAGGCCGGCGCCGAGGTCATCGCGATCCACGCCGAGCCGGACGGCCTGAACATCAACGACGACTGCGGCTCCAACCACATCGAGGCGCTGCGGGCGGCCGTGGTCGAGCACGGCGCCCACCTGGGTATCGCCCACGACGGCGACGCCGACCGCTGCCTGGCGGTCACCGCCGACGGTGACGAGGTCGACGGCGACCAGCTGATGGCGATCCTCGCGCTGGCCATGCGGGACGCCGGCACGCTCACCCAGGACACTCTGGTGGCCACCGTGATGAGCAACCTCGGGCTGCGGCTCGCCATGTCCGCCCAGGGCATCCGGCTGGTCGAGACGAAGGTCGGCGACCGGTACGTGCTGGAGGAGCTGCGCGCCTCCGGGCTGGCGCTCGGCGGCGAGCAGAGCGGCCACATCGTCATGCCCGCGCACGCCACCACCGGCGACGGAGTGCTCACCGGCCTGCACCTGATGGCCCGGATGGCGGCCACCGGCCAGTCCCTGGCCGAGCTGGCCTCGGTCGTCACCAAGCTGCCCCAGGTGCTGATCAACGTGCCGGTGGGTGACCGCACCGTCGGCGCGGCCGCGCCGGCCGTCCGCGCCGAGGTCGAGCGGGCCGAGGCGGAGCTGGGCGAGACCGGGCGGGTGCTGCTGCGCCCGTCGGGCACCGAGCCGCTGGTCCGGGTGATGGTCGAGGCGGCCACCGAGGCGACCGCCCGCGAGGTCGCCGAGCGCATCGCGGAGCAGGTCCGCACCGCCAGCCCGGTCGGCTGAGGCCGCTACCCGGCGGCGTCACAACCGCAGTCGGGCGGCCCGCTCGTACGTGTCGGCGGGGTCCTCGCCGTCGGTGAGGTCGAGGTCCTCGACCATGCTGCCGTCACCGAGCCGGACCAACCGGTCGCAGCGGGCCGCGATCGACCGTTCGTGGGTGGCGAGCAGGATCGTCATGCCGTGCCGCTCCCGCAAATCGAGCAGCAGGTCGAGGATCTGGGCGCTGGTGGTCGAGTCGAGGTTGCCGGTGGGCTCGTCGGCCAGCAGCAGCCCGGGGGCGCCCATCAGCGCCCGAGCGATGGCGACCCGCTGCTGCTCGCCACCGGAGAGCTGCGCCGGCATCGCCCGCTCCCGTCCGGCGAGGCCGACCCCGTCGAGCAGCTCGCGGGCCCGGGTCGCGTGGTCGGCCCGGCCGCGTTGCGGCAGCACCGGGGCGATCACGTTGTCCAGCACGGTCAACGCGGGCAGCAGGTGGTAGCGCTGGAAGACGAACCCCACCCGCTGCCGGTACCGGGCCAGCGCGGTGCGGCGCAGCGCCGTGATCTCCATGTCGTCGACCATGATGGTGCCGCTGTCGGCCTGTTCGATGGCGCCGATCAGGTGCAGCAGGGTCGACTTGCCCGAGCCGCTGGGGCCGGTCAGTGCCACCACCGACCCGGCCGTGATCTCCAGCGAGACGTCGTCGACCGCGGTCAGCCGCTCTGCTCCGGTGCGGAACTGCCGGGTCAGCCCGAGGGTCCGGACCGTGCTGCCCGTCGTTGCCTCCATCGTCACTCCTCTGCCAGTAGCCGTGCGGTCGGGAGCCGGCGCAGCAACGCGGCCGGCACGAGCGCCGCCAGACAGGTGACCAGAACACCGACGAGCGCCACCGCGGCGGCGACCAGGACCAGGGCGCTCGGCAGGCCACCGACCAACCAGGCGGCCCCGGCGAGCCCGAGCCCGGCGCCGGCCACCGCCCCGAGCGCACCGATGAGGAGTCCTTCGTAACCCACCAGGCGGCCCAGCGCGGCGTCCGTCCAGCCGACCGCGCGCAGGGTGGACAACTCCGCGGCGCGGTCCCGGACGTTCAGGTACAGCACGTCGGCGACGGCGCCCGCGCCGAGCAGGACGGTGACGACCGCGGCCAGGGTGTCCGCACCCCGGACGTTCAGCGAGATGGTGTCACCGAGCAGGCTGCCGACGATCGCGCCGCGGAAGGCGTAGGCGGCGGCGCTGACCAGGGTGAGCGCCGCCAGCCCGATGGCCAGCGCGGCCGCCCCGAGCAGGGTGCGCCCGGGCGTGCGGACCACATTGGACAGCGCCAGCCCGAACAGGCCGCGGGGCCGTCGTACCCAGCGGGCCGGGGCCACCAGCGGTCGCAGGGCGGCGGCCGGGTGGGCGCCCGCGGCACGCAGCGCCGGGACCAGGCCCGCCACCAGCGCCAGCAGGAGAGCCACCGGTACGGCGAGCACCGCCTGACGCCAACCGATCCCGATGTCCAGCGCGGCGGCCAGGGGGAACGCCAACCCCAGGGCGAGCAGGCCGGCGGCCAGCCCCAGCGCGGCCACCTCGCCGAGGACCAGCGCCGCGATCCGACGGGCTGGCCAGCCCAGGCAGGCGAGCACGGCCAGCTCGCGGCGCCGGTCCCGGACGGCGGCGGACACGGCGTTGCCGAGGAACAGCCCGCAGACCACCAGCACCAGCCCGAACAGCACGAGGCTCTTGCGGTCGACCGCCTTGGTGATGACCGACGCGACCCCGAGCGCGGACCACGGCTCGGTGAGCCGCAGCTCGGGCCGGCCGAACGAGCCCGCCGGCAGCTCCACGGTCTGCGGGGCGGGAGACGAGCCGAAGGTGAGATCGACGTCCAGCCCGGTCGTGTCGGCGATCCGCTCGGCGACGAGCCGGACCCGCTCGGCGGACCGGTCGGTGTAGCCGGCGACGTCCGCGACCCGGACCCGGATCGCGCTGATCGGCGCTGTCCGGGTGGGGGTGGCGTCGCCCGCGAACAGCTTCGGCACCGCAGCCAGGCTGGTGAGCATCAGCGGTGGCGAGGAGAGGTAGCCCGCCGGGTTTCCGCTCGGCTCCAGCGGCCGACCGCCCAGCGCCTGGCGGCTGGGTTCGTCGGCACCGTCGGTGCGGGGCGGTTCGTAGGTCTCCAGTGGCACGCGGGACAGGTCGCTGAACCCGCTCAGCTTCTCCGGATCGAAGATGCCGACGGTCCGCCAGGTCCGGACCTGGAGGCGCGCGCCCGACGGCGACTGAGGAAGCGCGGTCACCGGGCGGAAGCCGTTGTCGTCGGCCAGCCATGGACGGGAGCGGAAGTTGAGATCGTTCTCGCCGCCGTAGAGCGCGTCATCGAACGGTGGTCGCGCGACGGCGCGGAGAGTTCCGTCGGGGAGCCGCTCGTACTCCGGTGCGCCCGCCTGAATGATCGTCTGTAAATCACCTGTGCAACAGCCGGTCTTGGAGATCCCCTCGGCCAGCAGGTCGCGGTACCCGTCGGTCAGCGCGTACTCCTCGGTCCCGACCCCGAGCCCGGTGGCGCTGCCCAGCGTCCGCTCCAACTCGTCGACCGACAGCCCCGCGGGTCGCGCCTGCGGCAGCCGGGTGAGGGCGGACCGCACGGAGACGTCGAGGTAGGGACGGCTGGTGCTCAACACCGGGACCGACCGCTCGGTCACATAGGGCCCGGGAGAGGTCTCGGTGGCCGTGTCGTCGAGCCGGAGCGAGCGGCCCTCGGTCACCGAGTCGTCCAGGCCGACGAGGCGCTGTTCCGCGTCGGGATCGACCGCCGCCAGCAGGAACGGCACCGTCACCCGGTAGGTGACCACCAGTTGGTCGGTGACGACGCGTTCGGCGCGGCCGGGGAACCACCGGTTCGCCTCGAAGCGCCCGTCGGGCAGGAGCCGGACGGTGTCGACGCTCCAGTCCTCCCGTTCGGACGAATGCCCCGCGTTCCCGGACCTTGCCGCCAGGCGCGGGTCGCAAATCGGTTCGCTTCGTCCATCGGGGAGCACCTCCCGTGGGACCTGCCCGCAATAGTCGTCCTGCTTGTACGTCTTGCCGTCCGAGTACGGCTGCAAGGAAGCGTTCACGTCGCCGCCCCATTCGGGATAGAGCAGCGGGCGCTTGGTCACGTACACGTAGCGCGGGCTGCTGGCAGCGGTGGAAAGCCCTCGTTCGGCGGTGAAGGTGGGGTTGAGCCGGATGACCTGCTGCTCCAGCGAGGGGTCGACCGCGCTGGTCACATCGAATTGGACCGGCACCGTCGAGGTCGAATAGCCGAGCATGGCGATCGGCGCGGCGACGTCGATGCCGGCGAGCCCCTTCACCTGCTCGTACTGCGCGGGGGTGATGCCGCCGAAAAGGCCGGAGAGGTAGTTTGGGCGGACCAGCCCGCGCTCGGCCTCAAGCGGCGTGCGGGCCCCCTTGGGGCGGACCAGGATGTCGTAGGCGGCTCGGGTGTTGCGCTCCACCGCGCCGGTGACGTCGAGGCGGGAGGTGGTGGTGGCGCCGGTCAGGACGACGAAGCCGGTGGTCGCCACCAGCACCCCTGCCAGCAGCGCCACCGACCGCCCGGCACGGCCGCGTAGCTGCCCCCAGATGAACCCCAGCATGTCGCGCCTCCCCGTGTGCCACCTCACACTCTGCGCGTTACATTGTCACAATGCAAGACCTGGTCCGGTCGACCAGTGGAATCGGAGGAGACGGTGGCGATCCAGCACGCGGTCCTGGCACTGCTCGCGCGCGGCCCGAGCTACGGCTACGAGCTGAAAGGCGCCTTCGAGGCCACCACCGGTCCACAGTGGGGGCCGCTCAACATCGGCCACCTCTACCAGATCCTCGACCGGCTCTCCCGGGACAGCCTGGTGGTCGCCGAGCGGCAGGCCCAGCAGGTCAAACCCGACCGGGTGGTCTACCAGATCACTCCCGATGGCCGGGCCGAACTCGACCGATGGCTCAACGAGCCGAGCCCCCGCAGCGGCGGCTTCCGGGACGACTTCTTCCTCAAGGTCACCGCTGCCGCCCGATCGGGCTCCGCGCAGACCGTCCGCACCGTGCTGAGCAACCAACGCGGGCACCTGCTCCGCGAGCTGCGCAACCTCGACGGGCTGCGCCGCAAGGCCGCTGACCCGGTGGTCGGGCTGCTGCTCGCCGCAGCGAGCCGGCACGTCGAGGCCGACCTCGCCTTCGTCGATGATGCCGAGGCGGTGCTGCTGGCCGACAGTGGTGCGCTGCTCGCCACCCTGGCGGTCACACCGTCGCAGATCTCGGCGTCCGCCGCCGACGCCGCGCCGCCCCCGCGGGCGGACGACGCCGGACCGGCCCGCGCGGCCGGCTGACCCCAACGGTCAGTGCAGCCCGCGCTGCCCGCGCAGCCGGGTGACCGCCTCGGTCAGTGCCGCCCGTGCAGCCCGCGCAGCCGGGTGACCGCCTCGGTCAGCACCTCCGGACGCTTGCAGAAGGCGAACCGGACCAGCCGCCGGCCCGCCTCCTGATCGTCGTAGAAGACCTGCGTCGGCACGGCCACCACGCCACACCGCTCCGGCAGCGAACGGCAGAACTCCACGCCGTCCCGGCCGCCGAGGGCGGTGACGTCGGCGGTGACGAAGTACGTGCCCTCCGGGGCCAGCACCTCGAACCCGGCGTCGGTGAGGCCACCGACGAGCTGGTCACGGCGCTGCTGAAGCCCGTCCCGGAAGCCGGTGAAGTAGTCATCCGGCAGCGCCAGCGCCACCGCGACCGCCGGTTGCAGCGGTGCGGCGTTGACGAAGGTCAGGAACTGCTTCACCCGCAGCACCGCCGAGACCAGCGCCGCCGGACCGCTCACCCAGCCGACCTTCCAACCCGTGCAGGAGAACGTCTTGCCGGCCGAGGAGATGCGCAGCGTCCGCTCCCGCATGCCGGGCAGGCCGGCCAGCGGCACGTGCGGGCTCGCCGCGTCGGTGAAGACCAGGTGCTCGTACACCTCGTCGGTGACCGCGTACGCGCCGTGCTCCTGGCACAACTCGGCGATGAGCGTCAGCTCGGCCGGGGTGAAGACCTTGCCGGTGGGGTTGTGCGGCGAGTTCAGCAGTACCAACCGGGTGCGGGGGCCGAACGCCGCGCGCAGCGCCGCCGGGTCGAAGGCGTACCGGCCGTCGGCGGCGGGACGCAACGTGACCGGCCGCCGGACCGCGCCGGCGAGTGCGATCGAGGCGGCGTACGAGTCGTAGTACGGCTCGAAGCAGACCACCTCGTCGCCCGGCTCACAGAGGGCGAGGATGCTGGCCGCGACCGCCTCGGTGGCGCCTGCGGTGATCACGATCTCGCTGTCCGGGTCGTACGCCAGGTCGTGGAACCGCCGCTGGTGGGCCGCGACCGCCGCACGCAGGGCGGGGATCCCCGGACCGGGCGGGTACTGGTTCTGCCCGCCGCGCAGCGCCTCGGCCGCGGCGGCCAGCATCTCCGGTGGGCCGTCGGTGTCCGGGAAGCCCTGGCCGAGGTTGACCGCCCCGGTCCGTACGGCGAGGGCGGACATCTCGGCGAAGATCGTCGTGCCGAACGGCCGCATCCGGGCCACCAGCGGGTCGACATCGGTGCTCGTCGTCACCTGCGCCAGCCTACGGGCACCCGTGGGCCGAACCCCAGCCTCACCAAGCCGTTCCGACATGATCGACGCGAGGTCGGCGATATCGGGGTGTCAACGGCCTTCGGATACCCCGTTATCGCTGACTCCGTGTGGATCAAGGCGAGACCTCACCCCGCCGTGCAGGTGGTCCGCCAGTATCCGCGGGTCTTGTCGACGACCAGCCTGCCGGCGCCGGTGACCGTGACGGTGCAGTCGAGAGGCCCGTGATATTCGATGTCGGGCCAGGTGGCCTCCACCATCACCCGGCTCCGGCCGTTGGTCCGGATGGTGGTGCGCCAGGGCAGCTCCGCGGCGTCGACGTGGATGAGATCGCTCTCGGCGTCGTAGTACGAGATGTCCGCCCGGCCCGATCCGGTCACCTCGTAGGCCACCGTCACCGGCGCCGGCCCGGAGGTGGGGCGGGTGATCGGCTTCTTGTCGGGCGTGGGCGTCGGCGCGGTGGTGGTCGGCATGGTGGTCGGTTCGGTGGAGGGGGGCTCGGCGGTCGGTAGGGACCAGCGGTCGTCGTCGGGGTCCGAATCGTACGGGTTCTCGGCGATCGGATCCGGGGCCAACCGGCCGAGCAGCGGGCCGGCCACGCAGACGCAGCCGCAGAGGGCGAGGGTGAGCACCGCGACGACCGCTACGACGATCCCGATCCGGGCGTTGCCGCCGGGCGGGCGACCGGCGACCTGCGGATGCCCGGGGTGGAGGTAGGGCGGCGGGTAGCCGGGTGGCGGCCACCCGGACGGTGGCTGACCGGACGGTGGCTGGCCGGACGGTGGCCACCCCGACGGTGGCTGGCCGGACGGTGGCTGGCCGGCGGGAGAGGGGTCGGGGCCGGTCGTCGGAGACGGCGGCCAGGGCGCCGCCGAAGTGGGCGTCCACGACGTGTCCGGCGGTCCCGGCGTCCAGGGCGCGGACGACGGGCCGGGCGTCCACGACGTCTCCGGCGGTCCAGGCGTCCAGGGCGCGGACTGCGGTCCGGGTCCGGGCGTCCACGGCGCGGACTGTGGTCCGGGTCCGGACGTCCAGAGCGCGGATGGCGGTCCGGCCGTCCACGGGGGCGGTGGCGCCCACGGCTGGCCGGGGGCGAGCGGGTCGGGTGCCGGGTACGACGCCGCAGGGGCCCAGTCGGGCGGCGGGTCGGGTGCCGGCGGGCTGCCCGCGGCGGCCGGGCTAGACGGCGTGGGTGTCGGATCCGAGGGCGTAGGTGTCGGGTCCGACGGCGTGGATGGCGGGTTCGACGGCGTGGATGTCGGGTTCGACGGCGTGGATGGCGGGTCCGAGGGCGGCGTCGGGGACGGTTCGGGTGGAGGCGCGTCGGACATGGCTGCTCCGGGCGGGAGTGGGTATGGGGCGAACGGGTCGTGGAGAGGACCGCCGCACCCGCCGAGAGACTTTCGTACCTGGGGACCCGTGGCAACCCTGTCGCCCTCAACCGCGGCCCGACCGGGCCGGGGTGGCTCGTCCCGTTGTGACCCCCCAGCCCCCGATCGCTCAGATTCAGTGATTGTTTAGCCGACTTTCGAGCAACCATCGTGAGCGAAACTGGGTTAGGCTGCGGGCCATGTGTGGAATCGTGGGATACGCGGGCGCGCGCCCCGCACTCGGCATCGTGCTCGACGGGCTGCGGCGGCTGGAATACCGCGGCTACGACTCGGCGGGGGTCGCGATCGTCTGCGACGACCAGCTGCTGATCGAGAAGAAGGCCGGCAAGCTGGCCAACCTGGAGAAGGTGCTCTCCGAGCGGGCCGCCGACGATCCCACCTCCTGCGCGGCCAGCCCCATCGGCATCGCCGACGGCACCACCGGCATCGGGCACACCCGCTGGGCCACCCACGGCGGCCCGACCGACCGCAACGCCCACCCGCACCTCGCCCCCGACGGCCGGGTCGCGGTGATCCACAACGGCATCATCGAGAACTTCGCCAAGCTCCGCGCCGAGCTGGAGGCCGACGGCGTCCAGTTCACCAGCGACACCGACACCGAGTGCGCCGCCCACCTGCTCTCCGCCGCGCTGGCCGACCTGCGCGCCGCCGGCCAGCCGGACGGCCCGCAACTGCTCGCCGCCGGCATGCGGGTGGTCTGCCAGCGACTGGAGGGCGCGTTCACGCTCCTCGCGGTGGACGCCGCGGTGCCCGGAGCGGTCGTCGGCGCCCGGCGCAACTCGCCGCTGGTGGTCGGCCGGGGCGACGGGGAAAACTACCTGGCCAGCGACGTGGCCGCGTTCATCGAGCACACCCGCGAAGCGGTGGAGCTGGGCCAGGACCAGATCGTCCTGATCACCGGCGACAGCATCGAGATCACCGACTTCCACGGCCAGCCCGCCACCGGCAAGGACTTCCACATCGACTGGGACTCGTCGGCCGCGGAGAAGGGCGGCTACGACTGGTTCATGCTCAAGGAGATCGAGGAGCAGCCGCAGGCCATCGCCGACACGCTGCTCGGCCGGCTCACCGAGACCGGTGAGATCGCCCTCGACGAGGTCCGCCTCAGCGATCAGGACCTGCGTGACGTCGACAAGATCTTCATCGTGGCCTGCGGCACGGCGTACCACGCCGGCATGGTCGCCAAGTACGCCATCGAGCACTGGACCCGGATCCCCTGCGAGGTGGAGCTGGCCAGCGAGTTCCGCTACCGCGACCCGGTGCTCGACCGGTCCACGCTGATCGTGGTGATCTCGCAGTCCGGCGAGACGATGGACACCCTGATGGCCCTGCGCCACGCCAAGGACCAGAAGGCCCGGGTGCTGGCGATCTGCAACACCAACGGCTCGACCATCCCCCGCGAGTCCGACGCGGTGCTCTACACCCACGGCGGGCCGGAGATCGCCGTCGCGTCCACCAAGGCGTTCCTCACGCAGGTCGTCGCCTGCTACCTGATCGGCCTGCACCTCGCCCAGGTGCGCGGGATCAAGTTCGCCGACGAAGTGGGCGCGGTGGTCGCGCAGTTGCAGGAGATCCCGGGCAAGCTGCGTGAGCTGCTCGACCGGATCGACCCCGTGCGCGAGCTGGCCCGGGATCTGAAGTCCGAGCCCACCGTGCTGTTCATCGGCCGGCACGTCGGCTACCCGGTGGCCCTGGAGGGCGCGCTCAAGCTCAAGGAGCTGGCGTACATGCACGCCGAGGGCTTCGCCGCCGGCGAGCTGAAGCACGGCCCGATCGCCCTGATCGACAAGGGCACCCCGGTGATCTGCGTGGTGCCCTCGCCGGTCGGTCGGGGCATGCTGCACGACAAGGTCGTCTCCAACATCCAGGAGGTGCGGGCGCGCGGCGCGCGGACCATCGTGATCGCGGAGGAGGGCGACGAGGCCGTCGTCCGGTACGCCGACCACCTGATCTACGTGCCGCGTACGCCCACGCTGCTGGCCCCGCTGGTCACCACGGTGCCGTTGCAGGTGCTCGCCGCCGAGATCGCCGCCGCCCGGGGGCACGACGTGGACCAGCCGCGCAACCTGGCCAAGTCCGTCACCGTCGAGTAACCGAGCCCGACCACCGACCCGGGCCCCGGACGTCGCACCAGGCGACGGCCGGGGCCCTCGTCGTACCGCGCGGCCGGGGCCCTCGTCGTGTCGGACCGGGTCCGTCCGACCGATCAGCGACCCAGGACGATGCGGGCCATGCCGTCCAGCGCCGGGTTGGCCGGATCCCAGTAGCCCACGTGACCGTGCCGCCCGCTGGGAAAGGTGCGCCCGCCGAAGCCCGCCCCGGCCGGGTCCCGCCCGAACCACAGCTCGTGCTCGCCCTGCCCGACCAGGCTGAGCGTGGCGGCCAGCGGTGACGTGCCGAGCAGCACCTGCCGGGCCAGGTCGGCCGCGGGACGGGTCAGCCGGATCACGTCGTCCGGTGCGCTGCTCGCCCAGACCTGCCCGGGCGGCACGCCCAATTCGGCGGCCTGTGCGACGCCGACCCCCGGCGAGCCGACGAAGACCAGCGCGTCGGCAGCCAGCCCGTGGTCCCGGGCGGCCATGCCGACGACCAGCGACCCGTAGCTGTGCCCGAGCACGGTCTGCCGGGCCGGCGGCCCCTCGTGGCTGGCCCGCAGTCCCTCCTGGAAGCGGTGCAACGCCGGGCCGGCGTCGCGGGCCTGGCCGGCGGTGGCCGCCTCGTGCAGGAAGTCCGGTGCGTCGTAGTCCAGCCAGAGCACCGCGGCGGTCTGCTCGCCCGGGTCGAGGGCGGCGCACCGGCCCAGCACGCGCGCCACCCGGCCGAGTTCGCCCGGCGCGTCGTCGAGGCCGGCGGTCATCCCCGGCACGTAGGTCATCACCCGGTCGGCGTGATCCGGGTCGCCGAGCGAGACCACCACCCGCCCCTCGCCGGCCGTGTCCAGCCGCAGCAGGTAGGCCCGTGGGGCCTGCGGCCCGGCCAGCCGGTCGGCGAGCGCGTCCAGACCGGCCAGGCGCCCATCGACCCGGCGCAGCCGCAGCGCGTCGACCGGCCCGGGTGGCACGCGGGACAGCAGCCGCCGCCGCTCGGCGACCAGCTCCTCCCGCCGGGCCCCGAGCAGCAACCGGTTGGCCTGGTCCCGGGCGGCGACCGGCACACCGTCGAGCCGCCCGACCAGTGTCGGCTCGTGCCCCACCAGCCACCGGCGCTGCGCCGGGGTCAGCCCCGCCCACCACGCCCGGACCTCGACCGGGGTGGCGCCCGGCGCGGGTCGACCGGGCGGCGGTGGCGCCTGCCAGCCGTCGACGGCCGCCGCGGCCAGCTCGTCCAGCCGCGTCGTCGCGGCCCGGTCCGCCGCCCCGGCCAGCTCCAGCGCCGCCCGTAGCGCCGCCGCCACCCGGGCCGCCGCCGGCCCGTCCCGCTCACTGGGTGGCCGCGAGCGGGCCGGATCGGCGGTGACCTGCCCGTGCCGGTCGACCAGCAGCCCCGCGCCCTCCGCCAGCGACACCGCCGCGGCCAGCCGGCCCTTTGCCACCGCGAGCCGACCGGCGAACTCGGCGAGCACCTGATCGGCCTCGATCAGCGCGGGTGCGATCGAGGTCAGCTCGCCGCGGAGCCCCGCGAGCCGCCCGTCGGCCGCCGTCGCGGCCCGGCCCGACCAGGCGACTCGCAGGGCCCTGGCGTCCGTGCTCAGCTCACCGGCCCGCCTCTCGACCAGCGCGGGCAGCCCGGCCCACGCGGCTCCCGCAGCCTGCCACGCCCCCGGGTCGGCCGCCCAGAGCTGGGCATAGCCGATCGCGGGCGCCGGCGGGCCGACCCACTGCGTCTCGGCGCCCGCCGGCCCGGCGACCACCCGCGGGCGGGTCGGCGCGGTCACCGGGGTAGCGAGGCGAGCCGGCGGGCGGCCCGGTCGTCCACCGCCCGGTAGGACTCCACCGCCGTCCGGACCGCCCCGCCCGTCACCGCGACCAGGCCGCCGAGCCGGCCCAGCCAGCCGTGCACCGCCGACTCCAGCCTCACCAGCGCCGTGCCGGCCGGCCAGTCGGGTGCCGACACCACCAGCCCGGGCACCCCGACCAGCCCATGCGCCAGCCGGTACGCGTCGTCGTCGAGCGCCCGGGCCACCCCCCGCAACAGCTCCGGTCGGACCGTCAACGGCTCCTCTGTCATCCCCACACCCCCGCGTGCGCCCCGGCATCGACGTATCGACGGTAGGCGGGGCACGAACACCCCGGAGTGCCCTGTGGACAGCCGCCGGCGGCCGTCCACAGGCGTTGCCCACGGCCGGGCCGACGGCTAATCTGCCGCCTTCGTCGCCGGTAGGGTGAGTTGGTGATCGTCGCTGTCGGCATCGACGTCGTCCTGGTCGACCGGTTCGCCCGGTCCCTGGCCCGGACGCCGCTGCTCGCCGACCGGCTCTTCACCGAGGCCGAGCGGTACACCCGCTCCGGCAACCCGCGCTCGCCGGAGTCGCTCGCCGCCCGCTTCGCCGCGAAGGAGGCCGTCGCCAAGGCGCTCGGCGCGCCGGCCGGGCTGAGCTGGCACGACTGCGAGATCGTGCCCGACCCTGACGGCCGCCCCTGGCTGGCGGTCTCCGGCACGGTGGCAGCGGCGGCCGTGGAGCGTGGGGTCAGTCGATGGCATGTCTCGCTGTCGCACGACGGCGGGATCGCGTCGGCGATGGTGATCGCGGAACGGTGACGTCGGCTGGGTGGGCAGTTCCGGCCCGCCCGCGAGCGGAATGGGACGGTGGCATGAGATCGGTGTGGCGGGTGGCCGACGTACGGGCGGCCGAGGCGGGGCTGATGGGCACGCTGCCGGAGGGCACGCTGATGCAGCGGGCCGCCGCCGGGCTGGCTCGCCGGGCCGCGCTGCTGCTCGCGGAGCGGGGCGGGGTGTACGGCGGGCGGGTGCTGCTGCTGGTCGGTTCCGGCGACAACGGCGGCGACGCCCTGTACGCGGGGGAGCGGCTGGCCCGCCGGGGCGTCACCGTGTCCGCACTGCTGCTCACCCCCGGGCGGGCGCACGCCGCTGGGCTGACCGCGCTGCGGGCCGCCGGCGGCCGGCTGGTGGACCGCCCGACCGGCCCGGTCGACCTGGTCCTGGACGGCATCGTCGGCATCGGTGGCACCGGCGGGCTGCGGGCGAACGCGGACGAGGTGGTCCAGCGCCTCGGTGAGCTGCGCGGGCGGGACGGCGGCCGCGCCACGGTGCTGGCGGTGGACGTGCCGAGTGGGGTGGCGGTGGACACCGGGCATGTGCCGCTGTCCGCGTCCGGCCGGCCCACCGCGGTCCGCGCCGACGTGACGGTGACCTTCGGCGCGCTGAAGCCCGCCCTGGTGGTCGGGCCGGCGGCCCCGTTGGCCGGTCAGGTGGAGCTGGTCGACATCGGGCTGCGGCCGTGGCTGCGGGGCACCCCCGCGCTGAGGGTGACCGAGTGGGCCGACCTGGTCGACTGGTGGCCGACGCTGGGCCCGGCGTCGGAGAAGTACAGCCGGGGCGTGGTCGGTGTGGCGACCGGCTCGGCGACGTACCCGGGCGCGGCGGTGCTCTCCGTCGGCGGGGCGCTGGCCGGGCCGACCGGCATGGTCCGCTACGCCGGCGGCGCCCGGGCCGAGGTGCTGCACCAGCATCCCTCGGTGCTCGCCAGCGACCGGGTCGCCGACGCGGGCCGGGTGCAGGCCTGGATCTGCGGCTCCGGGCTGGGCACGGGCGAGGACGCGGCGGCCGAGCTGCGCGCCGTGCTGGCCGCGCCGGTGCCGGTGGTGCTCGACGCCGACGCGCTGACCCTGCTGGTCGACGGCTCGCTCGCGGACCGGCTGCGCGGCCGGGACGCGCCGATCGTCGTGACCCCGCACGACCGGGAGTTCACCCGACTCTGCGGGGAGGAGCCGGGCGCGGACCGGGTCGCCTCCGCGCTGCGGCTGGCCGCCTGGATGAACGCGGTGGTGCTGCTCAAGGGGGACCGCACGGTGATCGGCACGCCGGACGGTCGGGCGTACGTCAACCCCACCGGCACCCCGGCGCTGGCCACCGGTGGCACCGGTGACGTGCTGGCCGGACTGCTCGGCTCGCTGCTGGCGGCCGGTGTGCCGGCGGACCGGGCGGCGGCCTCGGCCGCGTACCTGCATGGCCTGGCCGGCCGGGAGGCGGCCCGCGGCGGGCCGGTGACCGCGCCCGACGTGGCCACCGCGCTGCGTCCGGTTCTCGCCCGGCTGGGCTGATCGCGTCGCTGCGGACGGGATGGCCGGGTCGGCGGCAGGCACGTGCGTCGCCGCCCACGGTGATCACGGCGGAAAGTAGGCTGGGCGTATGTGGCAGGCCGAGGTACGCGTCGATCTTGATGCGATCCGTGAGAACGTGAGCCGACTCCGGTCCGGCACCAACGCCGAGCTGATGGCGGTGGTGAAGGCCGACGGGTACGGCCACGGCATGATTCCGGCTGCCCGTGCGGCAATCGACGCCGGGGCGGACTGGCTCGGTGTCTGCACCCTCGACGAGGCGCTCACCCTGCGCCGGGCCGGTATCACCGTGCCGGTGCTGGCCTGGCTGCTCGCACCCGGTCTGCCGCTGCACGAGGGCGTCCGCGCCGGCGTGGACCTGGGTGCGGCCAGCCTGCCGCAGCTCGACGAGATGATCGAGGCGAGCCGGCTCGCCGAGCGTCCCGCCCGACTGCACCTGAAGATCGACACTGGGTTGTCGCGGGGTGGAGCGACCGTCGCCGACTGGCCGGCCCTGCTGGACGCCGCCGCGAAGGCGCAGGCGGACGGCCTGATCGAGGTGGTCGGCGTGTGGAGCCACTTCGTGTACGCGGACATGCCCGGCCACCCCACCACCGATCGTCAGCTGGCCGTCTTCCACGAGGGGCTGGCCATGGTCGAGCGGGCCGGGCTGCGGCCGCGCTGGCGGCACCTCGCCAACTCGGCGGCCACCCTGACCCGCCCCGACACCCACTTCGACCTGGTCCGTCCCGGGCTGTCCGTCTACGGGCTCTCCCCGGTGGCCGGCGAGACGTACGGGCTGCGGCCCGCGATGACCGCGCGGGCCCGCGTGATGCTCACCAAGCGGGTGCCGTCCGGCACCGGCGTCTCCTACGGGCACACCTACACCACGGCGAACGACGCGAACCTGGCCGTGGTGCCGCTCGGATACGCCGACGGCGTGCCCCGGCACGCGTCCAACAGCGGGCCGGTGCAGCTCGCCGGCGCGCGGCGGACCATCTCCGGGCGGGTCTGCATGGACCAGTTCGTGCTCGACTGTGGCGACGACCCGGTGGCCGACGGCGACATCGCGACGCTGTTCGGCAGTGGCGCCGACGGCGAGCCGACCGCCGACGACTGGGCCGAGGCCGTCGGCACGATCAACTACGAGATCGTCACCCGGTTCGGCGGCACGCGCGTGCCCCGGGTCTACGACGGTGAGCGGGCATGAGTCCGTACCGCATCCCGCGACCGCGGACCGCGGCCGGCCGGGTCGCCGGGCTGGTCGGCGCCGCGGTCGGCGTGGCCGCGGCCGGCCTGGCGGCCGGCGTCGCGACCGAGCGCACACTGGTCCGCCGGCTCAAGGCCGACCCGACCGACCGCTACGCGCACGAGACGTTCGGCGAGCAGCGGTACGACGACGCGTTCCGGCTGGAGCTGCCGGACGGCACCGACATCCATGTCGAGGTGATCGAGCCGACCCGGCCGGTGCCCGGGCACCCGACGGTGGTGCTGGTGCACGGCTTCTGCCTGGACATGGGCACGTTCCACTTCCAGCGCCAGATGCTCGCCGCGCGCGGCGACTACCGGATCGTGACGTACGACCAGCCCGGTCACGGCCGGTCCGGCCGGCTGGAGACCGGCGAGTACGACCTCGTCACGCTCGGCCAGACGCTGCGCCGGGTGATCGACCGGACCACGCCCGAGGGGCCGTTGGTGCTGGTCGGCCACTCGATGGGCGGGATGACCATCATGGCGTTCGCCGAGTTGTTCCCGGAGCTGTTCGGCAACCGGGTGGTGGGCACCGTGCTGATGGCCACCTCGGGCGGGCTGATCGCGGAGACCAAGCTGGTCGCGCCGGCGCTGCTCGGCCGGGTCGGCGGCCCGGTGCTGTTCATGGTCAGCAACGCCACCCGGTACGGCGGGCCGGTGATCGACAAGGCCCGCAAGTCGACCTCGAACGTGGCCTGGCTGCTCACCCGCAAGTACGGCTTCGGCACCCGTAAGCCCAGCCCGGCGCTGGTGTCCTACGTGGAGACGATGAACTCGCGGACGTCGGCCGACACGGTGACCCGCTACCTGCGGACCCTGGCCACCCACTCGCGCTTCCCGGCGCTCGCGGCGCTGGCCGACACTCCGGTGCTGGTGGTGGTCGGCGACAAGGACATGATCACTCCGGTGACCCATTCGGAGGAGATCGTCCGGCGGTTGCCGCACGCTGAGTTCGTGAAGATCGAGGACAGCGGGCACGTGGTGATGTTGGAGCACGCGGACGAGGTCAACGCCGCGCTGGCGCGGTTCCTCGAGTCGCTGGAGAGCGTGGAGGAACGGTGAGTCACGTCGTCAAGCTGCCCGCCGTCGAGGACACCCGGGAGTTCGGCCGCCGGTTGGCCGGGCTGCTGCGCGCCGGTGACCTGGTGCTGTTGACCGGGCCGCTGGGTGCCGGCAAGACCGCCCTCACCCAGGGCATCGGGGCAGGCCTCGGTGTGCTCGGGGACATCACCTCGCCCACGTTCGTGATCGCCCGCGTGCACCGGCCCGACCCGGCCCGGGGCGGTCGGGTGGCGCTGGTGCACGCCGACGCGTACCGGCTGGGTGACGCCACGGACCCGCGCGCCGAGATCGACGACCTGGACCTGGACGCCTCGGTGGACGAGTCGGTGACCGTGGTGGAGTGGGGCGAGGGCCTGGTGGAGCAGTTGGTGGACGCGCACCTGCGGGTCCGCATCGACCGCCGCGACGACGACACCCGGATCGTCGAGCTTGATCCGGTCGGTGGCGACTGGGCCCGGCGGCTCGCCGAGTTGGCTTAGGCCGCCGGGTCGCTGTCGTACCCGGTGCCTAGAGTCGGGGGACCGACCCGCCGTGTGAAAGGTTCCTGATGGCCGACGACGCCTCCGCCCTGGATATGCTGGCCCTGCTGCCGGAGCAGTGGCGTGCCGTGCTCACCCCCCATCTGGATCCGGCCCGCACCGCCGCGTTGGCCGAGTTCGTCGCCAGGGAGTACGAGACGCAGACCGTCTTCCCGCCCCTGGCGGACCTGTTCTCCGCATACCGGCTCTGCCCGCCGCAGAGCACCCGGGTGCTGATCCTCGGGCAGGACCCGTACCACCGGGCCGGGCAGGCGCACGGGCTGAGCTTCAGCGTCCGGGACGGGGTGGCGGTGCCGCCGTCGCTGCGCAACGTGTTCAAGGAGCTGGGCGAGGACCTCGGCGTGCCCAAGCCGCGCAGCGGCAACCTCGACGGCTGGGCCGCGCAGGGT
Source organism: Micromonospora sp. BL4 (assembly GCF_003667505.1). Classification (GTDB taxonomy): domain Bacteria; phylum Actinomycetota; class Actinomycetes; order Mycobacteriales; family Micromonosporaceae; genus Micromonospora. The sequence goes on from NZ_RCVJ01000189.1 coordinate 36,870, forward strand.
GTGCTGCTGCTCAACGCGGTGCTGACGGTCCGTCAGGCCACCCCGGGCTCGCACGCCAACTCCGGTTGGGAAGAGTTCACCGACGCCACGATCCGGGCGCTGGACGCGTCATCGGACCGGGTGGTCTTCCTGCTCTGGGGCGGGTACGCCCGTAAGAAGGCCGCCCTGGTCACCAACCCGCAGCACGTGGTGCTGGAGGCCGGCCACCCCAGCCCGATGAACCCGCGTGGCTTCCTCGGCAGCCGGCCGTTCAGCGCGGCCAACAAGGCGCTCGCCGATGCCGGCCTGCCCACCATCGACTGGGAGCGCACCGCCGGCTGACCCGGTCCGCCGACGGGTCAGGACCGTCGCTTCCCGCTGGCGGCCTGCCGGGCGCGGTGACGGCGCAGCAGGTCGGCCGCCCGCGGCTCGGTCAGCTCCAGATCGACCAGCGGCACGACACGGTAACTCCGGGCACCGTGGCGCACCTCGATTGTTTCGGGCAGTTCGTCGCACATCGTGGCCCTGATCTCGCCGTACCGGGTCGTCCAGAGGTGCTCGCCCTGCTCCTCGGGCTCCAACCAGACTCCGCCGAACTCACCCCAGCGGGCATTCCACCGCTGGCCGTAGGCCGCCTCCAGCCAGCGGGTGAACCGTTTCGAGTCCTGCCAACGCACGGCGATCTCCAGTGCCTCGACCGGCACCGGCGCGCCCTGCAACAGCGCCGCCGTGCTTCCGGTGATCACCTGCGGGAAGTCGGCGAGCCGGTCCAGCATCCGGTGCAGTCCCAGCTCGTCGATCCGCTCGGCGATCGGCCGGGCGGCCAGGTCGTCGATCCGGGCGTCGAGGTGTGCGTCCAGCGGCTCGACCCCGACGACCAACTGCACGTCCATGGCTGCGAGCAGCCGCTCCAGCAGCGGGATACTGGGCGACCGATCCCCGCGCTCGATCCGGGCGACGGCCGCCTGGCTGACCCCGGCCAGGTCGGCCAGCTCCCGCTGGTTCAGCTCGCGCTGGTGCCGTTGCTGTCGCACGACGGCGCCGAGGAGGGGGACGAGGCGAGTGGAGGACATCCCGGCATCCTGGACCAGGCCGAAGCGACGGCGATACCAATGAGGCAACTTGCTGACTCGCCGGCCCCCTGTCAGAGGCCGTCCCCCTGGACGACGTGCTCGGGGCGGCGGGCCTTGCCCTGACGAGCGTGATACCTCTGAGGCATAAATATGCCTGAGAGGTATCACGCTCGTTGAGGTGAGCGGCCCCAGCCCCAGGTGCCGCGCGCCTCCGCCGGGGCGTCGGGTGACGGGCCGGAATGGGTTTCCCGGCCGATCGTGTTCTCGGTCCCCGCCGGGTGACCGAGCTTGGACGACAGCTCTGAGCCGGTGGAGACTCGGCTCAGAGGGGCCTGCGCGGCGGCGTGGCGGCTAGGCTGGCTAACCGTGCTCGTACTCGTGGTGGACAGCTCGACCCCCGCGGTGACCGCCGCGCTGGTGGAGGTCTCGGCGGACGGTGTGGTGTCCCGGGCGCACCGGTGCACGGTCGACGCCCGCGCGCACGGCGAACTGCTGGCCCCTCAGGTCGACGCGGTCCTCGCCGATGTCGACGCGCGTCCGCAGGACCTGGGCGCCATCGTCGCCGGGCTCGGGCCGGGGCCGTTCACCGGGCTGCGGGTGGGCCTGGTCACCGCCGCCACCATGGGCCAGGTGCTCGGCATCCCAACCTACGGCGTCTGCTCGCTGGACGGCATCGGCTACCCGGCGGCGGCCGGCGAGCCGGTGCTGGCCGCCAGTGACGCTCGCCGCAAGGAGCTCTACTGGGCCGTCTACGACGGCGCCGGTCAGCGGATCGTCGGGCCCGAGGTGTCCACGCCCCCCGTGGCCGCCGCCCGCGCCCGGGAACTGGGAGCGACGGTCGCGGTCGGCGACGGTGCCCACCGGTACGCCGAGACCCTGGGCCTGCCGGTCCGGGTCGAGCCGCGCTACCCCGACGCCGGCGTGCTGGCACTGCTCGCCGGCGAGCGGATCCGGGCCGGCGCGCCCGGTGAACGGCTCACCCCGCTCTACCTGCGCCGGCCGGACGCCGTGGTGGCGACCGGCCGCAAACCGGTCCTCCCATGAGCGTGCGGCTGGACCGGTTCCGCTGGTGGCACATCGACCAGGTGTTGCCGATCGAGGCAGACCTCTTCGGCGCCGAGCAGTGGTCGCCGGCGATGTTCTGGAACGAGCTGGCCAACGGGCACCACTACCGGGTCGCCACCGACGACGACGGCACGGTGCTGGGCTACGCCGGGCTCGCCGGGGCTCCGCCGGACGAGGTGTGGGTGCAGAACATCGCGGTCCGCCGCGACGCGCAGCGGCGCGGCGTCGGCCGTGCCCTGCTGGAGGAGCTGCTCGCCGAGGCGGCCCGGGTCGGCGCCCGCAGCACCCTGCTGGAGGTCGCCGTGGACAACGCCCCCGCCCAGCGGCTCTACGCGACGTACGGGTTCGAGCCGATCGGGGTGCGACGCGGCTACTACCAACCGAGCAACACCGACGCGCTGGTCATGCAGCGCGTCGCCGAGCCGACCGGGGACGGACCACACGACCATGGCTGACGAACCGCTGATCCTGGGCATCGAAACCTCCTGCGACGAGACCGGCGTCGGCATCGTGCGGGGACACACCCTGCTGGCCGACGCGCTCGCCTCCAGCGTGGAGGAGCACGCCCGGTTCGGGGGCGTGGTGCCCGAGGTGGCCAGCCGGGCCCACCTCGAGGCCATCGTGCCGACCATGGACCGGGCGCTGCGCGACGCGGGCGTCACCCTGGCCGACATCGACGCGATCGCGGTCACCTCCGGCCCCGGGCTGGCGGGCGCGCTGCTGGTCGGCGTCGCCGCCGCCAAGGGGTACGCGCTCGCCGCGGAGAAACCCGTGTACGGCGTCAACCACCTGGCGGCGCACGTCGCCGTGGACACCCTCGAACACGGCCCGCTGCCCGAACCCGCCATCGCGCTGCTGGTGTCCGGCGGGCACTCGTCCCTCCTGCTGATCGACGACCTGGCCCGGGGCGTCACCCCGCTCGGCGCCACCATCGACGACGCGGCCGGCGAGGCGTTCGACAAGGTCGCCCGGCTGCTCGGACTGCCGTTCCCGGGCGGCCCGCCCATCGACCGCGAAGCCCGGGCCGGCGACGCGTCCGCGATCGCCTTCCCGCGCGGCCTGACCGCCGCCAAGGACCTCGCCGCGCACCGGTACGACTTCTCGTTCTCCGGACTGAAGACGGCGGTGGCTCGCTGGGTGGAGGCGCGCCAGCGCGCCGGCGAGCCCGTGCCGGTGGCCGACGTCGCCGCGTCCTTCCAGGAGGCGGTCTGTGACGTGCTGACCACCAAGGCGCTCGCCGCCTGCCGGGCGAACGGCATCGAGACCCTGGTGATCGGCGGCGGCGTGGCGGCGAACTCGCGGCTGCGCGCGTTGGCCGAGCAGCGGGCCGAGAAGTACGGCATCCGGGTCCGGGTGCCCCGGCCGAAGCTCTGCACCGACAACGGGGCGATGGTCGCCGCGCTCGGATCGCACCTGGTCGCCGCCGGGGTCGCGCCCAGCCGGCTGGACCTGCCGGCCGACTCGGCGCTGCCGTTGACCACGGTCAGCGTGTGACGGGGGCGACGGACATGATCGTGCGGATGTGGGAGGCGCGCGCCGAGGCGTACGGCGTGGCGGACCTGATCACCTGGGTGTGCGACACCGCCCTGCCCGAGGTGGAACACGACCCGCTGCACGTGTCCAGCGAGGTCTTCTCGTCCACCGACCACCGGGTCGTGGTCATCTCCAAGTGGCGCAGCAACCCGCGCCCGTTGCCCGAGCCGCCCGCGCTACTGGTGGCCCGCGCCCCGCACTCCTGGGACTTCACCCAGGTCGACCGCTGACCCCGCCGACCCGCTCTCCGTGGTGAGCTGCGGCACCTTCGGGCGGTAATTGATTCGCCGGGACCAGGGTCGCCGCCTAGCGTCGAGCCGCTATGCGCTTCTCACCGGCCGGCGAAACCGGCGTACCCGATACCCGGTCGGCGACCCGCTACCTGATCTGGTTGGCGGGCCGGCACAAGCGGCTGTTCACCGCCGGCATCGCGCTCGGCGTGGTGTGGATGGTGGCGCAGGCGCTGATGCCGGCCGCCGTCGGCCGGGCCGTCGACGGGTTGGCACGCCGCGACGAGGACGGCCTGCTCACCTGGGGTGTGGTGCTGCTCGGGCTGGGCGTGCTCCAGGCGGCAGCCGGGATCCTGCGGCACCGCTGCGCCGTGCACAACTTTCTGGCCGGGGCGTACCGGACGGTGCAGTTGACGGTGGAGGCGGCGAACCGGCTCGGCGCCGCGCTGCCCCGCCGGGTCGCCGCCGGCGAGGTGGTGAGCATCGGCACCGCCGACATCGGCCAGATCGGGAACGCCATCGACATCACCGCCCGGGGCACCGGTGCGCTGGTCGCGATCGCCACCGTCGCGGTGATCCTGCTGAACGCCTCGGTGCCGCTCGGGCTGGTCGTGGTGCTCGGCGTACCGCTGCTGATGGCGGTGGTGGCGCTGCTCATCCGGCCGCTGCACCGCCAGCAGCAGGCGTACCGGGACGCGGAGGGAGCGCTCACCACCCGGGCCGGCGACATCGTCTCCGGGCTGCGGGTGCTGCGCGGAGTCGGGGGCGAACCGGTGCTCTCCGCCCGCTACCGGGCGCGGTCGCAGGAGCTGCGTACGCGTGGCCTGCGGGTGGCCCGGGTCGAGTCGCTGCTGGAGGCGGCGCAGGTGCTGCTGCCGGGCGCGTTCCTGGTGCTGGTGACCTGGCTGGGCGCCCGGTTCGCGTTGCGCGACCAGATCAGCGCCGGGCAACTGGTCGCCTTCTACGGCTACACGGCGTTCCTGGTCAACCCGCTGCGCAACCTCACCGAGGCGGTCGACAAACTGACCCGTGGGCACGTGTCCGCCCGCCGGGTGGTCCGGCTGCTGCGACTTGACCCGGAACTGGTCGATCCGGCGCAGCCGGTGGCGCTGCCGGACGGTCCGGGGGAGCTGGCCGACCCCGACTCCGGGGTGGTGGTGCTTCCCGGCCGGTTCACCGCGCTGGCCGCCACCGCCCCCGAGGACGCGGCCGCCATCGTGGACCGGCTCGGCCGGTACACCGACTCGAATGCCACGCTGCACGGCGTACCGCTGCGGTCGCTGGCGCTGGCGGCGGTGCGCGCGCGGATCCTGGTGGCCGACAACGACGCACATCTGTTCACCGGCCGGCTCCGCACCGAGCTGGACCCGCACGACCGGGGCGACGACGCGGCACTCGCCGCGGCGCTGGTCGCGGCGAGCGCGACGGACATCGTCGAGGCGCTGCCCGACGGGCTGGACAGCCCGGTGGCCGAACGCGGCCGGGAGTTCTCCGGCGGGCAGCGGCAGCGGTTGCGGTTGGCCCGCGCGCTGGTCGCCGATCCGGAGACGTTGCTGCTGGTCGAGCCGACCAGCGCGGTCGACGCGCACACCGAGGCCCGGATCGCGCTGCGGTTGGGTGACGCGCGTGCCGGCCGGACCACCCTGGTCTGCACCACCAGCCCGCTGGTGCTCAGCCGAGCCGACCGGGTGATCTTCGTGGAGGACGGCAAGGTGGTGGCCGAGGGGACGCACGCCGAGCTGCTGGACGGTGAGCCGCGCTACCGGGCGACGGTCAGCCGGGAGGAGGACTGATGGCCACCGCACTGCCGGTCGCCGACGCGCGGCAGGTCCGCCGGTACGCGCGCACGCTGGTCCGCCGGCATCCACGCGCGCTGGCCGCCGCGCTCGGCCTGCACGCGCTGGCCGCTGCCGCCGGGTTGGCCGCGCCGCGGCTGCTCGGCGACCTCGTGGAGGGCATCTCCCGGGGCGTCGGTCAGTCCACCGTGGACCGGATCGCGCTGCTCATCGGCGGTTTCGTGCTGGCCCAGTCGGTGCTGGTCCGGTTCGCCCACCTGGCCTCGGCGCGGCTCGGTGAGCGGGTCCTCGCCGAGCTGCGTGAGGAGTTCGTGGACCGGATCCTCGACCTGCCGCTGGCCACCGTCGAGCGGGCCGGCACCGGGGACCTGCTCACCCGCACCTCCCGGGATGTCTCCGCGCTGTCGCGGACCGTCCGCCTGGCGGTGCCCGAGACGCTGATCGCGGTGGTCACCACCGGTTTCATTCTCGGCGCGCTGCTGTTGATCGGCCCGCTGCTGGCGGTGCCCTGCCTGCTGGCGGTGCCGATGCTCTGGGCGGGCACCCGCTGGTACCTGCGCCGCGCCCCCGCCGGCTACCTGCGGGAGAACGCCGCCTACTCGGACATCACCGACGGGATCAGCGAGACCGTCGAGGGCTCGCGGACCACTGAGGCGTTGCGGCAGCAGGCGCGCCGGCGGGCCCGCACCGACGTGGACATCCGTCGCTCGTACGCGGCGGAGCGGTACACCCTCAACCTGCGGACCGTCTTCTTCCCGGTGGCCGAGATCGGGTACGTGGTGCCGGTGGTGGCCACGCTGCTGATCGGCGGCTGGTTCTACCTGCGCGGCTGGGTCAGCCTCGGTCAGGTCACCGCGGCGACCCTCTACGTGCAGCAGCTGGTGGACCCGGTCGACCGGCTGCTGTCCTGGCTGGACGAACTTCAGGTGGGCGGCGCCTCGATGGCCCGCCTGCTGGGGGTGGCCCGCACCGGCGACAGCCCCGCCC
>NZ_RCVJ01000174.1 GCF_003667505.1 Micromonospora sp. BL4
AGGTCGGGGCGGCCGGGATCGGCCGTTCCCGGGCGGGCGTGGCGGGGGAGACGGATGTCGGTGACACCGGTCGTTCCGGAGCGACGGGTGGGACCGGCGCCGGGCGGCCGGCGTCCGGCGTGGCCGGGGAGACGGGTGCCGGCGGTACCGGGGTGGCCCGGCCGGAGGTGGCCGGGGCCTGCGGAGCCGTCGCGGCGGGACGTGCCGGTCGTTCGTCGTACCGGGACGGCGCGGCCGGTGGCCGTTCGGGCCGGGTGGCCGGCCGCGACGGAACGCCCGGCTCGGTGACGGGTCGGTGCGGGTCGGCGGTCCGGTGCGCCTCGCCCTGGCGGCCCGGCTCCCGCGTCCGGTCCGGACGCACCGGACCCGGCGGTGGCCAGGGCAGGCCGCCGTCCGGGCGTTGCCCGGGCTGCGGCCGAGTCTCGCGGTACGGCTCCTCGCGGTACGCCTCCGGCCGGGCCTCCTCGCGGGGCCGCCGGTCGGGGTACGTGTCGGCGCGGGCCGCAGCCTCGTGGGGCTGCTGCCAGTGCGGGTCGGTTGGCCGGCGTCGCTCGTCGTCCCGGTGGGGCTGTCCCGGCAGCTCCGGTTCGGGCCGCTGCCGTCGTCCACCGTCCGGTGTCCGCGGTGCGCCGACCGCCTCGTCCGGGCGGTACCGCCGCTCCGGGGGCGCGCCGCCGGCGTCGACACGGGCCCGTGCCGCCGGGCGCGCGTCGTCGACGACCCGCTCCGGGTGGCGGGCGTCGTCGGCCGACCGGTCGGGGCGGCGGGTGTCGGCAACCCGGTCCGGGTGCCGTGCGTCGGTCATCCGGTCGGGGCGACGGGTGTCGTCGGCGACCCGATCCGGGTACCCGTCGACCGGGTACCGCGAGCGGCCCTCCGCGGGTGCCCACTGGCCGGCCCCGCCGGCGGCCCGGTTGTCGGCCGGGCGGCCCTCGTGGCCCCTGCCGGGTCGCGCCGCGTACCCGTCGCCGGGGTGCCGGTCGTATCCGGCGGTTGGACGCTCCGGTGCGCTCCGCCGGCGCGGTGCCTCCTCCGGCTCCGGCACCCAGCCGTTGTCGGACCGGGGCGCGGGGGACACCGGTGGCGCGCTCGGGTGCCCCCGCTCCCGGTCGGCGGGATCGTGTCGGGGCCGGCGGGTGTCGTACCGCTCGGCGGGCTGGTCCCGGTGCCAGGCTGCCTCACGGGCCGGCGCCCGCTCGTCGCTCGGACGTCGGTCGGACCAGGCGGTCCGCCGGTCCGACTCCGGGGAACGGCGTTCTTCGCGCCGGGGCGGCTCGGGCAGCGGCCGGCGGTACGGCTCATGGTCGTACGGGCGGGCGTCGTCGTCGGGCCGGCCGTAGGCGGACGTCTCGAACGGGCGTTCGTCGCCCCGGGATCCGCCGTGGACCGGCGCCCCGGCCGGCTCCTCGTCGGCCCAGGACCGGCCGTAGGGGGCCGCCTCGGCGGGCTCCTCGTCGGCCCAGGACCGGCCGAGGTAGGTGCCGTCCGGGCGGGTGGGCGCGAGCGGCGGCACCTCGGTGCGGCCGACCACGGTTGCCCGGCCGCGCGGCGGCGGGGGCGGCTGGTGGGACATGCCGATGTCGCCGGGATAGCGCTGGCCGGGGAACTGGGGCTGCCACTCGCTGGTCGGTTCGACCACCCAGGACGGCTCGTTCGGGTCCCGCCACCGGTCGGTGTAGCGCCCGTTCATCCGCCGAGCCCGTCGCCGCACCCGGCCAGGTGGCCGATCAGCTCAAGAGGGTGGCGGTCCGCGTTCGCGCCCCGGTGACCGCCGGGCGTCCGGTCGCCGCCTGCCACGCTCCGGTGGCCGGCTCGCGTCCGCTCGCTCACGGCGTTGTCACCTCGTTGCAGATTGTCGCGCTGGGCCTCGCGTGCCGGTCGGGTCGCCCATTTCGGCAGGGCGTGGCTGCGGATGGAGGGTAACGGCGTGGGCTCGCTCACCGCCACTGTGGCACTGCCCACGGGCGCAAACGTTATCCTATGGTTTCGGACATTTGGGTCGATAACCGAATCTGGCTTCCGACGATACCCCACACTCCGGGCGTGCGGGTCAGGGGTGTTCCATGACGAGCACGGCGAAGGTGCCGGGGACCAGCGCCTCGTAGCGGTGCGGGGCGTCGCCGGGGAACGTCGCGTAGTCGCCGGGGCCGAGGTCGACCGGCCCGGACTCGGGCCCCACCCGCAGCCGGCCGGCGGCGACCACCACGTGCTCGACGCTGCGGGGGGTGTGCCCGTTCGCGGCCCGGATCGCGCCCGGCTCCAGCTCGATCAGGTAGATGTCCCGTCGCAGGTGGGCCGGTCCGGCGCTGAGCAGCGTCCCGGCGAAGTCGGCCTGCTCGGAGCGGACCTGTGGCCCCTCTCCGGCGCGGATCACCCGTACGCCGTCATCCGGGGGCTCCACCAGGCGGCTGAAGGGCACGCCGAGCGCCACGCCCAGCGCCCACAGCGTCTCCACGCTCGGGTTTCCGGTCCCCGACTCCAGTTGGGAGAGGGTGGACTTGGCGACGCCCGCCCGCCGGGCGAGTTCGGTCAGCGAGATGCCGACCCGCTCCCGCTCGCGGCGCAGGGCGGCGGCGATGGTGGCGAGCGGGGCGGCCGGCTCGGGAGACATGCGTTCGCTCCATCGGATCAACGTTCGTTGCGACGTACACCGATGCCGTGTTCAGCATGGTGAACCATGCGTACGGTACAACGAACAACCGACGCCCGGAGGCTTCGCGACGAGCTTGTTCCCGGTGCGGCGGGCGCGACGGCGGTGCTGCGCCTGCCCGGCGTGGTGAGAGCCGGGATCAGACCTTGTCGCCGAGCTTGACCTGGGGAGCCGGGGCGCGCATCCGCCGGAAGGTGATCGACCGCATGACCGCGTACAGGTAGAGCGAGCCCATCCGCTGGTCGGTCTTCGGGAAGCGCTGCCGGACCAGCTTGCCGATCTTGCGGCAGATCAGCACCGAGTCGACGACCACACCCAGCGCCAGCGCGCCCCAGAGCAGGTTGGAGATCAGCCGGACCACCGGCGGCATCGCCGCGTTCGACCCGATCAGCACGATCAGCGCGCCGCCGAAGAACCAGGTGCCGACCGTACGCCGGGAGTCGACAACGTTGCGGGCCAGCAGCCGCTCCGGGCCGCGGTCGCGGGGGCCACCCTCGCGGCGGAACTCCGACGCGGCCTCGGCGCGCAGCTGGCGGCGACGCTCCCGCTCCTCCACCTTCGTGAGGGGGCGGGTGGGGCCGGCCGGGCGGCGGCCGACGGTCGGCCGCTTGGGCGTCTCCCGACCCTTGGCCGGGGTGTAGCCCCGGGCCCGCTCGGCGGTCTCCTCGGGCGTCACGGAGGAGGCGGCCTCGTCGACGAGGTCGGTGGACTTGCGGCGAAAGAGCGACGGCACGCGGCAAGGGTAGCCAACGGCCCGCGCACGGTGCACATCGCGGTGCGCCGAACCGACGGCTCCAGGTCGCAGCGTGACCTGGAGCCGTGGTAGCGAACGAAGGGCTGACCGAGGTTACGGACGCTCGGCGTGCGCGCCCAGGTCGGCGAGCTTCGCCTCGAAGTCCTCGTAGCCCCGGTTGATCAGGTCGACGCCGTACACCCGGGAGGTGCCCTCGGCGGCGAGCGCCGCGATCAGGTGGCTGAAACCGGCCCGCAGGTCCGGGATGACCAGGTCGGCGGCGTGCAGCTTGCTCGGCCCGGCGATCACCGCCGAGTGCTTGAAGTTGCGCCGGCCGAAGCGGCACGGGGTGCCGCCGAGGCAGTCCCGGTAGACCTGGATGTTGGCGCCCATCGAGTTCAGCGCCTCGGTGTAGCCCAGCCGCTGCTCGTAGACCGTCTCGTGGACGATCGACAGCCCGCGGGCCTGGGTCAGAGCCACGACCAGCGGCTGCTGCCAGTCGGTCATGAAGCCCGGGTGCACGTCGGTCTCCAGCGCCACGGCGTTCAGCTCGCCGCCCGGGTGCCAGAACCGGATGCCACCCTCCTGGCCCGGGTCGCCCAGCTTCGGCGCGCGGGCGTCGGTGACCTCGTACTCGCCGCCGACCGAGCGGAAGATGTTCAGGAAGGTCATCATGTCGGCCTGCTGCGCGCCGAGCACCTCGACGTGGCCACGGGTGGCCAGCGCGGCGGCGGCCCAGCTCGCCGCCTCGATCCGGTCCGGGATCGGCCGGTGGGTGTAGCCGTGCAGCTTCGGCACGCCCTGGATCTCGATCACCCGGTCGGTGTGCACCTTGATGATCGCGCCCATCTTCTGCAGGATGCAGATCAGGTCGATGATCTCCGGCTCCACCGCGGCGTTGCGCAGCTCGGTGACACCCTCGGCCATCACCGCGGTCAGCAGCACCTGCTCGGTGGCGCCGACGCTCGGGTACGGCAGGGCGAACTTGGTCCCGTGCAGGCCGTTCGGCGCGGACAGGTGCAGACCCTCGGGGCGCTTGTCGACCGTGGCGCCGAACTCCCGCAGCGCCTGAAGGTGGAAGTCGATCGGGCGGGGGCCGATGTGGCAGCCGCCCAGGTCCGGGATGAACGCGTGCCCGAGCCGGTGCAGCAGCGGGCCGCAGAACAGGATCGGGATCCGGCTGGAGCCGGCGTGCACGTTGATCTGGTCGGTGCTGGCGCTCTCCACGTTGGCGGGGTCGAAGACGAGCTCGCCGTCCTCGGTGCCGTCGGTGACCTTGACGCCGTGCAGACCGAGCAGACCCCGGACCACCTCGACGTCGCGGATCTTCGGCACGTCGAACAGCCGGCTGGGGCTGTCGCCGAGCAGCGCGGCGACCATCGCCTTCGAAACCAGGTTCTTCGCGCCGCGCACTCGGATCCGCCCTTCAAGCGGAGTGCCTCCGTGCACGACCAGGACGTCGTCGGTCAACGCAACCTCCAGCGCGTCGGTGCTGCCGTGTTGATGGTGGGGAGCGTGAACCCCTTCGCTACCCCGGATGCGGCCATATCGAAACGGCCCGCTTGCGTCGTCGCTCCGGCAGCATAGCCCTCGGTGACGAAAAAGGACTCGGTCACATCGGCGTGTGTGGCATTAATCGGTGATCCGGCACTTTTGCGTACCAAGGGCGCTACAGATCGTGATCAGGCCGTGGCCGGCGGCGGGGTGTCCGCGCCGGGCAGGGCGAGCATCTGATCCAGCGCCACCCGGGCGTGGTGCGCGGTGTCGGCGTCCACCGTGATCTGGTTGACCACCCGGCCGGCGACCAGCTCTTCGAGCGCCCAGACCAGGTGCGGCAGATCGATCCGGTTCATCGTCGAGCAGTAGCAGACCGCCTTGTCCAGGAACATGACCTGCTTGTCCGGGTGCGCCAGCGCCAGCCGGCGGACCAGGTTCAGCTCGGTGCCGAGCGCCCACGCCGAGCCGGCCGGGGCCGCCTCGATGGTCTTGATGATGTACTCCGTCGAGCCCACGTAATCGGCGGCTGTGACCACCTCGTGCCGGCACTCCGGGTGGACCAGCACGTTGACCCCGGGCACCCGCTCGCGCACGTCGTTGACGCTGTCCAGGGTGAACCGGCCGTGCACCGAGCAGTGCCCGCGCCAGAGGATCATCTTGGCGTCCCGCAGCTGCTCCGGGGTGAGCCCGCCGCCCGGCTTGTGCGGGTCGTACAGCACACACTCGTCCAGCGACAGGCCCATCTCCAGCACCGCCGTGTTGCGGCCCAGGTGCTGGTCGGGCAGGAAGAGCACCTTCGACCCCTGCTCGAACGCCCAGTCCAGGGCGCGCCTGGCGTTGGAGGAGGTGCAGACCACGCCACCGTTGCGGCCGACGAAACCCTTGATGTCGGCCGAGGAGTTCATGTACGTCACCGGCACCGTCTCGCCGGCGATGCCCAGCTCGGTCAGCGTGTCCCAGGCGGCCTCGACCTGACCCAGCACGGCCATGTCGGCCATCGAGCACCCGGCCGCCAGGTCGGGCAGGATCACCCGCTGGGCGTCGGAGGTGAGGATGTCGGCGCTCTCGGCCATGAAGTGCACGCCGCAGAAGAGGATGTACTCCGCGTCCGGGCGGGCCGCGGCCTCCCGGGCGAGCTTGAACGAGTCGCCGGTCACGTCCGCGAACTGGATCACCTCGTCGCGCTGGTAGTGGTGCCCCAGCACGAAGACCTTGCTGCCCAGCTTGGCCTTCGCCGCCGCCGCGCGGGCCACCAGATCCGGATCGCTGGGCGCCGGAAGGTCGCCCGGACACTCGACGCCGCGCTCGGTGTCGGGGTCGCTGCCCCGGCCGAGCAGCAGCAGAGCCGTCGCCGTGTTGGAGGGTTCCACCCAGGTCGAAGTCACGTGACCCATGGTCCCACAGCGCGAGCGCGGCGCGGCTTCCGTCGGTGTGGGCTGCCACACTGCTGGGCATGCGAGTGCTGCTCTGCCCGGACAAGTTCGCCGGCACCCTGCCCGCACCGGAGGTGGCCGCCGCGGTGGCCGCCGGTTGGCGCACCGTCGCCGAGGGCGACGACCTGCTGATCCGGCCACTCGCCGACGGTGGGCCGGGCTTCGTGGAGGTGCTCGCCGAGGCCCTCGGCGGCCGGCGGGTGCCGGTGCGCACCGTCGACCCGCTGGGCCGGCCGGCGGCCGGTGAGATCCTGCTCACCGCCGACGGCGCGACGGCGTACCTGGAGAGCGCCCAGGCGTGCGGGCTGCACCTGCTCGCCACCGCCGAACGTGACCCGAAGACCACCACCTCGTACGGGCTGGGCCTGCTGGTGGCCGCCGCGGTGGAGAGCGGGGCCCGGACGGTGGTCATCGGGCTGGGTGGCTCGGGCACCAACGACGCGGGCGCCGGAATGCTGGCGGCGCTGGGTGTGACCCCGCTCGACGCCGCCGGCGCCGCGCTCGGGTACGGCGGGGCCGCGCTGGCCGCGGCCGTCGCGCTGGACGGCGTGCCCCGGTTGCGCGGGGTCCGGCTGGTCGCCGCCACCGACGTGGACAACCCGCTGCTCGGCCTGCACGGCGCGAGCAACGTGTTCGGCCCGCAGAAGGGCGCCGACCGGGCCGACGTGCTGCTGCTCGACGCCGCGCTGGAGCACTTCGCGGCGGTGCTGGAGCGGGATCTGCCCGGCTGCCCGGCGGGGCTCGGCACGCTGCCCGGCGGCGGGGCCGCCGGCGGCATCGGCGCGGCCATCCTCGCCCTGGGTGGCGGCTGCGAGTCGGGCATCGGCCTGGTCACCCGGGCCACCGGGCTGGACGCCGCGCTGGACAACGCCGACCTGGTGATCACTGGGGAGGGGTCCTTCGACCACCAGTCGCTGCGCGGCAAGGTGGTCGCCGGGGTGGCCGGGGCCGCGCGCGACCGCGGGGTCCCCTGCGTGGTGGTGGCCGGCCAGGTGAGCACCGGCCGGCGGGAGGCCGCCGCGGCGGGGGTGACCGACGCGTACAGCCTGGTCGAGCACTTCGGCGGGGAGGAGGGCGGCGGGCTCGCCGCCGCGCTCAGCCGACCGGCGGACGGGCTGCGCGAGCTGGGCGCCCGGCTGGCCCGGCAGTGGAGCCGCTGAGCGCTCGGCCGGTGGGCCTTCCGCGGCCACGACCGGGGCCGACCTGCGTCGGGGGTCACGCCACGCGGGTGAGCCCGGCCGCGGCGGCGTACGATCGGAAAAGGACCACACCGGGAATCACTGGACGGCGCGCGGCGTTGGCCAGTGCGTCCGGACCCATACCGCGCAGGGAGACTTCCACGTGACCACGCCAGCGCAGACCGAGTCGACCGAGGCCAAGGCCCCTACTTCCGTCGTCCTCACCGACGTCGCGGCGCAGAAGGTCAAGGCTCTGATCGAGCAGGAGGGCCGCGACGACCTGCGGCTCCGCGTCGCGGTGCAGCCGGGTGGCTGCTCCGGCCTGCGGTACCAGCTCTTCTTCGACGAGCGTTCGCTCGACGGTGACGTCGTCACCGATTTCGGTGGTGTCGAGGTCGTCGTCGACCGCATGAGCGCTCCGTACCTTTCCGGTGCGACGATCGACTTCGCTGACCGGATCGACGCCCAGGGCTTCACCATCGACAACCCCAACGCGGGCAACTCCTGCGCCTGCGGCGACTCGTTCAACTGAGTCGCAACTCGCACCACCACGCACCATCGCGACGGGGCCGTCCTGCGGGACGGCCCCGTCGTCGTGTGGGGTGAAAGTGGTCCGCGAGGCGGCCCTGACCGGCCAGGTTGCCGGCCGGTTGCCGTTGTCCGACCGACCGGACACCACCGGTTGGCCGGGCCGGTAGTCTGACCGCGCCCTGCTCCCGACCCCGAGGGTTGACATGAAGATCGCCGTGACCGGCTCGATCGCCACCGATCACCTGATGAGCTTCCCCGGTCGCTTCGCCGACCAGCTGATCGCCGATCAGCTGCACAAGGTTTCCCTCTCCTTCCTGGTGGACGACCTGGTGCTCCGCCGGGGCGGGGTGGCGGCGAACATCGCCTTCGGCATGGGCCAGCTCGGGCTGCGCCCGGTGCTGCTCGGCGCGGTGGGCGCCGACTTCGCCGACTACCGCTCGTGGCTGGAGCGGCACGGCGTGGACTGCGACTCGGTGCACACCAGCGAGGTGGCGCACACCGCCCGCTTCGTCTGCACCACCGACACCGACATGTGCCAGATCGCGTCCTTCTACGCCGGCGCGATGAGTGAGGCGCGCAACATCGAACTCTCCCCGGTCGCCGACCGGCTCGGCGGGCTCGATTTGGTGCTGGTCAGCGCCAACGACCCGGAGGCCATGCTGCGCCACTCCGCCGAGTGCCGCACCCGCGGGTACGCGTTCGCCGCCGACCCCTCCCAGCAGCTCGCCCGCATGCCCGGCGAGGACGTGGTGGCGCTGATCGAGGGCGCCGAGTACCTGATGACCAACGACTACGAGAAGTCGCTGCTGCAGAGCAAGGCGCAGCTGAGCGACGACCAGCTCCTGGAGCTGGTCAAGGTGCGGGTCACCACGCTGGGCAAGCACGGCGTGGAGATCGCCGGGCGCGGCATGGACCCGATCCACGTGCCGATCGCGCGGGAGATCCGGGCGGTTGACCCCACCGGCGTGGGCGACGGCTTCCGGGCCGGCTTCTTCACCGCGCTCTCCTGGGGGCTCGGTCTGGAGCGGGCCGCCCAGGTCGGCTCGCTGCTGGCCACGCTGGTCCTGGAGACCGTCGGCACCCAGGAGTACGACGTCCGCCGCGACCTGTTCGTCAAGCGCCTCGCCGAGTCCTACGGCGACACCGCCGCCGACGAGATCCGCCCGCACCTCCTCCCGTGAGTGACCTCCTGCTCGCTCGCCGCGCTGCGCTCGCCGGCGCTACGGTCGGCCTCCGCCACTTCGCGGCCCTCGCTGAGCTGCCCCGGGAGCTCAAGTCGGACGGCAGTGTCGTTACCGAGGCCGACCGTGCGGTTGAGGCCGCCATCCGGCAGGTGTTGGGCGACGCCCGACCAGACGACGCCGTTCTCGGCGAGGAAGCCGGACAGACCGGCGGAGGCAGCCGCCGCTGGATCGTCGACCCGATCGACGGCACCGCGCTCTTCGTCGACGGTGATGACCGGTGGTTGGTCCTCGTCGCGCTCGAGGAGGCGGGCGAGATCGTTGTCGGGGTGGCCGTCGTTCCCGCTCAGCGGAAGGTGTGGTGGGCGCAGCGAGGCTGCGGCGCCTTCGAGGCGGAGATTTCCGGCGCAGGCCTGACCGGCGGCCGGCGAATCTCCGCCTCCCGTCCGGATCGCAACGGCCTGGCGGGGAGCCGGCTCGGTGTCATTCCCACCGACGCGGAGCTCTCTCCGGCCGAACGTGACCTGATCGCACCGCTGAGTGCGGTGGCCGCGACCGCCCCGTGGAGCATCCACGCCGCGCTACTCGTCGCCCGTGGGGAACTGGATCTCACCGTTCAGGTGCGCGGGCAGGTCTGGGACTACGCGGCAACGTCACTGATCGTCGAGGAGGCTGGCGGCTGCTTCAGCGGCCTCGACGGCCAGCCGCGGCCCACGCCCGGCCCGGCGCTCTTCGCCCGTGACACGGACCTGCATGCCTCCGCACTGCAGATCCTCAAGGCCCCCACCACTCCGCCCCGCCTGCCCCGCGCTTCGTGATCGTTGGACGCTCAGCAGCACGACACGCCGTGACGAAGACCGCTGAGCCGCCAACGATCAAGAGCAGGGTGGAAGCGGCGCCACCGCGTGCTCGGCTTCGCCGGCACGGAGCACCACGTCAGTGGGCGCGGCGGATGTCGTAGGCGGGGCCGTCCGGGCCGGTTATGGCGGCCACGAACTCCTGGCCGCGCATTCGGCACCAGGCGGGGATGTCGACCGCCGCGGCCGGATCGTCGGCGAGGACCCGCACCACCGTGCCGACCGGCACCTCGGGCATCCGTCGGGCCGCCGCGATCACCGGCAGCGGGCAGCGCTGACCACGGCAGTCGAGCACCTCGTCCGGCATCGTCACAGCCCCACCACCCCGGCCTCGGCGCGCAGCCCGGCGACGATCCCGGGCAACTCGGCGAGGAACCGCTCGACGTCCGCCTCGGTCGTCTCCCGGTGCAGGCTGACGCGGACGTTGCCGTGTGAGAGCACCCCCATCGCCTCCAGCACGTGCGACGGGCGCAACGTGGACGAGGTGCAGGACGAGCCGGACGACACCGCGAAGCCGCGCCGGTCCAGCGCGTGCAGCAGCGCCTCGCCGTCGACGTACAGGCAGGAGAAGGTGACCAGGTGGGGAAGCCGGAGCACCGGATCGCCGACCACCTCCACGTCGGGCACCTCCGCCGCGACCCGCGCCCGGATCCGGTCCACCAGCGGCGCCAACCGGGTCTCCTCGGCCGCCGCGTCGGCGGCCGCCGCGCGCAGGCTCGCCGCCGCCGCCACCACCGCGGGCAGGTTCACCGAGCCGGGGGTACGCCCACCCTCCCGATCGTCGGCCGGCCACGGCGACTCCCAGCGGGTGCCCTTGCGGACCGCCAGCAGCCCCACCCCGGACGGGCCACCCCACTTGTGCGCGCTGGCCGTGAGCACCGACCAGCCCGCCGGCAGCGGCACCCGGCCGACCGACTGCGCCGCGTCGACGTACAGCGGCACCCCGGCGCCGGCGCAGGCGGCGGCCGCCTCGGCGACCGGTTGCACCGTGCCCACCTCGTGACTGGCGCTGATCAGCGCGGCCAGCGCGACCCCGGGAGCCCGGACCGCGTCCGACCAGGCGCTCAGGTCCAGCCGGCCCAGCCGGTCGACCGGCACCGGGTCGGCGACGCCGCCCGCCGCGACGTGCCGCTCGGCGGCGTGCAGCACCGCGGAATGCTCGATCGCCGAATGCACCAGCGTCGGCCCGACCCGGCGCCGTCCGGCCAGGCCACCGAGCACCGCGCCGTGCGCGGCCGTCGTACCGCTGGAGGTGAAGGACAGCTCGTCGGCGCGGACGCCGAGCGTCTGCGCGGTGGCCTCGCGGGCGGCGTCGAGCAGTTGCCGGGCCCGCCGGGCCTGGCCGTAGAGCTTGCCCGGGTCCGCCCAGCCGTCGTCGAGGGCCGCCAGCAGCGCCTGCCGGGCGACCGGATGCGTCGGCGCGGCGGTCGCCGCGTCCAGGTAGACCGGGGATGCGTTCACGGTGCCACCTTCTGTTCGCGACTGCGGGGCTCGCAACCCCGGCTCGCTCCTCGCGCTCACGGTGCCGCCTTTGTTCGCGACTGCGGGGCTCGCAACCCCGGCTCGCTCCTCGCGCTCACAGATCAATAGGCTATCGCGGCGGTATGCCTAGTATCCCCCCGATGGGGGGCGGACAGTGACCCCACCACGGTCGAGTCCGTCATGGTCGAGTAATCTGCGACCGTCGGTGACGCCTTTGCCGTCGGTGCTGAGGAAAGACGCACCGCGGCGCGCTAGGGAGGCAGGACCAGGTGGTCGCAAGGAGTTCGGAGGTACGGCCGTCGGCCGTACGGCACAGCGCTTCCCCAGGGATCGGCGGACGCCGGCGGCGCGGTGCTGGTCGGCTGGCCGGGCTCGGTCTCGGTGGCGTGGCGCTGCTGGTCCTGCTCACGGGCTGTGACGTAGGCCAGGCGTTCGACGGCTTCGGCTGGCCGCAGGGCGGTATCTCGGCCGAGTCCCGGCGGATGTACGACCTGTGGATCGCCTCCTGCATCGCCGCCCTCGCGGTCGGCGTTTTCGTGTGGGGTCTGATCTTCTGGTGCGTCGTGCGTTACCGCAAGCGTGGCAACGCCCTGCCGGTGCAGACCCGCTACAACCTGCCGATGGAGTTCCTGTACACCATCGCGCCGATTCTGATCGTCTCCGTGCTCTTCTACTACACGGCGATCGTGCAGACCGACGTGGACAAGCTGTCGAAGAACCCCGACGTCACGGTCGAGGTCGTCGCCTTCAAGTGGAACTGGCAGTTCAACTACCGCGACGGGCAGGGCGTCGACGCCCGCACCACCGCGTCGACGCTCGGCACCAGCGAGGTCATCCCGGTGCTCGTGCTGCCGACCAACCGGTCGATCCGGTTCGAGGAGACCAGCCGCGACGTCATCCACTCCTTCTGGGTGCCGGAGCTGCTGTTCAAGCGGGACGTCATGCCCGGCAAGATCCGCAACGTGTTCGAGGTCTCCAGCCTGGAGACCGAGGGTGCCTACGTCGGCCGCTGCGCCGAGCTGTGCGGCAGCTACCACGCGTTCATGAACTTCGAGCTGCGCGTGGTCTCGCCGGAGAAGTACGACCAGTTCCTGGCTGCCAAGCAGAGCGGCAAGTCCACCCAGGACGCGCTCACCGCCATCGGTGAGAAGCCGTACGCGGAGACCACGGTGCCGTTCGAGACCAGGCGGACGCAGAGCAACTTCAACCCGGACAACGCTCCGGCTGGCGCGGGAAGCTGAGGCGGCGGCATGAAGACCGAATGGCGTATCTTCCTGATCATCGCCACGTTCCTGCTCGGCGCCACGATCCTCTACGGCGCCTGGACGGCCGGTGAGTCCGGCGGCGTCGAGTGGGTGGGCACGGTGGCACTGCTGCTGTCCTTCCTGCTCTGCACGATGTGCGGCGGCTTCTTCTGGTTCGTCTCCCGCCGTATCGACCTGCGCCCCGAGGACCGGCCGGACGCCGAGATCGCCGACGGCGCCGGTGAGGTCGGCTTCTTCAGCCCCGGCAGCTACTGGCCGTTCGGGCTGGCACTGGCCGCCGCGATCGCCGGCATGGGCCTGGTGTTCTGGCAGCTCTGGCTGGTCGGCCTCGGTATGGTGGCGGTCGTCTTCGCCGCCTGCGGGCTGCTGTTCGAGTACTACAGCGGCACCCGGCGCACCGCCGAGCACTGACCCACCCCGGTCGCCGTCGCGGCCAGGTCATGGCAGCACGAAGGCCCGTTTCCCTTCAGGGGGAGCGGGCCTTCGTCGTGCCCGGGCCACTGACAGGTGATCGACCCACCTCGCCGGTGTGGGGGTGTCAGCGCGGCGGGATACCGCACCATCGGCGACACCGAGTTGATCGAGCGGCGGCGTGGCCCGGCGGGGTCGGGTGGCCGGGTCGTCAGGCGGCGTGGCGGGTGGGCTGGCGGTGTCGGCGGTCGGCCAGCCGGGTGACGGGGCTGGTGAAGGTGGCGATGACCACGGCGGCGCCACAGCCGGTGCAGATCAGCTCGGGACAGTCGGTGCCGTGGCCGTCGACACAGGGCGGCACCTCGAACGGCGCCACGCCCTCGCAGACGGCGCAGTAGAGCTCGCGGTCTGACACGGGGCGTCTCCTCTCACTCCGGGCGGCCCGCCCCCGACGCGACAGCAACGCACAACGGGAGCGGAGAACTACTCGCCTGTAGTTTCCCACCCGGGTCCGACAATTCCCCGCGCACCGTCGCTCCCGGGCACGCGCGAGCGGGCGGAGCGGGCGGGGCGCAGCGGGTGCAGGGCACAGCGGGTGCGGGGCGCTGCGGGTGCAGGGCGCTGCGGGTGCAGGGCGCAGCGGGTGCAGGGCGCAGCGGGTCAGGCGGTGGTGGCGGTCTCGATCCAGCGGTCGAGGGTGGCGGCCGCCGCGCCGGAGTCGATCGACTCGGCGGCGCGGTCCAGGCCGGCGCGCAGCGCCTCGGTCAGGTCGCCGTCCAGCGGACCCTGGGTGGCCAGTGCCGCCGCCGCGTTGACCAGCACCGCGTCCCGGACCGGGCCGGTCTCACCGGTCAGCAGGCGGCGGGCCACGCCGGCGTTGTACGCGGCGTCACCACCGCGCAGGTCCGCGAGGGTGGACCGGGGTACCCCGAGGTCCGTCGCGTCCAGCACGGCCTCGCGTACGGTGCCGCCCTGGGCCGCCCAGACCCGCGTCGGCGCGGCGGTGGTGAACTCGTCCAGCCCGTCCTCGCCGCGCATCACCAGCACCGAGTCGCCGCGGGCGGCGAACACGCCGGCCATCACCGGGGCCATGCGGGAGTCGAAGCAGCCGACGGCGCCGGCGCGCGGCCGGGCGGGGTTGGTCAGCGGGCCGAGGAAGTTGAAGACGGTGGGCACGCCCAGCTCCCGCCGGATCGGGCCGGTGTGCCGCATGCCCGGGTGGAACCGGGCGGCGAAGCAGAACCCGATGCCGGCCTCGGTGACACAGCGCACGATCGCGTCCGGGTCGAGGTCGAGCGGGACGCCGAGGAACTCCAGCAGGTCGGCCGTGCCGCAGGAGGACGACGCGGCCCGGTTGCCGTGCTTGACCACCCGGACACCGGCGCCGGCCACCACCAGCGCGGCCATGGTGGAGATGTTGACCGTGTGCGCGAGGTCACCCCCGGTGCCCACCACGTCCAGCGCCGTGGAGCGCAGCTCGTCGGGGAGCTCGACCGGGACGGCCCGACTGAGCATCGTCTCCACCAGCCCCGCCAGCTCGGCCGACGTCTCGCCCTTGGCCCGGAGCGCCACGGCGAAGCCGGCGACCTGCGCGGCGCCCGCCGAGCCGGCCATGATCTCGCCCATCGCCCAGGCGGTGTCGGCGGTGGAGAGCTCGTCGCCGCGCAGCAGCGCGTTGAGCAGGTGCGGCCAGGTCCGATCGCCCATGGCGGGCCTCCCGAGCGTGCGAAGTGCGGGTGGGCTGGAATCGGCGCCGGCCAGTCCGGCGCCGAGGCGGTGCCGGAGCGGGGGGACGTCAGGCGGGTGCGTGCGTCCGCAGCAGCTCGGCCACCGTGCTGCCGGTGGTCACCGGGTCGAGCGGGTGCACCAGCGTCGCGTCGACCTCGGCGTACGCGGCGAGCCATCGGTCGGCGGCGCGAGCGATCACCACACAGGTCGGGGGAGCGTCTTCCCGGTCGTCCTTGATCTGCCGGGCGATGCCGATGCCGCCGCCCGGGCTGGCCTCGCCGTCGAGCAGCAGCAGGTCGATCTCGTAGTCGTCGACCAGCCGGACGGTCTCGGCGTAGGTCGACGCGTCGACGAACTCGATCTGCAGCCCGGGCGCGGGCCGGGTGCCGACGGCCAGCCGCATCCGGTCACGGACCTGCGGGTCGTCGCTGTAGAGCAGGACGGTGCACTGACGATCGCTCATGGCTGGACTGGCTCCCACCTCGTAGCTGCCCGCCGATCGTACCGGTCCACGTGACGTAGTCGACATCCCGCCCGTCGCCGGCGGTCCGGCGTACCGTCCGCGCAGCTCAGGCCGGGGTGCCGGCGGCGCGTTCGCGGGCCTCCTGGCGGTCCAGCTCGCGGTCGACCCGGCGGGCCTCCCGCTCGGACTGCTTGATCCACTGCACCACCAGCACCGCGAGCATCGTCACGCTGACGAACTCGCCGCCGGCCCACAGGATGCCGCCGGCGACGACCTGGTCGTTCCACGGGTCGGACCAGCTCAGGTTGAGCGACGGGTACCAGTCGCCGCCGAAGAGCGTGCTGCTCTGCATGATGGTGAGCCCGAGCACGGTGTGGAACGGCACGGAGAGCAGCATCAGCAGCGCCCGCGCCGGGTACGGCCAGCGGCCCGGCAGCGGGTCGAGGCCGAGCAGTGGCCAGAAGAACACGCAGCCGGTCATGATGAAGTGCGCGTGCACCAGCTCGTGCGCCCAGGCGTGCTCCAGGGTGAAGCGGTACAGGTCACTGAAGTACAGCGCGAACGGGTTGACCACGAAGATGGCGAACGCCACCAGCGGGAAGCTGTAGACCCGGGCGACGCGGCTGTGCACGATCGCCAGCAGGCGCTTGCGCGCCCGGACCGGCAGGGTCCGCAGGGCCAGCGTCATGGGCGCGCCGAGCGCCAGGAAGATCGGCGCCACCATCGACAGCACCATGTGCTGGACCATGTGCACCGACAGGAGCGCGGTGTCGTACGCGTGCAGCCCGCTGACCGTGACCAGCGCGATGCCGCCCAGGCCGGGGCCCAGGAAGAAGACGGTACGGGAGATGGGCCAGCGGTCGCCGCGGATGCGCAGCCGGTGCACCCCGTAGAGGTAGAGGCCGGCGGCGAGCACCAGGCCGACGGCCAGCCAGCTGTCCAGCCGGGTCTCGGTCAGCACCGCGCCGACGGTGAACGGGGGCGGGGTCGCCGGAGTGGCCGCGAGCACCTCGGCCGGGACGGCCGAGGTGGCGGTGAAGATCGGATCGACGTGCAGCACGCTTTTCAGGCTAGGCCAGGCGAAGCGGACCCGGACGCTCGGGCCACGGAAGGCGCAGGTTTGCCACCCCGCTGATCGCCGGCCCCGGTCAGGGGCAATAATGACGGCGTGACTGCGGCCCCAGCCATTGACAAGAGCCGGATCCACTCTCTGACCCGACCGAACATGGTCAGCGTCGGGACGATCGTGTGGCTCTCCAGCGAACTCATGTTCTTCGCGGCGCTGTTCGCGATGTACTTCTCGATCCGCGCGGCTGCGCCGGAGCAGTGGGAGAAGCACACCGAGCACCTGAACATCCCGTACGCGACCACCTTCACCGTGATCCTGGTGCTCTCGTCGGTGACGTGCCAGCTCGGTGTCTTCGCGGCGGAGAAGGGTGACGTGCACGCGCTGCGGCGCTGGTTCACCATCACCTTCGTGATGGGCCTGATCTTCGTGCTCGGCCAGCTGAACGAGTACCGCACGCTGGTGCACGAAGGCGTCAAGATCAACGAAGACGGCTACGGCTCGATGTTCTACCTGACCACCGGCTTCCACGGCCTGCACGTGACCGGCGGTCTGGTCGCCTTCATCATCTTCATGGTCCGTACCACCATGGGCCGGTTCACCCCGGCGCAGGCGACCTCGGCGATCGTCGTGTCGTACTACTGGCACTTCGTCGACGTCGTGTGGATCGGGCTGTACGCCATGATCTACTGGCTTCAGTGATCTTGGCGCGTCACGAACCGCGCCGCTGCTCCGTCCCCTGAGACAAGGTCCAACCGGTTAAGGACACAGCTCATGACTTCTGACAACGACCGCCGACGCGGTCTGCTCGCGCGGTTGCGCGAGCGGCCGGCCGCGCGCAGCAGGGGCCGCCGCCGGCTGGGCGCCGCGGTCCGGCTGTTCGCCGCGCTGATGCTCGCCGGCGGCGCCTACACCGTCTTCGCCCCCGGCGCGCAGGCGCAGGACAACCCGCCGCTGACCGGCGCCGCCGCTGAGGGCAAGGCGCTGTTCGACGTGAGCTGTGTGACCTGCCACGGACGCAACGCCCAGGGCGTCGAGGGCCGCGGACCGAGCCTGATCGGTGTCGGAGCGGCCTCGGTCGAGTTCCAGGTCAGCAGCGGCCGCATGCCGCTGGCCCGCCAGGAGGCCCAGGCGCACCGCAAGCCCCCGCTCTTCAACGACGAGCAGACCCGCCAGCTGGCCCAGTACATCCAGGAGCTCGGCGGCGGCCCGATCGTTCCGGAGGGCGACAACCTCCGTGAGGACGGCAACATCGCCTCCGGCGGTGAGCTGTTCCGGATCAACTGCTCGCAGTGCCACGCCTTCGGCGGCGGTGGCGGCGCGCTCTCCTCGGGCAAGTTCGCCCCGAGCCTGCGCCCGGCGACCGACCGGCAGATCTACGCGGCGATGCTGAGCGGCCCGCAGAACATGCCGGTGTTCGGTGACAACCAGCTCCGGCCGGAGCAGAAGGCCGACATCATCGCGTACATCCAGGAGACCCTGAAGCACGACCAGGACCCGGGCGGGTTCAACCTCGGCCGGTACGGGCCGTCCACCGAGGGCCTGGCGATCTTCCTGGTTGGCATCGTGGCGCTCGTCTTCGCTAGCCTGTGGATTGCGGGTAAGTCGTGACCGAGCGGAGCATCCGATTCAGTGCCGTGGTGCCGCTCGGCGCCACCCGTAGCGAGGTGACGGCATGAGCACCCACACCGAGCACCAGGCCCAGCAGGGCCGGGAGCCGCTCGACGTGAACACCCCCGGGCTGACCCGGTTCGACATCGTGCGCGAAGGCGCACGCCGGGACGACATCGAGATCGTCCACTACGAGCCGCAGGTGCAGCCCGGCACCAAGGCCGAGCGCCGCCTGACCCGCGTGGTGGCCGGGTTCTTCCTGATCACCGGCCTGGCGGCGACCGCCTTCCTGGCCATCTACATCTGGTGGCCGTGGCAGTACGAGCCGGGCCGCGGCGGTGACAAGTTCTACACTCCGCTGCTCGGCGCCACCCTCGGCGTGGCCCTGCTCGCCGTCGGTTTCGGCATCCTGACCTGGGGCAAGAAGCTGCTGCCCAAGGAGGTCTCGATCCAGGACCGGCACGAGGGCGCGGTGGACGCGGACGGCCGCACCATCACCGGTCAGACCATGCTCTACATGGCCGACGAGCTGGGTGTGAAGCGTCGCCCGTTGCTCGGCATCTCGCTGCTGGCCGGTCTCGCGCCGGTCGCCGCGGTCGTCGCCGCGCCGCTGGTCGGCGGTCTGATCTCCCAGCCGCACAAGAACAACCAGATGTTCACCACCGGCTTCGCCCCGGCCGAGGGCGGCGAGCGGATCCGCCTGGTGCGCGAGGACGGCCGACCGGTACGTCCGGCGGACATCAGCAGCGGTGGCCAGCTGACCGTCTTCCCGGGCATCGAGCACGGCGTGAGCAACCGGCACGCCGACTCGCCGACGCTGCTGATCCACCTGCGGGACTCCGACGCGCAGGACTCGCGCCGGGCCAACGAGAAAATCGGCCACGGCGACTACATGTGGGGCAACTACGCGGCGTTCTCCAAGATCTGCACGCACGCCGGTTGCCCGGCCAGCCTGTTCGAGCAGCAGACCAACCGGCTGCTCTGCCCGTGCCACCAGTCCCAGTTCCTGATCACCGACAACGCCCGGCCCGTCTTCGGCCCCGCCAGCCGGCGGCTGCCGCAGCTGCCGATCGAGGTGGACTCCGAGGGCTTCTTCGTGGCGAAGTCCGACTACACCGAGACCGTCGGGCCTGATTTCTGGGAGCGGCCATGAAGCGTCGAAAGTTTGACCTGGCAGCGACGCCGGGCAAGGCCGCGGTGGGAGTGGATGACCGCTTCCAGGTGGCCACCCCGCTGCGCCGGCTGCTGAACAAGGTCTTCCCGGACCACTGGTCCTTCCTGCTGGGCGAGATCGCGCTGTTCTCGTTCATCGTCCTGCTGTTGACCGGTGTGTTCCTGACCTTCTTCTTCGAGCCGGCGATGACCGAGGTGGTCTACGACGGCAGCTACGCCCCGTTGCAGGGCACGCCGATGTCCGCCGCGTACGCCTCCAGCCTGGACATCTCGTTCGACGTCCGCGGCGGCCTGGTGATGCGGCAGATGCACCACTGGTCGGCGCTGCTGTTCATGGCCGCGATCGTCGTGCACATGCTGCGGGTCTTCTTCACCGGTGCCTTCCGCAAGCCGCGCGAGACCAACTGGATCATCGGCTCGCTGCTGTTCTGGGTCGGCTTCCTGGCCGGCTTCACCGGCTACTCGCTGCCGGACGACGGCCTGTCCGGCACCGGCCTGCGGATCGCCTCGGCGATCATGCTGTCCATTCCGGTGATCGGCTCCTGGCTCACGTCGTCGATCTTCGGCGGCGAGTTCCCCGGCACGATCATCATCAGCCGGTTCTTCATCGCCCACGTGCTGCTCATCCCGGGTCTGCTCGTCGCGCTGATCAGCGTCCACCTGGGCCTGGTCTTCAAGCAGAAGCACACCCAGTGGCCCGGCCCCGGCCGGACCAACGGCAACGTGGTCGGCGAGCGGATGTTCCCGCGGTACGCGCTCAAGCAGGGCGGCTTCTTCATGGTCGTCTTCGGCGTCATCGCGCTGATGGGCGGTCTGTTCCAGATCAACCCGATCTGGCTGTTCGGCCCGTACGAGGCGTGGGTGGTCTCGGCCGCCAGCCAGCCGGACTGGTACGTCATGTTCCTCGACGGTTCGACCCGACTCATGCCGGCCTGGGAGATTCCCATTCCGATCGGCGACGGGTACGTCATCCCGCCGCTGTTCTGGCCGACGGTCGTGCTGCCCGGCATCCTGGTGGGCCTGTCGACGATGTACCCGTTCCTGGAGGCCCGGCACCTCAAGGACCGCAAGAGCCACAACCTGCTCCAGCGGCCCCGGGACGTTCCGGCCCGGACCGCGGTCGGCGCCATGGCGGTGTCGTTCTACGTCGTGCTGACGCTGTCCGGCGCCAACGACGTCATCGCCGACAAGTTCCAGATCAGCTTGAACGCGATGACCTGGGCCGGCCGGATCGGCCTGCTGGTGGTCCCGCCGCTGGCGTACTACATCACCTACCGGCTCTGCCTCGGTCTGCAGCAGCACGACCGGGAGGTGCTGGCGCACGGCGTGGAGACCGGCATCATCCGGCGGCTTCCGGACGGCCGGTTCGTCGAGGTGCACCAGCCGCTCAGCTCGGCGAACGGGCACGCGGACGGCCACGGCGAGCTGGAGTACGTCGGCTGGGTGGTCCCCAAGAAGATGAACCGGCTCGGGGCTCTCGGCCCGGCGGTCCGGGGCTTCTTCTACCCGATCGAGAAGCCGGTCGAGGCGCCGGTCTCGCCGGGACACCCGCCGGTCGAGGCCCGGCCCGAGCGCGAGGAGATCGGCAGCGGCGAGAGCCGCCGCTGATCCCCCGACCGCACCGTCACGTGGCGCCCGCCGGAATTCCGGCGGGCGCCACGTCGCATCCGCGTCCACCGCCCATCCGGCCAGGAGTGGGACGGCCACGGCGCGACCGGTAGACCCCGCGCGACGGGCGATCGCAGGAATAACCCCGGTGAGCCGGGTATCCGTGCGGTCCAACGTCTCAAGGGGGGGAAGCATGTTGGGTATCAAACGCCTCGGCCTGTTGGCCGCGCTGGTACTGGTCGGCGTCGCGCCGGCTGCGGCCGCGCAGGCCGCGGCACAGCCGTCAACGCAGGACACCCAGTATCTGCAGGCGGTGCACCAGGTCAACCTGTTCGAAATCACCGCCGGTGACCTGGCCCAGCAGAAGGGCCAGAACCAGGGGGTCAAGGACCTGGGCGCGATGTTGAAGACCGACCACACCCAGCTGGACCAGACGGTGCAGCAGACCGCATCCCAGCTCGGGGTGGAGCTGCCGAACGAGCCCAGCGCCGATCAGCAGGCCGTCATCGACCAGCTGAACAACGCCAGCGGCGCGGAGTTCGACCGGCTGTGGGTGACCAGCGAACTGGCCGGACACGTCCAGTCCATCCAGGCCACCCAGACGGAGATCTCGCAGGGCTCCGAGCAGTCCGTGGTCCAGTTGGCCCAGACCGCTCTGCCGATTCTGCAGACGCACTACGACGAACTGGTCCAGCTCGCCAACCAGCTGGGCATCCCGGTTCCGCAGACCAGCGCCAGCGGTACGCCCAGCCCGGGCGGCACCGGCACCGAGTCGCCGGCTCCGGGTGGCACCGGCACCGAGTCGCCGGCTCCGGGCGGTGGCACCGAGTCGCCGGCTCCGGGCGGCGGCACCACCGAGTCGCCGGCTCCCAGCGAGAGCTGACGTAGCGACAGCAGACGGCCGGTCCACCCGCGTGGTGGGCCGGCCGCCGTGCGCCCGGCACCCGTTCGGCGCGTCAGTCGGCGCTGGCCAGGCCGATCGCGAACGCCTCCTCCAGGTCGTGCTGGGAGTACGCCCGGAACGCGATGTGCGACTCGGTGTTCAGCACACCCGGCACCTTGGAGATGCTGCCCGCGATGACCTGGGCGATCTGGTCGAACTCGCGGACCCGGACAATGGCGATGAGGTCGACGTGCCCGGCCACCGAGTAGACCTCGCTGACGCCGGGGAGGTTGGCCAGGTTCTCCGCCACCTCGGGGATCGCATCGGTGGCGCAGTCGATCAGCACGATCGCGGTGATCACGGGACATTTCTCCGTTCGTCGGCGTCGTCGCCCATGCTAGATGTTTCCGCCCGGCCCGGAGGCGGGAGGCGTCCCGGCTCAGCCGCGCGCGGTGGCCGGCACGGTCCGGCCGTCCTCGGCGCGGATCGCGTCGCGCAGCCGCTCGCCGTCGCGCACCGTCGCGCCCGGCCAGACCACCGTGCGCCGCACGTCGCCGTCCACCCGCGCACCGGCGCCGACCACCGACTCCACGCAGCGACCGGTCACCGTGGCGGACGGGTCGATCAGGGTGCCGCCGGCGGCGGCGTGCAGGTTGGCCGCCAGGTAGTCGGCCGGGGTGCCGGTGTCGTAGAAGGTGCCCGGGTACGCCACCACCTCCAGCGCGCCGGCCGCCTCGGCCGGCCGCCACACCGCGCGCACCAGGTCGGAGAAGACCACCGGCAGGTCGCGGACCAGCCGCCAGGGCAGCAGCGAGAAGCCGGTGAAACAGTGCCCGGCGAAGGTGCCCGGCGCCGCCAGGTCCGCGGCGGGCTGACCGAGCAGGCGTACCCCGTGCCCGTCCCAGCCGTCCAGCAGCGCGGCCACGTCCGGGCCCGGCGGAGCACCGGCGTCGGCCAGGTACGCGTCGGCGTTGCCGACCAGCACCGGCCGCCCGTCGATCCAGTCCCGCAGGTTGGCCACGCCGCCCGCGGTGCCGAGCGGATCGCCGGGCTCCACCGACAGGTGGGCGCGGTCACCGACGTGCGTGACCACCTGGTCGGCGAGGTAGCAGGCGTTCACCGCGACCCGTTCGGGCCCGGCCAGGCCGAGCCCGGCCAGCCGGGTCAGCGCCCGGTCCAGCAGCGGCACGTTGCCCACCGGGCAGAGCGCCTTGGGTACCCGTTCGGTGAGCGGGCGCAGCCGGGTGCCCTCGCCGGCGGCCAGCACCACCGCGCAGACCTCCGCGCGTCGGTCGCCCGCCCGGTCGCCCGTCGCCGGCGCGCCGGCCACCCCGGTCACGGCGTGGTGTCGGGCACCGGTGGCGGAAACTGCCCGGCCAGCGGCCCGATGTCGTAGTAGGCGAGCAGCCGGGCGGTCGGCCAGGTCAGCTTGGGCAGGTCGTCCAGCGGGTGCCAGGCGGCCTCGAAGACCTCCGCGCCGTCGACCACCAGCTCGGTGTCGGAAGCCGGCACCTCCGCCTCGAAGACCACATCCACCCAACCCTTGGCATGCACGACGGCGTTCGGCACCGCGGGACGCAGTCGGGACGGGGGGAGCCGGATGCCGGACTCCTCGAACAGCTCGCGAGCCGCGCCCACCACCGGGGCCTCACCCCGATCCAGCAGGCCGGCGGGGAGCGACCAACCCTTGCCGGGCGGCTGGCGCAGCAGCAGCAACCGACCCGCACCCGTCGCCTCGGCATCGCGGACCAGGGTGACCGCGCCGACGATGTACTTGGGCACGGCCAGCCGGACCAGGCGACGGCGCACCGGCAGCGGCAGCCGGTAGAAGGCCTGGTAGAAGATGGCCCGACCGGTGGCGCGGGAACGGGGGATCATGACCCCAGGCTAGTGGTCACGAATGTCCTTCGGACGCGCTGGGGCCCGGCCGGTCACTGTCGATGGTCGACCAGGTCGATGAGCTGGCGTACCACCGTGTCCGGTTCGATCACGCGGTCGAAGACCGCGACCAGCAGGGTCTCCAGGTCGGGGTAGCCCAGCTCCTCGGAGAGGCGCAGCAGCGGCAGGTCACTGGCGAGGCCGCGGTTGTGCTGGCGCAGGGCGAGCCCGATGGTGGCCCGGCCGAGTCGGACCTTGTCGCTGATCGTGATGCCCGGCTCGGTGTGCTCGGCGAACCACCGGTTGATCTGCATCTGCGCGTGCGGCGACTTGACGAAGTCGAGCCACTCCCGACGCGGCCCGCGCGGCGCCTCACCGGCCTCGAAGCCGTTGTCCCCGTCGTTCTCGGTGAAGATCTCCACCACGTCGCCCTCGTCCAGCTCCGAGCTCAGCGGCGCCAGCCGGCCGTTGATCCGGGCGGCGAGGCAGTGGTCGCCCCGCTCGCTGCCCAGCTCGTAGGCGAGGTCGACCGGGGTGGCGCCGGCCGGCAGCACGACCTGCCGCCCGTCGGCGAAGACCTGGATCTGCCCCTCGGCGAGGTCGCAGCGCAGCGACTCGAGGAACTGCGCCGGGTCGGCGGCGTCCGGTTCCCAGTCCAGGACCCGGCGCAGCCAGTCCAGCTGCTCGGCGCGGGCCGCCGCGCTGCTGCTTCCCGAGCGCGGGAAGCGGAAGTCGGCGGCGATGCCGTACTCGGCCGAGCGGTGCATCTCCTCGGTGCGGATCAGCACCTCGACGGTGCGGTCCTGCGGGCCGCAGACGCTCGTGTGCAGCGAGCGGTAGAGGTTGTTCTTCGGTGAGGCGATGAAGTCCTTGAAACGGCCGGGAATTGGACGCCAGGTGCCGTGGATCGCACCCAGTGCGGCGTAGCAGTCGGTGGGCGGGCCGTCGACCACCACCGCGATGCGCGGCAGGTCGTACGGCGCGGTGTGGCCGCCGGCGATGGTGTCCTTCCAGATCGAGTAGAGGTGCCGCGGCCGGGGACTCACCTCGGCGTCCACCCGGCTGCGGCGCAGCGCCACCCGGGCCCGGTTGACCACCGCGTCGAGGTACGCGTCCCAGCCCGGCCGGTCGTGCACGTGCCGGGCCAGCCGGGCGTGCTCGTCGGGCTCCAGGTGCAGCAGCACCACGTCGTCCAGCTCCCGTTTGAGGGTCTGGATGCCGAGCCGGTCGCAGAGCGGGACCAGCACCTCCTGGGTCTTGCGGGCGATCCGTTCCCGCGAGGCCGCGGAGCGGACACCGAGGGTGCGCATGTTGTGCAGCCGGTCGGCCAGCTTGATGATCAGCACCCGGACGTCCTTGGCGGCCGCGACGATCATCTTGCGGATCGTCTCCGCCTCGGCGGCCTTGCCGTAGAACGCCTTGTCGAACTTGGTCACCCCGTCGACCAGGTGGGCCACCTCGCCGCCGAAGTCCTCCGAGAGCGCCTGGAGCGTGTAGCGGGTGTCCTCCACCGTGTCGTGCAGCAGCGCCGCCACCAGGGTGGTGGTGTCCATTCCCAGCTCGGCGCAGATCTGCGCCACCGCGAGGGGATGGGTGATGTACGGCTCGCCGCTCTTGCGGAACTGCCCGCGGTGCATGTTCTCCGCGATGGTGTACGCCCGGCGCAGCACCGCCGGGTCGGTGCCGGCGTGGATGCCGCGATGGGTCCGGACCAGCTGGGTGACCGGGTCGGAGTCGGTGGTCGGCCAGGTGAGCAACGACCGCAGCCGGCGGGCCAGCGGCAGCTCACCCGACTGGGTCGGCAGGGCGCCCCCCAGGGCGGCGCCGTGTCCGGCGTCGACGTCCACGAGGGACACCTCCTCACCCCGGCCCCTCGGCCGCCGAAACCCGGCGACCGGGAGCAGGCCCACGAATCGGGCAGGACTGCACTTCTCTAACAGCCTAAGCGAGTCGACGTAGTCCGATCGGTCACTTGGTCATGAGCGTTCGGTCGAGAGTTGGTGGGACGCGCCGCTCTCGGCCTTCGCCAGCAGGTCACGGAAACGCCCCGCGCCACCCGCCGGGGAGGACCAACCGGAGGACATCTCCACCAGTCGGGTCTCCGGTCGCTCCAACCAGGACAGGATGCGCTCGGACTCCTCCGCCGTGGCCGCCGGCACCGGACCGTGCCCACCCGACACCGTCTCGGCGGTGACCCGGATGGAGTTCAGCGTGGGTCGCGGGTGGACGCCGGGCGGGGACACCCCCGCGCCCGCCAACCGCCCGTGCCGGACCAGGGCCAGCTCCCAGCCGCCCCGGGCGGCCGGCCGGGCCGCGGCCAGCTCGACGATCCCGGTCAGCGCGGCCAGCCGCTGCATCCGCACGGTGGCGCGCAGCACCGCCGCCAGCCGGGACCGCACCACGGCAGCCTCCTCGTAGCGCTGGTCGCGGGAGAGCACGTCGATCCGGGCCAGCAGCGCGTCCACCACCGGCTGCGGGTCGCTGGCGGTGGCGTCGCGGAACGGCGTCGCGGCGCGGTGGTCGTACTCCTCGGGGGTGATCTTGTGCTCGCAGGGCGCCGGGCAGCGACCCAGCTCGGCCAGCGCGCAGGCCGGCGTGACGGTGCGCAGGGAGAGCCGGTGCGTGCACTGGCGCAGCGGCACGGCGTCGTGGAAGCCGGCGGCGGCCAGCTCCGCGGCCCGCCGGGAGGTGAAGGGGCCGAGGTAGGCGGTGTCGGTGGGGGAGAGGTCGCGGACCACCGACAAGCGGGGGTACGGCCCGTCGGTCAGCTTGAGCCAGACCATCCGCTCCGGGTATTTCGACCGCCGGTTGTACGGCGGGGCGTGCGCGGCGATCAACCGCAGCTCGCGGACCTCCGCCTCCAGCGAGTGCGCGCACTCCACCGCCTCGACCCGCTCGGCCGCGGCCAGCATCTCGGAGATCCGGGCGCGCTTCTCCCCGGCGGTGAAGTAGCTGCGCACCCGGGTGGCGATGTCGCCGGAGGTGCCGACGTAGAGCGGCCGGTCGTCGGCGGCCCGGAAGATGTAGACACCCGGCACCTTGGGCAGGCCCTCGGCCAGGTGTCGCTTGCGGCGTTGGGTCGGCGTGACCGCCCGGGCGAACTCGATGGCGTCGCCGATCGTGTCGACCCGGTGCCCGCCGAGCCGGCCGATCAGGCCGTGCAGCACGTCGACGGTGGCCTTCGCGTCGTCCAGGGCGCGGTGGGTGGGCTGGGTGGCGGTGCGGAAGTAGGCGGCCAGGGTGCCCAGCTTGCGGTTGGGCACCTCGTCGCGGGTCAGCACCCGGCGGGCCAGCGCCGCCGTGTCCAGCACCCGGGGGTTGGGCCAGCGGTAGCCGTGCTTCGCGCAGGCCGCCTTGAGGAAGCCCACGTCGTAGGGGGCGTTGTGGGCCACCAGGACCGCGTCGGCGATGAACTCCAGGAAGCTCGGCAGCACCTGCTCGATCGGCGGCGCCGGCAGCAGCATGGCCTGGGTGATGCCGGTCAGCACGGTGATGAACGGGGGGATCGGCTGCCCCGGATTGACCAGGGTGGCCAGCACGCCCAACTGCTCGCCGCCGCGCACCTTGACCGCGCCGATCTCGGTGATGCCGCCGCCGTCGGG
This sequence comes from Micromonospora sp. BL4, assembly GCF_003667505.1. Taxonomy (GTDB): domain Bacteria; phylum Actinomycetota; class Actinomycetes; order Mycobacteriales; family Micromonosporaceae; genus Micromonospora. The sequence goes on from NZ_RCVJ01000174.1 coordinate 27,231, forward strand.
CGCGCCGCCGGTGGTCTCCAGGTCGACCACCACGAAGGTGGTCGCGTAGAGCGGCAGCGCCGGGTCCACCCCGCCCACCGCCGGGTCGAGACCGGCGAGGGACTCCTGGACGTACTCCGCCTGTGCCATCGGCGGCACGCTAGCGCGCCGGTCCGACACTCCCGTCACAGCGGCCCCACCAGTCGGCATGGGGCTAGGATGAGAGATCGGCTCACTCACCGGGCGGTGGGCCCGGTCGCGGTGGGAGACTTGCCACATGCCCCTCACCGAGCCGTACGACGACCACCTCCCGCAGGAGGATCCGGTCGCGCGCGACGGTGCGGGCAACCCGGACGACAACGTAGTCACCGACCCATCGGACGCATCAGCCCCGACGGCGCCGGACGACGGCCCGGGTGTCGAGCCGGAACCGACACTGCCCGAGCCGGTCCGCCAGCGGATCGTGGCGCTGACCGCCGCGGTGCTGCCCACCCTCCCGGCCGACGAGGTCCCGGTGCCGTTGCGCCGGGTGGCCAAGTTCGCCCCGAACCGGCGGGCCCGGCTCGGTGCCCCGGCCATCGCCGCCCAGCTCACCGCCGACCCACTCTTCCGGCAGCGGGTCACCGCCCGCGTCCTGGCCGACGCCGGTGACCTTGGCGCGGCCGTCGTCGAGGGCACCGCGCCCGCCGCCGCCGACCCGGTCGAGGTGGCCGCGCTGGCCTACCTGGCCCGTCCACGTGGCTGGCGGGAGCTGATCGACGCCAGCGGCGCGGCCGTGCGCGCCGAGGCGGACAGCGCGGTCGTCGCCGAGCTGGTCCGCGAGGCCGAGCAGCGCGCCACCCGCGCCGAGCACGACCGGGCGGTGGCCCGGGTCGAGGCGGAGAAGCTCCGCGACGAGCTGGCCCGCGTCCGTGAGGAGCTGGGTCAGCTCCGCGAGGAGTCCCGGCAGCTGGCCCGCACCCTGCGGGAAACCCAGGCCCGCGAGCGCAAGGCCACCGAGCTGCTGGCCACCGAACGCGGCCGGGCTGCCCGCGCCAGCGCCGACGTGGACGCCGAGCTGCGCCGCGCCCGCGCCCGACTGGCCGAGGCGGAGGCGGCCGCCGGGGTGGCCCGGGCCAGCGCCAAGGAGGCCCGCTCGGTCGACGACGCCCGGCTCTGGCTGCTGCTGGAGACCATCGGTCAGGCCGCCGTCGGGCTGCGCCGCGAGCTGGCGCTCGACCCGGTCGACAAGCTCCCTGCGGACTTCGTCGCCGACGCGTTCGCCGAGCAGCCGGGCACCGCCCCGGCCAGCCCCGCCGCCCGCGCCCGGGACACCGACGACCCGGCCCGGCTCGACCAGCTGCTCGCCCTGCCCCGGGCGCACCTGGTGGTGGACGGCTACAACGTCACCAAGCGCGGCTTCGGCGAGATGTCCCTGGAACAGCAGCGCAAACGCCTGATCACCGGCCTGGGCGGGATCGCCGCGCAGACCGGCGACGAGGTCACCGTGGTCTTCGACGGGGCGGAACGGATGCACGGGCTGCCGCCGGCGCCGCGCGGCGTACGGGTGCTCTTCTCCCGCAAGGGCGAGACCGCCGACGAGCTGATCCGGCGCCTGGTCCGCGCCGAGCCGGCGGGCCGGCCGGTGGTCGTGGTCTCCTCCGACCGCGAGGTCGCCGACGGGGTACGCCGGCACGGGGCGTACCCGCTGGGCGCCGACTCGCTGCTGCGGCGGCTCGCCCGCTCCTGACCGCGCCGGCCCGTGCCTGTCGGACGCGCGCGCTAGCATCGCCGCGACCGCCGGGGGAGGGGAGTCGCGATGATTCAGGACGACGTCACGGTCTTCGTCGACCGAAACCTGCGCGGTGCGCGGTTCACCAGGTCGACGCTGGCGGGCGCGGTGATGCGCGGCGTCGACGTGGCCGGTCTGGACATCGACGCGCCGTGGCTGGCCGACGGCGCGCTCCTGGTCAACGGTGTCGATGTCGTGCCGCTCGTCGAGGCCGAGCTCAACCGCCGGTTCCCCGGCCGCGACCTGAGGCACGCCACCGACCCGGCCGACCTGCGCGCGGCGTGGGCGGCGCTCGAACGGGCCTGGGCGGCGGCGGTCGACCGGGTCCAATCCATGCCCGACGGCGCGGTCGACGTCCCGGTCGGCGGCGAGTGGTCGTTCGCGCAGACGTTGCGGCATCTCGCGTTCGCCGCCGACGCGTGGCTGGGCAAGGCGGTCCTGCGCCTACCGCAGCCGTTCCACCCGCTCGGTCAGTCACACGTCGAGTACGAGACCGACGGCTTCGACATGTCGGTCTTCGCCACGGAGCAGCCGACCTTCGAGGCGGTCCTTGCGGTGCGCGCCGAACGGCAGGCCATGGTGCGCGACTTCCTCGCGACCGCCACGCCGGACCTGCTCGCCGAGTCCCGGCCGAGCGCGTGGTGGCCCGAGCACATCGTGTCCGTCCTGCACTGCCTTCACGTGATCTTCGACGAGGAGTGGGAGCACCTCCGCTACGCACTGCGTGACCTCGACGCGCAGGGCTGACGGCGCGGGTTGGCGGCGGCGCGGGCGCTCGGGGTCGATGCCGGTCACGTGGTCGACAGCCGCCGCGCCAGCTCGCGGCGCAGGACGTCGCGGTCCGGCGTCATCCAGGTGAGCTGGACGACCAGCTCGTATTGCCCGCGTCCGGGTGTCGACCAGTGGCCGGGCTGCATCGGGGGCCGGGTCTGCCGGGGGTCGAGTGGCCTGACCACCAGTCGAGGATCCAGCGCGCCGCGGACCTGGGCGCTTGCCACGTTGGCCCAGTCGATGGTGAGTGTGGTGCCGCCCGGTCCGGTCAGGTGCAGCGCCTCCTCGGTCAACCGCAGGGGCAGGCGAGGTTGACGGCGCATTGACCAGCGGAGCGTCAACGAGGCGGCGACGGCGATGAAGCCGAACCGCAGCAGCACCTGCCACCACGGCTCATCGAACACCACCGCGTAGGCGGTGACGAGGGCCGCGGCGGCGAGCGCGACGAGGACCATGGCGGTGCGGTGTCGGCGCGGCGAGTAGTGGAAGTCCGCGACGGAGGACGCATCGGCGTTGACCACTGTCGTCCGGTGCCCGTGCGGCCGGTGGTCCAAACAGAACGCCGCTCGGCGTGATCGACACGAGATCGGTGACGTCGGGGTGTCCGGCTGGCCGGGATACCCCGATATCGCGGATCTGGAGTGGATCTAGCCCGCAACGGCCGGTGCGGGCGGTTCTGTCGTACCCGGTGGATAACGTCGATGTGACCGACGGTGCTCGGGTGGCGACCACAAGGTGCGCCGGCCGTGCGTCGCGAGCGATCAGGAGGCGTGATGCTCATCGACTGCGACGGGTGCGCGAGGCGGGGTGACGGCTGTTCCGGCTGCCTGCTGGCCGCCCTGTTCGACGAGACGTCGCCGGCGGCCGGTCTGGTCGCCGCCGAGGTCCAGGCGATCGAGGTGCTCGCCCGGGCTGGTTTCGACGTCGAGGTGCTGGCCACGCCCGAGCGTCCCGGCGAGGCCGGCCGTCGCGACACCCGCCGGGTCGCCTGAGCGCGAGACCGCGCCCGAATGCGACCTTTTCGCGGGCCATAGGATGGGCGGTCACGGCGGGAGGAGCGGCGGCATGAGCGGGGTACGACGCGACGACGGCAGGCCGGTCGACGACACGCTCGTCGGCGCTGCGGCGGGCGGCGTGCCCGTCTTTGGCGGCGTGCTCGTTTCCGGCGGTGCGTCCGTTCCCGGCGGCGGTGCCACGGCTGGTCGCGCGACCGGCGCGGCGGTGTCCGCGTGACCCCGCGCGCCTGGGCGCTGCTGACCCTCGCCGGGCTGACCGTCGCGCTGGTGGTGACCGCCGCGCTGCTGATCCCGTGGCACCGGCCGCCCGCGCCCCGGGCCGACCAGCTCGCCGCGCTGGGCGACCTGCCCGCCGAGCAGGTGGCCAAGGGGCGGGAGTTCCGCGCCGCGCTGCGCCCCGGCGGCTACACCGCGCTCGTCGTCGGCCTGCTGGTCGCTCTCGCGCTCGGGCTGACCCCGCTGGGCAGCCGCCTGGTCGAGCTGGTGGGCCGGCCGTTCGGCGGGCACTGGGCCGCGCAGGCCGTGCTCGGCGGGCTGGCCGTGGTGCTCGTCGCCGACCTGCTCACCCTCCCGTTCGCTGCCTGGCGGCAGAGCGTGCTCACCCGCTACGGGTTGAGCACCAACGGCTGGAGCGGCTGGGCGGTCGACCTGCTCAAGTCGTACGCGGTCAGCGCGGTGATCGGCGCGGTGGCGCTGTTCGGCTTCTACGCGGTCATCCGGCTCGCGCCGCGCTGGTGGTGGGCGTTCGGCGCGGGCGGCGCGGCCCTGCTGGTGGTGCTGCTGTCGTTCGTGCTGCCGGTGCTGGTGGAGCCGGTGTTCAACCGGTTCACACCGATGGAGCAGGGCCCGCTGCGCACCGAGCTGATGAGCATGGCCGCCCGCGACGGGGTGCCGGTGCGCGACGTGCTGGTCGCCGACGCCTCCCGGCGCACCAGGGCGGTCAACGCGTACGTCTCGGGTCTGGGGCCGACCAGGCGGGTGGTGGTCTACGACACGCTGCTGCGCGAGGCCACCCCGGCGGAGGTGACCGCCGTGGTGGCGCACGAGCTGGGGCACGCGAAGGACCGGGACGTGGCGGCCGGCACGCTGACCGGGGCGCTCGGTGCCGCCGCCGCGGTGGTGGCGCTCTACCTGCTCGGCTCCTGGGGGCCGCTGCTACGGCTGGCCGGCGTCGACTCGGTCGCCCACCCGCGCGCGTTTCCGTTGCTGGTCGCCCTGGTCACGGTGGCCGGGCTGGTCGCCGCGCCGGTGCAGGCGCTGATGTCCCGGCGGGTGGAGGCACGGGCCGACGCGCACGCGCTCGCGCTCACCCGTGACCCGGTCGCCTTCGAGTCGATGCAGCGCCGGCTCGGCTCGGTCAACCTCGGCGACCCGGACCCGCCGCGCTGGGAATACCTCTACTCGGCCTCACACCCGTCCACAGTGGAGCGGATGGCCGCCGCCCGCGCGTACGCCCGGGAGGCCGGCCGATGAACCGCACGCTGCTGATCACCAACGACTTCCCGCCTCGCCCGGGCGGGATCCAGTCCTTCGTGCACAACCTCGCGGTGCGTCAGCCGGCCGGCTCGGTGGTCGTGTACGCGTCGAGCTGGCGCGGGGCGGCGAAGTTCGACGCCGACCAGCCGTTCGAGGTGATCCGGGAACGCACCCGGGTGCTGCTGCCCACTCCGCTGATCGCCCGTCGGGCGGCGCGGCTGGCCCGCGCGTACGACTGCGACACCGTGTGGTTCGGCGCGGCGGCCCCGCTCGGGCTGCTCGCCGCCGGCCTGCGTCGGCGGGCCGGGGTGCGCCGCGTCGTGGCGCAGACCCACGGCCACGAGGTCGGTTGGGCGGCGTTGCCCGCCGCCCGGCCGGCGCTGCGCCGGATCGGTCGTGGCGTCGACGTCACCACCTACCTCGGCGAATACACCCGCAGCCGGCTCGCCCGTGTGCTGGACGGGCTGACCGAGCTGCGCCGGCTGGCGCCCGGCGTCGACGTGGACACCTACCACCCGACCGTGGACGGCGAGCCCGTCCGGGCCCGGCTGGGGCTGACCGACCGGCCGGTGGTGGTCTGTGTGTCCCGGTTGGTGCCGCGCAAGGGGCAGGACATGCTGATCCGGGCGCTGCCGGAGATCCGCCGCCGGGTGCCCGACGCGGCGCTGCTGATCGTCGGCGGCGGGCCGTACCGGGCGACCCTGGAGAAGCTGGCCCGGCAGGCCGGGGTGGAACGGGACGTGGTCTTCACCGGTTCGGTGCCGGCGGCCGAGTTGCCGGCGCACTACGCGGCCGGCGACGTGTACGCGATGCCCTGCCGCACCCGCAACCGTGGGCTGGACGTGGAGGGGCTGGGCATCGTCTATCTGGAGGCGTCCGCGACGGGCCTGCCGGTGGTGGCCGGTGACTCCGGAGGCGCGCCGGATGCGGTGCGCGAGGGGGAGACCGGCTACGTGGTCCGTGGCCGCGACGTCGCCCAGCTCGCGGACCGGGTGGCCCGGCTGCTCGCCGACCGGGACCTGGCGCGCCAACTGGGCGCGGCGGGTCGCGCCTGGGTGGAGCGGGAGTGGCGCTGGGAGGCGCAGGCGCAGCGGATGGCGGCCCTGCTCGCCGGCTGACCCCCGCGCTTCAGGTGGCAGTCGACCGGGGCGGGGCGTAGCGCGGCACGTACTCCTGGCCGGTGAGCCGCTGGATCGCCGCCATCACCTCGTCGGTGATCGTCCGGATGTCGCGTGGGCCGTTGATCCGGCCGGCGACCGGGATCGGCGGGCCGAAGCGCAGGCTGACCGGGTGCCGGCGCGGCAGCCGCGCGTCGACGGGCAGCACCTCGGCGGTGCCGAGCACGCCGACCGGGATGATCGGCACCTCGGCGTCGCGCGCCAGTCGGGTCATGCCGACGCGGCCCCGGTAGAGACGCCCGTCCGGGGAGCGGGTGCCCTCGGGATAGACGGCGACCAGGCCGCCGGCGCGCAGCACCGGCACGGCGGCGTCGAGGGCGCTGAGGGCGGCCCGGCCGCCGGCGCGCTCGACCCGGATCGCGCCCATGCCGGCGACGATCCGCCGGTTGAGCCAGCCGCCGGGACCGCGGCCACTGAAGTACTCGGACTTGGCCCAGAAGGTGACGTGCCGTGGCGTCACGCTGACGAGGAACAGCTCGTCGGCGACGGAGAGGTGGTTGCCGGCGAGGATCGCGCCGCCGCGCCGGGGCAGGTGTTCGAGCCCTTCCACGCGCGGCCGCCAGCCCAGCCGCAGCGTGGTGCCGACGGTCAGCTTGGTGAGGTCGTACAGCAGGGGCACGTGTCCTCCGGTGCGGATCGGATGGGTCAGTCGGGGGCCGGGCCCAGGTGGGCGTCCAGCGCGGCGTGCAGCAGGGCGTCGTCCTCGGTGGTGCCCGTGGCCAGCGGCAGGCTGCCCCAGGCCCAGAGCTGGGCTATGCCGTGCAGGTTGGCCCAGAGCGCGCCGGCGAGCACCGGGGCCGGTGCGTCGGTCGGCCGGCGTACCTGAGCCACCAGGTCGGCCAGGACGGCGAACAGGGGCAGGCTCGTCTCGCGCAGCTGTAGCCGACCGCTGTCCAGGAGGTCGTGCCGGAACATCAGCTCGAACATCCCGCGGTGCGCCGCCGCGAAGTCGAGGTACATCCGGCCGAGCGCGACCAGCCGGGCGCGCGGGTCGGAGCCGGCCGCGCGCATCGTCTCCTGGACGCGGGCGGAGAGGTCGGCGAAACCCTCCCGCGCGATGGCGGAGAGCAGGTCGACGTGGGTGGGGAAGTAGCGCCGGGGTGCGCCGTGCGAGACACCGGCCCGGCGGGCGATCTCCCGCAGTGACACCGCCGACTGGCCCTCGCGCAGCACCAGGTCCACCCCGGCGGCCACCAGTCGGGCCCGGACGCCCGCGTCCTCACTCATAGACAGTGTCTACCACCCTGGCGTAGACACTGTCTACTCTGCTCCGGCCCGCCGATGCCCGACGGCACGGGACGCGGCCGTCGGTGTCTGGGCGCTCGCCCTCTCAAGCGGTATACCTCAGTCATAAATATGCCTGTGAGGTATGGCGGTTGTCCGACCGCACGGCCCTGAGGGGCTGCACTCGACCGGCGGCAGCGGGAGGTCAGTGGACCGGCGGCAGCGGCAGGTCACGGCAGTGCCGGGCGGCAGTGACGGGGCGGCAGTGCTGGGGCGGTGCGGTGGTCAGCGGATGCGGGCCAGGATCCGATCGGCGGGGGCGGGCCGGCCGAAGTGCCAGCCCTGGGCGGCGTCGCAGCCGATCGCCCGCAGCCGCTCGGCCTGCCCGGCGGTCTCCACCCCCTCGGCGGTCACCGTCAGGTCCAGTGCGTGCGCCAGCGAAACCAGCGAGGCGAGGATCCGCTCGTCGGTGCGTCCGACCGACGGCGACCGCAGCCCGGCCACGAACTCCCCGGCCACCTTCAGCTCGGTCACCGGCAGGTCCCGCAGGTACGCCAGATTGCTGTAGCCCGTGCCGAAGTCGTCGATGGCGATCCGTACGCCGAGGTCCGCCAGGACCCGCAGGGCGCGCACCGGCTCCTTGGCCGTGCTCATCATCGTGCTCTCGGTGATCTCCAACTGGAGTCGCTCCGGCGGCAGCCCGGTCTGTCGCAGCAGGGCGCGCACCTCCTGCACCAGTCCGGGCCGGTGCACCTGCCGGACCGCCAGGTTCACGCTCACGAACGGCGCGGCCGTCCCGCCGGCCGACCAGGCCTCCGCCTCCCGGCACGCCTCGGCCAGCACCCACCCGCCCAGCTGCACGATCAGCCCGGTCTCCTCGGCCAGCCCGATGAAGCTGTCCGGCCGCAGCACACCCAGCTCCGGGTGGCGCCAGCGAACCAGCGCCTCCACGCCGATCAGCCGGCCGTCGCGAAGCGAGGTCAGCGGCTGGTAGTCGAGGTAGAACTCGCCTCGCTCCAACGCGGCCGGGATGGCCGCGGAGAGCGCGTACCGGGCCAGCTCACGTCGGTTGCGCTCGGCGTCGTAGAGCGCCCAGCTCGCGCCGCCGGCCGACTTCGCCCAGTGCAGGGTGCTGTCGGCGGCCCGCATGAGGTCACTGGGGTTGGCGCCGGCGACCTGGCGCTCGACGATGCCGATGCTCGCCGAGACCTGGAGCTCGTGCCCGTCCACCAGTGCCGGTGTCCGGACGGCGGCCAGCGCGGCTTCGGCCACCGCCACCATGTCGTCGGTGCCGCCGCTGCGCTCCACCAGGATGACGAACTCGTCCCCACCGAGTCGGGCCACCAGGTGCTCGCCCACGGTCTGGCACAGCCGCTCGGCCACGGTGATCAACAGTCGATCGCCGGCCTGGTGCCCCAGCGTGTCGTTCACGACCTTGAACCGGTCCAGGTCGAGGAAGCACACGCCGACCCGCTGCGCGCCCCGGCCCGGCTCGTTGAGCGCGGCGGTGAGCCGCTCGGTGAATAGCGTCCGGTTGGGCAGGCCGGTGAGGGGGTCGTGGGTGGCCTGGTGCCGGAACCGCGCCTCGCTGGCCCGTAGCGCCCGCTCGGCCTGCGTCCGGGCCATCATGGCGGCCCTGCGGATCGACTCCTGCTCGTCGAGCGTCCGGTCCCGCAGGGCCCGCGCGTAGCCGGTCGCCACGGCGGCGAGCAGCCGCGCCAGCCGGTCCTCGACCTCCTCGGCCACCAGCCCCAGGTCGCGGATCAGCCGGAGTTGGATGACCTCGACGGTACGGCCCAGCCCCTCCGCGGAGGCGATGTGCGCGGCGACCAGTTCGGCACCCACCCGATGACCGGCGCGGAGGTCGAACGGCTCGGCGAGCAGCGCGCCGGCCAGCTGCCCGGTGAGCCGGTGCAGCAGGGTCTCCAACTGGGCCTGGGTCATCGGCAGGTAGCTGGTGCCGGAGACGGCCTTGGCCCAGGCCCTGGCGAACGTGCCCGGGCAGGTGGTCGCCCCGGGCGACTCAGCCACCGAGGCGCCCGACGCCGCCCATGAAGACAGCGCGCTCGGCGTCCTCCGCGCTCTCCGGAGTGTCCGGCCGCCACTGCGGCACCCAGACCACGCCCGGGTCCAGCAGTTCGAACCCGTCGAAGAGCGCGGTCAACTCGGCCCGGCTGCGGACCCAGAGCGGGTTGTCGGTACGCCGGTAGACCCGCTCCGCCTCGGCCCGCTCGTCCTGGCTGCGCCCGTCGTCGCTGGCCTGCGACAGCACCAGGTAGCTGCCCGGGGCCAGCGCCTCGCGCAGGGTGCGCAGCAGCTCCGACGGACGGTCCTCGTCGGAGACGAAGTGCAGCACGGCCACGATCATCACGGCCACCGGCTGGTCCAGGTCGAGCAGCTTGCGGACGTCGGGGTGGGTCAGGATCTTCTCCGGGTGCCGCAGGTCCTCCTGCACCACCACCGCGCGGTCGTTGCCGGCCAGGATCTCGCGGCTGTGCGCCACGGCCACGGGGTCGACGTCCACATAGACGACCCGGGACTCCGGGTCGAGCCGCTGGGCGATCTCGTGCACGTTCCCGACCGTGGGAATGCCCGAGCCGATGTCCAGGAACTGCCGGATCCCCGCCTCGGCGAGATGGTGCACCGCCCGGCGCAGGAACGCCCGGTTGGCCTGGGCCATCAGGGGCGCCTCCGGCACCGCGGCCACCATCGCCTGCGCCGCGGCCCGGTCGGCCGCGAAGTTGTGGGAGCCGCCGAGGTAGTAGTCGTACATCCGCGCGACGCTCGGGCGCTCGATGTCGATGGTCTCGGGTGCCCAGTCCGGCCGCTGCATGCGATCACCCTTCGAGTCCGCGACGCGGGCGTCGTCGCCCGCGCGGGTATTGTGCCCCGCACGTTCCCGCCAGACCATAGCGCGCCGCGAGGTTCCCGCCGACGTCGGTCGATACGCGAAGGTCCGCGCCGGCCGGAGCTGGCGCGGACCTTCGGTCCCGGCGTCCCGCTCGACGAGCGGGGGCGGGTCAGAACTTCGGGGCGTCCGGCGCCTCGAGCAGGCCGAGCCGGAGCGCGGTCATCAGCGCCTGCGCCCGGTTGGCCGCACCGAGCTTCTCGTACAGCTTGGAGATGTGCGTCTTGGCCGTGGACTCGCTGACGAACAGCTGCTTGGCGATGCCGGCCACGCTCATCCCGTCGGCGAGCAGCCGCAGGACCTGCCCCTCCCGCGGGGAGAGCTGCGGACCGGACGGGGCGAGCCGGCGCTTCATCGCCTCGGCCAGGTCGGCCGCGGTGAACGCGCTCGGCGAGGAGGCGGCGTGCCGCGCGGCGGCCACCACCTCGTCGGCCGGGGCGGTCTTCGGCACGAAGGCGCTCGCGCCGGCCTCCAGGGCGCCGAAGAGCTGGTCGTCGCCGGCGTACATGGTCAGCACCACGATGCCCATCGAGGCGCTGGACTTGCGCAGCGCCCGGGTGGCCTCGAGGCCGCTGCCGTCGGGCAGCCGGAGATCCATGATCACCACGTCCGGCTGAAGCGCACCGGCCTGGCGTACCCCCTCTGCCGCCGTGGCGGCCTCACCGACGACCTCGAACTGACGGTCGCGCTCGAAGGCGTGCCGCAGGCCCTTGCGAATCAGGTCGTGGTCGTCGACAAGGAGGACCTTGGTGCGGGTGGCCGGTGTCGGACTGGTGGTCATCCTCGGGTTACTCCCCTTCTGCTGCTGCGCTACCGCGCAGGTTATCGCGCCGGGGCGAGGTGCCGAGAACCACCGCCACGGTTGTGCCGCTCGGTTGCCGGGGCCTGATCTCCAACCGGCCCCGGATACGTTCCGCCCTCTCGGCCATGATCGCAAGACCGTACCGCCCGTCGGGCCGCTGGTCAGCCATCCCCTGACCGTCATCCGACACTTCAATTTGCGCGTACGGCGGGTCCACCTCGCACGTGACCCAGAGATTGGAGGCCCCGGCGTGCTTGCGCGCGTTGGTGACCGCCTCCTGCGCGATGCGCAGCAACTCGGCCTCGGTGGCCGCCGGCAGCCGCGCGGTGGACTCGTCCAGCGACAGGTGCACCCGCAGCCCGCCGGAGGCGCCCACGGTGCGCGCGTACTCGGCGATCGCAGCGGCCAGCCCGCCCTGCCGGTCCACCTCGCTGCGCAGCTCGAACAGGCTCAGCCGCAGCTCGGTGATCACCCGGGTCACCTCGCCGCGCAGCGTACGCAGCGCCTCGGCGGTCTCGTCGGCGTCGTCGAAGACGGTGGCCAGGGCATTGTCGATGCCGTAGCCGACCATCACCAGCTCCTGCGCCACCCCGTCGTGGATCTCCCGTGCCAGGCGCTGCCGCTCCTCGTTGGTGGCCAGCGAGCGGACCTCGTCGAAGAGCAGCGCCGCCTCCAGGCGCAGCGCGGCCGGCCGGGTCAGCGCGGTCACCCGGGACACCACCGGCGGCGGGTACGCCTGCGCGGCGTCCGCCTCCAGCACCACCAGCCCCACCGTGCGCACCCCGGCGACCAGCGGAACGATCAACGCGGAGACGTCGCCGCCCCGGTGCGAGCGGGACTGCGACCGCGCGGCCGTCGTGGCCTGCTGGCTGGCCCAGGCGTCGGCGATCGCCGAGTCCGCGTCCAGCGTCGTCTCCCAGTCCACCCGGTCCAGCCCGGCCTGGGCGAGCACCACGAGCCGGCCGCCGCCACTGGCCGACAGCACCGCCCCCCGGTCCGCCCGCGCCACCGTGCGCAGCTCCTCCAGCAGGTGCTCGGAGATGCCGCCCGGGTCCAGGGTCGCCCCGGGAAGCTGCCGGGCCACCGTGCGGAGCTGGGTCAGCAGCCGGGTCGCCTCGGCGTACGGCTGGGGTTTGCCCTCACCGCGTACCGCCATCACCCGGTGCAGCGTGCCGGCGGCGTAGAGGCCCAGCGCGGCGAGGATCAGCCACTGCGCGCAGACCGCGAGGTAGCCGAGCTGGCCGAGCTGACGCTCCCCGCCGACCTCGGTGAGCGCCCCGCTGACCAGCAGGGTGGCGGCGGTGACCGCGAGCAGCGCGGCGCCCTCGGAGAAGCGGCGGCGCAGCGCGGTGACGGTCACCGGCACCGCCAGGTAGGGCAGCACCGCCGAGGCGCCGAGCCCGTCGACCGTGCCGCCGATCGACGCGACCGCGGCCACCTGGCTCGCGGCCAGCCCCAGCACGATCACCTCGGCCACCCGGCTCAGCGGCCCGATCAGCCGGTGCTGAGGGGCCAGCAGCGAGGGCAGCCCGGCGATCGCCAGCAGCGCGATCCACCACAGCTGGGTGACGTCGCGGGTGGCGAACAGGGTCAGGATGGCGACCAGCGCCAGCATCACCAGGCGGGCGGCCGCGGCGAGGGGATGCGGGTGTGGTGCGGCGGATGTCGATGCGGGCACGTGACGGATGGTAGTCAGCCCCGGTAGATATCGGCGATCTCCGCCGCGTACGTCTTGTGGACAACCTGCCGCTTGACCTTGAGCGACGGGGTCAGCTCGCCGGTGGCCTCGGCGAAGTCGCGGGGCAGGACGCGGAACACCTTGATCGCCTCGGCCTTGGAGACGGCCCGGTTCGCGCTGTCGATCGCGGACTGGATCTCCGAGCGCAGGCCCTCGTGCTCGCGCAGCTCCTCGACCCGGGTGTCGGCGGGCAGCCCGGCCGACTCCAACCAGGCGGGCAACGCCTCCTCGTCGATGGTGACCAGGGCCGCGATGAACGGCTGCCGGTCGCCGACCACGACGCACTGGCTGATCAGGGGGTGGGCGCGGACCTGGTCCTCCAGCACCGCCGGGGCGACGTTCTTGCCGCCCGCGGTCACGATCAGCTCCTTCTTCCGGCCGGTGATGCTGAGGTAGCCGTCGGTGTCGAGCTGGCCCAGGTCGCCGGTGCGGAACCAGCCGTCGGCGGTGAGCGCCTCGGCGGTCGCCGCCTCGTTGTGCCAGTAGCCCTGGAAGATCAGGTCGCCGGAGATCAGGATCTCGCCGTCGTCGTCGATCCGGATGGTCACGCCGGGCAGCGGCCGGCCGACGGTGCCGATCCGGGTGCCGGTGGGCAGGTTCGCCGCCGCGGCGGGCGAGGTCTCGGTCAGCCCGTAGCCTTCGAGGACCGTCACGCCGATGCCGCGGAAGAAGTGGCCGAGTCGGGCGCCGAGCGGCGCGCCGCCGGAGATGGCGTCCCGGCACCGGCCGCCGAGCGCGGCACGCAGCTTGCCGTAGACCAGCCGGTCGAAGACCGCGTGCTGGGCGCGCAGGGCCAGGCCGGGCCCGCGGGAGGTCTCCAGCGCCTCGCTGTACGCGATGGCGACCTGCTCGGCGCGCGCGAAGATACCGCCCTTGCCGTCGGCCTCGGCCTTCTGCTTGGCCGCGTTGTAGACCTTCTCGAACACCCGGGGGACGGACAGCACGAAGGTCGGCCGGAACTCCTGCAGCTCGGCGACCAGGTTCCTGGTGTCGGCGCTGTGCGCCATGGTGGCGCGGGCCTGCACCACGCCGATCTGGATCAGCCGGGCGAAGGCGTGCGCCAGCGGCAGGAAGAGCAGGGTGGAAGCGCCGGGGTGGAACAGGTTGGGCAGCACCGGCACCGCGTTGGCGATGTCGGCGTACATGTTGCGGTGGGTGAGCACGCAGCCCTTGGGTCGGCCGGTGGTGCCGCTGGTGTAGATGATCGTGGCCAGGTCGTCGGCGCGGGCCGCCTTGCGGCGCTGCTCCACCTCGGCCACGTCGACCGCGACGCCGGCCGTGACCAGCTCGTCGACCCCGCCGCGGTCGAACTGCCAGACGCGCTCCAGCTCGGGCAGCCGGTCCCGGACGTCGGCGATCAGGCCGGCGTGCGCGTCGGTCTCCACCACCACGGCGACCGCGCCGGAGTCGGCGAGGATCCAGGCGGCCTGCTCGGAACTGGAGGTCTCGTAGATCGGTACGGTGACCGCTCCGGCCGCCCAGATGGCGTAGTCCAGCAGCGTCCACTCGTAGCGGGTGCGGCTCATCAGCGCGACCCGGACGCCCGGCTGGATGCCGGCGGCGATCAGCCCGCGGGCCACCGCCACCACCTCGTCACGGAACTGCCGGCAGGTCACGTCCGTCCAGGTCGTGCCGTCGGTACGGCGGACGAACTGCACGGCGTCCGGCGCGACCTCGGCGTTGTCCCAGACCGGATCGGTGAGGTTGGCCGCGTCGCCAACGGTGACGATCGGCGGAACGGAGAACTCGCGCACCTGCACTCCTTCGTGCTTCCACTGGTCGGGTCGGCCGCCGTGGGCGTCGGCTCTGTCGAAACCTACCGGGCGGTCGGGTCGCGTGGAGTAGGCAGGATGGTCGGTCGGGCATCTGGTGGTCGGTCCACGGCGCGCCGTCGGGTGTCGAGCCCGCGTCGCCCCGCGCGGTGAGGGGCGGCGTGGCGCGCTGGCGGTGCCCGCCGGGTAGCCTCCCCCCATGGCGGACTCCTCCACCCAGTCGATCATCATCGGCGCGTCACCGGACCGGGTGACGGCGGTCATCTGCGACTTCGCGCGCTACCCGGAGTGGACCGAGGCGGTGCGCCGGGCCGAGGTCATCGAGGAGTACGAGGACGGCTACGCCAGCCAGGTGCGGTTCACCATCGACGCCGGGGTGATGGCCGACGAGTACGTGCTCGCCTACGAGTACGCCGAGGACCTGTCCCGGATCGAGTGGCACCTGGTGGCGCCCTCGAAGATGCAGAAGAGCCAGCGCGGTTCGTACGACCTGGTGGGCAACCCGGACGGCGGCACCACGGTGACCTACACCCTGGAGGTCGAACTCTCCGTGGGCATGCTCGGCATGTTTCGGCGCAAGGCCGAGAAGATGATCATGGACACCGCGTTGAAGCAGCTCAAGCACCGGGTAGAAGCACCCGGTGCGGCGCAGTGACGCGGACGGCGGCACGGTAGAGGAGCCGACCATGGGCGGAACGGATCCGGGTTCGGCCCGGGAAGAGGCGGAGCGGCTGGTCGCCACCCTGCTCGCGGGGGCGCGGCTGGCCTCCGCCGGCTCGGCGGGCGGCGCCTGGAGCCCGCTGGGCGGGATGCTGGCCGGTGTCCTCGGTCACAGTGCCGCCCCCGGTGGTCAGTCCGGCGCCGGTGGCGGTTTCGCCACCGGATCCGCCGAATGCTGCGTCTGTCCGGTCTGTCGGGGCATCGCCGCGTTGCGCGACCCGAGTCCCGAATTCGCCGAACGACTGGCCACCGGCGCCGGTGACCTCGCGGCGGGCGTGGCCAGCCTGCTCCGGGCGTTCGCCCCGGCGGAGCCGCCCGCGACCAGCCCGCCGGGGCCACCCAGCCAGCCCCGGGACGCGCCCGCCCCGGCCACCGGCGCCGACGGCCCGGAGCCCGCGCCAGCCGACCCGTCCACCGGGTCCGGTGACGACCACGTGTGGCGCGATGCCACCCGTACCGGGCATGATTCTCAGCCGGCGCCGGAGCGGGACGTCTGGTCGGTCGC
>NZ_RCVJ01000117.1 GCF_003667505.1 Micromonospora sp. BL4
GTTCAGTCGTACCCGGCGGCACCCCAGGGGCGACCCGGGCCGTACGGCGACGCGCCCTACGGTGGCGGGCCGGAGACGCGCTACGGCGAGGCGGAGAGCCCCTATGGTGGCGGGTCGTACCGGCCGGGCGGAGCCGTTCCGGCGTACGGCGGCGGAGAGCCGCCGTACCGGCCCGAGGACGGCCCGTACGGCGGAGATCCCGCACCGGCTCCGGGTAAGCGCGGTCGAGGCCCGCTGATCGCGGTGCTGGCCGTCGTACTGCTGCTGGTGGCGGCCGGTGGCGGGGCGCTCTGGTTCCTCAGCCGATCGGACGATCCCGCCCCGGTGACCGCGCCGACCGGCTCGGCCGTCGCCGAGGAGCCCAGCGCGGACGCTGTCGACCCGGCCGCGCCGGCACCGAGCGCCGCGCCGGAGTCGTCGGCCGACCCGCGGTTCGTCAAGGTCGGCCAGTGCGTCCGCAACGATGGCGCGGCCGGCGGCAAGCCCAGACTGCTGATCAGCGGCTGCGCCCCGAAGTCGTACGAGGTGCTGCGCCGGGTCGACGGCCCGACCAGCGGTGAGCGGGACGCCGAAGCCAAGTGCGCCAAGGTCGAGGGCTACACCAACTGGTACTTCTTCGACAGTGAGCTGGACGGCCTCGACTTCGTCCTCTGCCTCAAGCAGCGCTGAGTCCCACCCACCCTGGGGATGACATGACAACCTACGGACCATCGGGGGCCGGGCAGCCGGACGACCCGTACCAGCGCCCGGCGACCGGTTCCGACGGCCCGCCACCGGTCGACCCGACCCAGCAGCAGTGGGGTCCACCGCCGGCCGACGCGGAGCCGCCGACCGCGCCCCTGTGGGGTCCGTCGCCGACCTCGGGCCCGGGTTACCCACCGCCCGGCGCCGACGCCGGCTACCCACCGCCCGGCGCCGGAGCCGGCTACCCGCCACCAAGCGCCGGAGCCGGCTACCCGCCGCCCAGCTCCGGGGCCGGCTACCCGCCACCCGGCGCCGGGCCCGGTTACCCGCCGCCGCCGGGCCCGTTCCCGCCGGCCGGTCCGACGCCGGGCCAGCCGGGCGCGCCGTGGGGACCGCCGGCGCCTGGCGGGTACGGAATGCCGCCCGCCCCGCCGGCGCGCAAGACCGGCCGGAACGTCTTCCTGATCATCGCGCTGGTCGTGGTGCTGGTGCTCTGCCCGTGCCTCGGCCTGGCAGGTTGGGCGGTCTGGAAGGTCGTGGACGCCGACAGCAACGCCGCGCCCTCGCCCTCGGTGAGCGCGCCGGCCGCTCCGCCCGTCCTGCCCAGCGACGTGCCGACCTCGGCCGCGCCGAGCCCGAGCGAGGACGAGTTCGCCAAGGGTGACTGCGTGGTCAACGACGGCACCGAGGACGACGCGGAGTTGCGCAAGGTGCCGTGTGGGCCCAACACCTACCAGGTGTTGTTGCGGATTCCGGCGACGAGCGACGGGGACCGGTGCGAGACGCTCGCGCCGCAGGCCACCGCGAACTACGTGCACGACAACTCGATCGACCTGTTCGACTACGTGCTCTGCCTGAAGAAGCGGTAGCCGGTAGCCGGTAGCCAAAACTAGGGCTGTCTAGCGTGGACGCTAGACAGCCCTAGTTTGTTGTCGACGATCCCGACACGCCGGTAGCCCCATCTATCCATGTCTAGCCCCTCAGCTAGAGGGCCCGATACTGTGCGATGCGTGGATCCGGTCCGCAACCCGTACGCACCGGGCGCCGGTCAGCGCCCGCCCGAACTCGCCGGGCGGGGGCGGGAGCTGGACGTCTTCGACATCGTGCTGGAGCGCATCGCCCGAGGCCGGCCCGAGCGCAGCCTGATGCTCACCGGGCTGCGCGGCGTCGGCAAGACGGTCCTGCTCAACACCCTCCGGTCGCAGGCGATCAACCGGCTCTGGGGCAGCGGCAAGATCGAGGCGCGGCCGGATCAGTCCCTGCGCCGCCCGGTCGCCGCCGCGCTGCACATGGCGGTCCGGGAGCTGGCCCCCCGCCACCGCGCGCCGGACCGGATCGACGCCTTCCTCGGCGTCCTCAAGGCGTTCGCCCAGCGGTCCACCCCGACCGGTCGGGCCGGCGCGTCCACCAAACTGCGCGACCGGTGGCAGCCCGGCATCGACGTACCCGCGGCGAGCGGTCGGGCCGACTCCGGCGACATCGAGATCGACCTGGTGGAGCTGCTCAGCGACGCGGCCGCCGTGGCCAGCGACGTGGGCACCGGCATCGCCGTCTTCATCGACGAGATGCAGGACCTCGGCCCGGAGGACGTGTCGGCGCTCTGTGCCGCCTGCCACGAGCTGTCCCAGCTCGGCGCGCCGCTGATCGTGGTCGGCGCCGGCCTGCCGCACCTGCCGGCCGTGCTCAGCGCCGCGAAGTCGTACTCCGAGCGGCTGTTCCGCTACCAGCGCATCGACCGGCTCGACCGGATCGCCGCCGACCAGGCACTCTGCGCGCCGGCCGAGCGCGAGGAGGTCGAGTACGAGCAGAAGGCGCTCGACCTTCTCTACGAGAAGTCCGGCGGTTACCCCTACTTCGTCCAGGCGTACGGGAAGGCGACCTGGGATCATGCTCCGCGCTCGCCGATCACCGCCGCGGACGTCCGGGTCGCCGCGCCCGAGGCGGAGGCCGAGCTGGCGGTCGGCTTCTTCGGCTCGCGGTTCGAGCGGGCGACCCCGGCCGAGCGCGAGTACATGCGGGCGATGGCCACGCTGTCCCTGGTGGAGGGCGAGTCGGGGAGCCCGGTCCGCGACGACATGGACGCCGCGGTGCCCACCGCGGAGATCGCCCGGGCTCTCGGGCGCAAGCCGGCCAGCCTGTCCCCGGCGCGTGACGCGCTGATCAAGAAGGGGCTGATCTACTCCGGTGAGCGGGGCACGGTGGCCTTCACCGTTCCGCACTTCGGCCGGTACCTGCGCACCCAGCCAGCCTGAGGGCCTCGCCCTGATCCGGCGTGGTCAGACCTGGGACCAGGGCACCGGAAAGAGCACCTCGCCGGAAGGGGGAGGCCCCTCCTCACTGGTGGACGGCGGCAGCACCAGCGCCTGCCACGGCTCTCCGAGGCCGGCCCAGGGGCTGGTCAGGCCCAGCTCGCTGGCCGGACCGAACCCGAACCGGCGGTAGAAGGCCGGATCACCCAGGACGACGACCAACCGCTCGCCCAGCTCGGTGGCGGCGTCCAGAGCGGCCTGCACCACCGCCGTGCCGTGCCCCAGCCGCTGCCGGTGCGGAGCGACCGCCACCGGGCCGAACGCCAGAGCGGGCGCGTCGCTGCCCTGCTCCGGTCGCACCCGCACCCGGGTCAGCAGCGCGTACCCGACCACCTCGCCGCCGTACTCGGCGACCATGGCCAGCTCCGGCAACCAGGCGTCGGTGCCGCGCAGCTCGCCGACGAGGCTCACCTCCGGTGGCGTCGCCACGTCGGGCCGGGCGAACGCGGCGGCCAGCACCCGACGCACCGGGCCGATGTCGGCCGGGTCCTCAGGTCGTAGCCGCAGCGTGGTCACCCGCGCGACGTTACCCGTGGCGGACGGTCCATCAGCGATGGTCGCTCGAATCGGCGTGGCGCAGGTGGACTACCACCGATCCGGATCCGGCGGTTGCCGGGGTAGCAAACGTCGTGACGGGGTATGACTGATCCATGACGCCCGTACGCTCCCTCGCCCGCGCCATGCTGAGCGGCATTTTCGTGGTCAGCGGGTACCGCAACTTCCGCAACCCGGACCGGCTGGCGGTGGCGGCCAAGCCGGTGACCGACAAGGTCGCGCCGATGCTGCAGAAGGCGCATCCGAACTTCCCCACCGACGCCAAGACGCTGATCCGGCTCAACGCCGCGGTGCAGGTCAGCGCCGGGCTGATGCTGGCCACCGGGCGGTTCAGCCGACCCGCCGCGCTGGTTCTCGCCGGCACGCTGGTGCCGGTGACCATCGCCGGGCATCCCTTCTGGAACAACGACGACCCGGTGGCCCGGAACAACAACCAGGTTCACGCCCTGAAGAACCTCGGCCTCTTCGGCGGCCTGCTGCTCGCCGCGACCGACACCGGTGGCAAGCCGGGTCTGCGGTGGCGGACGGGGCATCGCATCGGCCACTCTCGACGTTCCATGCAGCGCGCCGTCCGCACGGCCCGGCGGGAGGCCCGGATCGCCGTCCGGTCCGCCGCAACCGCGCGCCGACTTCCGGGCTGACCTGCTTCGATCCGTCTCTGCCTCGCCTCCACCCCCCGCTAAGGCCACGAATTACCTGAACCGCCCGGTAGGCGTTAACGCGGTGGAAATGTCAAAAACATGTGTGGGATCGGACACGGTCGCATAACGCGGGAGGCACTGACGTGAGGCGCCGTTCTAGGCTCCGTGCAGGACCTGGACGGGTAGGACGATCTTGGTACGGGGGTGGCCACGCCATGCCGACGACTGTCGGTAGACGGGCGGACCGCCTCGCCCAAATCCAACGCGTCACGCGTGGGATCGATCGCGCGATGGTCGTACGGGGTGCCGTCGTGGCCGCCGTCGCCTACGCCGCCTGGGTCGCCATCGGCGCGTTCGGGCGGCCGTACAACTTCTTCGACATGAAGATCTACCACGGCGCGGTGGTGTGGTGGGCGAGCGGTCACGAGCTCTACGAGTTCATCGCGCCCGACACAACTCTCGGCTTCACCTACCCGCCGTTCGCCGGGCTGGTCATGCTGCCGATGGCGCAGTTGTCGGTC
Source organism: Micromonospora sp. BL4 (assembly GCF_003667505.1). Taxonomy (GTDB): domain Bacteria; phylum Actinomycetota; class Actinomycetes; order Mycobacteriales; family Micromonosporaceae; genus Micromonospora. Next base: position 4,711 of record NZ_RCVJ01000117.1, read on the forward strand.
GGCGCCGCCGGGATGGTCAACGCCCTGGCCAGCATCGCCGCGCTGGCGCTGGTGCTGGCGGGGCTGCTCCGCCCCATCGTGGACCGGCTGGGCTGGCCGCTGTGGTTCACCGTGGCCCTGGCGGTACCGCTCGCGGTGGCCATCGAGCCGGTCCGGGAGACCCTCGGCTACGGCCAGGTCAACGTCCTGCTGTTCGCGCTGATCATGGCCGACCTGATCGGGCTGCGGTGGCGCTCCCGCCGGGGCACCCACTATGCGGCGACCGACGGCCCTCTGCTGCGCTTCATCTACGGCGGCGCCTGGGCCGGCGCGGGCATCGGCCTGGCCACCGCGGTGAAGCTCACCCCGGCGCTGTTCATCGGCTACCTGCTGATCACCCGCCAGTGGCGGGTGGCGGCCACCGCGATCGGCACCACGATCGGTGTGACGGTGGGAAGCTTCGCGATCGTCGGCGACGAGTCCCGGGCCTACTTCGGCAGCGTGCTCTGGCAGACCGAGCGGGTCGGTGCGGCGGACATGACGCCCAACCAGTCGCTCGCCGGCCTGCTGGCCCGGCTGTACGACTCGATCGAGACCCCCGGTCTGCTCTGGCTCTCCTTCTCGGTGCTGATCCTGGCTCTGGGCCTGTCCCGGGCGGCCAGTTCGCGCGCCGACGGTGACGAGCTGACCGCGTTCACGCTGGTCGGTCTGACCACCAATGTGATCAGTCCGATCTCCTGGACGCATCACCTGGTCTGGGTGATCCCGGCGATCATCGTGCTCGCCGACGCGGCGGTGCGCCGCCGGGAGGCGAGCCGGGGGTTGGCCGGGCGAGGTGGTCAGGGCCCGGCGCTGGGCGGCCTGCCCGGGGTCAACGGACTTCGCCCGCCGATCTGGTATCCGACGTTGACCGGGCTCCGGCACGGCGTCGCCGCGATCGGGCTCTACCTGCTGTTCCTGATCTCCCCGATCTGGCCGTACGAGCACCAGCTGCCCGAGATGTCGCACTACCAGGACGGTCTGTTCGGCGCGCTGATGGAGAACTCGCTCGCGCTGGCGCTGATCGTGCTGGTCGCCGCGCTGCCCTGGCGCCCGGGCGCCGAGCCGGCGTTCTACGGCGATCGGCTCGCGCGGGCCGTGCTGGTCAACGGCCGACGCTGAGCGCTCAGGGGCAGTTGACCCATTCCTCGGTGCCGTCCCCGAAGACCTGCCGTTTCCAGATCGGCAGTCGCGCCTTGACCTCGTCCACGAGGCGGGCGCACGCCGCGAAGGCCGCCGCGCGGTGCGCGGTGCTCACGGCGGCGACCAGCGCCACGTCACCGATCTCCAGCGGACCGACCCGGTGCGAGACGGCCACCGCGTAGACGTCGGGCTCGGCCGCGATCTCGGCGGCCACCTCCCGTAGCACCTGCTCGGCGCTCGGGTGCCCCTCGTACTCCAGGCTCACCACCGGGCGCCCGTGGTCGTGGTCGCGGACCACACCCTGGAAGGAGACCACCGCGCCGGCCCGCCGGTCGGCGACCGCCGCCTCGTGCGCGGCCAGATCCAGCGGCTGGTCGGTGACCTCGCCGAAGGTGAGCGCCGGCGCCGTCACGACGAACGCTCCCCGGGCAGCAGCGGCAGTGGCACGATCGGCACCCGGTCGCCGGCGGCGCCGTTGGTGCCCGGCCGGATGATCGCGAACCCGTCCGCACCGGCCAGGCCACGCAGCATCGCCGAGCCGACGTGCCGCACCGGGGACGCGGTGCCGGCGGCCCGGTCCAGCCGGACCAGAGCCAGGTGGGTGTGGTCGCCACGGCCGGGCACCGCCTCGGCCAGTGTGGCCTGCGGCAGCACCGGCATCGGGCGGCCCTGGAGGCCGGCGAGCAGCGGGGCGACCAGCGACACCAGTGCGACGATCGCGGACTGCGGGTTGCCCGGCAGCCCGGCGACGAACCGGACCCGCCCGTCGGCGCCGGCCAGCCGGGCCAGCAGCATCGGGAAGCCGGGCCGGACCGCCACCGTGTTGACCACGTAGTCGGCGCCGAGCGCATCGAGCGCCGGGTGCAGGTGATCGACCGGGCCGTGCATCGTGCCGCCCGTGGTGCAGACCAGGTCGGCGGTGTCCAGCGCCGCGCGCAGGGCCGCCACGTGTGCGGGCAGCGTGTCGGCCACGGGGCCGACCACGTCGGACGGACGGATCTGGCAGCCGTACCGGCGCAGCCACGCGGGCACCGCCGGCCCCAGCGCGTCCCGGACGCGGCCGGCCGCCGGTGGACCCGCGGTGAGCAACTCGTCACCGAAGACAAGGAGCGCGGCGCGCGGCGCCCGCCGGACCCGAAGGGTGTCGTGCCCGCAGGACGCCGCCAGGCCGATCACCGCCGGGTCGACCGGCGTGCCGACCGGCAGCAGCTCCTCATCGGCGTACGCCTCCTCGCCCGGTTGCCGCCACTCCGGCGTCTGGCGGGGCGTGCCGCTGACCAGGCCGCCGGTGGTGGTGGACTCCTCGACACGCAGCACGGCGGTCGCGCCGTCGGGCACCATGGCGCCGGTCGCGATCTCGACGGTGGTGCCGTCCTCGGTGAGCGGCTCGGGGGTGTTGCCGGCCAGCACCCGGCCGACGACGCGCCAGGGCCCGGCGCCGCGCACCGCCCAGCCGTCCACGCTGGAGGTGGGGAAGGCGGGCAGGTCGGTGCGGGCGGTCAACGGCTCGGCCAGGGTCAGCCCGTCGGTGTCGATCAGCGGCCGGGAGAGGGTGGGAAGCGCGGCGGCCAGGCCGACCGCGTAGACGCGGGAGCGCGCCTCTTCCCAACCGGCCGGTGGGGGCGCGGCGACCCGGTCCGCGGTTGGTGCGGTTTCCGTGCTCACCGACCGAGCCTATCGGGACGGACCGACACCCGCCGGGCCTGGGCGCGGACCGGTCAGTGGTCTCCGCCGCGAAGTTGGTCGACGGTGTGCGCGAGGATCGGCCCGAGCACGGCCAACCCGTCCCGGGCGCCGCCGGTCGAGCCGGGCAGGTTGACCACCAGCATCCGGCCGGCCACCCCGGCCAGCCCTCGGGACAGCACCGACGTGGGCACGCGGTCGCGACTGTGCGCGCGGATCGCCTCGGCGATGCCGGGGATCTCGTAATCCAGCAGGCCGCGGGTCACGTCCGGCGTCCGGTCCGACGGGGTGACCCCGGTGCCACCGCTGGTCAACACCACGTCGACGCCATCGGCGAGAGCGTCCCGCAGGGCCACGCCGACGGGCTCGCCGTCCGGCACCACCACCGGCTCGTCGACCTGGCAGCCCAGCTCGAGCAGGCCGGCGGCGAGCAGCGGGCCACTGGTGTCGGCGTAGACGCCGGCCGCGGCCCGGTTCGACGCGACGATCACCCGGGCCCGGATCACGGTCGGTCCTCCGGCCGGACCCACTCGCCGGTCTTGCCGCCCTCCTTGCGCAGCACCCGGACCGCCTCCACCGAGGCCGCCGGGTCGACCGCCTTCACCATGTCGACCAGGGCGAGACCGGCGACCGCGACCGCGGTGAGTGCCTCCATCTCCACCCCCGTCCGGTCGGCGGTGCGGGCGGTGGCGGTGATCTCCACGGTGTCGGCCGTGAGCCGCAGGTCGACGGTGACGCCGTGCAGGGCGATCGGGTGGCAGAGCGGGATCAGCTCCGGCGTGCGCTTGGCGCCCATGATTCCGGCCAGCCGACCGACCGCCAGCGCGTCACCCTTGGGCAGGCCGTCGCGGTGCAGGAGGTCGATGACCTCGGGTGTGGTCCGCAGACGGCCCGTCGCGACGGCCAGCCGGCCGGTCACCGGCTTGGCGGAGACGTCGACCATGCGGGCCGCGCCGGCGCGGTCGACGTGGCTGAGCTGCGCGTGTTCGGTCACGGCGGTGAGCCTATCGGTGCCGTACGACGCCCGAGGATCGGACGAAGACCGACCCGGCGTAGTTAATACGCGACGTATATGGAATGTTCGCGCTCGGCCTCGCGCGAAAGAGTCCGAGTCGGAATCGCTATTCGAACATGTGTCGGAGAATCGCTGCCGTGAACGTTTGGCCACAAACGCGGCGGACCCGAGCACCCTCTGTTGCTTTGGCGTTTCGGGCTGCAACTTGAGTTCGGCAAGCCGCACGTTGATACACCCCGGTTCCATGCCCATGGTGTTTGGACGTCCACTCCCGGAGAATTAGGCGATGTGCAGAATGTGAGCCACCACCGTTCAGGACAGCTGCGGGACCGGCGGCAATCAGGCATGGAGCACAGATTCAGCCGACCGGATCCACCCTGGGCCCGAACTCCGGATGAGGCCGGGCAGCCTGCTCGTCAGACTGGAATCGTCGGGGCAACCCCCGCGCACACCCTCCGACGGTGGTTGGCAACATGCGAGCTGCAGACCGGACAGGTCGACCGCGCTCCGCTCAGGGCCCATGGACACAACGTCACAAAACCCTCCGGCTTGGCTTATGTTGCGCATACCGACATTTATTACTGCTAACCGCACCGACTTCGCTTTAGGCTCTCGTCACGAAGACCGCCGGGGATACCGAACCCGGTCCGGGATGAGTGGAGGGGGCGTGCAATGCGCGGCAGCGACTGGCACTGACATCAGAGTGACACTCAGCGGTAAGCTCCCGTCGTCAACATGTAACTGTCGGCGACGACAGGAGCTTCATGAGTCAGGTCACTCCGGAGAACACCACCAGGACGCAGCGGCAACTGCTGCTGGTCGTCGGCCTCATCGTCGTACTGGCCATCGGCCCGACACTCTTCGCCGTCGCCGACGTGCTGGGCCGGCCGCCCGACTCCGTGGGCGACGGGGCGACCTTCGTGGCGCTGACATTCATGACAGCCCTCGGCACGATCGTCAAGTCGCCGATCCGCATCCGCTCGACCACGCACGCCATCACCTGGATCGAGGCGGCGATCGTGATCGGGCTCGCGGTGGCCCCACCCGCCTGGGTGGTGCTGGCGACGGGCACGGGCGTCGGCATCGCGTCGGCGGTCATGAAGCTTCCGGCGATCAAGACGGCGTTCGGTGTCAGCAAGAACATCCTGGTCGCCGGTGGAGCGAGCGCCATCGCGGTGGCGGTCCACTGGCAGTGGCCACCGGTGGGCCTGGCGGAGCTCGTCACTCTGCTGGCCGCGATCTACCTGGTGGCCGCGCTCCTCGACGACCTGCTGGCGATCCCGGTGATCGCGCTCGCGAGCGGCACCCGAATCTCCCGACAATTCCTCAACAACCTTGACCTGCGGCTCGCCGGCTTCGGCGTGCGCTTCGTCGTGGCCCTCTGCACACTGCTCATCCTCCGAGCCGACCCGCGATTGCTGCTCGCCGTCCCACCGCTCATGTTGAGCCTGCACCTGGCCTACTCGGCGCGCATCCGGGGACGAACCGAGCAGCAGGCGTGGCAGCGGCTCGCCCGCACCACCGACGCGCTCAACGTCGTGGACCTCGACAACGTCCTCACCACCGCCGTCACCCAGGCCGCCGAGCTGTTCTCCGCCGACGAGGTCGAGATCGAGCTGCGCGACGGCGGCCGCACCGTACGCGGTGGCACCGGGGGCATCACCTTTGACGGCCCGACCGGCACTCCCACGGACATCGACGGCACCGTCGTCCCCGCGCCACTCGAGGGACATGACCGTTCGGTCGACGTCGGCACGCTGCGGCTGCGCTTCCGCGGCCCCGTGCAGCTCTCCGAGCGGGAGCAGTACACGCTGCGCACCTTCGCCTCCGCGCTCTGCACGGCGGTCCGCAACGCCCAGGCGTACGCCGAGCTGGCCCGGGCCGCCGACGAGCACGCGTACGCGGCCGCGCACGACGCACTGACCGGCCTGGCCAACCGTCGGCACCTGCTGGACAAGGGCACCGAGCAGTTGAGCGGACGGCACGCGGACGGGGTGACCGCGCTGGTGCTGATCGACCTCAACCACTTCAAGGAGGTCAACGACACGCTCGGGCACGCCGCCGGTGACCAGGTGCTGGTGCAGGTGGCCGAACGGCTGCGCGGCGCCGCCCAGGGCAGCGACCTGGTGGCCCGCCTCGGCGGCGACGAGTTCGCCGTACTCCTGCGCGGGCTGCCGGCCCCGGCGGTCGCCGCGCACCGGGCGGAGACGCTGCTCGCCGCGTTGCACGAGCCGTTCGAGCTGGACGGCATGCGGATCAGCGTCGAGGCCAGCGGCGGAATCTCCGTCGCCCCGGCCAGCGGGGGCGTGGTGGAGCTGCTGCGCCGCGCCGACGTGGCGATGTACCAGGCGAAGCGGGCCGGTCAACGAATCTCCACGTACGCCCCGGCCCGGGACACGGCCGACCTCGGCCGGCTCACCCTCGGGGGTGAGCTGCCACGGGCGGTGGCCGACCACGAGTTCGTCGTCAACTTCCAGCCGATCGTCGACCTGGGCACCGGCGAGGTGACCAGCGCGGAGGCGCTGGCCCGCTGGCACCATCCCAACCACGGCATGATCGATCCGCTCCGGTTCCTGGAGGCGGTGGAGCGTTCCGGCCTGTTACCGGCCTTCGCCGAGGCGATTCTCGACCAGGCGTTGATCGCGGCGGCCGGCTGGCGCGACGCGGGCTTCGACGTGCCGGTCGCGGTCAACGTGTCCCCGCGCAGCCTGCTCGACGCGCGCTTCCCCGGCTCGGTGCTGGCCCGTCTGCGCGCCCACGACCTGCCGCCGGACCGACTGGTGCTGGAGTTGACCGAGACGTTGACGCTCAGTCAGCTCGACGTGGTGGATCGGGTGTTGAGCCGATTGCGCGACGAGGGCGTCCGGTTGGCGCTGGACGACTTCGGCACCGGCTACTCGTCGCTCTCGCTGCTCTCCCGGATCCCCGTGCACGAGCTGAAGATCGACCGCAGCTTCGTGACGACGATGGAAAGTTCGGCGGAGGCTGCCGCCGTCATCCGCTCCACCCTCGACCTGGGCCGCAGCCTCGACCTGGACGTGGTTGCCGAGGGAGTGGAGAGCGAGCCGCAACGACGGGCCCTCTGGGAGCTGGGTTGCACCGCCGGCCAGGGGCACCTGTTCGCCCGGCCGATGCCCGCCGGCACCCTCCTCGCGGCGTTGCAGCGCGGTTCGGGCGGCCGCCCGGGCACCCTCGCGCCGCCGCTGCACGACGCCGGCGCGGTGATCCGGCTGACCCAGAACCGCCGTCCGGGCGGCCGATCCCGGCCGGACCGGCTTCCCCACCTCCCCGCCTGACCCGGCGCCGACGGGGCGGTCTGCCAGACTGGCGCGCGTGACCGCCGACCACCCGAGCGCCCTCCGCCGTCGCTGGCGGACACTCGACACCGCCGCCGGGGGCCTCGCGCTCGACCTCGGCCTCTACGCCGTCTCGGCCGTCTTCGCCGCGATCACCGCGGTCACCTCGACACTGCTGCCGCACCGGGCCTGGGGCGCGGTCGCCGCCGTCGGCTACCTGGTCGCGACCCTGGCGGTGATCGTCCAGATCCTGCTTCGCCGGCGCGGCGCGGCCTCCCGGCTGGTCGGCCTGCCGGCCCGGTGGGCGGTCACCGGATTCGCCTGGGCGAGCACCGCCCTGCTGCCCGTGCTCCTGCAGAGCGTCGAACGGGCCACCGGACGCACCGACCGGGCCCAGGAGGAGGTGTGGGTCGTGGAGCAGGCCGGGTCACGCCTGCTGGAGCACGGCACGCCGTACCTCGGACGCGACGCCATAGCCGCCCTTCCGCCCGGCGAGCAACTGCTCGGCTACACCCCGTACCAGCCCGGCATGGCGGCGTTCGGCCTACCCAGAGCCCTGGTCGACGCCTGGTGGACCGATGCCCGGGTCTGGTTCGCGGTGGGCACCGCGCTGGCGCTCGCCCTGGCCGTGGCCGCCCTGCGCGCCACCCCCCGCGCCCACCCGGCCACGCGCGACCGTCCGGACGCCGCCCTGCTGCGCGGCGTGCAGGCCGCCACCGTCCTGCCGATCTGCGCGCTCACCCTCGCCACCGGTGGCGACGACCTGCCCGTACTCGCGCTCTGCCTGCTCGCTCTCGCGCTCGCCGCCGCCGACCGGCCCGGCCGGGCCGGCCTCGCGGTGGGGCTTGCCGGCGCGTTGAAGCTGTTCGCCTGGCCGATCGCGCTGGTCCTGATCGTGTGGGGGCTGACCCGGCGGGCGGGCACCCGGGTCGCCGCCGGCGCGATCGGGTTGCCCGTGGCGGCACTGGTCCCGGCCCTGCTGGTCGACCGCGACGCGTTGACCGAGAACGTGCTGCGCTTTCCGCTCGGCCACGGCCTGGTCACCAGCCCCGCGCAGTCCCCGTTCCCCGGCTACCTGATCGCCAGCGCGCTGCCCGCCGGCCGGCTGATCGCCGCCGCGCTCCTGGTCGCGGCCGGCCTGGCCATCGCCGTCCGACTCGCCCACCGCCCGCCACGCACCGCCGTCGTCACCGCGCTGATCTGCGGGTACGGGCTGCTCGCCGCGATCGCCCTGATGCCCTCGACCCGGTTCGGCTACCTGCTGTACCCGCTGGCCCTGCTCACCTGGGCGCCCGCCCTGCACCGCACCACCGACGCGTCGACCGTCCCGGTGCCCGTGCCCGACCAGCTGTCCGGTCGGGCCACTTCGGCGTAACTCCCGGACGGAACGACGCGACAGGGCGTACACCTGAAGGCATGACCACGTACCGCGACCGGGCCGAGGCGGGCCAGGTGCTCGCCGACCGACTCACCGCACTCATCGGCGAGCCGGACGTCGTCGTCCTCGGCCTGGTCCGCGGCGGCGTGCCGGTGGCCCGGGTCGTCGCCGAACGGCTCGGCGCGCCACTGGACGTGCTGGTGGTCCGCAAGCTCGGCATGCCGTGGGCCCGCGAGGTCGCCTTCGGCGCGCTCGGCCCGGGCGGTGTGCAGGTGCTCAACGAGGCGGTGGCCAGCCGGCTCAGCAGCGACGACATCGACGAGGTCAACCACCGGGAACAGGCCGAGTTGGAGCGCCGGGAGCGGCTCTACCGGGGCGGCCGCCCACCACTCGACCTCACCGGACGGATCGTGGTGATCGTCGACGACGGCCTGGCCACCGGCGCGACCGCGCGAGCCGCCGTCGAGGTCGTCCGCCGACTCGGGGCACGCCGGGTGGTGGTCGCGGTGCCGGTCGGCGCGCAGGAGGCGTACGAGCTGCTGGCCGCCGAGGCCGACCAGGTCGTATGCGCTCAGCGCCCGCAGGATTTCGGCGCGGTGAGCGTCTACTACGACGACTTCCACGAGGTGGCCGACGACGAGGTGATCGAAGCGCTTACGGCGACCGCGTGACTCGACCGGGTACCTTCGGATGATGAGTCTCACCTGTCCCAAGTGTCACGGAGAAATGCGCCAGTACGAGCGCAGCGGCGTCGTCATCGATCAGTGCGGGGAGTGTCGCGGCATTTTCCTCGACCGCGGCGAGCTGGAGAAGCTCTTCGAGGCGGAGGCCAACTGGAGCCGCCAGCAGGCCGGTGGTCCGCCGCCGCAGCCCGCTCAGCAGCCGGGGGGCTACCCGCCGCCGCACGCCCCGGCGCAGCACCAGCCGGGCTACGGTGCGGTTCCCCCGCCGCCCCCGCCGGCCCACGGCTACCCGCCGGCTCCGGCCTACGGCGGTCAGCAGCACCACGGTTACCACGGCCACTACCGGCAGAAGAAGCGCAAGGGCTTCCTCGACGAGATGTTCGGCTGAGCCGAGGCCGTCATCCCGCCCGGGCCGATCCCCGCGTCGGCCCGGGCGCTTCACCCGCCGCCAACCATTGGCGGGCGCCAGGGTCCGTGCGAGGCTGCATCGCATGAGCGCGATCCGGCCGGTCGAGGCGCTGGCCCAGGCGTACGACGGGATCACCGCGGTGGTCGACGGCCGGGACGACGCGGACCTGCAACGACCGACCCGCTGCCGGGGTTGGCTCGTCGCGGATCTGCTCTTCCACGTGCTCGGCGACGCCCAGCGGGCCCTGGTGGCACTGGCGAGCCCCGCCGATGGTCCCGCCGACGTGGACGACGTGAGCTACTGGCGCGGCTTCCCGTCCGGCGGCGGTGACGACGCCCGGCACGCCTGGTGGGTCCGCCGATCGGCCGCCGCCTTCGACCGGCCGACCGGGATCGTCCAGCTCTGGGGGGAGACCGCCCCGGCGGCGGTCCGAGCCGCCGCCGCAGCCGACCTGACGGGGTACGTGACCACGCAGGGCCACGTGCTGCGCGTGGCGGACTTCCTCGCCACCCTCACCACCGAAGCCGTCGTGCACCACCTGGACCTGACGCCGGAGCTGCCCGGCGCGCCGCCGCCCGGCCCCCTGGCGGTACGGGTCGCCGTTTCGACGATGGACGGCCTGATGAGCGACGACGCGGTCCGCCCCACGGCGTGGGACGACCACGAGTTCCTGCTGAAGGCCACCGGACGCCTTCCGCTCACCGACCGGGACCGGTTGGAGCTGGGCGAGTCGGCGGGCTGGTTTCCGCTGTTGGGTTGAGCGGAGCGGCGGTGCCCGCGCCGGTCAGACGATGGCCATGTCGACGAAGCGGGACAGGTGCAGCTGGGCCGCGACGGTCACCGTGTCAGTCGGCCCATTTCGGTGCTTGGCAACGATGAAGTCCGCCTCCCCGGCCCGCGGCGACTCCTTGTCGTAGTAGTCGTCGCGATGCAGCAGGATGACCACGTCGGCGTCCTGCTCGATCGAGTTGTGAGTGGCGATTCCGTTCGCGATGAAGTTGTGCTTCCCCAGCACGGTAGCGTCGAACACCTCGCGCTCGCCGATGGACTCGATCGACACAATCGCGTCCCAGAAGATGTCATTGGTGGCGTGCAGGTCCAGGTCGGCGGCATCGAGCACAGCAGCGATCTTGGCCAGGCGGGAGCGGCTGGGCGCGCGCTTCCAGAGGGCACTGCCGCAGAACTCGGTGCCAATGGCCTCGGCGAACTCACGTTGGGTCATCCCCTGCTCGGCCAGGATCTCTCTCACCCTGGTCCACACCTCCCGCGGCACGGTGTCGACGTCGGTATTGCTCTCCGTCGACTCCAGCGCGGCGAGTAGCTCAGCGCAGCCCTCGGACCGCTGCCCATGGACGCCGATCTCGCGCAGGAACCGCAGTTGGTCGTCCCGGCCGGAGATGTCGAGCGTGTACTGCAGTCGGCGCCCCACAACAGGCACGAGCTTCAGTCGAGCGGTGATGCCGTACCTGAGGAGTAGTCGGGAGATGTCCTCGAGCATGCGACGGCTCGTGGACGCGAAGTAGACACGGCCGCCGCGACCCGAACGGTTGACGGTCACCGAGCCGTCCGTGGCCCACAGGTGCCGCAGGAAGGTGGTGACCTGCTCCTTGGGCAGATTGAACATGGCGGCGGGAAGGAACTTCTCGTGCGACCTGAGACCGAAGAGGCCGAGCCCGTCCAGCCATGCCGCGATGGGGTTACGCCGACCGCGGGCCAGCCGATAGGGCGCCGGCAGGCGGAGAGTGGTGACCCTCGCTGCCGCGTAGTCGTCCCGAACAGCGGAGATCCCGAAGTGTTTTGCCGCTTCCGTGACGGCCTGCAGGTTCAGTTCGTCACGACTGGCGTATCGAATCGGTTGGCGCCGCACGAAGGAACCGTCACCCAGCAGGTGTGCCAACATCACGAGCTCCGCGTCGACCCACGGGCGAATGGTCATCGGGGGCGGTAGGTGGCGCGGCGTGGCGATGCGGTCCCCCTCCGCCAGTTCGCCCAGGGGCACCCACCCGGTGAACGCCAGGAAGGGATGGTTGGCCGTCGCGTCGATCTGCTTACCTGATGCGAGGGTCAGCCGGAACACCTCACGAGTGCCGCTGGGAAAGACGTGCGTCATGGTGCGGGGGGCGTAGCGCAGGTTCTCATCGAGCGCCCACACCGGGATGTCCTTTGCGCCGTCGGCCAACAACTCACCGAGAGTGATCTCGGCGTTGTTGTCCGCGCGCACCACCCGGGTTTCCGCCGTCAGGCAACCTGATTCCCGCAAGTCGGACAACTGAGGGCGCTTGTCGGTGCGCTGCTCGGGGCCACGGTTCAGCTGGCTGACCGCGATGACCGGGCACTCGACCTCCTTGGCCAGCAGCTTGAGGCCACGGGAAAGGTCCGCGACCTCCTGCTGTCGGCTCTCGGTGCGCTTCGGCGAGGTCATCAGCTGGAGGTAGTCGACCACGATCATCTTGAGGTCGTGCCGCTGCTTGAGCCGGCGGGCCTTGGCCCTGATCTCCATCAGGTTCATGCTCGGCGTGTCGTCGACGAAGAGCGGGGCCTCGCTGATCTCACCCATGCACCGGGCCAGCTTGGTCCAGTCGTCGTCGGAGAGCTGACCGCTGCGCAGCACGTGCAGCGGCACCCGCGCCTCGGCGGAGAGCAGTCGCATGACGATCTCGACCTTGCTCATTTCCAGCGAGAAGATGGCGGCCGCCTGGTTGGCCCGGATAGCGGCATTTCGGGCAAAATCCATACTTGCGGTGGACTTGCCCAAACCAGGCCTGCCGGCCACGATGATCAGCTGCCCGGCGTGCAGGCCGTTGAGGAGCCGGTCCAGGTCGGTGAAGCCGGTCGGGACGCCGGTCATCATCCCGCCCTGCGCGCCCACCGCCTCGATCTCGTCCAGCGTCGGCTGCAACATGTCCGCCAGGACGGCGAAGTCCTCGCTGACCCGGCGTTCGGTGACGTCGTAGACGGCCTGCTGGGCGAGGTCCACGACGTCGTCCACATCGCGGCTGCCGCCGCTGGCGGTGCCGTAGCCCAGCTGCACGATCTTGGTGCCGGCCTCGACCAGCCGGCGCAGCACCGCCCGCTCGCTGACGATCCGCGCGTAGTAGGCGGCGTTCGCGGCGGTGGGCACGCTGGCGATGAGGGTGTGCAGGTAGGGCGCGCCGCCGACACGGACCAGGTCGCCGGAGTCGGCGAGGGCCGCCGCCACGGTGATCGAGTCGGCCGGTTCACCCCGGCCGTAGATGTCCAGGATGATGTCGAAGATGGTGGCGTGCACCGGCCGGTAGAAGTCGTTGGTCTTCAGGATCTCGACGACGTCGGCGATGGCGTCCTTGGAGAGCAGCATGCCGCCGAGGACGCACTGCTCGGCCGCGACATCCTGCGGCGGGGTCTTGTCGAACTGGCCGTCGCGCTGCGCGGGTGGCTGGCCGCCGGAGCGTGGCTCCGCCCGCATGTCGTCAGTGACCGACACGGGTCCCCCCTCCACTGCGCCGGATCCGATCCCAGCTCTATCGCCCGGGTACGACAGTTCCGTCCGACCGGGCCGGTCGATCGGGGGCCATCGCGCCGGCGGTCGAGGGCCAACCATACGGACCCCGAGGTCAGCGACTCAACAACGTCGGTGGACGAGCCTCGGGACAACCTGTGGATGTCGGTGGACGAGCATGTGCGCAGCGTGTGCACAGCCTGTGGACAACGCTTGGGGAATTCCCGGCCATACCTCGCTGACCTGCCAAGACGTGGTCCCCAGCCTGTGGAGGAGAATATTTCGGTCGGGCCTGTGACACGATCGTCCCGTACTATCTCCAGCGAACGGCTACACCTGGACAGCGGATAACGCTTTCGGTTCAGAAGGGTCACACTCCGGCCGTGAGTTACCGGGACTGGGGACGCGGGGAGGGCAGCCCGCGCGAGCGCCAGCCGACCGCCTCGTGGGGTGAGCGCATGCCATCCCTTCCGGTCGACCCGTACGACGAGGACGGGCGCTACCGCACCTCCAGCCGTCGGCGTGCCCTGGACCGGGGCCAGGACGAACCGGTCGACGCCTACCTGCCCCGATGGGCACTGGAGTCGGGGGTCCGGCACGCTGACGGCGGCGGCCGCCACGCCGCCCCGGACGACGACGATGCCGAGCCCGAGCTGCCGAGTTCCGGAGCCGGCTGGCGGGCCAGCGAGACGACGAGCAGCCGGCGTCTGGTCAGCGGGACGGGTTGGCGGGAGCGACCGGCGATCGGCGCGGCACCCGACTCGGACCACACGCGGGAGTGGACGCTCGACCGCCCACAGGATCAGGGGTACGCCGGCCGCCGACGCGCCGACGCGGCGGAGCAGGACCCGGTCTCCGGCGCGGTTCCGGACCGCCGTCCCCGCCGTGCGCCCGCCGGCCGCCCTCAGGTGATCTGGTCCGGCGGGGACCTGGAGGCCGCCCCCGCCGAGCCGGCGCCCCGCCGGGACGCGGACCGGCCAACCCGACGGAGCCGCCGCGCCACGGAGGAGTCGTGGACCCGGCCCGCGGTCGACCCGTGGGAGCGCGGTGCCGAGCGGGCGCCCGAGCCCGACCCGTCGTACGCGCCGGCCGTGGACCCGTGGGACGCCTCGGGCGTGCACGCGTGGCCGCCGGTGGCCGATGCGGACGGCACGGACCTGAGTGGGCAGTGGGCGCAGGCGGAGAGCATCGGTGGTTGGGAGCGGTCCGACCGCACCGGCCAGTGGGAGCGGTCCGCGGTCGAGGACGACCAGTGGGACCAGACGCTACCGCCCCGCTCCGACCGGGCAGTGGCGGCGGAGGGTTGGCCGAGCCGGGACAACCGGTTCTGGTCCGGCACCCGGCTGGCCGATGACGACCCCCGTTGGATGGATCCGCCGACGTCGGCGCCCCGGTCGCCGGTGGTGGGTTACACCGCCCCGCGTCCGCGCAGCGCACCCGTACCGCGTGTTGCGCCCGTACCGCGCGGTGGTGGCCCGCGGCGTCGGTTGGACCAACCGCAGGTCGGGGTGGCCTCGGTGCGGCGGCGGGTGGAGTCCGTGGCCACCGGCGGCTGGGCGCGGCGCCTGGAGGACGACCTGCTCGACCCGGATCCCGGTGGGTCCATCCGACCGCTGCTGTACACGGCGGCCTGCTACCTGGTGCCGGCGGTGCTGATCTTCGTATGGCTGCTGACCCTGGACAGTCAGGCGCCGGCCGGATGCGTCACCGACATCAGCGGGGGTGGGTGCGACTCGCCCCGGTCGCGTGCCTTGGAGTCTCTGCTGGCCGGCTCGCCCCGCTTCGGCCTGGCGCTCGTGAGCAGTCTGGTGGTGGCGGCGCTGCTGCGTCGGGTCGGTACGACGTGGCGCTCGGCCACCATCGCGCTCGCCGCCGCGGTGGTGGGCGGCGGCCTCTCCACGGTGTTGATCAGCGCGGTGACCGGTCAGCCGATCGGCTGACCGGGCGCGGGCCCGACGACGGTACGCACGAGGGCCCGTACCGATCGCTCGGTACGGGCCCTCGTGATGGTGTCGCTGGCGTCAGCCCTGAACGACGTTCAGGTTGAACGACGCGGTCACCTCGGGGTGCAGCTTGATCTTCACCGGGTAGGTGCCGGTCGACTTGATGTGACCGGGCACCTCCAACCGGCGCCGGTCGAGGACCGGGCCACCGGAGGTCTTGACGGCGTCGACGATCTCGGCCGACGTGACCGAGCCGAAGAGACGACCGCCGTCGCCGGCGCGGGCCTTCAGGTTGACCTTGAGACCCTCGAGCTGACCCTTGACCTCGTTGGCGTGGTCGAGGTCGCGGATCTCGCGGGCCGAGCGGGCCCGCTTGATGACCGTGACCTGCTTTTCCGCGCCCTTGGTCCAGGCGATCGCGAAGCCCTGCGGAAGCAGGTAGTTACGGCCGAAGCCGTCCTTGACCTCGACGATGTCGCCCGGGGCACCGAGGCCGGACACTTCCTGAGTCAGGATGATCTTCATATCGGTGCCTCCTCTCAGCGGGTGGTAGCCGTGTACGGCAGGAGCGCCATCTCACGGGCGTTCTTGACCGCACGGGCGATCTGCCGCTGCTGCTGCGAGGTCACGCCGGTCACCCGTCGAGCGCGGATCTTGCCGCGGTCGGAGATGAACTTGCGCAGCAGCGCGGTGTCCTTGTAATCGATGTAGGTGATCCCGTCCTTGTCGAGCGGGTTCACCTTCTTCTTCGGCTTGCGAAGTGCCGCAGCCTTGGCCATTGCTCGTGCTCCTGGTTTGCGATCGCGGGCGCTCGGCGCCATTAGAACGGGGGCTCCTCGTCGAAGTTGCCGCCCGAACCGGCACGCGCGGGAGAGGGTGCGGCCGAAGCCCAGGGGTCGTCGAAGTTGCCTCCGCCGCCACCCTGACCACCACCGCCGCCGCTACCGCCACCGAAGCCGCCGCCGCCACCGCCGGAGCGGGACATCTTCTGCACCTTCGCCGTGGCGTAGCGCAGCGACGGGCCGATCTCGTCGACCTCAAGCTCGATGACGGTGCGCTTCTCACCCTCGCGGGTCTCGTAGGACCGCTGCCGGAGCCGGCCCGACACGATCACCCGAGCGCCGCGCTGCAGCGACTCGGCGACGTGCTCGGCGGCCTGCCGCCACACGGTGCAAGCGAGGAACAGCGGCTCGCCGTCCTTCCACTCGCCCGACGCCTTGTCCATGAATCGGGGCGTCGAGGCGACTCGGAACTTGGCGACCGCCGCCCCGGAGGGGGTGAACCGCAACTCGGGGTCATCGGTCAGGTTGCCGATGACCGTGATGGTGGTGTCTCCTGCCATGACCATCTCCTCGCGCACTCAGCGTCTCGTCGTACAGGCTCCCAGAGCCGTATGACAGAGCCGCGGAGGCTGATCCGGGCGAACCGGGTTGAATGCTTAGCGCATCTCCGGCCGGATGACCTTGGTGCGCAGCACGGACTCGTTGAGCCGGAGCTGACGGTCCAGCTCGGCCACCGCGGCAGGCGTGGCCTGCAGGTCGACGACGGCGTAGATGCCCTCGGCCTTTTTGTTGATCTCGTACGCGAGGCGCCGGCGGCCCCACACGTCGGTCTTCTCAACCGAGCCACCCGCGGTCCGGATCACGTTCAGGTACGTGTCGAGCGACGGGGCGACGGTGCGCTCCTCGAGGCTGGGGTCGAGGATCACCATTACTTCGTAATGACGCAAGACGTTCTCACCTCCTGTGGGCTAAGCGGCCACGGTCCTTCCGTGGCAGGAGGTCGTGCGTCGCTGCCCGCACGTACCGGGGGAACCCGGCCGGACGCGGACAACCTCACGAGGATACCCGGTCCGAACGATCATGCCGGTGGTGGTAGGGCCAGCGCCCGGACGTGCGGACGGGGGCCCACCGTCCGACCGTCACCGGTCGATGGGTGGACCCCCGTCAACGAGGCCGCGGGGCGTCCCGTCCGCATTCCTTGGGTGGGACCTGGGGAGGAACGACCACACCGATGAGGTTGGACCGAAGACGCCCCGCGGAGCTTTATCGTGTTGTTATCTGACGATACAACGGCTCTCGTACCTTGTCGGGGGAAAAAGCACAAATTTCCGAGATTCTTCATCGGTCGGGTCTGGTGTGCCGAGGGGCCGCCCCCGCCACGCCGGGCCGCGCGGCGGGGGTGACCTCGCTGTCGGGCCGTCGACCACCGGATGCCGTACGCGGCGTTCACGCCACCGACGGCACCGGCGCTGCCGCCGGGCTCCATCCCATCAACGATCGTCGGTACGTTCGGTGACGCGCTTGACGGCGACACCGCGCCGACCGGTCGCCCCACCCGTCAGGGTCGCGACGTAGGCTCGCTCGCATGCGTATCGGAGCCCACGTCGATTCGACCGACCCGCTCGCGGAGGCGGCCGCCCGGTCCGCCGACACCGTGCAGTTCTTCCTCTCCGACCCGCAGGGGTGGAAGGCGCCCAAGCCCCGGGAGGACGCCGAGCGGCTGCGCGCCGCCGAGGTCGACCTCTACGTGCACGCGCCGTACGTCATCAACGTGGCCACCCTCAACAACCGCATCCGGATCCCCAGCCGCAAGCTGCTGCTCGGGCACGCGAACGCGGCCGCCGCCATCGGCGCCAAGGGCCTGATCGTGCACGGTGGGCACGTCAACGCCGGGGACGACCTGGCTGTGGGCTTCGACAACTGGCGCAAGACATTCGCGTACGCGGCCGACTCCGGCGGCTTCGGCGTGCCCGTCCTGATCGAGAACACCGCCGGCGGCGACAACGCGTGCGCCCGCCGGCTGGACGCGCTGGCCCGCCTCTGGGACGCCATTGGCGACCACGAGGTCGGCTTCTGCCTGGACACCTGCCACGCGTACGCCGGCGGCGAGGAACTGCTCGGCCTGGTCGACCGGGTCAAGGCGATCACCGGGCGGATCGACCTGGTGCACGCCAACAACTCCAAGGGCGGGTTCAACTCCGGCCAGGACCGGCACGACAACCTCGACGGCGGAACGATCGACCCGGAGCTGGTGGTGGCGGTCATCCGGGCGGCCGGGGCGCCGGTGGTCGTCGAGACACCGGGCGGCGTCGCCGGCCAGGCCGCCGACATCGAGCTCCTCCGTCAGCAGCTCGGGACGGGAAGCACGGCAGCATGACGACCGGCCAGTCCGGGACCGGAAGCGCCCGGCCCACTCCCACCGGGGACGCCCCGATCCGGCCGTCGGTCCCGGCCGCCGGCGCCGCCCCCACCCCGGCGGCGCGCACCGCCGCCACGGCATCCGACACCACGACCGCCGCTGCCGCCGCGGACCGCCCGGTCAGTGGCGACGGCACGACGGCCAGCGTCACCACGAGCGACGGTACGAAAGCCGCCACCCCCACGGACGACGGCCCCGAGCCCGGCCCCGCGAAGAACGACGCTCCCAAGCCCGACGCGGCCAAGGACAGCGCGGCGAAGGACGGCGCAGCCACGGGCAGCACGACCAAGAACGGCGCGACCAAGAACGGCGCCACCACGGACGATGCAGCCGCCGACGGCGCGGGCAAAGACGGCGCAGCCAGGAACGGCGCGACCAAGAACCGCACGGCCAAGAACCGCACGGCCAAGAACGGCCCAGCCAAGAACAGCGCGACCAAGAACGACCCAGGCAAGGGCGACGCGGCCAAGGGCGGCACAGGCACGAACGGTGCGACCAAGGGCGGCACGGGCAAGGGCGATGCGGCCAAGGGCGGCGACACGACCGAGGGTGAGAAGGCCGGCGATGCCGACGCTTCGGTGCAGACCGACGGTGCGGCGAAGTCGGCGGGATCCGAGCGCTGGGAGGCGTTCGCTTCCGCCCCGGAGCCGGTGCCCTCCCCGCTCAGCCGGGCGACACGCGCCGCCGGCCGGTTCCTGATCCACGAGTGGACACTGGCGAGCCTCGGCGCGCTGGCGCTGGCCGTGTTGATGACCTGGCCGACGCTGCGTTACCCGCGCTACACCCTGCCGCAGGACTACTGGGACCCGAGCCTGCAGGCATGGCAGATGGCCTGGTCCGGGCACATCCTGCTGACCGAGCCGGCGCGCCTGTGGCAGTCCAACACGTTCTTCCCCGAGCTGTGGAGCTTCGCGTTCTCCGACACGCTGCTCGGCTACGCCCCGGCCGGGATGCTCGGCAGCGGCCCCGAGGACGCGGTGCTGCGCTACAACATCATGTTCGTGCTGGCGCACGCGCTGGCCACGCTCGGGGCGTACGCGCTGGCCCGGCAACTCGGCTCGGGCCGGATCGGCGCGGCGGTGGCCGGCGTCGCCTACACCTACGCGCCGTGGTTGCTGGCCCAGGCCGGGCACCTGCACGTGCTCTCCAACGGCGGGATCCCGCTGGCGCTTGCCATGCTGGCGCGCGGGCACGGCTGGTCGCTGCGGCACGGCTACCGGCCCGAGCGCCGGCACGACGGCTGGGTGTACGGCGGCTGGCTGGTGGCGGCCTGGCAGCTCAGCCTCGGCTTCGGCATCGGTCTGCCGTTCGCGTACTTCCTGGCCGGCGCGGTGCTCGTCGCCGCCGTCCTCTTCTACGCGCGGCGGCTCCGCACCGGCCGGGCGCTGCCGTTCGGCCGCCGGCTGCTCGTCGCCGACCTCGTGGGCGGGGTGCTCTTCGCCGGGGTGGGTCTGCTGATGGCGATTCCGTACTTCAAGGTGACCGAGCTGCACCCGTACGCCGAGCGCAGCATCGGCGACATCAGCATCTTCTCGCCGCCGGCGTCCGGCTTCGTGACCGCGCCCGCGGAGTCACGGATCTGGGGCGGGCTGCACGAGGGTGCCCGAGCGGCGCTGCCGTGGCACCCGGAGATGACTCTGCTGCCGGGCTTCGTGCTGTACGCGTTGGCCGCCGGTGGGCTGTTGTTCTCGGTCTGGCGGCTACGGCACCGGCTGCTGCTCCTCGCCGGGGTTCTGGTGACGATGGCCTTCGCGATGGGCACCCGCTTCTTCGACGGCGCCTTCACCTACGTCCCGCTCTTCGAACACGCACCCGGCTGGAACGCGCTGCGTACCCCCGGGCGGTTGATGCTCTGGACGACGCTGCTGCTCGCCCTGCTCGCCGCGGGCGCGGTCACCGCCCTCACCGAACGGGTCCGCGAGCTGGCCGCGCAACGGATCCCGTCCTGGCCGGGGCCGTGGCTGCGCCTGGCCACCCTGCTGCCGTTGCTGCTGGTCATCGTGGAGGGCCTGAACACCACCCCGCATCCGGTGGTGCCGACGCAACCGGCCGCGCTGCGCACGGTGGAGGGGCCGCTGCTGGTGCTGCCCAGCAACCAGAGCCTGGACCAGCATGTGATGCTGTGGTCCACCAGCGGCTTCCCGGACGTGGTGAACGGTGGCAGCGGCTTCACGCCGCGCCAGCTCGACGACGTCCGCCGGGTGACCCAGTCGTTCCCCGACCAGACCAGCGTCGACTACCTGCGCACGCTGGGCGTCCGCACGGTGGTGCTGCTGCGCGGGCAGGTCGCCGGAACGCCGTGGGAGATCACCATCGACGCGCCGGTCGACTCCCTCGGCATCACCCGGCAGGAGATCGACGGCGCCGTGGCGTACCGGCTCTGACGCGGCTGGCGTCGGGGGCGGGGTTTGCGGGGGAGCCCACCCGGCTCCGGGCGGTCAGGCTTGATCCCTGCGCCGGGCGGGCTCCCCCGCAAACCCTGACGTCGCCAGGCCGCGTGAATGCGGATCAGGTGGTGGCGGGTTCGCGTGAGGGTTCACTGGTCGTCGCTCGCTGTCGCCAGCGGTCCAGCCAGGGGGCGTCCGGTGCGCCGTCGAGCACGCCGCCGTCGGGGTCGTCCGGATAGGTGGCCCGCACCGCGTCCCGCTCGGGGTGCAGGATCTCCCGGATGACCAGCACGCAGAGCACCACCACGGTGGCCAGCCGCAGCGTCGAGGCCAGCACGAACACCCCTTCCGGGAAGACCGGGCGGCTGGTCGCCGCGCCGAGCAGCTCGCCGTAGAAGGCGACGAAGTAGCAGACCTCGGCGAACTGCCAGGCCAGGATGGCGCCCCACTTGGGGCGGGCCAGCACCACCAGGGGCAGCAGCCAGAGCACGAACTGCTGGGACCAGACCTTGCTGAAGATGAGGAACGCGGCGACGACCAGGAAGGCGAGCTGGGCCAGCCGCGGCCGGCGGGGCGCCCGCAGCGCCAGGACCGCCACGCCGAGGCAGGCGAGCCCGAACAGGGCGTACGAGATGGTGTTGAGGGTGGGGATGTTGGCGTTCAGCCACTCGAAGGGGCCGAGCCGGGCGGGGTCTCCGCCGACCTTGCCGTCGAGGTAGCGCCCGATGTACCAGAGCGTGCCCCAGTCGATGGGTCGAGTGGTGTTCAGCTCAAAGAACCGGTCCCAGTTCTCCGGGTACGCCCGCGCGGCCGGCAGGTTCACCAGCACCACGGCGGCGATTGCGGTCCCGATGGCGGTGAGCGCGGCGCGGACCCGGTCGGCCCGGAGCGCCAGGATGAGGATCGGTCCCAACAGGAACAGTGGCCAGAGCTTCGCCGCGCCGGCGAGGCCGAGCAGCACTCCGGCCACCACGGGTCGTTTCCGGGCCCAGGCCAGCAGGCCGAACGCGGCCAGCCCGATGGCGAGCAGGTCCCAGTTGACGGTGGCGGTGAGCACCAGCGCGGGGGCGAGCGCGAACAACGCGGCGTCCCAGGGTCGTCGTCTGCGTAGCGCCAGGATCACCGCCACGGTGGCCACCGCGAGCGCGCCCAGCACCAGCGCGTTGAGGTTGTAGAACCACTGGCCCTGGTTGATGCTGGGGTCGCCGTCGCCGATGGCGTGCACCGGCAGGCCCAGCGCCCCCATGAAGTAGCCGGTCAGCACCGGGTACTCGACGGGGTGGTCACGGTAGGGCACCTTGCCCTCGTTGAGCCCCTCGGCGTAGTAGAGGGCGAGCACGTCGGTGTAGCAGAACTTGGTGTACTGCTCGTTGTTCTGCCAGGCGCCGTCCTGGCACGGTGACTTCTGCACCCAGTGCAGGGCGAGCGTGAGGCAGACCAGCGCCAGCACGATCCGGACGGCGGTCCAGAACCGGCGTTCACCGCCGGCGGGCCGGTTCAGTGCCGTCGCGTGGTCGCCGAGGGGTCCGCCGATCACGCCGGAGATGCCGCGGACGAACCCGTCGGAGCGGGACGGGTGGTCGGTGGTTCCGGCGTCGTCGATGCCGGGCGTCGACTGGGTGCTCATGGGAAGGCATCCTGCCGTACGACGGGGGTGCGCGTCCTGTCCCGGCGCGCGGATCCGGGTACGGAAACGCCGCCGCCGGCCGGACAGGTCGTCCGGCCGGCGGCGGCGTCGTTCAGCGGTGCGGGTCAGTCCCGATTGGTCGGTGGCAGGCCGGGTAACAGCCCGCCGCCGTTGCCGCCGTTTCCGGGTCGGCCGGGATCGTTCGGGTTGTTGCCCCCGTTGTTGCCGCCGTTGTTGCCGTCGGTACGCGGGCAGAAGGGGTTGGTCAGCGGGTCACAGGGCAGCTGCCCGCCTGGTCCACCGGGCCCACTCGGAAGACCCGGGATGACAGGTGGGGTCACCACCGGCTCCTTGCCGTTGCCCTTCGTGACGTCGCCCTCGCCGGTGACGCTGGGCAGGGGAATCTCCTCCTGCCCCTTTAGCGCGGTGTTCATGTACTTCTCCCAGATCGGACCGGGGAGCGTCGATCCACCAATGGCCTTACCGCCGGTGAGGCGGATCTTCGGCTTCTTCGGATCCCGGCTACCCACCCAGACGGCGGTGGCGATCTGCGGGGTGTAGCCGACCATCCAGGCGTGCGCGTTGTCCCTGCTGTCGTACTCCCAGGTGCCGGTCTTGCCCGCAGCCTGGCGCCCGTCGTCCAGGGAGAGGTTGTTGGGTCGGGGGATCTGCTTCAAGACACCGGTGACCTCGTCGGTGACCCGCTTGTCGATCCGCTGCTCCGGCTTGATGCGCTCGCTGCGGACCACCTTCCACTTGCCGGTGCCCTGGTCCTGCTGCTCCACCTTGATGACGAAGTGGGCCTTGATGTACTTACCGTCGTTGGCAAAGGTGGCGAGGGCGTTCGCATGGTCGAACACGGTGATCGGGTACTTGCCGAAACCGGTCCAGTTGTCGAACGGGGTCCGCTGCTTCTTCGACAGGTCGAAGGCCTGCGGTGGGTCGACACCCCACATCGTGGTCACGCCGGCCTTCTTGGCCATGTCGACCACCTTCTCGGGGCCGATCTTGTCGGTGACCCAGTAGAAGGGCACGTTGTAGGACTGGATGGTCGACTCTTCGAGGGTGCACCACTTCCCGCACTTGCCCGCGCCTCGGTTGGCGTTGCCGATTTCGACATCGGTGCCCTCGGGCTTGAACGGCGTCGCGTCCCAGTGCGACTTCACCGAGATGCCGTCTTCGATCGCGGCGGCCAGCGTGTACACCTTCATCGAGGAGCCCGGCTGGTGGCCACCGGTCAGGTCACCGTTCTTGTCGGTGTTCTTGCCGGCGTAGTCGAAGTCGGCCCCGCTGTCGCCGCCGTAGTAGGCGAGCACGCGACCCTTCTTCGGGTCGATCGATACCACTGCCGCCATCAGGTTCTTCGGCTGATCGTTGAGCTCCGAACCCTTCTTCGACTGCATCGCCGTGTTCTCCGCGGCGGCCTGCAGCTTCGGGTCGATGGTGGTGGTGATCCGGTAGCCGCCATCCCGTAGGGCGTCGACGCAACTGACCTTGCCCTCGGCGCCGCTGTCGGAGCAGAGACCCATCTGGTCCATCTCCTGGCGCACGTAGTTGATGACGTTGCCCCGCGGGCTGTCGACACCGAACCCGACGCCGTCCTTCTTCGGTGCCAGCACCTTGGGGTAGGCGGTGGGCGACTGCGGACGCCCGGGGGCGTCCAGCCAGCCCTCCTTCTTCATGCCAGCGATCACGTAGTCCCACCGGGACTTGGCGTCCGTCGGGTTGACCGCCGGGTCGTACCCCAGGTGGGTCTCGCTCTTCACCGGCTGCTTGATCAGCGCGGCCAGGACCGCGCCCTCGCCGACGGTGAGCTTGCTCGCCGGCTTGCCGAAGTAGGTCTGCGCCGCCGCTTCGATGCCGTACGCGCCGCGGCCGAAGTAGATCACGTTCAGGTAGTGCTGCATGATCGTCGGCTTGTCGTACTTCTCGTTCAGCTTGGAGGCGAGGATGGCCTCCTTCACCTTCCGGCCGTACGTGTCGTCCTGGAGGTTCTCGAAGGCGTTACGGGCGTACTGCTGGGTGATCGTCGAAGCACCCTGCTTGTCACCACCGGAGACGTTGTTCCACGCCGCCCGGACGATGCCCTTGTAGTCGACGCCCGAGTGCCGGTAGAAGTTCCGGTCCTCCGCCGCCGCCACCGCATCCTGCACGTGCTGCGGGATGTCCTTGATGGTGATGAAGGTGCGGTTCTCGCTGCCCAGCTTGGCCAACTGGGTAGTGCCGTTGTTGGCGTAGACGGTGGTGGACAGGGGCAGCGGCATCTCGTTGGGCATGACCACGTTGGTCGAGTAGTAGGTGAAGCCGACCACGCCGACGCCGGCGAGCATGATGAAGACCGCGAACCCGGCGATCAGCAGGTTGATCCGCTTGCGCTTCTTCGCCCGGGCCGCGCCCGGGTCACCCGGACCGCGACCGCCCCGACCTCCGCGACCCGGACCGTTCGGCCCACCAGGTCCGCCGGGGCCACCCGGGCCGCCGGAGACCGGTGAGACGCTCGCCCGGGCCACCGCGGCCCGACCACCGACGGATGCCGATCCGACACTGGCCCGGCCCGCCGAGGCGGCGCCGACGGACGCGGCGCCGACGGCGGCCCGACCGGCCGGTGCGCCCGGTGCGGGAGACACGGGCACCGAGGCTCGGCCCGCGCCAGCACGACCGGCGGCCACGCCGGGCGCCGGCGACACCGGCACCGATGCCCGCCCGGTCCGACCCGGCGCGGCCGAACCCACCGAGGCGGATCCGGCGGCCGCTCCGCCGCGCGGCGGCACCACGGCGGCGCCACCCACCGAGGCCCGCCCACCGGCGGCCCGCGGTGTGACCGAGGCACGACCGGGGGACGCCCCGGCCTCCGAGGCCGACCATCCGCTCCCTCGGGAGTCACCGCCAGGTCGGCGGTACGCGTCGTCCGCGCCCGGTCCGGGGTCGCCGTCCGGCCCCGGGTACTGGGTCCGTCCACGCGCAGAACTGGGATCGCCGTACGAGTTCATTCCTCACACCCTGCCGGTCGCGGTGGGGCGCGACTGCGCCGCCACCGGGTTGCCGTGAGTTGCTTCACCCGGGACGCCGGCACGGGGGTGCCGGTTCGCCGGGGTCATTGCAGTATCAATCGGGCCAATCAGACCAACGAGCGGTCGGCCGTCCCGGGTAGCGTCTGCGGCCCCGGGGCCGGTCGAACCAGCTGAGATCACCGTTGCGCCTCTCGCCTCCGCCGGCCGGCGCCACCGGCGCCCGCCGCGTCCTGCTCGCTGATGCCGTCGCCTTCGCCGGTGAGACCGTCCCGGCCGAGCAGGTACTGCTCGACGAGATGGTTCCAGTCACAGCCGAGGCACACCTCCACCACGAAGACCTGGAACTCACGCAGCGTCATCGCCAGCACGGGCAACTCAGCCAGTGTCCGGGCCTGGCCGGCGGACTGCTTGAGCTCGTCCCCGTAAATGTAGTGGACGAGTGTCAGGTTCTCACTGCGGCAGATCGGGCAGCGCAGGTCGGTCGGCTCGCCGTGGAACCGCGCGGCGTTTTTCAGGTACGGCGACGCGTCGCAGACGTCGTACGTGCCGACCCGGCCGGCCAGGAGCTCACGCAGCACCGCTCGCTTCTGGAGCGAGTAGTCGACGACCTGGCGCTGCGTACGCATGCGGAGAAGGGTACGCGGTCCGGCTCGACCAGGCGACCACGGTCACGATCCGTGACGACAGCATCCCGGAACGGGGGTTTGCCCTGGCATCCTCGACCCGCTAACGTGCGATGTATCGGTCCGATACATCGCGGCGGTTACCGCTCCGCGCCGGGGGTAAGAGAGGGTGGCGCAGTGCTCGAGTTCGCCATCCTCGGCCTCCTGCAGGAGTCTCCGATGCACGGCTATGAGCTGCGCAAGGAACTGACCGCCAAACTCGGCGCGATCCGGGCGGCGATCAGCTACGGCTCGCTCTACCCGACCCTGCGCAGGTTGCAGGCGGCGGGATGGATCACCGAAGCCGCCGAGACACCCGCCACCGCCGAGGAGGTTCCCGCGCTGACCAGCCGACGAGGTCGGGTGGTCTACAAAATCACCGCGGAAGGCAAGGAACGCTTCGCCCAGCTGATCGCGCAGGCCGGGCCCGAGACGTACGACGACACGGGTTTCGGAGTGCACTTCGCGTTCTTCGCCCGGACCGACCAGGCGACCCGACTGCGCATTCTGGAGGGTCGCCGCCGCAAGATCGAGGAACGTCGCGAAGGACTTCGCGACGTGCTGGGCCGGGCGGCCGAGCGCCTCGACGCTTACACCCTGGAACTGCAGCGCCACGGCCTTGACGCCTGTGAGCGCGAGGTCCGCTGGCTGGAGGAGCTCATCGCCAACGAGCGCTCCGGCCGAGCCCCGACGGTCCCGGACATCGGGACGGCCGGTGGCCGACGAGAAGACAACAGCCCGCCTCCGCCTGGAGAGACCAGGAAAGAGCGGCCGTGACAGAAAAGAAGGAGGCAGACGCTATGGGCTCCGTCCGCGTCGCCATCGTCGGTGTGGGTAACTGCGCCTCGTCCCTGGTTCAGGGCGTCGAGTACTACCGGAATGCCGACCCGAACGACCGCGTCCCGGGTCTCATGCACGTCGCCTTCGGCGACTACCACGTCTCCGCCGTCGAGTTCGTCGCGGCGTTCGACGTGGACGCCAAGAAGGTGGGCATGGACCTCGCGGAGGCGATCGTCGCCAGCGAGAACAACACCATCAAACTCTGCGACGTGCCGCCGACCGGCGTCAGCGTGCAGCGCGGTCCGACCTTCGACGGTCTGGGCCAGTACTACCGCGAGATCGTCGAGGAGTCCGACGCCACCCCCGTCGACGTGGCGCAGGCACTGCGCGACGCGCAGGTCGACGTCGTCGTCTGCTACCTCCCGGTCGGCTCGGAGCAGGCCGCCAAGTACTACGCCCAGGCGGCGATCGACGCCGGCTGCGCGTTCGTCAACGCCCTGCCGGTCTTCATCGCCTCCGACCCGGAGTGGGCCCAGAAGTTCACCGACGCCGGCCTGCCGATCGTCGGTGACGACATCAAGAGCCAGGTCGGCGCCACCATCGTGCACCGCGCCCTCGCGAAGCTCTTCGAGGACCGCGGCGTCGAGCTGCTGCGCACGTACCAGCTCAACTTCGGCGGCAACATGGACTTCATGAACATGCTGGAGCGCAAGCGGCTGGTCTCGAAGAAGATCTCGAAGACCCAGTCGGTCACCTCGCAGATCCCGCACGAGATGAGCAAGAGCGACGTGCACATCGGCCCGTCGGACCACGTGCCGTGGCTCGACGACCGCAAGTGGGCGTACATCCGCCTGGAGGGTCGCTCGTTCGGTGACACCCCGCTGAACGCCGAGCTCAAGCTCGAGGTGTGGGACTCTCCGAACTCGGCCGGCGTCATCATCGACGCGGTCCGCGCCGCGAAGATCGCGCTGGACCGGAAGATCGGCGGCCCGATCCTGTCGGCCTCGTCGTACTTCATGAAGTCCCCGCCGGTGCAGTACGCCGACCACGACGCCCACCAGGCCGTGGAGGAGTTCATCGCCGGTGAGGTCGAGCGCTGACCCGCTGAAACCAGCACGGCGAGGGCCGGGTCCGAAGGGACCCGGCCCTCGCCGCGTTCAGCCCACCATCTCCAGGTACGGCGACAGCCGTAACGCGCGCACCCTCGTCAGAGCCCGTTCCAGGCGTGTCGCAGCGCGACCCCGGCCTCCAGCTCCAGCAGCTTGACCTTGCGGGGCAGCCCGCCGCCGAAGCCGACCAGCTTGCCGCCCGCGCCGACGATCCGGTGACACGGCACGATCACGGGCACCGGGTTGCGGTTGCAGGCAACGCCCACCGCCCGTGCCGCCCCGGGATCGTCGACACGTCGCGCCACCTCGCCGTACGTCAGAGTCTCCCCGTACGGAATGCGGGTCATCTCCCGCCACACCGCCCGCTCGAAGTCGGAGCCGCGCGGTGCCGACACCGGGACGGTGAACGCGGTCAACTCGCCGGCGAAGTACGCCCGAAGCTCGGCGACGGCCCGGCGGGACAGCGCGTCCTCGGGCTCCTCGCCGGCGGCCTCGACCCGGCCGAAGTGGGCGCCGCAGACGCTCGTGCCGTCGGTGGCCACGGAGAACTCGCCGATCGGTGAGTCGAGGACGGTCCAGCGCATCGGCCCATTGTCCCTGCTGCGGACTCCTTCGCCAGGCCGGCGGTCGGCCGGCGGCGCAGAGAGATAACTCGCCGACGTCCGGTGGCGCTGCCCCCTTTTCGATCAAGGCCGCCCGACCGGCCTCGGTAGATCATCTTCGCGTCGGGATGGATGGTTGAACGTTGCGCCACATCGATACCGTGCAGGTCGTGGCCACGGGGACGCTCATCTTTCTCATCATCGGCGGGGCGGGTGTCGGCGTGCTGGCGCTCGCCCTGCTCGGCACCGAACTCTTCCAGTTCGGGCATGGCGACGTGGACGGGCCGATCAGGCTCGAAACGGTCGCCGGCTTCGCCGGGGCGTTCGGGTTCGGCGCGGCCATCGTCAACGAGCTACTCGGTGCGCGTACACCCGGAATGGTCGCGGGGGCGGCGGCCGGCGGTCTGATCGCCGCCGTGCCCACCGGCTGGTTGGCGTCCCGGCTGAGCCGGGCGGCCCGGAACATGCGCACCGACCCCACCCCCACCCGTGACGACCTGGTCGGCGCGCTCGGCCTGGTGGTCACCCCGGTGCCCGTCGACGGCTACGGCGAGGTCCGGGTACGCGTCGCCGGTCAGCCGGTCAAGCTCAACGCCCGCGCCGACCAGCCGATCCCGGTCGGCGCCCAGGTCTTCGTCGTGCAGGCGCTCAGTGAGACCAGCGTGCTCGTCGAGACCTACTGACTCCTTCTCGCAGACGGGACCCTTCATGCCCCTGTTAATCGCCATCGGCGGCGCGGTACTCCTCGTGCTCGTCCTGGTGTTCTTCGTGCTCTCCCGGATCAAGGTGGCCGGCCCGAACGAGGCCTTCATCGTGACCGGCCGCAAGGGCCGCACCACACAGACCGCCGACGGCGGCCGGTCGACCGACATGTCCGGCCAGAAGGTGGTGCTGGGCGCCTCGGTCTTCGTGCTGCCGGTGGTGCAGAAGCTCCAGTCACTCGACCTGTCCAGCCGGAGGATCGACGTCGGCATCCGGGGCGCGGTGAGCAAGCAGGGCATCCGCACCGACCTGCACGGGGTGGCGATCGTGAAGGTCGGCGGCACCGAGGACGCGATCCGCGCCGCCGCCCAGCGATTCCTGCACCAGCAGGACGAGATCGACAACTTCACCCGGGAGGTGCTGGCCGGTGCGCTGCGCTCGATCGTCGGTCGGCTCACCGTCGAGGAGGTCATCCGGGACCGGGCGGCGTTCGCCAGCGCGGTGGCGGAGGAGGCCGAGCACTCGATGACCAACCAGGGTCTGGTGCTGGACACGTTCCAACTCCAGGACATCCTGGCCGAGGGCTCCTACCTCCAGGACCTGGGTCGGCCCGAGGCCGCCCGGGTCCTCAAGGACGCGGCGATCGCCGAGGCGCGGGCCCGGCAACAGGCCGAGCAGGAGCGGCTGCTCGCCGAGGAGGCCATCGCCGAGGCGAACCGGAACCTGTCCCTCAAGCAGGCCGGCATCCAGGCGGAGATCGACGCGGCGAAGGCGAAGTCGGCGGCGGCCGGGCCGCTCGCGCAGGCGGAGCGGGACCAGGCAATCCTCTCCGAGCAGCAGAAGGTCGCCGAGCGCAACGCCGAACTCAAGCAGCGCCAACTGGACACCGAGGTGCGCAAGCCGGCCGACGCGGCCCGGTACAAGGTGGAGCAGGAGGCCGAGGCGTCCCGCGCCGCGGCGGTGCTGCACGCCGACGCGCAGCGGCAGTCGGTCATCGCCGCCGCCCAGGCCTCCGCCGAGCAGGCGCGGCTCACCGGTGAGGGCGAGCGGGCCCGACGGGCCGCGCTCGCCGAGGCGAACGCGATCGAGGGCGCCAAGGAGGGCGAGGCCGAGCAGCGCCGGCGCTCCGCGATCGCCGAGGCGGTGGAGCGGGAGGGTCAGGCCGAGGCGGCGGCCATCCTGGCGAAGGGCCAGGCCGAAGCGGACGCGATGGCACGCAAGGCGGAAGCCTTCGCCGCGTACGGGGAGGCGGCGGTGCTGGACCTGCTGGTCAAGGTGCTGCCGCAGGTGGTGGAGGCGGCCAGCGCCCCGATCGGGGCGATCGACAAGATGACCGTCATCTCCACCGACGGCGCCTCGTCTCTGACGAAGTCGGTGGCCGGCAACGTGGCCCAGGGGTTGCAGCTCGGCAGTGACCTGACCGGGATCGACCTGGCCGGCCTGCTCGCCCGGCTCGGCTCGGCGTCCGGCGCGGGCGGCAACGGCACGACGACCGGCAAGGGCACCACGGCCGTGGACGGGACCGCCGTCGAGACCCGCTGACGCCGTACGCCGACGGGCGCCGCTCCCAGGTTTCGGGGGTGGCGCCCGTCGGCATATCAGGAGATCAGGCCCTCGGCGCGGGCCCAGCGCAGCAGCTCCGCCTCCGCGGCGTCCCGGTCCAGCGGGCCGTGCTCCAGGCGCTGCTCCTTGAGGTGCTTCCACGCCCGCCCCACGACCGGCCCCGGCGGTACGCCGAGCAACTCCATGATCGCGTTGCCGTCCAGGTCCGGGCGGACCCGCGCCAGGTCCTCCTCGGCCGCGATCCGGGCGATCCGATCCTCCAGCGCGTCGTAGTCCGCGCCCAACTGCGCGGCCTTACGCCGGTTGCGGGTGGTGCAGTCCGAGCGGGTCAGCTTGTGCAGCCGAGGTAGCAGGTCACCGGCGTCGGCGACGTAGCGGCGTACCGCCGAGTCGGTCCACTCGCCCCGGCCGTACCCGTAGAAGCGCAGGTGCAGCGCGACCAGCGCGGTCACCTTCGCGGTGATGTCCTTGGGGTAGCGCAGCGCCTTCATCCGGGCCTTGGTCAGCCGGGCGCCGACCACCTCGTGGTGGTGGAAGCTGACCCGGCCGTCGGAGCCGACCGCCTTCGTCGCCGGCTTGCCCACGTCGTGCATGAGGGCGGCCATTCGCAGGATGAAGTCGCAGCCGCCCTCCTCCTCGAAGGAGACCGCGTTCTCGACGACCGTCAGGGTGTGCTCGTAGACGTCCTTGTGCTGGGCGTGCTCGTCGATCTCCAGCTTGAGCCCGGTCAGCTCCGGCAGGAACCGCTCGGCCAGCCCGGTGTCGACCAGCAGCCGCAGCCCGGTGATCGGGTCGGCGCCGCAGAGCAGCTTGGTGAACTCGTCACGGATCCGCTCGGCGGTGATCCGGTCCAGGTCGGCGGCCATCCGGCTCATCGCCGTGTGCACGTCCGGGTGCACGGCGAAGCGCAGCTGGGCGGCGAACCGGGCGGCCCGCAGCATCCGCAGCGGGTCGTCGCCGAACGACTCGCGGGGATCGGCGGGGGTACGAATGACCTTCGCCGAGAGATCGTCCAGCCCGCCGTGCGGGTCGGTGAAGCGGTGCTCCGGCAGGCTGACCGCCATCGCGTTGATGGTGAAGTCGCGCCGCCGCAGATCCTCGGTGAGACTGGTGCCGTAGACCACCACGGGGTTACGGGTGACCTGGTCGTACGACTCGGCGCGGAAGGTGGTGATCTCCAGCCGGAGGCCGTCGCGCTGGGCGCCGATGGTGCCGAACTCCCGGCCCGTCTCCCAGATCGACTCGGCCCAGCCCTTGATGACCCGCAGCGTCTCGTCGGGGTGCGCGTCGGTGCAGAAGTCCAGGTCGTCGCCGAGTCGGCCGAGCAGCGCGTCCCGCACCGAACCGCCCACCAGGTGCAGCTCGTGACCGGCGCGTACGAACCGGCGGCCCAACTCGTCGGCGACCGGGGAGACCCGGAGCAGTTCGGCGACGGCGTTGCGCTGCGCGGCGGTGAGTTCGCGGCGGTCGGCGGCGTGGGGAGCGGAGGCTTCGGACATGGGATCGCCAGCCTATCGGGCCCGGTCGGCATCCCCTCCGCCGGGCGCGGGTAACGGGTACCGGTTGACTAAGGTCTGTGACGTGCGGGTCGGTGCCCGGCTCGACGTACCCCCTGGGAGGCTGGAGATGAGCGGCGGGCTCTACCGCAGCGCGAACGCCGCGCAGGGCGGCGGTGCGGGAGCCGGCCTGGGGCCGGGGGACGGCGCCACCTTCATCTCCGCCGAGCCGCTGAACCAGCCGGCCATGGAGTCGACCGCGCCACCGCAGGAACAGGTGGGCGAGGCGAGCGCCGCGACCAACAGTGCGGTGATGGCGATCGGCAGCCTGGTCAGCCGGGGCACCGGCTTCCTCCGCACGCTGGTGCTGACCGCGGCGCTGGGTGGCGCGCTGGTCGGTGACGCCTACACCACCGCGCAGATCCTGCCCGGAATGGTCTACGAGTTCCTCCTCGGCGGAATCCTCACCAGCGTGCTGATCCCGGTGCTGGTCCGCCGGCGCAGGGCCGACGCCGACGGCGGCCAGGCGTACGCCCAGCGGCTGCTCACCCTGGCGGTGGTCACCCTGGCCGCGGCCGCGCTGGTCGCGGTGGCCGCCGCGTCGCTGCTGACCAGGCTCTACACCAGCGACAACCGCGGAACGGACTACCAGGACCTGGTCACCAGCCTGTCCTACCTGATGTTGCCGATGATCTTCTTCACCGGCCTCAGCGCGCTGATCAGCGCGGTACTCAACACCCGGGGGCACTTCGCCGCCCCGATGTGGGCACCGATCCTCAACAACATCGTGGTGATCGCCACCGCCGGGCTCTACATCGCGATCTTCGGTGCGGAGATCGTCCGGCCGGAGCAGATGACCACCGGCCGGATCCTCCTGATCAGCGGTGGCACCCTGCTCGGTGTCGCGATCCAGGCCGCCGGCCTGCTGCCGGCGCTACGCAGGGTGGGCTTCCAGTGGAAGCTCCGGTTCGACTTCCGCGCGCTCGGCCTGCGTGAGCTGGGCCGGCTCGGCGGCTGGATGTTCTGCTACGTGGCGGTCAGCCAGGTCGGCCTGATCGTGCTGTTCAACCTGCTCAACCGGGCGGGCGACGGGGACGCCGGCGCCCTGATCTACAACAACGTCTTCCTGCTGCTGATGATGGCGCACGGCATCATCGCCGTCTCGATCATCACCGCGTTGATGCCCCGGATGAGCGCCGCCGCCGCCGACGGCCGGTACGCCGACGTGGCCGCCGACCTGTCCCGGGGCACCCGGACGGTCTCCGCGGTGCTCGCTCCGATCGCCGTCTGCTACGCCGTGCTGGCCACCCCGCTGGCGGTCGTGCTGTTCCGCTACGGCGCGTTCAGCGACGAGAACGCCGCCGACACCTCGCTCGTACTGCTGCTGGCCGCGCTCGCCCTGGTGCCGTTCGCGATCAGCCAGCTCTTCACCTTCGCCTTCTACGCCCTGCCGGACACCCGCACCCCGGCGCTGATCAACATTCCGGTCGTGGCGCTGCGGATCGGCGTGCAGATCGTGCTGTTCGCCGCGTTCGCCGCCCACTTCGCGGCGGCCGGGATGATGATCGGTAACGCTGTCTCGTATCTGGCCGCGGCGATCGGCTCCGCCTGGCTGCTCCGTCCGCGGGTCGGCCGGATCGGGCTGGGCAACATCATGCGCACCCTGGGCCGGGTCCTGGTCGCCGCGCTCGGCGCCGCGCTGGTCGGCCTGCTCGCGGTCAACCTGCTGCCCGGCGGCGACACGCCGAGCTGGACCCAGGCCGTCATCCAGCTGGTGATCGGCGGAGCGGTGATCGGCGGTACGTACCTCGGTCTGGCCATGCTCCTGCGGATCGGGGAGATCACCGAGGTGGTCGGCATGGTCCGCCGCCGGATCGGTCGCTGAGCGGTAGCCGCCGGTCGCGGAGGGCGAATATCCACACGGATCGTGACCGTGGATCACCAGCCTGGGGATGCACTTGTGGATAACCCCGCGATTCGCCGGTCAGCCACCGATTCGCCTGTGGATAACTGACCGTACGGCTGAGCGTGTCGGACCGATCGGCGGGAACACGCCTGTTGGCGGCGGCGCGCACCTGGGCCGGCCCCGGCGTCGGTCACTTGCGGTGAAGCCGTAGATTGGCTAGTACATGTGCCAGCAACGTGGCTGACAACGGTCGTAACCGGACGACTCTTCCGACTCCCGGCACCCCGCCGGGTACGGCGGGAAGATGACATGTCGGAGAGACGGGCAACCCGGGTAAGGTCGCTCTCGACGGGTACGGCAGGCGCCGACGCTGCGCGTCGACACCGGTCGGCCGGTTCCTTCGACGGCAGAGCGGGAAGCCACATGCCCAGCAGTGCGGGTCCATCGATCGACACGATCACCGAGGGAGGACGGGTGACCCAGGTCGGCGAGGGTCAGGAGGCGGACGAGAGCGCTCCGCCGCTCATGACCTTCGGTGCTCCCACGGCCGGTGAGATCCTCGCCGAGCGGTACGAGCTGGTCGAGCACATCAACAACGACAGCGCGGGTCGGCTGGTCTGGCGTGGGGTCGATGTCATCCTGCGCCGTCCCGTCGCGGTGGTGCTGCGCTACCCGGGTGGCGACTCCGCCACCGAGATGCTTCAGGCCGCCGTCGCGGCCAGCCGGGTCATCCACCCCAACCTGGTCGGCGTCTACGACGCCATCGACGAGGCCGAGCGGGCGTACGTGGTGCGCGAGTGGGTGGACGGGCAGTCGCTGCGCGACCTGGCGGCCGAGGGCCCGCTGGACCCGGCCCGGGCCACCGCGATCGGCAACGCCGTCGCCAGCGCGCTCGCCGCGGTGCACGCCACCGGGATGGTGCACGGCAACGTGCACCCCGGCACCGTCATGATCAGCGACGAGGGCCGCGTGGTGCTGGCCGATGCGCGCACCGACGGCGCCGACAGCCAGGAGAACGACATCCGGGCGGTCGGCGGGGTCCTCTACTTCGCCCTGACCGGCCACTGGCCGCACGCCGAGGCACCGCTGCACGGCGCCACCGCCGGTCACGGCCGGGCCGCCATCCCGGACGCGGTCCGGGACGCCAGCGGCGGCATCGCCGCGCCCCGCCAGGTCCGGGCCGGCGTGCCCGCGTACCTGGACGACCTGACCATGGACCTGCTCGACGCCGAGATCGCCCCGCCCTCGTCGGACGTTCTCGCGGCCGAGTTGGCCCGACTGGACGTGCCGGCCGAGGAGGAGCACTACCTCGACAACAGCGGGCCCTTGCGGTTCGCCGCCGAGACCGAGGACGAGCCGTCCCCGCTGGCCGCGGCCGGTGGTCGCAAGGTCGCCGTGGGCATCGCCGGTCTGCTGGCGGTCGCCCTGGTCGGTCTGCTGATCGGGATCAGCGCCCTGGGCGGCGACGACGAGGACCCGAAGGGCAACGCGGGGGCCGCTCCCACCGCCAGCGCCCCGGCCGGCGAGGCCACCCCGGCCGCCGCCACCGTGCGCAAGCTGGCCGTGCAGGGCGTCCGGATCATCGACCCGGACAGCAAGAACCGCAGCGAGGTCGACGGCGCCGACAAGGTCATCGACGGTGACGAGGACAAGGGCTGGGAGACGGAGACGTACCGGGACCGGCCCAACTTCGGCAACCTCAAGAAGGGCATGGGCGTCTGGCTCGATCTCGGCGAGCCGCACAGCGTCAAGTCGGTGCAGGCGGTGCTCTCCGCTACCGGCGCCTCCGCCGAACTCCTCGCCGGCAGTGCCAACCCGCCGTCGAGTTCCAGCGGCGACAAGCAGTTGGTCGCGAGCTACAAGACCCACATCGGGCAGCCGTTCGAGGACCACGACGGCACCACCATGACGTTCAACGGCTTCGACGCGGACACGAAATACCAGTACCTGCTGTTCTGGATCACCGAACTGCCTCCGGCCGAGGGTGGCTTCAAGCTGGGGGTGCAGGAGATCACGGTCCAGGGGTCGTGAGCCGGGCACCAGACAGCAGGCACCGCATCCGCTGGACGCGGTGATGGACGGGCGCGACGCCGCAACGGACCTGGAGCTGCTGCGCGCCCACGTCAGCGGAGACCGGGACGCCTTCGCCGAACTGTTCCGTCGGCACCGGGACCGGCTCTGGGCGGTGGCCCTGCGGACGCTCGGTGACCGGGAAGAGGCAGCCGACGCCCTCCAGGACGCGCTGTTGTCCGCGCACCGGGCGGCTGGCCGGTTCCGCGGTGACTCCGCCGTCACCACCTGGCTGCACCGCATCGTGGTGAACGCCTGCCTGGACCGGATCCGACGCCGGCAGGCGCACCCCACCGTTCCGCTGCCGGACGGCAACCGCGCCGCGGACGGGTCGGGCACCCCCGGGGTGGAGCCGGCCGCGCCGGCGCAGGACCATGACACCGCGCTGGTGGTCCGGGAGGCGCTCGCCGCCCTGCCCGTCGAGCAACGTGCCGCCCTGGTTCTGGTGGACCTGCAGGGTTATCCGGTCGCCGAGGTGGCACGCATCCTCGGCGTCGCCGAGGGGACGGTGAAGAGCCGGTGCGCCCGGGGTCGGGCCCGGCTGGCGGTGCTTCTCGGGCACCTCCGCACGGCAGCGGCCGCGGTCCGCCCGGAGCCGTCCGGATCGGTCACGGACGTGCCCGGCGTCACGCAGGGGAACCCACGCCCGGTGGAGGGCGTCGGATCGGGGTCGGGCCGGTACCGGCGGGACGCCAATCAGGAGGACACGTGACGACCGAGGGGTACAGGGAGGTCGACGACGACCTGCTCGCTGACTACCTCGGCGGGGCGTTGGACGGCACCCCGCAGCAGGCGGAGGTCGCTCGGCTGGTCGACACGGACCCGGTCTGGGCCGGGGCGTACGCGCTGCTGGCCCACGCGGTGACCGAGGTCCGCGCCGACCTGGCCCGGTGGGCCGAGCCCGCCCCGGAGCTGCCGCCAGCGGTCGCCGACCGACTCACCGCAGCGCTGGCCGCGGCGGATCCCGCACGGAACGGCACCTCGGCCGACGCGGACACCGCCGACGTCGAGCCGGAAGCCGACGTCACCACACCGGTAGTGCCCGCACAGGGCGGAAGCGGTCGTCGGCCCGCCGGCCCCTCCCCGGCGGAGTCGGCACGCGGCCCGCGAACCGGCCCGGGTCGCGGTCGGCGCAGGTGGTCCCGGCGTGCCGCTCCGGTGGCCGTGGCGGCGGTCGCCGTCGTCGCGGTCGGGCTGGGCCTCACCCAACTCTCGACGAACTCCTCGGACACCGCCGGCACGAGTGCCCTGAACCAACCGGCCAGCGCGCCCGAGAGCGCGGCGGCCGCCGGCGCGGTCCGCACCACCGGGCCGGCCCTGCACAGCGGTACGAACTACACGCCGCAGACCCTCGGCAACCCGACGGGTGTGCCGTCCCCACTACGGGGCGGCGGCAGTAGCGTCTTCTCAGGGCAGCCTGGGATGGACGCCGAAAAGGACCAGCGAACGGCGGCGACGTCGGGCGGGCTGAGCCCGTTGGCCAGGCTGACCGACGAGGCCGCGCTGACCACCTGCCTGGCCGACGTTGCGGCGGAGCACGGATCCGCCCCGCTGGTCGTCGACGTGATCGACTACGCGGGGTTCCGGGGCGAACCGGCACTGGTCATCCGGTTCACCGACGCGGCGGGGGCCCGCTGGGCCTGGGTGAGCGGCCCGGAGTGTGGCGTCCCCGGGTCCGGCTCGGACAGCCGGTATTCGGCGCGGGTAGGGTGAATCTGCGGTCCCCGGCGCCCTGGGCGTCGGCGTGACCTGACCCACCGGATGTCCGGCTCGGGAATCCCCGGTTCGTACGATGACGTTCTGGAAGTCACCTGCCGGCACCCTCCAGGCGTCGGCACTCGGATCAGCATCGGTGCGTGCGCCGACGCCGACACACACAACTCGGGAGACGGCAGTGGACGAGGTCCGCAACCTGATCATCATCGGCTCCGGGCCGGCCGGTTACACGGCGGCCGTCTATGCCGCACGCGCCAACCTGAAGCCGCTGATCATCGAGGGCGTGCAGTCGGGCGGCGCGCTGATGACCACTACCGAGGTGGAAAACTTCCCCGGCTTCGCCGACGGCATCCTCGGCCCCGAGCTGATGGACAACATGCGCAAGCAGGCCGAGCGGTTCGGCGCCGAGTTCCTCACCGACGACGTGACCCGGGTCGAGCTGGTCGACACCGGCGACGCGGGCTCCGGCGCGGTGAGCACCGTCTGGGTCGGCGAGACCGCCTACCGGGCCCGCTCGGTCATCCTCTCCACCGGTTCGGCCTGGCGTCCGCTGGGCGTGCCCGGCGAGCAGGAGTTCCTCGGCCACGGCGTGTCCTCGTGCGCCACCTGTGACGGGTTCTTCTTCCGCAACCAGCACATCGTGGTCGTCGGCGGCGGCGACTCGGCGATGGAGGAGGCCAGCTTCCTCACCCGCTTCGCCGACTCGGTCACCATCATCCACCGGCGCGACTCGTTCCGGGCCAGCAAGATCATGGCTGACCGGGCGCTGAACAACGAGAAGATCAAGGTCGAGTGGAACAGCACCGTCGAGGAGATCCTGGGCGCCGACGGCAAGGTCACCGGCGTACGGGTCCGCAACGTGCACAGCGGCGAGACCAAGGTGCTGGACGTGACCGGCGTCTTCGTGGCCATCGGTCACGACCCCCGCAGTGAACTCTTCCGCGACCAGGTCGAGCTGGACGACGAGGGCTACGTGAAGGTCCAGGCCCCCAGCACCCGGACCAACGTGCCCGGCGTCTTCGCCGCTGGCGACGTGGTCGACCACACCTACCGTCAGGCGATCACCGCGGCCGGCACCGGCTGTGCCGCCGCGCTCGACGCCGAACGGTTCATCGCGACGCTCAGCTGAAAAATCGAACACATCCCGGAGGAGGGGCATAGTGGGAACAACCAAGGCGGTCACCGACAAGAGCTTCGTCGCTGACGTGCTGCAGGCCGACAAGCCGGTGCTGGTGGACTTCTGGGCCGAGTGGTGCGGCCCCTGCCGCAAGGTGTCGCCGCTGCTCGAGGAGATCGCCCGCGAGATGGGTGACCAGGTCACCATCGTCAAGCTCAACATCGACGAGAACCCGGAGACCGCCCGCGCCTACCGGGTGATGTCGGTGCCCACGCTCACCGTCTTCAAGAACGGCCAGCCGGTGCAGTCGATCGCCGGCGCCAAGCCGAAGGGCGAGCTGGTCCGGCTCATCGAATCGGCGCTCTGACCAGCAGGAACGTCACCGAACCCCGTACCCGTCATCGGGTGCGGGGTTCGCTGTTCTCCGGGGCCACGCCGCCGCCCGTTTTTCCAGCCCGAGCCACCTCGCAGCCCCGGAACGCATAGCCTCAAGCCTGGGCCGCCCGGCCAGCCAGCGTCGTGCAGAGGGGGTCGTGCGTGCGTCCGATCCGACCCGGTGACCGGGGACCCGCGGTCACGGAGATCCGTACCATCCTCACCGGCCTCGACCTGCTGGCGTCCGCCGCCAGCCCACACCTGGACGAGTTCGACCTCGACACCGAACGCGCGGTCCGCGCGTTCCAGCAGTCCCGCGGGCTCAGCGTGGACGGCCGGGTCGGTACGGAGACGTGGGGGGCCCTGGACGCCGCCCGGTGGCGGCTCGGCGCCCGCACCCTCTACCACGCGGTGCCCGAACCGCTCACCGGCGAGGACGTGCGGTCGCTCCAGGAGCGACTCCTGGAAATGGGGTACGACGTGGGCCGGGCGGACGCCATCTACGGCATCCGGACCTCCCGGGCGGTGGCCCAGTTCCAGCGCGAGGTCGGGCTCACCCCCGACGGCTCCTGCGGACCGCAGACCATGAACGCGCTGCGCCGGATCGGCCGGAAGGTGGTCGGTGGCCGCCCCCAGTGGCTACGGGAGTCCGACGCGATCCGGCAGTCCGGGCCGGCGCTGGTCGGCAAGACGGTGGTCATCGACCCCGGCCACGGTGGCACCGACCCGGGGGTGGTCGTGCCGGACGGGTCGTTGCGCTGGACGGAGGCGGACCTGATGCACGACCTCGCCAGCCGGCTGGAGGGGCGGCTCGCCGCGTCCGGAGTGCGGGTGCAGCTCACCCGGGGCCCGGCTCCCGACAGTTGCCTGCCGGACACCGACCGCGCGCAACTGGCCAACTCACTCGGCGCCGACGTGTTCATCTCGCTGCACCTGGACGGGCACGCCAACCCGGACGCGGACGGCGTGGCGACCTACCACTACGGCACCAACAACGGGGTGACCTCGGCGACCGGTGAACGGCTGGCCGGGCTGGTGCAGCGGGAGATCGTCGCGCGCACCGGGCTGCGGGACTGCCGTACCCACGCCAAGGCGTGGGATCTGCTGCGACTGACCCGCATGCCGGCGGTCCGGGTGGAGGTCGGCTATCTCACCTCGCCGACGGACCGCACCCGCCTGATCGACCCCCGGTTCCGGGACCGGGTGGTGGAGGCCATCGTGGCCGCGGTGCAACGGATGTACTTCCCGATCGAGCGGGACGTCCCGACCGGCTCGATCGACGTCAGCGAGCTGCGAGCGGTGGTGACCGCCGGGACGGTGGTCGACTGAGCCCTGCGGCGGGCACGGGAGACGCTCGACGCGACGTCCGCTCAGCCGCCGGTGGAGCGGGTGGCCGGGGCGGGCCGGACCGGGCGGAGCAGGGTCTCCGGGCTCATCGAGCCGAGCAGCTTCTCCAGCGCGTACTCGACGTCGGACTTCCAGCTCAGCGCGGTGCGCAGCTCCAGCCGGAGCCGGGGAAACCGCGGATGCGGACGGACCGTCTTGAATCCGACGGAGAGGAAGAAATCGGCCGGCGCGACACAGCCGCCCGCCGGATCGTCCGCGTCGCCGAACTTCGCGTCCCCGAACGCCTCGATCGCCTTGATCCCCCGCTTGGTCAGGTCACGGGCGACACCCTGCACCAGCATCCGGCCCAACCCGCCACCGGCGAACGCGGCGACCACGTTGGCGGTCATCAACAGCGCGGCGTCGGCGGAGACCGGCGAGGTGGGAAAGGCCATCGACCGGGGGACGTAGGCGGGCGGGGCGTACATCACGAAGCCCGCCGGCATGCCGTCGACGTACGCGAGCTTGCCGCACGAGCCCCACTCCAGCAGCGTCTGGGAGACCCACGCTTCCTTCTCCAGGCCCGGATCGCCGGCGGCACAGGCCCGGTCGGCGGAAACCGGGTCCAGCTCCCAGTAGACGCACTGTCGGCACGGGCGAGGAAGGTCTTCCAACGTGTCGAGGGTCAGGCTGACCAGACGTCGCGACATATGGCGCATCCCCACAATAGGCTCGGTGGTGAAACCGGCACGGAACGACAGCGCCGCCTTCCTGCCCCCGACGAGCGATCGTACGCCGCCGATCGACGGTACGGGAGGGGACGCGCAGATGCTCACCGCCGCGTGGGACACCGGGGACCGGTCCGGGATGTGGACGGTCCGGCGCAGCAGGCCGGCAGCGTGGCTCCGGCGGACTAGGATCGACAATCGGTGTCCCCGCCGCCATGGTCGCCAGCGTCCGGGGTACCCGGGGGGAGCCACCCGAGCAGCGATCGAGGTGAGGTCATGACCGGCACGACGCTCGACGACTACACCGACCGGTACGCCCGGCGGGTACGCGGGATGACCGCCTCCGAGATCCGAGCACTCTTCGCGGTGGCCAGCCGGCCGGAGGTCGTCTCGCTCGCCGGTGGGGCGCCGTACATCGCCGCCCTGCCGCTCGACGCGGTCGGCGAGATGCTCGGCCGGCTCGGGTCCGAACACGGCGTGACGACCCTCCAGTACGGCATCGGCCAGGGCACCCTTGAGCTGCGCGAACGGATCTGCGAGGTGATGGCGCTCTCCGGGATCGACGCCGGCTGCGGCGCCTCCCCGGAGGACGTGGTGGTCACCGTGGGCGGGCAGCAGGCGCTGGACCTGGTGGCCCGGCTCTTCCTCGACCCGGGTGACGTGGTGCTCGCCGAGGGTCCGACGTACGTCGGCGCGCTCGGTGTGTTCCAGGCCGCTCAGGCGCAGGTGGCGCACGTACCGATGGACGCCGACGGGCTGATCCCGGAGGCGCTGGAGACGGCCATCGCCGACCTGGCCCGCGCGGGGCGACGGGTGAAGTTCCTCTACACCATCCCCACCTACCAGAACCCGACCGGCGTGACGCTCAGCGAGGAGCGCCGGGAGCGGGTGCTCGACATCTGCGAGCGCGCCGGCCTGCTCGTGGTCGAGGACGACCCGTACGGTCAGCTGGGGTTCGAGGGCGAGGCGCCGGCGCCGCTGCGGGCCCGCCGCCGGGACGGCGTCTTCTATCTCAGCACGTTCTCCAAGACCTTCGCGCCCGGGCTGCGGGTCGGCTGGATCCTGGCGCCTCACGCGGTCCGCGACAAGCTGGTCATCGCCAGCGAGGCGCAGATCCTCTGCCCCAGCGGCTACGCCCAGGCCGCGGTCGCCACCTACCTGGGCACCATGCCATGGCGGCAGCAGCTCAAGGTCTACCGCGAGGTCTACCGGGAGCGCCGGGACGCCATGCTCGACGCGCTGGCCGACCTGATGCCCGAGGGCACCAGCTGGACCACCCCGGCCGGCGGCCTGTTCGTCTGGGCCACCCTGCCCGACGGGCTCGACTCGAAGGCCATGATGCCGCGCGCCGTCGCCGCCCGCGTCGCCTACGTGCCCGGCACCGGCTTCTACGCCGACGGCACCGGCACCGGCACGATGCGGCTGAACTTCAGCTTCCCGCCGCCCGAGCGGATCCGCGAGGGCGTACGCCGCCTGGCCGGAGTGATGGAGCAGGAGATCGCCATGCGTCGGGTCTTCGGCACCACGGGAGGCGCCGCCGGGCGCCGCGGCGGGGCCGGCTCCGACGTGCCGGGGCCCGACTTGGCATGATGCCGGCATGGGTACGACCGCTGCCGAGCGCCTCCACGTGACCACCTCCGCCGTCGCGGCCGACCTGCACGTGCTGGTACTCGCCGGCGGGCTCTCCTACGAGCGGGACGTCTCGCTACGCTCCGGCCGCCGGGTGCTCGACGCGCTGCGCGCCGTCGGCGTGGAGGCCGAGTTGCGGGACGCCGACGTGGCTCTGCTGCCGGCGCTCGCCGTCGACCCACCGGACGCCGTGGTGATCGCCCTGCACGGCGCCACCGGCGAGGACGGCTCGCTGCGCGGGGTGCTGGACCTGTGCGGCGTCCCGTACGTCGGCTGCGAC
This sequence comes from Micromonospora sp. BL4, assembly GCF_003667505.1. Lineage (GTDB taxonomy): Bacteria > Actinomycetota > Actinomycetes > Mycobacteriales > Micromonosporaceae > Micromonospora. The sequence continues at coordinate 48,044 of NZ_RCVJ01000117.1, forward strand.
GCCCGTGCATCCCGACTCGCCTGGGACAAGCCCTCGGCCAAGGCGGTGCTCCGCGAGGCCGGCATCCCGACGCCGGACTGGGTGGCCCTGCCCCACGACCGCTTCTCCGAGCTGGGCGCGGTGGCCGTGCTCGACCGGATCGCCGACCGGCTGGGCCTGCCCCTGATGGTCAAGCCGGCGCAGGGCGGTTCGGGGCTGGGCGCCGCCGTGGTCCGCGACGCCGCATCGCTGCCGGCCGCGATGGTCGGTTGCTTCGCGTACGACTCCACGGCCCTCGTGGAGCGGTACGTGCCGGGCATGGACGTTGCGGTCTCCGTGGTCGACCTCGGCGACGGACCGCAGGCTCTGCCGCCGGTGGAGATCGTGCCGCGTAACGGGGTCTACGACTACGCCGCCCGTTACACCGCCGGGCGTACCACGTGGCACGCCCCGGCCCGCCTGGAGCCGGAGGTGGCCGCCCGGGTGGCCGACGTGGCCCTCGCCGCGCACACCGCGCTCGGCCTGCGTGACCTCTCCCGCGTCGACGTGATCGTCGACGCCGCCGGTCAGCCGCACGTGCTGGAGGTCAACGTCTCGCCCGGCATGACGGAGACGTCGCTGCTTCCGCTCGCTGTCCAGGCCGCCGGCCTGGACTTCGGTCGGCTCCTCGGCTCCCTGGTCACCCGGGCCGCCGCCCGGCAACCGGCCTCCTGAGCCCCGCTCCATCGCGCTGAGCTTCCACGCGGCGCCCGCACGCTAAGCGTCTCCTGCGTCCGGCCTCTCGAGGCCCCTGCGCGCATCCCCCCGTCCGCCCGGCGGACCCCACGCTCAGCGCCTCCGCCCGGCTGCCGACGGGCCGGCCCCACGCTCAGCGTCTCCACCCCGGGCCACCGAACGGACGATCATGAGGTTGGCGAGTGTCACGCGGCCCGGTGCCGCCGCCAACCTCATGATCACGTCGTTTGTCAGCGAGCGGTGGACGCGTCCCCGGATGTGCTGAGGGTGCTGGTGGGTGGAGCGCCGGCCGCAGCGGTGCGGCTGCCGGGGCCGGGCGTGTCCGCTGGGACGGGCGCTGATGCGCCGGCCGGTTCGGTTGCCGGGTCGGCGGTGGTTCCGGCTGGATCGGTTTCGGTGGCAGACCGCACGGTTCCGGTGTCGGAAACAGTGCGGTCGTCCTTGTCGCCGGCGTCCGTGCCGCTGTCGTCCTTGTCGCCGGCGTCCGTGCCGCTGTCGTCCGTGCCGCTGTCGTCCGTGGGGGTGCCGTCGGTCGTGTCGACCGGGTCGCTCCTGTCGGTGCCGTCGTCGGTGCCGGCGGCATCGTCGGCGTCGGGTGCCGGTTCCGGGATCTCCTCTGCCGCCTCGATGACGGAGACCGCCTCCGCTGCGGCCGCGGCGGCGTCCGCAGCGGCAGACTGTGCCAGCAGGCTGGACGGTGCCTGCCACTGGATGCGGGGTGGCTCGGCGAGCGGCCGGCCACCGAACTCGGCGAGCCAGGCGGCGACGAGCGCCAAGTTCTCCCGCCACTGCGCCTCGGAGATCGGCGGCAGGATCGAGTCCCACAGCGACAGGAAGGTGCCCCGCAGCTGAAGCCGCCCGTACGGACGGGCGAGGAACCACATGTGCAGATGGGCGGAGCCATCGCCCCACCTGTTGACGTGCACCCGAGCGACGCCGTCCAGCGATCGGATGGCCCGCTCCAGACGGACGGTCATCACGCCCAGCTCGGCGGCGAGCAGGTTCGGCAGGTCACCCAGGTCGAGGTGGGTCCGCGATTCCAGGATGAGCACCATGGGCAGGCCGGTGGGCCGGTCCATGGCGCGTACCCGCCACCGCTCTCCCACCCAGATGTAGGCGTCGTCAGGAGCATTGCAGGCGGTGCATTCCCGGAGGCCCTCGCCCTTGCGTGGCGGTTCGACCGGGACCGGATCATCGAGCTGCTTTACGCGGAGGTCGCCCTCGAAGGGAAACGAGGGCCACTGGGTGAAGTCCGGGACTGAGGGAGGGGTGTCGTGCACGACGCTGACCCTAACCGAGTCTGGCACGGCTGTCCCTACCAGTTTGATCCCTTCCCGGCCCAGCCGATCAGCGCTCATCGTCGATCGATGTGTGAAGCGCCGAAGCCTGGAAGGAGGGTTATCCACAGGCTGCCGAGATCCTGAACACGGGCAGTCATCCACAGGCTGGCACCCGCTTTCACGCGGTGTTTCACGTGAAACAGGGGGTACCTGTGGACAACTGGTGTGGATAACTTTTTGGCCAGTCTTTCGTTGCCCCCGAGCCGCTCGGCTGCGCCGGCTGCGACTGCGCCGACGCCGAGTGCCGAGAGGGTGCCGAGGCTCGACGGCAGGCGGTGTAATCATCCACAGCTCGGCGGCTGCGGGCTGCGGGCTGGGTGAGGCTCGCGTCCGGGCTTCGATGACACGAGTCGCATGGCTGGAGGTCCTCAGGCGCTGAGCAGGTGATCGGCGGCTGGTGGCCTCGCGCCCAGGGCAGATCGAGTCGAAGCGACTCTGTGCGCTGCCCGCCGGCTCCGCCTCCGCGCCTCAATGCGCCCGCCCGCTCCCGTGGCGGTCGAGGCAGCAGTTTCAGGGATGTTGTCGTCTTGCGAGCGCCGGAGACAGCAATATCCCTGAAGTTGTTCAGATCTTGGCCTGACGCAGTCGGCGTTGGGGCAGAGCGGGCGGAGGACGCGCATGACCGTCGTCCGACCGCCCCTCGCCCCGGTCGCACGCCATCGGCCCTCAGCCAAGCCCGGCTCGGGCACCGGGGGCGGGGATCACGAATCCCAAGTCCAGGCGCGCGCGTGGCCGGATCCGGCGTGCGACGCTAGCGGCGGCGGACGGCGGGATGCGGCGCCGGTACGCGGTGGCCTTCGGCGCAGCCTTGGCAGCCACCGCGGCGGACGCACGCGAGCGGGGCCGAACGCAGGCGCAAAGCAGGGGCGGACGCAAGCGCAAGGCAGGGCCGAGCCTGTCCGGACGGAAGGCGTGAGCCTGAGGGGACGCGAGCCGGGCGCGAGGCGCGAGGATGGACCGGAAGCGCCAGCCGAGCGCAAGCCGCGGGCCCGGCGCAAGCCGCAAGCCCGGCGCGAGACGCAAGCCCGGCACGCGAGAACGAGAGCGGCGGGCGGCGGACGGGGCGCGAGGTGCCGGTTGCGGCGAGGGGGCTCATCAGCGCGTGGCACAACGACACGGGTTCGGGGCCGTCTACTGGGCACAGCGCGCAGGGACGAGGAACTCGCCAGCCCACGGTCCGCCGAACGGGGGGAGAGACACGGGCTCGGAGGCGCCGGGCGCGCAGGCGAGCGGCACCTGAGACCCGAGCGCACCGGCCGCCGTCCCGTCCGTCGGTGCAACAGAACCTGACGAGCAGCCGCAGGTCGGCGCGAGGCCGCCCGAGTGAGGCGTCCCAGCACCGGCTCAGCCCTCCCACTGCGAGCCGATCAGATTCGGCTCGTAGTCGATGCGAGGAGCCGTCGGTCAGCAGACGGCCAGGAGCGGGAGAGCAGGCGCTACCCGACCAAGACCACCACGCGAGGCGTACGAGGCCGCAGCGGACGGCTGAGCGGGCGCGAGAGGCCTTCCGTCACCGTTGACAGGGCGAGTCGTGCAAGCACGACCCACGCCGCCGTGTTTCACGTGAAACCGACAGCACGGGAAGCAGACTCGACCCCAGACCGAACACAGCACCTGCCGTCGGAAGCGTCGTACGACAGCGGCCATCGTCGGCGCCGCCCCGACACGCGAAACCACGGGGGCCAGATCACATCCGTTTCACGTGAAACAGCGTGGCGAATTTCGACGCGGTGCTGACGACCCGCGTAGACCGGGTGGCGCGATGCAGAACGGCCGCGCCACCCCGAGAGGAAGCGCGGCCGCAAGAGGAGAGGCGATCAGTCCCCGGCCTCCTCCTGCTGCACTCCGATGATGCCGACGATGCGCTCCAGGTCGTCCACCGTCGCGAACTCGATGGTGATCTTGCCCTTGCTCCGGCCGATGTCCACCTTCACCCGGGTGTCGAACCGATCCGACAACCGGTCGGCGAGGTCCGTCAGGGCGGGCGCATGCGGCTTCGGTCGCCGCTTCGCGGCCTGACCCTTCGCCGGTCCGTCGTTCAGCGTCAGAGCCACGATCTCCTCGGTCGCCCGGACCGACAGCCCTTCGGCCACGATCCGCAGCGCCAGCTGTTCCTGCGCCTCCGACTCGTCGAGGCTCAGCAGGGCCCGGGCGTGGCCAGCGGACAGGATCCCCGCCGCCACCCGACGCTGCACCTGCGCCGGCAGGTTCAGCAGTCGAATGGTGTTGGAAATCTGCGGCCGGCTCCGACCGATCCGGCGGGCCAACTCCTCGTGGGTGGCACCGAACTCCTCAAGTAGCTGCTGGTACGCGGCGGCCTCTTCCAGCGGGTTCAGGTTGGCCCGATGGATGTTCTCCAGTAGCGCGTCCCGGAGCATGGCGTCGTCGCGGGTGTCCCGCACGATCGCCGGGATGCTCTCCCGCCCCACCGCCTGGGCGGCCCGCCACCGCCGCTCGCCCATCACCAGCTCGTACTTCTCGTCGTCGAGCTGCCGGACGACGATGGGCTGAAGGAAGCCGACCTCCTGGATGGACGTCTTCAGCTCCTCCAGCGCCTCCTCATCGAAGACCTGGCGGGGCTGCTTCGGGTTCGGCACGATCGCGTCGACCGGGATCTCGGCAAATCGAGCGCCCGGCACCGGGCTGAGCGTGGGCTCCGGCTCGCGGGCCGGCGGACCGGCGGGCGCCGCCGATACGGCCGCGACCGACTCGTCCTCCACGTGCCCGTTCTCCGGCTCGTCCGTCAGGGTGCCCGCAGCACCCGGCACCGGCCCGGTCGGGATGAGCGCCCCCAGGCCCCGACCCAGACCGCCCCGAGGACGGTTCTTCATGCCACGCCTCCCAGCGAATCGTCCGCACTACGCATTCCGGCCCACCGGCTCCTTGACGCCCCGCTCGGCGATTTCCTGGGCCGCCTCGAAGTAGCTCGTGGCGCCCCGCGAACCGGGATCGTAGGTCATCACCGACTGGCCGTAGCTGGGTGCCTCGGAGACCCGCACATTCCGGGGGATGACCGCCTGGAGCACCTTGTCGCCGAAGTGGTTACGGACGTCCTGCTCGACGGCGTCGGCCAGCCGGGTACGGCGGTCGTACATGGTCAGCAGGATGGTCGAGACGTCGAGCTTGGGGTTGAGGTGTTGCCGCACCAGGTTGATGTTGTTGATCAGCTGGTTGAGCCCTTCCAGGGCGTAGTACTCGCACTGGATCGGGATCAGCACCTCCTGGGCGGCGACCAGGGCGTTGACCGTGAGCAGGCCGAGCGAGGGCGGGCAGTCGATGAAGACATAGTCGAACTGCCCGGGGTACGCGGCGATGGCCCGGTCGAGGCGCGACTCCCGCGCCACCACCGACACCAGTTCGATCTCCGCGCCGGCCAGGTCGATCGTCGCGGGTACGCACCACAGGTTGGGGATGCCCTCGACCGCCTGCGCCACCTCAGCCAGCGGCACGCTGTTGATCAGGCAGTCGTACACGTCGGGGATGCCGGTGTGGTGCGGGACGTTGAGACCGGTGGAGGCGTTGCCCTGCGGGTCGAGGTCCACCACGAGCACCCGGTTGCCATGCAGGGCGAGCGCCACCGCAAGGTTGACCGTGGTCGTGGTCTTACCCACGCCGCCCTTCTGGTTCGCGACGCACATGACCCGGGTCCGGTCCGGCCGAGGCATGGTCACCTCGCCACTGGGATTCAGGATCTGCACGGCGCGCATCGCCTCCATAGCCAACGGTGGGTCATCCTCTTCGCGCGTCGGGGTTTCACGTGAAACGTACGTGGGGTCGGCCGACACGGCGGCCAGCGACTCGGCTGACGCGACCGGCACATCGGCAACCACCGGCGCCGAGTCCCGAGCCGCCGCCGCAGTTGGTTGGTGCGGAACCGCCGGCTCGAAGCGGACCGCCGCCACCGTGTTCCGCCGGCCCGTGGCCGGCCGTACGTCTGCGGCGTTGACCGGTCGGGTCACCACCGCATCCGGTCCCCGACGGACAGCCGCCGGTTCCGTGGCGTCGGGTCCTGCCGGCTGGCCCGTGGGTTCGTCGCGCGACACCTGCGGATCGTCGTCCGCCGGCTGGGGCGAAGGCCCGGAAGCGCCGGGCGACCAGCTCGGGTAGTCGGTTTCACGTGAAACAGGGTCGCTGGTTGACCCGGTCACGCGTGGATCGTCGTACCTGCCGTCGTCATGCACCTGTCATCCCTACCCGCTTCGGATGGTCGGTCCGCGCCCCGGTCAACTTGGCCGCACCCGCGCTCGCACCCCCGGAGCGTACGGCCCCTCGGGAGCGGTCGGAGGCCCGCGACGTCCGTCGCCCGCTCCACACTATCGACGCGCGGTCAGCCTACGGCGGACGGGCGTGGCCGGTCCACGTCGGGTTCTCATCCCCTCGTTCCATCCGTACCGGTACAACGAGACAACCCACCGGCCGGACGCCCGATGGCGCGAAGCGTCAACGGCGGCGTGGCCGCCCGCCCCAGGAGCGCTTGCTGGCGGCCGGGCGGGCCGGACCCACCATCCGCTCGCGCACGATCTCCACGATGGTGGTGGGTGGATCGATCACCCCGACGCCGCAGAGACGCACAGTGGGCTCTCCGCCGCCGAGCCGCTCCACCACCGCGGCGTGCTCGTTGATCTCCTCGGCGGCGGACGCGCCCTTGAGCGCCAGCAGCCGCCCGCCGCGCACCGCCAGGGGCAGGCTCCAGGTCGCCAGCCGATCCAGTGGCGCCACGGCGCGTGCGGTCACCACGTCCCCGCTGATGGGTTCCCGGCCGCTCGACCCGCTGGCCGCCTCGTCGGCCCGCCCCCGGAACACCCGCACCGATCGGGTCAGGCCGAGACGCTCGACCACCTCGATCAGGAACGACGTGCGGCGGGCGAGTGGCTCGATCAGGGTCACCGTCAGGTCGGGGCGCGCGATGGCCAGGACCAGACCGGGCAGACCGGCGCCGGAGCCGACGTCGAGCACGGTCGCGTCGGCGGGGATCCGCTCCGCGACCGCGGCGCAGTTGAGCAGGTGCCGGTCCCAGATCCGGGGCGCCTCCCGGGGGCCGATCAGACCGCGGACCACCCCGTCGGTGGCCAGCAGCTCGGCGTACGCGGCGGCCACGTCGAGCCGATCGCCGAAGAGGGTCAGGGCGGCCGGGGCCAGCTCGGCCGGCAGCTCCGCGTCGGAGGGTGCGGGCGTACGGTCACCGTCCGGTGTCCGATCGGCCTCCGTGCCCGAGGTGTCGAGTCGGACAGCGGACGGCCCGGGCGGCGTGCCGCCCGGGCCGGACACGGCGTCAGCCGTGGTGTCGTCGTGGGTCACCCGGTCAGTCCGCCGGCCGTACGACGATGCGCCGGCTCGGCTCGACGCCCTCGGACTCGCTCACCACGCCGGACATGGCGTTGACCACGTCGTGGACGCACTTACGCTCGAACGCGGACATCGGCTCCAGCCGGACCGGCTCGCCGAACTCCTTGACCTTCTCGACCGCGTTCTTGGCCACCGCGGCGAGTTCCTTGCGGCGGTTCGCGCGGTAGCCGCCGACGTCCAGCAGCAGGCGGCTCGGCGTGCCGGTCGCCCGGAAGACCGCGAGACGGGTCAGCTCCTGGAGCGCCTCCAGGGTGGCTCCGCGCTGACCGACCAGGTTCTGCAGCCGGGCGCCGACCACCTCGACCACCGGCCGGCCGCCGGCGACCAGCTCGTCGATGTCGCCGTCGTAGTCGAGGATGTCGAGCAACCCCTCGACGTAGTCCGCCGCGATCTCGCTCTGCCGGAAGAGTTCGCCCTCGCCCGCGCTCTTCTTCTCCCGAGCGCCGGCGGGTGCCTCGGTGTCGTCGTCGGCCTCCGTGTCGTCGGCCTCGATCTCGTCGTCCACCGCGAGCGGCGCGGTCTCCTCCTCGTCCAGGGACTGCTCGGCGCGGGGGATGCTGGTCTCGGTCACGGTCTCATCTCCGTACTCGCTCGGCCGGACCGTCGGGTCCGCTGGTTTCCCGGGGCCGGCGGGAGGTCGCCGGTGCCCACGGGCACGTCTGTACGGGCAGTGTCGCCCGTGGCCGCGTCGCGCGCGGTCGGTTCCGTCCGGCGCCGGCCGTACGGCGGCTGCGCGGTGCGGAACGGGCCGTCGTCGGTCGCCCGACGACGGCCCGGAGGTCAGCCCTGCCGCTTGGCGGGGCGGCTCTTCTTGGGGTTCACCGGCTTGGCGCCCGGCTTCGGCCCGGCCACCTTGGGCGCGGTCGCCTTGACCGGCGCCGGCGGGGCCGACTTGCCGCGCCCGAACAGGCCGCCCGTCTTGGCGGGCTGCACCGGGTTACGGGTGGCGGGGGTGGCGGCCTTCTTGGCGGTGACCGGCGGCGGGAACTTGCGGAGCACCCACTGCTGCTGGCCGAGGGTGAAGAGGTTGTTGGTGACCCAGTAGATGATCACGCCGATGGGGAAGATCGCACCGGAGATCAGCAGCGACGCGGGGATGCCGTAGAGCATCAGCCGCTGGATCATCCGCTGCTGCGGGTCCTCCGCCCAGCCGGTCTTGAGGATCATCTGACGGCTGGTCAGGTAGGTGGTGCCGATCATGATCAAAACCAGGATGCCGGCGATCACCTTGACGGTGGTGCCGTTGGCGCCCAGGCGGGCCAGCTCGTCGGCGGTGGACCCGAACTTGCCGGCGATCGGAGCGGTGAAGAGCTTCGCCTGCGAAGCGCTCTCGAACTGATCGACCGTCCAGCCGTAGAGGGTCTTGCTCTGCTTGGCCGGGTCGAGCCGGCGCAGCACGTGGAAGAGGCCGAGGAAGACGGGGATCTGGAGGAACATCGGAAGGCAGCCCATCAGCGGGTTGGCCTTTTCCTTCCGGTAGAGCTCCATCATCTCCTTCTGGAGCGTCTCCCGGTCACCCTTGTGCTTCTCCTGCAGCTCCTTGACCTTGGGCTGGAGCGCCTGCATCGCCCGCTGCGACTTGATCTGCTTGACGAAGACCGGGAACAGGATCACCCGGACCGTGACAACCAGGAAGACGATGGCCAGGATCCAGGCGAAGTTGGTGCCGATCACCGCGTTGACGGGCACCCCGATGGCGTCCCAGGCGGAGTGCCAGGTCAGCAGGATCCACGAAATCGCGAAGTAGATCCAGTCGAGACTCAATTCGGTGCTCCAGTCACATCGGCACGGCGGCGACCGCCCGGCTCCGGCACCGGGTCATGTCCACCAGGGTGGAAGGGGTGGCAGCGCAACAGCCGCCGGACCGCCAGCGCGGCTCCCCGGAGCGCGCCGTGCCGGGCCACCGCCTCCTGGGCGTACGCACTGCACGACGGGTAGAACCGACAGCGGGCCGGCAGTGCCGGACTTATCCACCGACGGTACGCGATGATGGGCGCGATCAGCACCCTGGCACCGGTTGAGGGGCGGGGGGCGGTCGGCTCCGTGGTCATCGGGACCTCCGCTCGCGGGGTGACCGAGCCACGACGATGGCGGCGTCCAGGTCCGCGGCGAGTCGGGGGTACGACGCCTCGGCCGCGGCCGGAAGCGCTCGGACGACCAGCGTGCTGCCGGCGGGCAGCACGGCCAGCCGCTCCCGGACCAGCGCCCGAAGCCGACGCCGGACCCGGTTGCGGACCACGGCGTTGCCCACGGCCTTGGACACGACGAAGCCGGCGCGGGCCGGCGTGGAGGACTGCTCCACGCCGGTGTCCCGCGCCGGCTCCGGCGAGGTCGGTGTGCTGGGGTTGGCGGTCGTCGGCACGGTCAGGTGAACCACGACGGCGCCTCGTCCGGCGCGTCGGCCACCGCGAACCGCTGCGGCGAAGTCAGTGCTGCGCCGCAGTCGCTGTGCGGCGGCCAGCACGACTGCCCACGTCCCCCGGACCGGCCCGGTCGGCTCAGGCCGACAGGGTGGTGCGACCCTTGGCGCGGCGGCTCGAGAGGATGGCACGGCCGGCACGGGTGCGCATGCGCAGCCGGAAGCCGTGGGTCTTCGCGCGCCGGCGGTTGTTCGGCTGGTAGGTGCGCTTGCTCACGTCAGGCTCTCCGTTTTCGTACGCGCCCCGGGCGACGGGATCGCCGGGGTCGTGGGGTGGTCCAGGCCACCGCTACGGTGGCCACCGATCGGTGCTGCCCGGCGGAGCGGGACCTCGGCGATGCGGGGGATGCGACCGCGGACAGCAAGCACCCATCACCCTAGCAGAGGGCGAGAGAGCAGCCGCTCCAGCCTACGCAGGGGTGCAATGACCGTCAAACACCTCGTGACGGCGGAGATCGGGACGCGCCCGGGGCCGAAGGGGCGGTTTTCGCTGATGCCGACAAGGACCCGGCCGCGTCGCCGGTTGATGGCGCAGGGACAACGCTGTTACCGTGCCCGATTGCGGTGAGGCGTCTTCAGGCTCCGGTCCTCGCGCGCAGGCAAGACCGGACACGGTAGTGAATCGTTCGGCACGGTGAACCCGCTTCAACGCCCGTTCAGGCAGGGGCAGGTCCCACCCGCGTCCGACGGGCGGCCACATTCGGTCGGTACACAGGCTGTGGATAACCTGTGGACGACCACCGGTCAACCGTCCGGGTGGGTGATGTTCCACCCGCGAACGCGGCGGGCCCGGGATGGCCGGCTGGCAGACAGCGGCGGCCGGGAGCAGAGGCGAGGGGGTGGCACGACGGTGGCCGGTACGACCGACCTTGCCGCGGTGTGGTTAGCGGCGACCGACGAGCTCGCCGACGAGATCATCTCCGCCCAGCAGCGCGCCTACCTCCGACTGACCCGGCTGCGGGCGATCGTCGAGGACACCGCGCTGCTCTCCGTCCCGGACGCGTTCACCCGCGACGTGATCGAGTCACGGCTGCGCCCGGCGATCACCGAGGCCCTCACCCGACGGCTCGGCCGGCCGATCCAGGTCGCGGTCACCGTGCGGGTGGCCGAGGACACCGCAGGCCGCCCGGCCGGCACCGTCTACCGCAGCGCCCCGGAGCCGGGGCCGACCGACGCCGAGGGTTCGCACGCCGGACCGTCCGACGACGAGCACTCCGGCCGGACGGCGGCCGACGCGGTCATCCCCGAACAGCAGCACCCGGCGCGAGCGCCCGAGCAGGCCGCGCCGCCGGCCCCGACCGGTCCGCCGCTCGCGCCGACCGCCGACGGGCACCGGTCCGGGCTGATACCGGCGAGCCGCGACGGGCAGGAGGCGTTGTTCAGCGCTGCGTTCGTGGAGCCGCTGCGGACGCCCCGGCCGGCGCCGGAGCGACGCGCCTACGACGATCAGGCCGCCCGCCTGGACCCGCCGGGTCCGGACACCCGGCCCTACGAGCCCCGCTACCGGGAGGACGCGGCGTCGGCGTCCCCGCGGGACCAGCACGTGATCCGCGCGCTGCCCCGGGACAGCGGGACGGACAGCGGTCCGGGTCGCAGCGGTGTGGATCATCGGAACGGGGGCCGCGACGACCGGCGGCTGCCCGGCGCCGACACGGGCGGCAACCGGCTCAACCCGAAGTACATGTTCGAGACGTTCGTCATCGGCTCGTCCAACCGGTTCGCCCATGCGGCGAGCGTGGCGGTGGCCGAGTCACCGGCGAAGGCGTACAACCCGCTGTTCATCTACGGCAGCTCCGGGCTGGGCAAGACGCACCTGCTGCACGCCATCGGGCACTACGCCACGACGCTCGGCAACGCCCGCTCGGTGCGGTACGTCTCGACCGAGGAGTTCACCAACGACTTCATCAACTCGCTCCGGGACGACAAGACCAGCGCGTTCCAGCGGCGCTACCGCGACGTCGACATCCTTTTGATCGACGACATCCAGTTCCTGGAAAACCGCGAGCGCACGCAGGAGGAGTTCTTCCACACCTTCAACACCCTGCACAACGCCAACAAGCAGATCGTCATCACGTCGGACCGGTCGCCGAAGCAGCTCGCCACGCTGGAGGACCGGCTGCGGACCCGGTTCGAGTGGGGTCTGCTCGCCGACATCCAGCCGCCGGACCTGGAGACGCGGATCGCGATTCTGCAGAAGAAGGCGGCGCAGGAGCGGCTCTACGCTCCTCCGGACGTGCTGGAGTTCATCGCCTCCCGGGTGTCGAACTCGATCCGGGAACTGGAGGGCGCGCTGATCCGGGTGACCGCGTTCGCCAGCCTGACCCGGTCGACCGTCGAGCTGTCGCTGGCCGAGGAGGTCCTGCGCGACTTCATCCCGGACGGCGCCGGCCCGGAGATCACCGCGGACCAGATCATGGTCTCCACGGCGGACTACTTCGGGGTGAGCCTGGAGGACCTGCGGGGGCAGTCCCGTTCCCGGGTGCTGGTCAACGCCCGCCAGGTGGCCATGTACCTGTGCCGGGAGTTGACCGAGTTGTCGCTGCCCCGGATCGGGCAGGCCTTCGGGGGCCGGGACCACACCACGGTCATGCACGCCGACCGCAAGATCCGCCAGCAGATGGCCGAGCGGCGCTCGCTCTACAACCAGATCGCCGAGCTGACCAACCGGATCAAACAGAACACCTGAGGCGTACGCCCGCCGTCGCCACGGCACGCAGCCACCGGGACACGCCCGGCCGGAGACCCGGCCGGGCGTTTCTTTCTGGTTCCTGACGGGTCTCCGACTTGACCCTCGACATGGTGCAGACCACAGCATCTACGCCGTGACCGCTTCGATGCTCACTCGTTGTCCACAGCTCGTTGTCCACCGTCAGTGGATAACTACGGTCCGTCCTCCGCCGGTTACCCACAGGCTGTGGAGAAACCCTGTGTACGACGCTGTGGATGGCTGGGGACAACGGTGCGGTTGTCCACCGACGACCGGTGCCCTGTGTACGACCTGTTGAAGGTTCTGGGGATGACGCCAATGGTGATCTTCTTGACGATCCACAGGCTTGGGGAGAAAGTCGGTGGATTACCGGTGGACAACCGGTGGACAACGGTGGACAACCGGCCGCCGCGGTCGGGCTGTGGACACACAAGGCGGTTTCACCCCCGGTTCTCCACAGCCAAATCACCGGTGGATAACCTGTCTGAGCTGCGCGGACCCGGGTTCTCCACAGTTTGCACAGGTGCGATGAAGACGATGAGTTATCTCTTCTAAGAGAACAAAAACCAATCATCACCGTTGGACTTTCTGTGGATCGGGCCGAACGCTGCCGGATCAACCCGTCAGCATCGACACGATCCATGGGGCCGGGCGCACAGCCGATGCCCCCGCGCCCTAAAGTGCGATGGGTACCCGCACGGTCGGGCGGGACGGTAGGCAGCGGTCGGCATGAGAGAGTTGTCGCTGACGTCGACGCGGAGGCATTGATGAAGTTCCGAGTGGAGCGCGACGCGCTCGCCGAGGCCGTGGCCTGGACCGCGAAGAGTCTGCCGAGCCGGCCGTCCGTACCGGTGCTGGCCGGGGTGATGCTCCGCGTCACCGACGGCAACCTGCGGGTCTCCGGGTTCGACTACGAGGTCTCCAGCCAGGTCACCGTCGAGGTGCAGGGCGACGCCGACGGCGCCGCGCTGGTCTCCGGTCGCCTGCTCGCCGAGATCACCAAGGCACTGCCGGCCAAGCCGGTGGACATCGCCGCCGTCGGCGCCCACCTCGAGCTGGTCTGCGGCAGCGCGCGGTTCACCCTGCCCACCATGCCGGTGGAGGACTACCCCGCCCTGCCCGAGATGCCGCAGAGCGCCGGCACGGTCGACGCCGCCGCGTTCGCCACCGCGGTCTCGCAGGTGGCCATCGCCGCCGGCCGCGACGAGACGCTGCCGATGATGACCGGCGTCCGCGTCGAGCTCTCCGGCAGCACCCTGTCGATGCTCGCCACCGACCGCTACCGGCTGGCCTTGCGCGAGATCCAGTGGCGGCCGGACGACCCCGAGGTGAGCATCAACGCCCTGGTGCCGGCCCGCACCCTGAACGACACCGCCAAGGCGCTCGGCCCGCTGGGTGGCGAGGTCACCCTCGCTCTCGCCCAGGGCGCGGCGGGCGAGGGCATGGTCGGCCTCGCCGGTGGCACCCGGCGCACGACCAGCCGGCTGCTCGACGGGGCCAACTACCCGCCGGTGCGCTCGCTCTTCCCGGCCAGCCACAACGCCGAGGCCCGGGTGCCGGTCAGCACCCTGATCGAGGTGGTCAAGCGGGTCGCGCTGGTCGCCGAGCGGACCACGCCGGTGCTGCTCAGCTTCAGCGCCGACGGGCTGGTGGTCGAGGCCGGCGGCTCGGAGGAGGCACGGGCCAGCGAGGCGATGGAGGCCACCTTCACCGGCGACGCGCTGACCATCGGGTTCAACCCGCAGTACCTCATCGACGGCCTGGCCAACCTGGGTTCCCAGACCGCCATGCTCTCGTTCGTCGACGCCTTCAAGCCCGCGGTGATCTCACCCGCCGGCGAGGATGGCGAGGTCATTCCGGGGTACCGGTACCTCATCATGCCGATCCGCGTGTCCCGCTGATCGCGCGCACCGATACCCAGATCCACGGAGGTAGGAACACATGCAGCTCGGCCTGGTAGGTCTCGGCCGGATGGGCGGCAACATGCGCGAGCGGTTGCGGGCCGCCGGCCACGAGGTGGTCGGCTTCGACCACAACCCGCAGATCAGCGACGTGCCGACCCTCGCCGGGCTGGCTGAGAAGCTTGAGTCTCCGCGCGCGGTCTGGGTCATGGTGCCCGCCGGTGTCACGGACGCGACCATCGACGAGCTCGCCGCCGTCCTGGGCGAGGGCGACATCATCATCGACGGCGGCAACTCCCGCTTCAGCGACGACGCTCCCCGCGCCGAGCGGCTCAACGAGCGCGGCATCGGCTACCTGGACGTCGGCGTCTCCGGCGGCGTGTGGGGCCGGCAGAACGGCTACGCGCTGATGGTCGGCGGCGCCCAGGAGCACGTCGACCGGCTGATGCCGATCTTCGAGGCGCTCAAGCCCGAGGGCGAGTTCGGCTTCGTGCACGCCGGGCCGGTCGGTGCCGGGCACTACTCGAAGATGGTGCACAACGGCATCGAGTACGGCCTGATGCACGCCTACGCCGAGGGCTACGAGCTGCTGGCCGCCTCCGAGCTGGTGACCAACGTGCCGGGCGTGTTCAAGTCCTGGCGCGAGGGCACGGTGGTCCGCTCCTGGCTGCTCGACCTGCTGGACCGGGCGCTCGACGAGGACCCGGAGCTGGCCGAGCTGAGCGGTTACACCGAGGACACCGGCGAGGGCCGGTGGACGGTCGACGAGGCGGTCCGGCTGGCCGTGCCGCTGAACGTCATCACCGCCTCGCTGTTCGCCCGGTTCGCCTCCCGGCAGGACGACTCGCCCGCCATGAAGGCCGTCGCCGCGCTGCGCCAGCAGTTCGGCGGCCACGCCGTCCACAAGCGCTGAGCGGTATCCACACCCTGTGTACGTCCACCGGCTGGAACTGGTCGACTTCCGCTCGTACGAGCGGGTCGCCGTCGACCTCCAGCCGGGGGCGAACGTCCTGATCGGCGCCAACGGCGTCGGCAAGACCAACCTCGTCGAGGCGCTGGGCTACGTGGCGACCCTGGACTCGCACCGGGTCGCCACGGACGCGCCGCTGGTCCGGATGGGCGCCTCCTCGGCGGTGATCCGCTGCGCGGTGGTGCACGACGGCCGTGAGCTCCTGGTCGAGCTGGAGATCGTGCCCGGCAGGGCCAACCGGGCCCGGCTGGGCCGCTCCCCGGCGCGGCGGGCCCGCGACGTGCTGGGCGCCCTGCGACTGGTGCTCTTCGCGCCAGAGGACCTGGAGCTGGTTCGGGGCGACCCGGCCGAGCGCCGCCGCTACCTGGACGACCTGCTGGTCAACCGGCAGCCCCGGTACGCCGGCGTGCGGGCCGACTACGAGCGGGTGGTCAAGCAGCGCAACGCCCTGCTGCGTACCGCGTACCTGGCCCGCAAGACCGGCGGGTCCCGGGGCGGCGACCTCGGCACCCTCGCCGTCTGGGACACCCACCTGGCGCAGCACGGCGCGGAGCTGTTGGCCGGCCGGCTGGAGCTGGTCGCCGCGCTCACGCCGCACGTCTCCAAGGCGTACGACGCGGTGGCCGCCGGGCGCGGCGCCGCGGGCATCGCCTACCGGCCCTCGATCGAGCTGGCCGAGCCGACCACCGACCGTGCCGCGTTGGCCGCCGCGCTGACCGCAGCGCTCACCGCGTCCCGCTCCGCCGAGATCGAACGGGGCACCACGCTGGTCGGTCCGCACCGGGACGAGCTGGCGCTGACCCTCGGTCCGTTGCCCGCGAAGGGGTACGCCAGCCACGGCGAGTCCTGGTCGTTCGCGCTGGCGCTGCGACTGGCCGGGTACGACCTGCTGCGCGCCGACGGCATCGAGCCGGTGCTGGTGCTCGACGACGTCTTCGCCGAACTGGACACCGGTCGCCGGGAGCGGCTGGCGGAGCTGGTCGGCGGTGCGAGCCAGCTGCTGGTCACCTGCGCGGTGGACGATGACGTGCCGGCCGCTCTGCGCGGCATCCGCTACCAGGTGGGCGAGGGGACGGTACGCCGTGTCGGATGAGTCACGACCCGACCGTCCCGACGCCGGCGGCGGTGACCGGCGGGCCGGCGATGCCGCGTCGGCGCGTACCCCGGGCTCGAAGGCGACCGGGGGTGGCGACGGTGGTGGGCAGCCGGAGGCCGCCACCGGGCCGGAGCTGGCCCGGGCGGTGCTCGACGCCGCGTTGTCCCGGCGGCAGGCGGCGGCCCGCGCCCGGCGTACCCCCGGGGGTGGCGGGAGTGGCGACGGCGGCTCCGGGCGGCGGCTGCGAGGCTACTCCGGCCCGGGCCCCGACCCGCGCGACCCGCAGCCGCTCAGTGTGGTGCTGAACCGGTTGGTGAAGGCGCGCGGCTGGCAGCAGCCGACGGCCGAGGCCACGGTGTTCGGCGCGTGGGAGCGGGTGGTGGGCGCGGAGGTCGCCCAGCACAGCCGGCCGGTCAAGCTGGAGAACGGCGAGCTGACCGTGGAGGCCCGCTCGACCGCCTGGGCGACGCAGCTGCGGCTGCTGGCCGGTTCGCTGCTCAAGCAGATCGCCCGGGAGGTCGGCCACAACGTGGTGCGCAAGCTGCACATCCACGGCCCGGCCGCGCCGTCCTGGTCGAAGGGGCCGCGTCGGGTACGCGGCCGGGGGCCGCGGGACACCTACGGCTGAGTGGGACGTCTCAGCCCCGCCGGCCGGCCTGTCGGGCGGCACGCTTCCGTTCGCGCTGCTCCCGGGTGTAGCGCTTGCGCTCCTCCAGGTCTCGCTTCCACATTTCGCGGGCCTCGGCGGAGCCGCCCTGCACCGCGCCCTGCACGCCCTCGGCGGGGCCGGCGAGGTTTCGGAAGGCCCAGCGCATGAGCCGGCCGCCCTCGCCCGGGGATCTGGGGGTCGCGCCGTCCTCGCTCATCTACCGCCCTCTTTCTGCGCGCCGTCGGTCTGCCCGGCCGCCCGAGCAGAGCATTGGTGTACCAATAGTTGGTGTACCAATGATCGGTACGATAGCCACCGTGTCAGGGGAGGGCAAGCGATGAGCGAACGACCGGTCGACGTCGACCCGCTGGCGCTGGAGCAACAGGTCTGCTTCGCCCTCTCGGTGGCGGCGCGCAGTGTCGTGGCGGTCTACCGGCCGCTGCTGGAGCCGATGGGCCTCACCCATCCGCAATATCTCGTCATGCTGGCGCTCTGGCAGCACGCGCCGCTGTCCGGCCGTGACCTCAGCCGGCTGTTGCAGCTTGACCCCGGCACCCTGTCACCCCTGCTCAAGCGACTCGAAGCGGCCGGTTACCTGCGCCGCGAGCGCGACGTCACCGACGAACGCAGCCTCGCTGTCACCCTCACCGCCAGCGGGGCCGCGCTGCGCAGCCGGGCCGAGCGGATCCCGGCCGCGATCGTGCAGCGGCTCGGGCTGCCGGTGGAGGACCTGCAACACCTGCACGCGGTGCTGACCCAGGTGATCACCGCGGCCAACCGGCCCGGTGCCGACGACCGGATCGCCGCCGACCCCGGGTCGGCCGGTCAGGCGTCGGCGTAGACGGCGAAGCCGCGTTCGGCGCAGCGCCGGTAGAACGCCGCCAGCACGCCCAGCTCGGCGCAGGTGAAGTTCCACTGCGGCGGATCGCCGCTCTCGTCGCGCAGCGCGTCCAGCCGGCTCTCCAGCCAGCGCAGCTGCTGCTCGGCCAGCCGGCCGTCGCCGAGCAGCGAGCGCAGCACCGTGCTCACCGACTCGAACGTCACCGCTTCGCCGTGCGGACGGTGGCCCGTGACGAACCGTTCGATGCCGCCGGCGATCCAGGCGCACCCGTCCGGGTCGATCACCGGGTCCTCGTCCTCGGCCGCGGCGTCTGTGGCGTACAACACACCTTCCAGGCCGAGCAGCAGGTCCACCAGCTCGGTGTACGCGGTCGCCCGGACGGTGCCGGTCTTCGCGATCAGCTCGGCCAGCGCCGCCGTGGGCGCGGAGATTCGCGGCAGGTCGACGATCTCGCCGAAGTCGACGAACTCGGCCGGCGCGACCGGATCGTAGAAGCGGCCGGTCCGCGGCCAGTGCACCGCGACGTTGTCCAGCCCCATCTGTCACCTCTTAAAGAGCACGTGTCGGGTCGATCGGGTCGATCGTCCCGGTTCCGGCCCGTAAAGATCAAGGCCGCTTCCGGGGCGCCGCAAACGTACGGCACGGGCGGTCCGGCCGCGACCCCCGACCCGCCCGACCGCGGGTCAACCCGCTCCGGGGCGGCGCGTCCGATCGGACCCTGGCGTGTGGGGGGAGTCGCGGGCGATGGGGTTCTGCCGGCTACGGACTTCTCAGCCGCCTCGCTGAGGGTGCCGAGTGGTGGTTCTGTCCTCCGCGCACAGTAGGATTGACGGTGAGACGAAGACCCGGTGCGGAGCGAGGGACGGGGCCGGTGGCCCCAGGATCATTCTCCACGTCGGGTCGAGCCGATCGCGATCCGCGGGCAACCGCGGCGACCGGCGCGTTCGACCCGCTGTCCGGAGATCTCCGGCACCGGTCCGCGCGCCGACGTCGCGTCCTGTCCGCCGAACCCGCGCCCGACGCGCCCCTTCCGGCGCGGACGACGCGAGAAAGTGGCCGAGGGTGGCAGCGCAGGACAAGCAGGAGTACGGCGCAGAGTCGATCACCGTTCTCGAGGGGCTGGAGGCGGTTCGCAAGCGGCCCGGTATGTACATCGGGTCCACCGGCGAGCGCGGTCTGCACCACCTCGTGTGGGAGGTCGTCGACAACGCGGTCGACGAGGCGCTGGCCGGATACTGCGACACCATCGACGTCGTGCTGCTCGCCGACGGCGGGGTCCGGGTCACCGACAACGGCCGTGGCTTCCCGGTCGACCTGCACCCGAAGCTCAAGAAGCCGGGCGTCGAGGTCGCACTGACCGTGCTGCACGCGGGCGGCAAGTTCGACGGCAAGGCGTACGCGGTCTCCGGTGGTCTGCACGGCGTCGGCGTCTCCGTCGTGAACGCGCTCTCCACCCGGATGGCCGTGGAGATCCACAAGTCCGGTTTCGTGTGGCGGCAGCAGTACAACAACTCCAAGCCCGGCCCACTGGACAAGGGTGAGACCACCGACCGCAGCGGCTCGGCGGTCTCCTTCTGGCCCGACGCCGACGTCTTCGAGACCGTCGACTTCGACTTCCAGACCATCTACCGGCGCCTCCAGGAGATGGCCTTCCTCAACCGTGCCCTCCGCATCCACCTGCTCGACGAGCGGGTGGCCGAGGAGGAGGACGGCCGCCAGCGTGAGGTGACCTTCTTCTACGAGGGCGGCATCGCCGACTTCGTCCGGCACCTCAACGCCTCGAAGAACCCGATCCACAAGACCGTGGTCGAGTTCGGCGCCGAGGAGGAGGGCATGTCGCTCGAGATCGCCATGCAGTGGAACGAGTCGTACGGCGAGTCGGTCTACACCTTCGCCAACACGATCAACACGCACGAGGGCGGCACTCACGAGGAGGGCTTCCGGTCCGCGCTGACCAGCGTGGTCAACCGGTACGGCACCGACAAGAAGCTGCTCAAGGGCGACGAGAAGCTCTCCGGCGAGGACATCCGGGAAGGGCTCGCCGCGATCATCTCGGTGAAGTTGGCCAACCCGCAGTTCGAGGGCCAGACCAAGACCAAGCTCGGCAACACCCCGGTGAAGAGCTTCGTGCAGCGGGTCTGCAACGACCGGCTGGTCGACTGGTTCGATCGCAACCCGGCCGAGGCCAAGATGATCATCCAGAAGGCCTCCCAGGCGGCTCGTGCCCGGATCGCCGCGCAGCAGGCGCGCAAGCTGGCCCGCCGCAAGTCGCTGCTGGAGTCCGGCTCGATGCCGGGCAAGCTGGCCGACTGCCAGTCGACCGACCCGCGCGAGTCCGAGGTGTTCATCGTCGAGGGCGACTCGGCCGGTGGCTCGGCCAAGCAGGGTCGGGACCCGCGGACCCAGGCGATCCTGCCGATCCGCGGCAAGATCCTCAACGTGGAGAAGGCCCGGATCGACCGGGTGCTGAAGAACAACGAGGTCCAGGCGCTGATCACCGCGCTGGGCACCGGCATCCACGACGACTTCGACATGGAGAAGCTGCGCTACCACAAGGTGGTGCTGATGGCCGACGCGGACGTCGACGGCCAGCACATCCAGACGCTGCTGCTCACCCTGCTGTTCCGCTTCATGCGCCCGCTCGTCGAGATGGGCCACGTCTACCTGGCCGCTCCGCCGCTATACAAGATCAAGTGGAACAAGAAGGGCGACGACGCGCAGTACGCCTACTCCGACCGTGAGCGGGACGGGCTGATCGCGCTGCGCCAGCAGAAGAAGCCGAACGCCAAGCCGGACGACATTCAGCGGTTCAAGGGCCTCGGCGAGATGAACTATCCCGAGCTGTGGGAAACCACGATGAACCCGGCGACGCGTACTCTGCGTCAGGTCACGCTCGACGACGCGGCGACCGCCGACGAGTTGTTCAGCGTGCTGATGGGTGAGGACGTCGAGGCGCGCCGGTCGTTCATCCAGCGCAACGCCAAGGACGTGCGGTTCCTGGACATCTGACGGAGCTCGGCGGGTCGGCCGGGGCGAGCCCGACCGACCCGCCGATCCACAGAGTTATCCACAGCTTGGCCAGTATCCACAGCCGTTATCCACAGCACGAAAACGACTCTGAGTCTGATAAGGGTATACAGTGACCGATTCCCCCGAGTCCACACCGAACGAGCCAGAGGTCCCCGCCGACGCCATCGCCGCCGTGGTCGCGCACGACCGGATCGAACCGGTCGGGCTCGAGGTGGAGATGCAGCGCTCCTACCTCGACTACGCGATGAGCGTCATCGTCGGTCGTGCGCTCCCGGACGTCCGGGACGGGCTCAAGCCGGTTCACCGCAAGATCCTCTACGCCATGTTCGACTCGGGCTACCGGCCGGACCGCGGCTACGTGAAGTGCTCCCGGGTCGTCGGCGACGTGATGGGTCAGTTCCACCCGCACGGCGACTCGGCGATCTACGACGCGCTGGTCCGGATGGCGCAGCCCTGGTCGCTGCGGTATCCGCTGGTGGACGGCAACGGCAACTTCGGCTCGCCGGGCAACGACCCGGCCGCGGCCATGCGATACACGGAGTGCAAGCTCGACCCCCTCGCCATGGAGATGCTGCGGGACATCGACGAGGACACCGTCGACCTGCAGGACAACTACGACGGCCGGGCCAAGGAGCCCACCATCCTGCCGTCGCGGATCCCGAACCTGCTGGTGAACGGCTCCGAGGGCATCGCGGTCGGCATGGCCACCAAGATCCCGCCGCACAACCTGCGGGAGATCGGCGCGGCGGTGCAGTGGTGCCTGGAGCACCCGGAGGAGGACGAGGAGACCACCCTCGAAGCCCTGCTCGGCATCGTCAAGGGTCCGGACTTCCCGACCCACGGCCTGATCGTCGGCACCACCGCGATCCAGGACGCGTACCGCACCGGTCGCGGCTCGATCCGGATGCGGGCCGTGGTGGAGGTCGAGGAGGACAAGCGGGGCCGGCCCTGCCTCGTCGTCAGCGAGCTGCCCTACCAGGTCAACCCGGACAACCTCGCCGAGCGGATCGCCGAGCTGATCAAGGAGGGCAAGCTCGCCGGGATCGCCGACATCCGCGATGAGTCCTCCGGTCGTACCGGCATGCGGATCGTGCTGGTGCTCAAGCGCGACGCGGTCGCCAAGGTCGTGCTGAACAACCTCTACAAGCACACCCAGCTCCAGGAGACCTTCGGCGCCAACATGCTGGCCCTGGTCGACGGGGTGCCGCGCACGCTCAACCTGGCGCAGTTCATCCGCTACTACGTCGAGCACCAGATCGACGTGATCCGCCGGCGGACGGCCTTCCGACTGCGCAAGGCCGAGGAGCGGGCGCACATCCTGCGCGGTCTGTCCAAGGCGTTGGACGCGCTGGACGAGGTGATCGCCCTGATCCGGCGCTCGCCGACGGTGGACGACGCCCGGCAGGGCCTGATCCGGCTGCTGGAGATCGACGAGATCCAGGCGACCGCGATCCTGGACATGCAGCTGCGCCGTCTCGCCGCCCTGGAGCGGCAGCGGATCCTGGACGACCTGGCCAAGCTCGAGATCGAGATCGCCGACCTCAAGGACATCCTCGCCAAGCCGGAGCGGCAGCGTCGGATCGTCTCGGAGGAGCTCGGCGAGATCGTCGCCAAGTGGGGCGACGATCGGCGCACCCAGATCATCCCGTTCGACGGCGAGGTCTCGATGGAGGACCTCATCGCCCGGGAGGACGTGGTCGTCACGATCACCCGGACCGGGTACGCCAAGCGGACCAAGGTCGATCTCTACCGCTCGCAGCGGCGGGGCGGCAAGGGCGTCAGCGGCGCCACGCTGCGGCAGGACGACATTGTCAGCCACTTCTTCGTATGCTCCACCCACGACTGGATCCTGTTCTTCACGAACAAGGGCCGTGTCTACCGGGCCAAGGCGTACGAGTTGCCGGAGGCCAGTAGGGTAGCCAAGGGCCAGCACGTGGCCAACCTGCTCGCCTTCCTGCCCGACGAGCAGATCGCGCAGATCATCGAAATTCCGAACTACCAGGTAGCGCCCTATCTGGTACTGGCCACGAAGAACGGCCTGGTGAAGAAGACGCGGCTCGAGGAGTTCGACTCCAACCGTTCCGGCGGAATCATCGCGATCAACCTGCGCGATGAGGACGAGCTGGTCGGTGCTGCGCTGGTTGCGCCGGAGAACGACCTGCTGCTGGTCTCCAAGAAGGCGCAGGCGATCCGGTTCAACGCCTCCGACGACGCGCTGCGGCCGATGGGTCGGGCCACCTCCGGCGTGATCGGCATGCGCTTCACGGACGACGACGTCCTGCTCGCCATGGAGGTCGTTCGGGAGGGTCTGGACGTTCTGGTGGCCACGAACGGGGGATACGCGAAACGTACCCCGATCGAGGAATACCCGGTGCAGGGCCGGGGAGGTAAGGGCGTGTTGACTGCGAAGATCACCGAGCGGCGCGGTGGTCTGGTCGGCGCTGTGGTGATCGACCCGGACGACGAGCTGTTCGCGATCACCAGTAACGGTGGTGTCATCCGGACTCCGGTGAAGCCTGTACGCCGTACGCGTGACCGGAACACAATGGGGGTCAAGCTGATGGACCTCCCGGACGGCGTGACTATCGTGGCCATTGCTCGCAATGCCGACGAACCCGACGAACAGGACTAGTTGAATGACGGAGACACAGGCGAAGTCGGGGAACACGGGGACCTCGGCCAACCCGGTCGACGAGGAGGCCGCCAAGAGCGGCACACCAGCGACCGGCCGCGCGGCCGTGGGCCGGGCAACGGTCCCCGCCGACGCGCCTGCCCCGAAATTCACCCGGGCTCCCGGCATGACACCCCCGCCGGACCAGCCCGGCGAGGACGGCGGGTCGGGCGACAAGACTGAGACGTCCGGCGTCGAGGCGCCGGCGTCCAGCGATGCGCCCCCGGCAGCGGCCCCGGCCAAAGCCCAAGCCCCGGCCCCGGCCCGTCCCACGACCACCCAGCCGATCAGTGTCCGGCCGGGTGAGGCGGCGTCCACCGGCGCCACCGGCACCCAGCCCCGGATCACGCCCGGCATGACCCAGCCGCAACCCGACTCGGGGCGTGCCACCGGTGCCGGTCGCCCGGCCAGCGGCGGCGGCCTGCCGCCGGGGATCGGCAACGCGGTCGGAGCGGCCCGGGTCGGTGACGCGGTACGCGCAGCGCGTACCTCGGTCGGCTCGGCCGCGTCCCGCGGACCGCGCCGGGCCCGGCTGAACCTGAAGCGGATCGACCCCTGGTCCGTGATGAAGTTCGCGTTCGCCGTCTCGGTGGTGCTCTTCATCGTCGTGGTGGTCGCCACGTCGGTGCTCTACCTGGCGCTGGACGCGATGGGAGTGTTCCAGAGCGTCAACGACAGCCTGAGCGACCTGGTGAACGCCGGCGGCGGGCAGAGCACCAGCGGCTTCCAGATCACCGCCAAGGGCGTGATCCTCAGCTCGGCGCTGATCGGCCTGGTCAACGTGGTGCTGTTCACCGCGCTGGCCACGCTGGGAGCGTTCGTCTACAACGTCTGCGCCGACCTGGTCGGCGGGATCGAGCTGACCCTCGCCGAGCGGGACTGAGCGATCGGGACGCCGGGGCGCCGCGAAATGCGGTCGCTCCGGCGTCTCGTACTCAGGTAGGTTTTGCAGGCGTCAACGGCCCGGCTCGCGGGCCCGGACCCCGATTTGGGGCCGGCTGAGCGGATGGGTTAACCTTGCTCGTCGCAACACGGGGCTATAGCTCAGTCGGTTAGAGCGCAGAGCTGATAACTCTGAGGTCGATGGTTCGATTCCATCTAGCCCCACCGCAGGTCGTCCGACGCTAGTCGAGCGCGAGGGATGTCCCCATGTTCAAGAAGCTGCTGATTCTGGCCGGCGTCGTCGGCGTGGCCGCCGTCGTGTTCAACAAGGTCAGGGCCTCGAACGACGAGCGCGCCCTGTGGCACGAGGCGACCACCGCGCCCGACCTGCGCTGAAGTCCGGCCCGCGGCGAGCGATCGGCGACGCCGCGGCCGCCCACGGGGCCCTAGCTCAACTGGCAGAGCACTGCCTTTGCAAGGCAGGGGTTAGGGGTTCGAGTCCCCTGGGCTCCACCAGCACTTTCCCCGGTTGACCTCGGTCCGAGTACAGCCATTCGTACAGCCAAGCCGGTCACGCCGTCCCCTCCTGGCCGAGAATCCGGTCAATGGCCGAGGCAGCCTGACGAGCCCGCGCCGGCAGAACGTGGCCGTAGGTGTCGGCCGTCATCCGGATCGTGGAGTGCCCAAGCAGCTCCATCACCGTCCGCAGTTCCTCGCCCTGGTCGAGCATGAACGTGGCGAACGCGTGCCGCAGGTCGTGCAGGTGTAGCCAGTCCAGCCCGGCCGCCGCGCGGAGCTGCTCGAAGCGCCGGTTGACGTTCCGCGGCTCCATCGCAGTGCCAATGGTGCTGGCGAAGACCAGGCCGAGATCCGACCACACCTCCCCGGCTGCGAGCCTTTCCTTGGCCTGGCGCACCCGCTGTGCCTCCAACGCCCGAACGGCCAGAGCCGACAGCGGCAGCGGACGGGCCGACCGGTGCGTCTTCGGTGGCACGAACACCAACCCGTGATCCGTCCGCTGGAGCGTCTGCCGAACGAACAGCGCCTTCCCCGGCAGGTCGACATCCGACCACCGCAGGCCCAGCAGCTCAGCCCGCCGCAGCCCGGTCGCCAGCGCCAGGACGAACAGGGATTCCAGCCGGTCCCCGGTCAGCACCGACAACAGCGTCTTGGCTTCCTCGGGCGTCAGCGCTCGCCGCTCGGTCCGACCGAGAGCCGGCGGCTTGGCAGCCTTGGCGACATTGCGCGGGACCAGGTCCATCCGCTCAGCGTCGGCCAGGGCGACCCGCAGCACGGTGTGCACCTTGATGATGCTGGCCGGCGCTAGCTGCCCGCGCAGCCCGGTGAGGAACCGCTGCACGTCCCGAGGCGTCAACCGGTCGAGCTTGACCCGACCGAGGCCCGGTACCAGGTGCTTGCTCACGGCCAGGCGGTAGCGCACCAGCGTTGACGGCCGGGTGCCGTCGTGCGCCTTCACGTCCCGCAACCACTCGGTCAACCAGGCTTCCAACGTCCGAGGCTGCGCGGTGAGGTCGACCCCGAGCTGAAGTTGGCGCCGCAACTCGTCCCGCTTCCGGACCGCTTCAACCTCGCTCTTGGCGTAGACGTACTTCCGCTTCCGCTTCCCGTCGATCCAACCGAGGTCGACCACCGCAGCCCACACGCCCGGCCGCTGCTCGTACACCGAGCCGTTCGTCCGGTAGGGCGCTCCACCTTGTCACCCTGGCCCTGGCCTGCTCCAAAGTGTGTGGGTCGGCGGCAGGCGGGATGGCAGTAGCGGTTGAGGCGTGAGGCGGGCGGGTCAGCTTGCTTCGGGCCGACAGTGGTCGGTGGCCGTTCGAACCTGAGTGCTAACCGAAAACCTTCCATCCACCGGCTGGGGTTACTAAAAGGCCTGGTCAGCAAGTGGTCGCGGGAGATTCCCCACCAAGCGTCCACAGGTTGTCCACAGGTAGTCCCCAAGTTCAGCCATACCCGTCCACAGGTTGTCCCGAGGCCTGTCCACATAGGTAGATGAAGCATCTGCTGGATGGGCCGTACGCTGCGAATCAGCAGGTGGTCGGTGAGTGCAGCACCTCTCGCCGGCATCGGCCGCTCGACAGACGCGAGTCCTGCCGTACCCGTGCAGTGGAGGACGGTCGTCAACGAGTGACGGACGGTAGAGATATGGTCACGTAGTAACGAAACCCCGAAGGACCAGCTGTGCTTCTGGCGTACATCGATGAGTCGGGCAATACCGGTGACATCGACAAAGGTGGGTCACTGACCTACACCCTTGGTTGCGTCCTCATCGACTCCGAGGACTGGCCTGACTCCTTCAACGAGATGTTGGCCTTCCGCCGAAGGATCCGCGACACGTTCGGTGTGCCGATGCGCGTCGAGTTGAAGGCGAGCTACCTACTGCGGAACGCAGGGCCGTTGCGCGACCTCGGATTGGCGCCGGCACAGCGCAGCCTCATCTATCGCGCCCACATGCGGGAACTTCACCAGTTGAAGGCCAAGGCGTTTGGGATCGTGATCGACAAGCGGAAGGGGACTGCCCCTCCGGACGATGTCTTTGAACTCGCTTGGACCACCCTGCTTCAGCGGCTCGAGCGGGCGAGCTACTACGGCAACACCCCCTTCATGATCTTTCATGACGAGGGTGAGGACGCGCAGATTCGGAAGCTTGTCCGAAAGGCGCGCCGGTACTTGACGGCCGGAAGCATGTACGGCGGTGGGTCGTTGGTTAACGCTGCCAAGCGCCTGATTGACGATCCGGTCGCCCGCCGGTCCGATCACTCGTACCTAGTGCAGATGGCCGATTTGGTGGCATATGCGGCCTTCCGAAGCACGATCGCGCCTGGTGGCAGCATTGCTGCTGTCTGTCCTCAGAACATGTGGGAGCAGATCGGAGAGGCGATTCGTACAGAGACGAATCGTGTCAAGGGCGGGACGCCCGGCATCGTCGTACGCGAGGCCTAGATTAAGGCCCCCTGACACGAGTGCCAGGGGGCGGGAAGTGCCTACACCGGGCACACGCACCGGTTCAGCGCTTGGGTCAACACTAACTTGACACTTGCCTGCCGTGAAGCCTGTCGGGCGTGTCAAGTCTCTCAGACCTACCAAGCTTGCCAACTAGCCGTCTTTGCCACATGCGAGCTGTACAGCCATCGGTACAGCCAAGCCGACCGGCGGACGGCGTCAGAGAGCGACAAGAGGCGACGCAGCGTGCAGGTCAGCGGCAGCCACCGACGCTGACCGACACAAGTCTTGATCTTTGCAAGGCAGGGGTTAGGGGTTCGAGTCCCCTGGGCTCCACCAGCACTTTCCCCGGTTGATCTCGGTTCCGAGCACAGCCAAGCGGTCGACGAGGGCCGTCAGAGTGGGGCGAGGCGGCGCTTGAGCAGGCAGAACTCGTTGCCTTCGGGGTCGGCGAGGACGTGCCAGGACGCATCCGCAGGCTGACCGATGTCGACGAGTTTGGCCCCGGCGGCCAGGAGGCGTTCGAGCTCGGCGTCCTGATCGCGGTCGGTGGGGTTGACGTCAATGTGCAGCCGGGCATGCCCGTTCTTCGGCTCGTCATCGCGGATGAGGAAGATCGTCGGCTGCGGGCCGCCGAACCCTTCGCGCGGGCCTATCTCGATGTAGACCTCCTCTTCGCGATCGAGCTCTATGAAGTCCAGGACCTCGCACCAGAACCGCGCCAGCACCTCGGGGTCGCGGCACTTGAGCACGAGCTCACCGATACGGCATGCCATTGACGAAACCTACTCTCAGGGTGGGAGCTGCCGGGGTGGCCGCACGCGCATCTCATGGGCTCCCTGCAGTGCGAACACTCTCGCGGACCGTACCGGGCGATGCGAGCGGGGGCGAAGTGGGTCACTGACGGCGGCCGACGGCAGTCTTGATCTTTGCGAGGCAGGGGTCAGGGGTTGATGTGCCAGGTTGCCGCTAGCATCCTCGCCATGGCGACGCGGCTTGTTCAAATCAACATGAAGGCTCGGGACGACTCCGCGCTGGGCGGTTTCTGGGCGCAGGCGCTCGGCTGGGACATTTCCAGCGAGGGACCCGGCGTGACCAACCTCGAACCTGAGGGCTTCGTCTACCCCGACCCCGTCGCCGTCTGCATCGACCTCGTCGTCTCCCCGGAACCGAAGACGGTGAAGAACCGCGTCCACGTCGACCTCGCCACCACCTCGGCGGCTCATCACGCGGAGGTGATGGCGCGCCTGAAGGATCTCGGCGCAACACCCGCCGACATAGGCCAGGGCGACGTCCCGTGGACGGTCATGGCCGACCCCGAGGGCAACGAGTTCTGCGTACTGGACTGGCACGACCCGGTCGAAGACACCGGACCGATCGCCAACGTGGTGGTCGACTGCGCGGATCCGCGAGCCATGGCCCGCTTCTGGGGCCAGGCGATGGACTGGACCCTGCACAAGGTGACCGACCACAATGCGGTACTGCGCTCCGCCAAGGGCGTCGGCCCATATCTGCAGTTCCTCCGTACACCCGACGTCAAGACCGGGTGGAACCGCGTCCATCTCGACCTCCGCCCATATCCAGGGGACGACATGGAGGCCGAGACGGCCAGATTGCGGACTCTCGGCGCCACCGTGATCGACCTGGGCCAGAGCGATGTCCGGTGGACCGTCCTGGCCGACCCGGAAGGCAACGAGTTCTGCCTCCTCACCCCCAGCTGATTTGCGGGGATCGATAGCCTGGCTCCGTGAGCTTCGGCACCTACGCGCGCAAGGTACGTGACCACTCGCTGCCCTACGGACGCCGAATCAACGCCTTGGCGGGATGCATCGAGCGTTATCAGCCGATCGGCTTTCTGGCCACGTTCGGTTACCTGGAACAGGTCGCAGGGCCTTTGCGTCGCGATGAGACTGCGCTTCTCCGGGCCTTGGACGCGCTCCGTGCAAGCCGGAACCTGTGGTTGGTCGAGCTGAGCGCGTATGCGGAGCGGCGGCGGGAGGCCAAACTCCTGGGCCGGCGGAGTCCACGAAAGACTGAACTCAACGTGAGCTCACCAGTCTGTTGGTACGGCGATTCGAAGGGGGCGGCCATCTTCACGGTCCGCTTCCTGCTGGAAAACCGGGACAGGGAGGTCGATGCCGATGTCGTTCGACTCGCCTCGGTCTGCCTGGAGGCTGGAGGGGACTTCTCCTCGGCCGAGCACGATCAGTTGAGCCGGCTCCGTCGGCACTTCGAGCACCTTCGCCGAGTGTCCGGGTGGCCGGACGTCGACTGGCCGAACTGGCGGAAGGCCCACCGGTCGTTGTGGCTGTTGCACCACATCACGTATGCGACCGCATCTGACGATGCCTGTTCCGGCGCGGCCAGGCGTTCGGTCGATGAGCGCTATACCTCAGAGGCATGAATATGACTCTGAGGTATAGCG
This sequence comes from Micromonospora sp. BL4, assembly GCF_003667505.1. Lineage (GTDB taxonomy): Bacteria > Actinomycetota > Actinomycetes > Mycobacteriales > Micromonosporaceae > Micromonospora. The sequence continues at coordinate 77,999 of NZ_RCVJ01000117.1, forward strand.
CTTTCACCCGCGCCAAGGGCTGGGCAGCGGCAGGCGGCCGCAGCCACCGGTCGCAGGACAGCCAAGCCTGGATGCCGGCGTCTGCCTAAATCGAAGCGGAACGCGACTCACGGTCGTTACCGGCATAGGGGCCGCGGGAACCAGCCACGGCTGGGCGACGAGCACGATGGGCAGGGTCATGAGCGGGGAGAGGCCAGCCGGGCGAGCCGCCAGGAAGTCGCGAGAGCTCAGCGAGGGTGACGACCTCCTACGAGGCACCGCGGAACAGAAGCTGGGCGGCTTCTACGCGATCGCGTTCGGTGCCTCTCTGTACGTCTGGGACGTCGCATTCACCCTCGGCGCCCACCGGACCATCTTCTACTACCGGCGACAGGAACTGCTCGTGCTGTCACTTGTGGTGCTCCTGAGCGTCGTCCTGCTACGCCGCCGGGTGCACACCCACCGCTGGGTGCTGGTCTTCTTCCTGCCCCCGATTTTGCTCCTGGTGTTGCGACTCGTCGTGCCGCGCCCGCTGGGAGGCCCGGGTCAGACCATTGACCAGGTGTTGAATGTCGTTTCCCTCGCCGTGGTTCCGTTCCTGGCGGTCATCGTCGTCCAGTTGCTCGCGCCCAGCTACTTCAGCCTCCCGGGTCGCCGTCTCAAACTCACCGTGGTGGCGATCGTCGCCATCGTGGCGGTGATCGGGTTTTTCGTCGGCCAGTTCAACGACCGCTTCATCACGTGTGCGGACTTCGTCGTGGCCGGCGAGGACCCTGCCCCGAACTGCGCGCACGGCACGGAGCGGTAGGCCTTCGCATGGTCGGGGACGGTCGGGGTAGGAGGGACGGCAACAACCCCCTCGGAAGTGAGGTGTCAGACCAATGCCGACCGCACGCGAGATCATGACGAACGACGTGAGCTGCGTCCGCGAGCAGGACGACCTGAAGTCGGCCGCGAAGCGGATGGCCGAACTGGGGGTCGGCTCGCTGCCGATCTGCGGTGACGACAACCGGCTCAAGGGCATGCTGACCGACCGCGACATCGTGGTGAAGGTGCTGGCGGAGGGTCGCGACCCGGCCAACGTGACCGCCGGCGAACTGGCCCAGGGTGAGGCGGTGACCATCGGCGCGGACGACGACGCCGCCGAGATCCTGCGGACCATGGGCCAGCACAAGGTACGCCGGCTGCCGGTGATCGACGGGCATCAGCTCGTCGGCATCGTGGCCGTGGCCGATGTGGCCCGGTCCCTGCCGGAGCGTCCCGTGGGTGACCTGATCGAGGCCATCTCCGAGCGCAGCTGACCGTCACCCGTCACGGATCGCCCCCACCGGTCAAGCGGCGGGGGCGATCGGTGTGCCGGGGCCTGCGGCCGGGCGGTCAGGCGGGCGGCGTGAGGGTGGCGGTCTCGCCGCGGGCGATGGTGCGTACCTGCGACACCCAGCCCCGGCGGCGGGCCTCGTCCACGAAGTGCGCCAGCGGTGAGCGGAAGAGCCCGTAGTCGTCGTAGTGGATCGGCACGGTCAGTTTCGGTCGAACCAGCTCCACCAGATCGGCGCCCTGTCGGGCGTCCATGGTGAGCAGGATTCCGGCGACCTTCGTGCCGCCGAGGTGGATCAGCATCGCGTCGATGTCCGGGTACCGCTCGGGGATGTCCGTGAGCAGCGGCCGGTTCAGCGTGTCGCCGGTGATGTAGAGCCGGAACTCGCGCCGCCCGGCGCGCTCCACGTCGATCATCGTGCCCATCACGTCGGGCATGAGCAGGTCCAAAGCACCCGGGCCGTGCTTGCCGGGCATCGAGGTCAACCGCAGGGTCGTACCGTCGCGGTGCAGCTCCCGCGACGACCAGGTCGGCAGGCCCTCGGCGGCCTGGAATCCCCATTGCCGCAGCTTCCGTCCCGCCGCTGGCGTGGTGACGATGGGCAGCTCGCGGGCCAGGTCGCGGCGTGCCACCCGGTCGAAGTGGTCCCCGTGCAGGTGGGAGAGGACCACCGCGTCCAGCTCCGGGAGCTGGGCGATCGACAGCGCCGGGTCTGTGCGCCGGCGCGACCACAGACCCTTGCCCAGGTACGCCCGCTGGCCCCGATGCAGGAAGTTCGGATCGGTCAGCAGCGTGAAACCGCCGATCCGCAGCACCGTCGTCGCGGTACCGATGAACGTCACCTGCGGCTGCTCCGTCACGATGCCCACCTCCTCCCGTGCAGCGGTACCCCGGCGAAGAGCGGGCATGCGCGGGCGGCCCGGTCAGCCCTCGGAGCCGTTCGCTCCACCGTCGTGGGGTCGGGTCTGCGGCAGGTGCTGCACCAGCTTGGTGAGCGCGCCGTTGGCGAAGGTGGCGCCGAGCGCGGACCCGGCCCCGATGGTCCAGCCGACCGGCCCGAGCGGGGTACAGCCGAAGAACTGGCTCACACCCGGGGTCTGCACCACGACGACCAGCACCCCCAGCGACGCCGCCGTGGACGCCAGCACCGCCGGGCTGGTGCCGCCGGCCAGGATCGTCTGGCCGAGCTGCGTGCCGACCAGCGAGACCAGCGCGACGGTGCCGGCCCGCTGACGGCGCCCGGTGTACCGGGCCAACGTCCAGCCGGCGGTGGCGCCCAGCGTGGTGGCCGCGGCGCGCAGCCCGATCTCCCTGGTGAGGGTCTCCCCGAGTGACGCGTCCGGGCCCTCCCGCAGGAGGGTGTCGGTGCGGTCCGACGCGGGCGGACGGATCGCGATGGCGAGCGCCGGCGCGAGATCGGTGAGGAGATTGACCAGCAGCAGCTGCCGTCCGGTGAGCGCGGAACGGCCGGTCGCCGCGGCGGTGAGCACGCTGAACGCGATCTCGCCGAGATTGCCGCCGACCAGGATGCTGAGCGCGTGCCGCACTGACGACCACATCGCCCGCCCCTCGACCAGGGTGGCGATGATGGTCTCCAGGCGGTCGTCGGTGACCACCAGGTCGGCGGCGGCCCGGGCCGCCGGGGTGCCCCGCTGGCCGAGGGCGATCCCGACGTCGGCCAGCCGGATCGCCGGGGCGTCGTTGGCGCCGTCGCCGGTCATCGCCACGGTCCGCCCGCACTTCTGCAACGCCTGGATGATCCGTACCTTGTGCGCCGGGGTGCAGCGGGCCACCACGTCGGTGTTGGCCAACCGCTCGGCGAGCGCCTGGTCGTCCAGCTGGTCGAGTTCGCCCGCGGTGACCACCCGCTGCTCGTCGTGCTCGCTGATGGTGGCCGCGATGGCCTCGGCGGTGGCGGGATGGTCCCCCGTGATCATGATGGTGTGCACGCCGGCCTGCCGGATCCGGCGCACCGCCGGGGCGGCACTCTCCCGGACCCCGTCCGCGAGTGCGAGGAAACCCACGAAGGTCAGGTCCCGGACGTCCCCGTCGGTCACCTTCGGGTCGTCGACCTGGCACTCGGCGACAGCCAGGATCCGGTTGCCCGCACCGGCCCGGTCGGCGAGCACCCGCTCCAGCTCCGCGCGGCCGGCGTCGTCCAGCGGCTCCTGACGGCCGTCGGTACGCCGGGTCGAGCAACGCGGCAGCACCGTCTCCGGGGCGCCCTTGACGCTCAACAACAGGTGACCACCGGTCCCTCCGACGCTCGCGTGGTAGCCCCGGGACGGCTCGAACGGCAGCCCGCCGGCAGCCTTCCAGTCGGCGGCACCGGTCTGCTCCACCACCCCCGCCACCCCGGCACCCCGCCGGACCGCCCGGTCGGTCTGCAACGCCAACTCCTCCGGATCGGCGGCGGCGGGGGTGGCCCGCAGCGCGGCCGCCAGGGTCAACCGGAGTCGGTCGTCCAGCCGGTCCACCGGGGCGTACCGGTCGCCGACACCGTCGCCGACACCGGCGAGCAGCAGCTGGCCCTCGGTGAGGGTGCCGGTCTTGTCGAAGCAGAGCACATCCACCCGGCCCAGCGCCTCGATGGTGCGTGGGTTGCGGACCAACGCGCCGTGCTCGGCCAGACGCCGGGCGGCGGCCAGCTGCGCCGCGCTCACCAGGAACGGCAGCCCCTCCGGCACCGACGCCACGGCGAGGTTCGCGGCGGTCGCCGCCGTCTCGGCCAGCGGTACGCCCCGGAGCAGGCCAGCGCCGGCCACCGCCACCGCGGAGCCGGCGGCCAACGGGATGGCGGCGCTGGTCAACGAGCCCAGGCGAGCCTCCACTCCGCTGGTCGGTGGCGCCTGCCGGACCATCGCCAGGCTGCGCCCGGCCTCGGTGTCGGCGCCGGTGGCCACCACCACGGCGGTGCCGTGCCCGGCGGCGACGGTGGTGCCGTCGTACAGCATCGAGTGCCGGTCGGCGACGGCGGCGGCGACCACCGGACGGTCGCTCTTGGCGACCGGCAGCGACTCGCCGGTCAGCGACGACTCGTCCGCCTCCAGCCCCACCGATTCGAGCACCCGACAGTCGGCGGGCACCGAGTCACCCGGCTCGACGGCGATGACGTCCCCGAGCACCAGGTCCTCGGCGGCGACCACCCGCTCGGCGCCGTCCCGACGGACCCGCGCGGTCACCGCCGAACGGGACAGCAACTCGGCCAGCGACCGTTCGGTGTTGCGTTCGTGCACCGCCCCGATCAGCGCGGACCCGCCGACCACGCCGCCCACCAGCGCGGCATCGACCAGCGAGCCGAACGACGCGGAGAGCACCGCGCCAGCGGCCAGCACCGGGGTGAGCGGGTTGGCGAGTTCGTCCACGAAAGCACGCAGCAGGCCACCGCTTCCGGGTGGGTTGCCGCCACCGGGACCCCGCCCGTCCTGTCGACGTTGCGCCTCGGCACTGTCCAGCCCTTCCGGTCCGGTGCCGAGCCGGTCGAACACGGTGCCGATCGGCATCAGGTGCCAGGCGGTCGCCACCGGAGCCGGAGTGTCCGCCTGGTCCGGCAGCCGCCGGGCCCGCCAGACGCCGTGCCCGAAGGCCAGCCAAGCCGAGCCGTTCACGGCGGCCAGTGACCGGCGGGGCAACTGGGTCGGGGCGGCGGTGAACGCACCCAGCGCCCCGAGACCGGTGCCGGCCATGGCGAGTCGAATGTTCTGCTGGGTCATTCGCCGGGCCACCCCGGTCGCCTCCACCAGCAGCGCCACCACCCGGAGGTCCGCGCCGACCAGCAGGTGCGCGCCCCACGGTGGCAGGTCCTCCGGAGCGGACACGCCGAGGCCGCAGTCGGACGCGCCGAGCGCCGACCGGTCCCCGGAAACCAGCATCACCACCGCCCCGTCGCGCTGCAACGCGCGTACCGAGTCGGTGAGGCGGTCCCCGCCGGGCAGCATCGCATCGGCGAAGCCGTACCGCTGCTCGTCACCGCCGGCCACGACCAGCCGCAGGCCGGCCTGTCGGGCCGCGGCCGGCAGACCGTCGACACCCGGCGCGGGCTCCGGTTCGACGCGGAGCAGCGCGGCGAGCCGGTCGTTGTGGGCCAGGCCGAGCAGCTGACCGCCGGCTGCCCGCAGCCGGTCGCCGTCCGGGATGTCCGCAGGGTCGCCGGCGGGCAGTTGGTCCGGTGGCCCGAGCCGCCAGCCGTCCGCGGCCCGTGCGCCGGCCGGATCAGCCGGGTCGAACAGCGCGAACGCCTGCTCCGCCACCTGCTCGACGTCCACTCCCCGCGCCGGGGCCAGGTCGGCCAGCACGCCCCGGTTCGAGCCGAGCACCGCCGCGTCCAACACCAGCGTGTCGATCCGGTCCAGCTCGCGCAGCACGCTGCGGTCCATCGCGATCACGCCCCGGCGGGCCAGGATCCGGCCGAGCTGAGCGGCGTACCCCTCACGTCCGCTGCCCGGGGCCTTGGGCAGCGCGGACAGACCCAGCGCGGCGGCCCGCTTGGGGCCCGCGAAGGGCGCCGCGGCCGTGGCAGCCGCCGCGCCCGCGGCCAGCATCCGGTTCACGTACCGCTCGACCGGGCCGTGTGGCTTGGGTCGGGGGCGTTCGACCACCGGCCAGCGGGCCGTGGCGTGCTCCGGGTCGCCGGTCAGCCGTGGTTCGGCCTTCTCCCAGGCGGTGAGCTGCGCCCGCGCCTCGCCCCACTGCACGATCCGTTGAGCGCCGTCCAGGACTATTCCGGCCCAGCCTCCGGTCAGGCCCTGCACCACCGCTTCGGCGAGCGGAAAGAGGATGTCGGCGCGCGGGTCGGCGCGCAGCCCTCGGGCGGCGAGCGCATGCAGCTTGGGTTGCAGGTCCACCGCGGCGAGCAACCCGGCCACCTCGGCGGGCACCGGCGCGAACGGCAGGATCCGGGTGGCCGCCGAGATGGTCAGGCCCAACGCGTCCGAGGCGAGCGCGCCGAGGGTGCGCGGAGTCCGGGGCCCCTCCTCCGGCGGGTGCGGCGGCGGGATCTCCGGGTCCGGCTCGTGGTCACACGTCTCTTCGACCCGGGCGATCGTGGCGATCAGGTCGCGCAGCCTCGGCTCGGGGGCCTGCACGGCCACCACCACCCGACCGGACGGCGCGTTCACCCGGGCCCACGCCACCCCGGGCAGCCCCTCCAGCGCGCCCTCCACCTGTCGGGCCAGCCGGTCGCCGCCGTCCTGGCAGACACCGTGCACCTCGATGTGGTGCCGGCCCGGCCGGGACCAGACCCGACGCCGCGTCAGACCGGCGGTCCGGGCCAGCCGGGTCGCGGCCGAGCCCACGGTCCGGGACGCCTCGCCGACCAGGTTCGGCACGCCGATGGAAGGCAGGAGGCGGCCGACGGCGCGGCCCGCCGCCGTCATCGAGGCGTACGGCTGGAGGGACGCCGGCCCGACTCCCCGTAGCTGCTGGTCCCGCCCACGCTCATCGTCGCCCTCCCGCCGCCTCGCGTCCGGCGGCCTGGCTTCCCGGCCTGCCATCCGTTATGCCCTCTGAACAGCGGAACTTTCCGCAGTCGGCGGCGCATGGACGGGCTGGGCGGTGGAATCCGGCGAACGTCAACGGATACGGGGAGGCCGCATGAGCACGCTGACGCGACACATGAACGGTGGGCAGGAGACCGTCCGGACGTACAGCCGGCGGGTGGAGGTGCCGATGCTGGGTGAGGTGGCGGTGCCGCCGCCGGACCGGCTCGCGTACTACGCGGGGCTGGGTGTGCTCGCCGCGCTCCAGGTCATCGAGTGGCCGCTGGCTCTGGTGATCACCGCCGGCCATCTCCTGTCGGACCAGCACTTTTCGGGACTCGTACGGGGCGTCGGGGAGGCGCTGGAGAACGCCTGACGAGAGCCGGGTCACCACCGATTGACATGAATCCGGGTTGAGGTCGCAGGCTGGGGCGCATGTCGAGCCCTACCGCCACCGCCGTACCGGCCTCGCCGACCCCACCGGGGCTGTTCGCGCCCCGGCTGCGGGCCATGACGGTGGGCAGCGTCGCGCTGATCTCGCTGCTCGCCTTCGAGGCGCTGGCGGTCGGTACGGCGATGCCGACGGTCGCCCGCAGTCTGGACGGGCTGGCGCTGTACGGCATCGCCTTCGGCGGCTCGTTCGCCGCGGGCGTGCTGGCCATGGTGGTCTCCGGGATCTGGTGCGACGCGCGGGGGCCCCGGGGGCCGATGTGGCACGGCGTGGCCTGGTTCGTGGTCGGGTTGCTGATCGCCGGGACCGCCCCCGTGATGGGTGCGCTGGTCGTCGGCCGGGTGGTGCAGGGGTTCGGCTCCGGGCTGCTCTCGGTGGCGCTCTACGTGATCGTCGGGCACGCGTACCCGGAGGAGCTGCACCGGCGGATCTTCGCCGCGTTCGCGGCGGCGTGGGTCGTACCGTCGCTGGTCGGGCCGGCGCTGGCCGGTCTGATCGTCGAGTACCTGGGCTGGCGGTGGGTCTTTTTGGCGGTGCCGGCGGTGGCCGTGCCGGCCGTGCTGCTGATCCACCCCGGTCTGCGATCGCTGGACCGGACTGTGCCGACCCGACCACCGGCGGGCGCGGCGGCCCGGATCGGGTGGGCGTGCGGGGCGGGGGTGAGCGCCGCACTGCTGCACATCGGGGGACAGCAGCGCGGCGCTGCCGCCGTGGTGCTGATCGCGCTCGCGGTGGCCGGCCTGCTGGTCTGCGCCCCACGGCTGCTGCCGCCCGGGTTCCTGCGGGCGGCCCGGGGCCTGCCGACCGTGGTCGGGCTGCGGGGTCTGGCCTCGGCGGCGTTCGTCGGCGCCGAGGTGGTGATCCCGTTGATGCTGTCCCGGGAGCGGGGTCTGTCGCCGACCGCCGCCGGGCTGGTTCTCACGGTCGGGGCGCTGGCCTGGTCGGTGGGGTCCTGGGTGCAGGGCCGGATCCCGCTGCCGGCCTCGCGCGCCAGCCTCCCGCGGGCCGGGTTGGGCTGCATCACGATCGGCACGGCAACGGTGGCGCTGGCCGTGCAACCCGAGCTGCCGGTGGCCGTCGCCGTGCTGGGCTGGGCGGTGGCGGGCCTCGGCATGGGTCTGCTCTACCCGTCGTTGTCGGTGCTCACCCTGGAGCTGTCCGCCCCCGGGGAGCAGGGCCGCAACAGCTCGTCGCTGCAACTGGGCGACTCGCTGTTCGCCGCGACCGTGCTGGCGCTCACCGGCGCGGTGCTGGCCGCCGGGAGCGCGCCGGGTCCGGCCAGCTACACGTTGACCCTGGTGGTGGCCGCCGGGTTGGCGGCGCTCGGTGCGCTGCTGGCCGGCCGGGTGGTGGTTGGCGGGAGCACGCGGCCGGGCGGGTGATCCGTGGATTCGGCGGCGTCCGAGGTCGGCGGGCCGGGAGGATGGCGGGCGATGAGCTTCCTGTCCGTCCTGCCACTGGCCGTGGTGATGGTCGCCGGGACCCAGTTGGTCGTGGCGGTCTTCCTCGCCTCGTCGGACCGTCCCCGGGCCGCGTCGCTGGGCTTCCTCGCCGGTGCCGGGCTGGTGGTCGCCGCCGGGGTGACGGTGGCGTGGCTGCTCGTCCGGCTGGTGGGCGGTGTGGCCGCCGATGCCTCCGCCGTCGTCGGACGGCTCGATCGTGGGCCCGCCATCGACCTGGTGGTGCTCGTCCTGCTGGTCGTCCTGGCCGTGGTGGTCTGGCTGCGCCGGGGCCGGGCCGGGCAGCCGAAGTGGTTGGGGAGCATCGGGCACGCCGACCCCGCCTGGGCGTCGCGAACGGGCGCGCTGCTCTTCGTGGTGACGCCCACCGATGACCTGACCATGGCCGCGGTCGGGGCGAGTGTGGCCCGGCACAACCTGCCGTGGTGGCACCTGCTGCCGTTCGTGCTGCTCACGGTGCTCCTGCTCGCTCTGCCGCTGCTGGCGCTGCTGCTGCTCGGGCACCGCGCGGCACGGGTGCTGGCCCGGATGCGGGAGTGGGCCCAGGGGCACGCCTGGGTGGTCAGCGAGGTGTTGATCGCGTTCTTCGCACTGCTGACCGTGCTGGATCTGATCCGCTCGGGGTGATCCGCCGCACATCCGGGTCACGGATCGCCCCGGGGTGCCGTCAGGAGCGGTGGGCCACGGGCGGCACGGCCCACGTTGGCCGGATCGATGGGCTGGTGGACGCCGGGAGTTCGCGGCGGAACGGGAGGACGGGATGAGGGTTCTGGTCACCGGAGCAAGCGGTCGCCTGGGCAAGGCGGTCCTGAGCCGGTTGCGCGCCGACGGGGTCAGCGTCCGGGCCACCAGCCGACGGCCGCGTACCGGCGGTGAGGTCGAGTGGGTGGTGACCGACCTGGCCACCGGGGAGGGGCTGACCGAGGCGGTGGCCGGGACGGACGCGGTGCTGCACCTGGCGACCGCGCCCGAGGGCCGGCGTACCCACCAGGTGGACGTGCTGGGCACCCGCCGGCTGGTGGTCGCCGCCGGCGCCGCCGGTGTCCAACACCTGGTGTACGTCTCGATCGTCGGCGTGGACCGGGTGCCGATCGCGTACTACCGGCACAAGCTCGCCGCCGAGCAGGTGATCGCGGCCGGCCCGGTGCCGTGGTCGGTGCTGCGGGCGACCCAGTTCCCGCAGTTCCTGGACGACCTGCTGGCCAGCAGCGCGCGGCTGGGGCCGGTGATCGGGGACCGGGCGGTGCTCGCCCAGCCGGTCGACCCGGGCGAGGTGGCGGCGCGGCTGGCGGCTCGCCTGGTCGCCGGGCCACTGGGTGCCATCGAGGAGTTCGGCGGCCCGCAGGTGCTCCGCTTCGACGAGGCGGTCCGCGCGTGGCGAGCGGCCCGGGGATCGCGCCGACCCCTGCTGCCGGTGCGGATCCCCGGCCGGCTCGGCCGTGAACTGCGCGCCGGTGGCCTGGTCACCGAGGCGCTGCCCCGAGGCGTCCGCACCTGGGCGGATCACCTCGCTGACACGTACGGGGGAACCGGGCGGAGATGAGACGTACAACGGTTCACGTTCGTCTTACGGTGACGCCATGTTCGCTGTCGTCACCACCGTCATCCTTTACGTCTTCGGCTTCGTCTTCCTCTACGGCGTGATTCGGCTGGGTGTCCGGCACGCGCTGGAGGACGTGGAGCTGTACCGGGCCAAGGCCCAGCGCGCCGAGGAGTTGGCCGCCTCGCGGGACCGCACCTTCATGCGCGAGAACGCCTTCCTCGCCGGCAGTTGAGCCGCCCGTCGGCGCGGCCCGGGACGGGTGGCGTCGCGTGGCGACTCGGGAGCGGCCAGACGGTTCGGGAGTCGCCGGGCGGTTCGGCGTGGCGGGTGCGAGGATCGCACCCGTGATGGGAACGCTGAAGACCGAACCTGCCCGCGCCCGCCTGGACCTGCTCGCCCCGCCGGTGGCGGAGGCGATCGCGCAGTGGCCCGCCACCGCGCCGGTGGACGTCGACGAGGTGCTGGTCGCGCCGATCGACGCCGACCTCGCCGACACGGCCGCGTTCTGCGCGGCGTACGAGGTGGGGCTGGACGTGTCGGCCAACTGCGTGGTGGTGGCCGGCAAGCGCGAGGGTGTGGTCCGCTACGCGGCCTGCATCATCCTGGCCACCACCCGTGCCGACGTCAACGGAGTGGCCCGCCGGGCACTGGACGTGCGGAAGGCCAGCTTCGCTCCGATGGACGACGCGGTCGAGCTGACCGGCATGGAGTACGGCGGCATCACCCCGATCGGGCTGCCGGCCCAGTGGCCGATCCTGGTGGACTCGCGGGTGATCGCCACGCCACACGTGATCATCGGATCGGGCGTACGGCACAGCAAGATCGCGCTGCCCGGGCCGGCGCTGGGCGCGCTGCCCGGCGCGCAGGTGGTGGAGGGCCTGGCCCGACCGGCCTGACCAGGCACCGGCATCGATACCGTTGCACGTGAAACATCACGTCGGTCGATGCCGGGTGCCGTGGCCGGCTGCGGCCCGGCTCAGTGCGAGTGCGCTCCGGACTCGCGCTGCTCGACCTCGGCCAGCGCGGCGAGCAGCGTCTGTGCCTCCTGGGCGCCGGTGACCGCGTACTTTCCGGCCAGCACGAAGGTCGGCACGCTGGTGACGCCCAGATCCCGGGCGGCGGCCAACTCGGCGGCGAGGTCGGCGGTCCGCTCGTCGGAGTCGAGGAACCTGCGCACGTCGACGGCGTCCAGGCCGATTCCGCCGGCCAGCGCGGCCAGGGCCTCTCGGGAGCCGACGTCGACGCCCTGGGTGAAGTACGCCTGGTAGAGCGCCTCCACCATCTCGGCCGCCCGGCCGTGGTCGGCGGCGTACGAGACCAGCCGGTGCGCGTCGAAGGTGTTCGCGGTCACCGCCCGCTCGAAGTCCAGCCGCAGCCCGTCACCCGCCGCGACCCCGGTCACGTGGGCGAACATCTCCCGGGCCCGCTCCGGGCCGCCGAACCTGTCGGCCATCGCCTCGATCAGGGGCCGGGCCTCGGCCACCGGCGACGGATCGAGCTGGAACGGCCGGTAGCGGACGGTCACCTCGCCGCCGTAGCTGGCGAGCGCCTCCTCCAGCCGGCGCTTGCCGATGTAGCACCACGGGCACACGACGTCCGCGTAGATCTCGATCTCCATGATCGGTGCCAACCCGCCGGTCAGCCGATCTGTTCCCGGACCTGGCGCTTGAGCCGGCCCAGGATCGCGGTGCCACCGCGCACCCGCAGCGGGCTGATCGCCTGCGCCAGGCCCATCCGCTGGTAGAGGTCGTCCGGCACGGCCAGCACCTCCTCGGCGCTCGCGCCGGCCAGCCCCTCGGCGAGGATCCCGGCGAACGCCCGGGTGGTCGGCGCCTCCGGCGGGCAGTCGAAGAGCGTCTCGACGACCCCGTCCGGCGTCACCCGGGCGCGCAGGAAGAACGCCGTCTGGCACTCCGGCACCTGCTCCATGCCCTCGCGTCCGGTGTCGTCCGGCAGCGGCGGGATGACGTCGGCGTACTCCAGGAGCATCTCCAGCACCAGGTCCCGGGGAGCGGCAGCGAACTCGTCGACGATCTCGGCCAGTCGGGCCGGCATGTCAGCCATGCGTCGAGGCTACCGCCGTCGACGTGGGCCTTTCCGTCGCACTCAGACGGTTGGGGACTGCTCGCTGATCTCGCTGAGGGCGCTGGTCGGGTCGAGCTGCATGGCAAGGTCGCCGAGCGAGACGATGCCGACCAGCTTGCGGTCGGTGTCACAGACCAGCACCCGCCGGATGCCCCGGTCACGCATCAACGCGGCGGCCTCGCCCGCGGTGCAGTGCTGCTCGATCATGATCACCTCGCGGGTGACGATCGAGCCGATGGTCGTGGCGGCCGGCGAGCTGTTCTCGGCCACCGCCCGGACCACGATGTCCCGGTCGGTGAGCATGCCGGCGAGGCTGGCGCCGTCGGTGACCACCACGTCGCCGATGTCCGCCTCCTTCATCACCCTGGCCGCCTCGTCCAGGGTGGTCTCCGCCGGCAGGTAGACCACCTGCTTGGTCATCACGTCGCTGACCCGGTAACCGGTCATGAGAGCCTCCGAACGTTTCCACCCGATCGAACTGCGGTACCCCGTGACGCGGTGGCTACACCAGGTTCCCACGCTCGCGGCGTACCTCGTCGACCAACCGTTCCACCAGACCGTCGAGCGGCAGCTCGGTGCGCCCGTCGCCGGCCCGCTCACGCAGCTCGACGTACCCGTCGGCCAGCCGTCGGCCGACCACGACGGCGCGCGGAATGCCGATCAGCTCGGCGTCGGTGAACTTCACCCCCGCCGACACGTGCGTCCGGTCGTCGACCAGCACCCGCAGGCCGGCGTTCGCGAGACGACCGCCGAGGTCCAGCGCCGCGTCGAGCTGCGGCCCCTTGCCCGCCACGACCAGGTGTACGTCGCACGGCGCGACCGCCGCCGGCCAGATCAGCCCCCGGTCGTCGTGGTGCTGCTCGGCGATCGCCGCCACCGCCCGCGACACCCCGATGCCGTAGCAGCCCATGGTCGGCCGGACCGGCTTGCCCGCCGGGCCGAGCACGTCGACCGCGAACGCGTCGGTGAACCGGCGGCCGAGTTGGAAGATGTGCCCGATCTCGATGCCCCGCCGGATGGTCAACTCGCCGTCGTCACAGTCCGGGCAGGGGTCGCCGGCGCGTACCTCGGCCGCCTCGATCGTGCCGTCGGGCGTGAAGTCCCGCCCGCAGACCACGTCCGTCGCGTGCCGGCCCGGCTCGTTCGCACCGGTCAGCCACGCTGAACCGGGCACCACCCGAGGATCGACGAGGTAGCGGATGCCCAGCTTGTCGAGCAGTTGCGGCCCGATGTACCCGCGAATCAGCTCCGGGTGGTCGGCCCACTCCTCGAAGACGGCCACCTGGGCCGGATGCAGCGCTGCGCCCACCCGCTTCAGGTCGACCTCCCGGTCACCGGGCAGGCCGATCACCAGCGGCTCGGCCCGCTCCGCGCCGGGCTGACGGACGGACAGCACGACGTTCTTCAGGGTGTCGGCGGCCGTCCAGCCGTCCCGGTCACCCAGGCGGCGGTTGTTGGCCAGCTCCACGAGGCTGGCGATCGTCGGGGTTTCGGGCGTGTCGTGCACCTCCGGGGCCCGCTGCGCGGTCGGGTCCCCGGCGGCGGGCGCCCGGGTGACGACCGCCTCGGTGTTCGCCGCGTAGTCGCAGGCGGTGCAGCCGACGAAGGTGTCCTCGCCGACCGGCGTCGCGGCCAGGAACTCCTCCGACGCCGAGCCCCCCATCGCACCGGACATCGCGTGCACCACCGTGTAGTCCAGGCCCAGCCGGTCGAAGATCCGCCGGTACGCCGCCCGGTGCCGTCCGTACGCGTCCCGCAGCCCCGCGTCGTCCAGGTCGAAGGAGTACGCGTCCTTCATCAGGAACTCCCGGCCCCGCAGCAGACCGGCCCGCGGCCGCGCCTCGTCCCGGAACTTGGTCTGCACCTGGAACAGCGTCACCGGAAAATCCCGGTACGACGTGAACAGGTCCTTGACCAGCAGCGCCGCCAACTCCTCGTGGGTGGGCGCCAACAGGTGCTCGGCGCCGCGCCGGTCGGCGAGGGTGAAGATGTCGTCGCCGTACTCCGTCCACCGGCCGCTGGTCCGGTACGGCTCCGCGGGCAGCAGCCCCGGGAAGTGCACCTCCTGGTCGCCGATCGCGATCAGCTCGCCGCGCACCACCTCGGTGATCCGGTCCAGCACCAGCTTGCCCAGCGGCAGCCAGGTGTAGCCGCCCGGTGCGGCGCGGCGGATGTAGCCGGCGCGCAGCAGGAGCCGGTGGCTCGGCACCTCCGCGTCGGCCGGGTCCTCGCGCAGGGTCCGCAGCAACAGGGTCGACATGCGTAGCAGCATCAGCGCAGCCTACGACCGCTGCGGCGGGATCAGCGATCCATTTCGACGCCGATGTCCCGCCTGATCGGCTCGATTTTCATGAGGTCGGGGTGTCCTACTCGTGCGGATGCCCCGGTTTCCGGGAACCGGGGTGTCCTACTCGTGCGGATGCCCCGGTTTCCGGGAACCCGAGTGGATCAGCTCCCGTGCGGCGAAGTCAGCGCCGTTTGGCAGCGGTGACGAAGGCTCGCCAGGACTGCGGGTCGAAGGTGAGCACCGGTCCGGTCGGGTCCTTGCTGTCCCGCACACCGACGACGCCGACGAGGTTGTCGGCCACCTCGACGCATTCCCCCTGCCCGCTTCGAGTGGACTTGCGCCAGGCCGCGCCGATCAGCTCCATGACGTCATCACTTCCTTCATGAGCAGGGTCGACTGTCGGTGAGGCAGAGCCTCGCTGCGGACGCTCTCCCACCTCGCCAGCAGGATAGCCACATCCTCGTCCCTGTCGACCACTACGCCGCCGAGCTGGTTCTCCAGGTGACCGACCCATCCACCGTCGCTGCCCCGAGCCAGGGTGAAGGGACCATTCAGCCCGATGTGGTTGCTGACCTCGACGGGAATGACATGCACGCTGATGTGCGGGCTCTCGGCGCGTTCGACAAGGTGAGCGATCTGCTGGCTCATCAGCCCACGAAACCCCTCATCGGCGCGCCGCAGGACGCTCTCCTCAATCACCGCCACGAACTTCGGGGCCTCGGCTTGCACGAGGATTGACTGACGGTCCATCCGGACCGCAAGACGCCTCTCCACCTCGTCATCGCTCAGTTCGTCGTTGGCCCGAATCACCGCGCGGGCGTAGTTCTCGGTCTGTAGCAGGCCGGGAATGAGTGTGGGCTGGTAGCACCGCAGTTGCTGGGCCTGGCGTTCGGCTTCCAGCCACGGTCGGAGCCAGCTCGGCTGCCCGTCGCGCTCGGCCAGCTTGAGCAGCGACATGAGCAGCCCGCCCGTGCCCAGCACCTCGTCCGCCCGTTTGAGGAAGAACCGGTCGAGCGGGCGCTGACCCAGCTCCACGGCGGACACCTGCGAGCCCGAGAAGTGGACGAGCTTCCCGAACTCCTCCTGACTCAGCTCGGCGCTGAGCCGCAGCCGCCGGAGTTGTGCCCGGATCAGCTCCGCGGTCGGTTCACCTTCCACACTTCCTCCACGCTTCTCCGGTGTTGCCCCGGCCGGTCCGGACGATCGCCGGGAACCGACCCGGACTCGCCCCGACCACGGTCGATGCCTTCCGACAGTAGTTCCTCCTTCAGCAGAGTGTCACGTAGCGCCTGAGGGAGGTCGAGATGCGCAAACGCCTGACCGGTGAGCTGCCCGTACCCCGGCTCGGTCCGTACGCCGGCCGCCCCCGGCCGTACCCACCGGGCCACCGGCCGCACCTGCCGATCCGTCCGCTGTGGCTGTGCCGGGCCTGCGGCCTGCCCTGGCCCTGCGCGGACGCGCGGCTGCTGCTCAAGGTCGAGTACGACGATCGCCACGTCGACCTGGCCATCTACCTGTCCGGGCTCTACCGCGAGGCGACGCACGACCTGTTCCGGTTGAATCCGCACGACGGCCCGACGCCGCGCGAGCTGTTCGAGCGGTTCGTCTCCTGGTGGCCGTACCGCCGACCGATCGTCGAGCCGGACGGATGACGGCGAACAGGCGTCGGCGGTGGCAACCATCGCCGTCCCGACTCGCGTCTGGGAAGGCATCAACCTCGCCGCACCATGACCCGAAGGATCGGCTCGTGTGGACGCTCTGCTGACGGAGTTCGACTCGTTCGTCCGTACCCGAACGCCGGCGCTGCTGCGCTCGGCCTACCTGCTCACCGGCGACCAGCACCTGGCCGAGGACCTGGTCCAGTCGGCGCTGGCCCGCACCCACCGCTCCTGGAACCGCCTGCATGACAGCGGCAACGCCGAGGCGTACACCCGCAGGATCATGTACCACCTCCAGGTCTCCTGGTGGCGCCGCCACCGGGTTCCCGAGTCGATGCCGGGCGAGCTGCCCGAGCCACGCGGAGGCGGCTCGGCACCCGACCACGCGCACCAGACCAGCGTGCGGCTCACCCTGCGGGCGGCGCTGGCGAAGCTCTCCCCGAAGCAGCGGGCCGTGCTGGTCCTGCGGTTCTTCGAGGACCGCACCGAGGCCGAGGCCGCCGACCTGCTCGGCGTCACCGTCGGCACCGTGAAGAGCCAGACGGCCAAGGCCCTGGCCAGACTGCGTGCCGTCGCGCCCGAGCTCGCCGAGCTGTACCTCCTGGAAGGGAGCACCCGATGAACCACGACCGCCTCCGGTTCGACCTGACCGATCTGGCCGAGGAGGTCACCGTGGTCGACCTTCGGGACCGAAGCCTGCGGACGTCCCGCCGGCTCGGCCTTCAGCGCGCTATCGCCACCTCGGCCGCCGCGGTGGTTCTGCTCGGGGCGGCCGCCGGCACGGCCCTGGCGGTACGGCCCGATGCCGGCCCCGGTCCGGTGCCGGCCGAGTCGCCCACGGCCAGTCCCTCTCCGGTCCCGTCCGCCCCGGCGCCGAGCGTGACGCCCTCCCGGCCAGCCGTGCCCCCGGACACGTCGTCGCCGGCCACGCCCACGGCCCGGTTGGGAAAGGTCGTCTACGGGCCGATGCCGACCACTAACCTTGGCACCGTCCGCCTGTGGTCGTGGAAGCCAGGTGACTCGCCGGACCGGCTGCTCGCCCTGCCCTGGGAGCCCGCGGTGCTGAGCGCGACGGTCTCGCCGGACGGGCGCCAGGTGGCGTGGGTGGACCGTGACGGGACGCTCTGGGTCTCCGCGCTCGACGGGTCGGGCAAGCGAAAGGTCCGCGAACAGACCGACTCGATGTGCCAGACGACCTGGTCACCAGACTCGCGGCATCTGACGGCCGCGGTCGCCGGGGAGGGAGCCGGGCTGGTGGACGTCGTTTCCGGCGCGTACCAGAAGGTGGATGGCCTCCTTGGCTGCCACCCGGTGTGGGCCGCGAACGGCACCCTCGCGCTCGCGGACGGCGGGGACGGCACGGTGTTCCTGACCGACCGGCGCGGATCGGCGCGGCGGGTCATACCGGGTCTCGGCGGCGAGGGAAGCGCGTACGTCTGCTACGACCTGGCCAGCATCTCGCCGGACGGACGGCACATCGCCCTGTTCCGGATCGCGCGCGGGAACGACGGAGGCGACGCCGCCAGATCGCTGCTGGCGAACGTGGTGCTGGACACCCGAACCGGCAAGGAGGTCGTGCTGCCGCTGGGCGACCGCGAGCTGCGACAGGTCTTCTTCCAGGCCGACGGGTCCATGGTGGTCCGGGTTCGCAGCGGCGACCGGTACACCCTGCTTCTCGTCGGCGAGGACGGTAAGAAGGTCGCCGAGCAGGCGGAGCCGCCGAGCCTCCGGGACATGCAGATCATCAACGCGCTCGGCTGAGCGGAACGAGGGTGGCTCGGACACGGGCCGGGCCACCCCGAGCGTGACTGATGACCTCCGCCACGTCGTCCCTGCGGGGGCACCGACGGCCGGGTCTCCGGTGACAGACTGGTCGCCGCAGGCAACGAGTGTCTTGAGGGGGCGCGGGTGGGCTGGCGCAGTTTTGTCGCGGTCGGGGACAGCTTCACCGAGGGTATGGACGACGCGTACCCGGACGGCACCTACCGGGGCTGGGCCGACATGGTGGCGACCCGGCTCGCCGTCGAGGCGGGCCCGGACTTCCGGTACGCCAACCTGGCCATCCGGGGTCGGCTGTTCCCCAGCGTGGTCGCCGAGCAGGTGCCCGCCGCGGTGGCCATGAAGCCCGACCTGATCAGCTTCGCGGCCGGCGGGAACGACGTGCTGCGCCGCACCTTCGATCCGGACACCCTGGTCGCCCGCTTCGACGAGGTGGTGCGGCAGTTGCGCTCGGGTGGCGCGGACGTGCTGCTCTTCCGGTTCGCCGACGTGATGGCCCGGCTGCCCGGCCAGCGTCTCGTCGCCCCCCGGGTGGAACTACTCAACCAGGCGGTCGGCGACACGGCCGAGCGGCACGGCGCCATCATGGTCGACCTGTACGCCGACGACACCTTCCTCAACCCGATGCTCTGGAGCACCGACCGGCTGCACCTGAGTGAGGCCGGGCACCGACGGGTCGCCGGGCAGGTGCTCACCGCGCTCGGCGTCGGCTGCGACGAGGAGTGGCTGATGGTGCCTCCGCATCCCGCGCCCTCCCCGTGGCTCGCCGCCCGCGCGGCCGACCTGCGCTGGGCCGGGCAGCACCTGGCTCCGTGGATCAAGCGACGGCTGACCGGCCGGTCGTCCGGCGACACGGTCACCGCGAAGCGTCCGCTGCTCGGCCCGATCGCCGACTGAGCGTGCGCACCCTGCACACCGCGCCGCTGCTGCGGCTCACCGCCGGCGGTGAGCCGATGCCGGATCACGCCGTGCTGGTGAGCGCCGACCGGGTCGAGGCCGTCGGCCCGCTCGCCGAGCTGAGCGGGGCGTACCCCGACGTTCGGGTCCGTCGCTGGCCCGGAACGCTCGGGCCGGGCCTGCTGCACGACGGCCCTCTTCCGGCGGCGCCCACCCCGCGCGAGCGGGTGCACGCGTTGCTGCGGACCGGGGTGACGGCGGTGCTCGCGGAGCATCTGGCCGATCCGGCGGTGCGCGCCGCCGTCGACAAGAGTGACCTGCTGGTCCTGCCCGCCGCCGTGACGTCGGCGCTGCTGCGGGGTGGGCGCGCCGACCTGGCGGTCCACGGCGTCGACGGCGCCTGCCTGGTGACCGTGGTCGCCGGTCGCATCGCCCACCGCCGCGCCTGAGCGCCCGTCACGTGGGCGGCGTCGCACCCGATGACCGGTCGTCGGGCAGGGTTGCGGCGTACCTTGGGGATCATGTCTGTGCCGAGCGATCCTGATCCCCGTCTCCAGTCCTACGCGGACCCGCAGCGGCTGGTCACCACCGACTGGCTGGCCGAGCACCTGGGTGACGAGGGCCTCGTCGTGGTCGAGTCCGACGAGGACGTCCTGCTCTACGAGTCCGGCCACATTCCCGGCGCCGTCAAGGTCGACTGGCACCTGGAGCTGAACGACCAGGTCACCAGGGACTATCTCGACGCGAAGAGCTTCGCCGAGATGTGCGCCGCCAAGGGTATCGGCCGCGGCGACACGGTGGTCTTCTACGGCGACAACTTCAACTGGTGGGCGGCGTACGCCCTCTGGGTCTTCTCGCTCTTCGGGCACGCCGACGTGCGGCTGCTCGACGGTGGCCGGCAGAAGTGGATCGCCGAGGGGCGCGAGGTCACCCGCGACAAGCCGAACCGGCCGCGCGCCGACTACCCGGTCCCGCTGCGCGACGACACGCCGCTGCGGGCGTTCCGCGAGCAGGTGATGGCACACGTCGCCTCGGGCCGTCCGCTGGTCGACGTCCGGTCCCCGGGCGAGTACACCGGCGAGATGCTGCACATGCCGGACTACCCGCAGGAGGGGGCGCTGCGTGGCGGCCACATTCCGGGCGCGGTCAGCAAGCCGTGGAAGTCCGCCGCGAACGAGGACGGCACGTTCAAGTCCGCCGACGAGCTGAAGGCGATCTACGCCGATCAGCTCGGGCTCAGCCCGGACGACGACGTGATCGCGTACTGCCGGATCGGCGAGCGGTCCAGCCACACCTGGTTCGTGCTGCGGCACCTGCTCGGCTACCCGCAGGTGCGCAACTACGACGGCTCCTGGACCGAGTGGGGCAACCTCGTCCGGGCTCCCGTCGTGAAGGGCGATCAGCCGGGCGGCCTCGCCGCCTGAGCGGAACGGTCCCCGCGCGTCCGTCGCGGACGCGCGGGGACAGTGCTCAACCGGCGAGTGCCACCATGCCGGGCAGGTCGCGCACGATGCCGGTGATCTCGCCGGTCTCCGGGTTCCACCGCGCCAGCCCGGCCGGCTCCAGGCGCAGCAGCACCGCGCCCTTGTTGTCCCAGCCCAGCACCGGGCAGCAGCCCTTGGCGCGGTCCCGGCCCAGGTCGAGCACGTGGGCCACCGCACCCGTGCGGGCGTCCAGCACGGTCACCCCCTCAGCGCCGTCGATCTCGCCGTTGGTGATCCAGGCGGCGCGGGCCAGCCGGCTGCCGTGCAACCAGCCCTGGCCGTAGAACTCGTTGACCTGGTACGGCGCCGGCAGCAACCCACCCGTGACGGGTTGTTCGGAGCGGACGGCGCCCGTGCCGGCGGTCCGGCTGCGCAGCATCAGGCCGCCCCGTTGGCCGCCCGTCTCGACAAGTGCCGCCTCGCGCCCGGCCGCCGGGTCGGGTGCCGCCACGTCCCAGGCCGACACGTCGATCGTGCGCGCCGCGCCGGTGACGCGGTCCACCGCGTACGTCCGGTTGTCGCCGCCGACGAGCACCCGGTCGTTCGCCCAGACCACCAGCTCCAGGTAGCCGGCGAGCGGGATCCGGCGTACGGCGGCCGTGGTGAGGTCGACGAGGATCAGCTCGTTGGTCTGCGCGAACGCGGCCGAGCGACCGTCGGGCGACAGCACTCCCGGCTTCACGGCGGGCGCCTCGTTGCCGCCCTCGTCCCGGGTCGGCGCCGGGATGACCACGTCGAGACTGCGCACCACGCCGTCGTCGCCGAGGATCCGGACCGGCCCGTCCGCGCGGTACTCCTCGTTCAACGGTTGGAACAGCGCCAGCGCCCGCTGAACCGGTCGCGCGGAGAGCGGCACGGTCGCCGGGTCGCCGAGCCGGGCCAGCGGGTCGGGCGGGAAGGTCAGCTCGGCCGGAGGGCTCTGCACCGGACCGGGGTGCGGGGCCTCGACGGTCGGGGCGACGGTTGGGTTGACCGTCGGAGCAACCGAGAGGTCCGGCGGCCGTTCGGCGGTGGGTCGCAGGGCGGCCACCGTGCCGCCGCCGATGAGGGCCACGGCCAGGGCGACCGCGCCGACCGCCCGTCGGGTACGCCGGGTGCGCCGTGCCCGCTCCCAGCCGGCCGCCGCCGGGTGGCTGGGCCGGACGTCCTCGACGCTGACGGTCAACAGCCGGCGCAGTTCCTGCTCGTTCACGGGTTCACCTCCAGGCCGCTGGCCAGGTCACCGCGACCGGCCGGGTCCTGGGCCGGCCGGGTGTGCCGGGCGAGGTCCGGGGCCACCTCGCGGAGCCGACGCAGCGCTGCGTGGCACTGGCTCTTCACGGTGCCGACGGTCACCCCGAGCGCCTCGGCGGTGGCCACCTCGGTCAGGTCCTCGTAGTAGCGCAGCACCAGCACGGCCCGCTGCCGGGGCGGGAGCAGGCCGAGCGCGTCGTGCAGCGTCAGGCGTAGCGCGCCGTCACGGTCGGGGGCCACCTGCTCCGGCGGCTCGGCGCTGAGCCGTTCCCGTCGCCGCCGACGCCACCACGACACGGTGTCCCGGTAGAGGATGGCCCGCACGTACGCGGCGGGATCGCCGTCGCGGACCGTGCTCCAGCGCAGCGCCAGCTTGAGCAGCGCGTCCTGGAGGAGGTCCTCGGCCTGGTGCCGGTTGCCGCAGATCAGGTAGGCCGCGCGCAGCAGGCGGTGCTGGTGGCTCTCCACGAAGGCGAGGTAGCCGTCGCGTCCGTCGCTTGCCATCCGCCCACCTCCCGGCCGTCGCGTTCGGCCTCACCTGCCAGACGCACGGCGAGGGGGAAAAGGTTGGGTCAGCTCTCCGGCTGCCCGGTCAGATAGCGCTGGAGGGTCGGTGCGATCCAGGAGACCAGCTCCTCCTGATCCAGCTCCACCATCGGTGGCAGGCGGACGATGTAGCGGGTGAAGGCGAGGCCGAGGATCTGACTGGCCACCAGGCCCGCGCGTCGGGCGGTGGTTGCCGGGTCGCCGCCGAACGTGGCCACGGCAGTGATGAGCTGGTCGGCGAAGATGCCGCGCATCCGCTCCGCCGCGCCCGGGTTGGTGCTCGCGGCCCGCAGCAGCGCGACGAGCGTCTCGTCGCCGTCCCACCGGGCCAGGAAGTGCCGCACCAGCACGTCGCCGAACCGTCCGGGCGGCACGTGGGTCAGGTCGGGCAGCCGGAGGTCGAACTCGGCCGCCGCCGCGAAGAGACCCTCCTTGCTGCCGTAGTAGCGCATCACCATCGACGGGTCGATCCGGGCGTCGGCGGCGATGGCCCGGATGGTGGCGCGCTCGTACCCGTCCGACGCGAACCGTTCACGGGCGGCCCGCAGGATCGCGGCCCGGGTGACGTCCGAGCGGCGGGGCTGGGTCGAGTCGACGCGCACTGTCATGTCAACGACCGTAGGCCAACGCCTGTTGACATACAACAATGAGCGGACCTAGCGTTGCCAACAGATGTTTGCCAACAGATGTTGGCAACGGTCGTTCCGGAGGTGGTCATGCTGCCCACGAATACCGACGTTCTGGTGGTGGGCGGCGGCCCCACCGGCCTCGCCACCGCGCTGACACTGGCCCACCGCGGCGTCGACGTCACCGTCCTGGACCAGCTCGGCAGCCCGCCGTCGACCTCCCGGGCGGCCGTCGTGCACGCGTACACCCTGGAGGTGCTGGACCGGATCGGCGCCGCGACGCCGCTGGTCGCCCAGGGGGTGCGGGCGCCGCGATTCACCGTCCGCGACCGGGACCGGGTGCTGCTGTCGGTCCCGTTCCACCAGTTGCCGTCCCGCTTCCCCTACGCGCTGATGGTCTCCCAGTCGGTCACCGAGGCGGTGCTCACCGCGCAACTGGCCGACCACGGCGTCCAGGTGCGGCGGCCGTGCCGGTTGACCGGACTGAGCCGGACCGCGGACGGAGTGGTCGCGCAGGTCGATGGGGCCGAGGTGCGCGCCCGGTTCGTGGTCGGCGCGGACGGCCTGCACAGCACGGTCCGACAGTTGGCCGGCATCGGCTTCACCGGCCCCAGCGACGAGGAGTCCTTCGTGCTGGCCGACGTCCGGGTACACAGCGTCCTGCCCCGGGACGAGGCGGCGCTCTTCCTCGCCCGCTCCGGGCCGCTGATCTGGGCGCCGCTACCGGACGGGGTGGTCCGGCTGGTCGCCGCCGTGCCGACCGCCCCGGCGGAGCCGGACACGGCCTACCTTCAGGCGCTGCTCGACGAGCGCGGACCGGCCCGGCGACCCGACCGGGTGACCGAGGTGCTCTGGGGCTCCCGGTTCCGGGTGCACCACCGGATCGCCGACACCTTCCGGGCCGGACCGGTGCTGCTGGCCGGGGACGCCGGGCACGTGCACAGCCCCGCCGGCGGACAGGGCATGAACCTCGGCATCTGCGACGCGGTGGCGCTCGGCGCCGCGCTGGCCGATGTGCTCGACGGCGGCCCGGAGACGCTGCTCGACGAGTACACGGCCCGGCAGCGCCCGATGGCCGAGGACGTGCTGAGCTTCGCCGCCGGGCTGACCCGGCTGGCCACCCTCTCCCCGGCCCGCCGGCCGATCCGGGACGTGCTGCTCCGGCTGCTCGGCGCCGTCCCGCCGGCCCGGCGCCAGATCGCGCTGCGCCTGTCCGGGCTGTCCCACCGGGAACGAACACCCTAGGTCCGCAGTGCCCGCCACGCCGCCAGGGTGACCAGAGCGAACGTCCCGGCGGCCGCACCCGCCACCGGCACGGTCCCGTACGCCGAGGCGACCAGCCCCGCGAGCGCCGCGCCCACCGGCGCGGTGAGCAGCCCGACCATCCGCTGGGCGGCACCAACCCGACCGAGCAGTCCGCTCGGCACGTGCCGCTGCCCGTACGACGCCCACAGGCTGTTCCACACCGCGGTGCCGGCCGCGAAGACCGCCAGCGTGATCCCGCCCGGCACCGGATGCCGGGCCAGCGCGAACCCGGTCAGCGCGATGGTCTGCACGGCGAGCACCACACCCAGCGCGGGCGCCGTGCCGAGCCGGGCGGCGAGCCGACTCGCCCCGAGCGCCCCGGCCACGCCGCCGACGATCGCGCCCGCGGCGAACAGCCCGTACCCGGCCGGCGGCACCCGCAACACGTCCAGCGCGTAGAGCACCAGCACCGCCAGCACACCGCTGATCGCCAGGTTGCTCGCGGCGGTGAGCAGGGTGAAGCGCCACAGTGTCCGGTGCCCACGCAGCCACCGCACCCCCTCGGCGATCTCGCCCCACACCGACCCCCGTCGAGCGACGCTCACCGGGCGCGCAGCGGATGTCGGCGTGAGGGCCAGGACGAGCAGGGCCGCCACGGCGAAGGTGACGGCGTCGAGGGTGAACGGGAGGGCTGGGGCGGCGGCGAAGAGAACGCCCGCGGCGGGCGCGCCGAGGAAACCGCCGGCCACCGCCGTACCCGCCTGGAGCCGTCCGTTCGCCCGGGGCAGCGCGGCCGGCGGCACCAGCGCGGGCAGCAGCGCGAACGAGGCGGCGTCGAAGAGGGTGCCCAGCGTGGCGAGGAGGAACGCGGCCACCAGCAGCGTCAGGATGCCCGCCCGGTCGAAGGCGATCGCCACGGCCAGCGCCGCCACCACGACCGCGCGTACCCCGTCCACCAGGGCCATCGTCCGCCGTCGGTCCCAGCGGTCCGCGTACACGCCGCCGAGCAGGCCGAAGAGCAGCGGCGGTAGCTGGGCGACCACGGTGACCGCCGCGATGACCCGGGGGTCGCGGGTCAGCGTCGCGGCCAGCAACGCCAGGGCCGGCGTACGCAGCGCATCTCCCAACCGGGAGGAGACGGCGGCGGACCAGAGCAGCCGGAAGTCCCGGCCGAGAGCGGTGGAGGTCATGGCGGTGACCGTGCGGGTTCGACCGGGTCGAGGGTCAAGCCGCCGGGCGAAAGGGGGACGCACACGTCGGTGATCATCGGTACGGTGGGCGCCGGCATCGGACCGGGGAGAACTCAGGCGTGGACCACACCTTTCAGGTCGACCTCCGTGGCGTGGTCGACCTGCTCAGTCATCACCTCTACGGCAGCCCACGGGTCTACGTCCGCGAGCTGCTCCAGAACTCGGTGGACGCGATCACCGCGCGGCGTGCGGGTGAACCGGACGCCACCGCGCTGGTCCGCATCGAGCCGCCCGACATCACCGGCGACGGCACACTGCGGGTGCACGACACCGGC
The DNA here is from genome assembly GCF_003667505.1 of Micromonospora sp. BL4. Taxonomy (GTDB): domain Bacteria; phylum Actinomycetota; class Actinomycetes; order Mycobacteriales; family Micromonosporaceae; genus Micromonospora. Next base: position 103,592 of record NZ_RCVJ01000117.1, read on the forward strand.
ATCGGCCTCACCGAGGCGCAGGTGCACGAACTCCTGGCCACCATCGGCCGCAGCTCCAAACGCGACGAGCTGGGCTTCTCCCGGCACGAGTTCCTCGGCCAGTTCGGCATCGGTCTGCTCTCCTGCTTCCTGGTGGCCGACGAGATCCAGGTGCTCACCCGGCACGGCGATCACCCCACCGTCCGCTGGACCGGGTACGCCGACGGCCGCTACGCCGTGACGGTGGCGCCACCGGAGGCCGCCCGCGCCGAGCCGGGCACGACGGTCACGCTGGTGCCCCGCCGCGACGCCGACCAGTGGTTCAGCACCCCGACCGTCACCGACCTGGCCCGGCTCTTCGGTTCCCTGCTGCCGGTCACCGTCCGGGTCGGCGACGTGGTCACCACCACCGGCGAGCCACCCTGGCCGACCACGGCGGGAGCGCCGGTCGACCGGGCGGCGCTGATCCGGTACGCCCGGGAGATGCTCGGCGTCGACCCGTTCGACGTGGTGCCCCTGACCGTGCCGGAGGCCGGGCTGACCGGTGTCGCCTTCATCCTGCCCACCCCGGTGAACCCGGCGGCCCGGGCCGGGCACCGGGTCTACCTCAAGCGGATGCTGCTCACCGAGCACGCCGACGGGCTGCTGCCGGACTGGGCGTTCTTCGCGCACTGCGTGGTGGACGCGACCGAGCTGCGCCCGACCGCCAGCCGGGAGGCCCTCTACGAGGACACCCTGCTGACCGCCACCCGGGAGGCGCTCGGCGACCAGGTACGCGGCTGGCTGGTCCGGCTGGCGCGGCACGACCCGCACCGGCTGGCCGAGTTCCTCCAGGTGCACCACCTCGGCGTGAAGGCGTTGGCGCTGCACGACGACGAGATGCTCCGGCTGGTCGACCGGTGGTGGCCGATGGACACCAACGTCGGCACGCTCACCCTCGCCGAGTTCCGGGAACGCTACGGGGTGCTCCGCTACGCGGCGAGCCTCGACGAGTTCCGCCAGCTCGCCGCGGTGGCCGCTGCGCAGGACCTGGCGGTGGTCAACGCCGGCTACACGTACGACACCGAGCTGATCGAGCGGCTGCCGGTGGTGGACCGCTCGGTGCTGATCGAGCGGCTGGAGCCGAGCGACCTCACCACCCGCTTCGACGGCCTCGACCCGCAGGTGGAGCTGGCGCTGCGGCCGTTCCTCAGCGCGGCGCAGCGGGCCGTCGAGCGCTCCGGCTGCGAGGTGGTCATCCGGGCGTACGACCCGGTCTCGCTGCCCGCGCTCTACCTGGTCAGCCGGTCGGCGGCGTTCAACGACCAGCTCGCGGCCAGCCGGGACCGGGCCGACGAGCTGTGGGGCGGCGTGCTCGACGCGCTCGCGGCCACCGCCCCACCGGACCGCCCGCAGCTGGTGCTCAACCACCGCAACCCGCTGGTCCGCCGGGTCACCATGCTGGCCGACCCGGAGCTGGTCGGGCTCGCCGTCGAGGCGCTGTACGGGCAGGCGCTGCTGCTCGGCCACCATCCGATCCGCGCGGCCGACGCCGCGCTGCTGAACGATTCCTTCCTCGGCCTGCTCGGCCGGGCCGTTCCGGGACGGGAGTGAGCATGGCCGACGAGGATCTGTGGCGGGTGCTGCGCGGCATCTCCGACATGCCGTACGGGGCGGGCCAGATCGCGGCGCTGGAGCAGTTGCTGCGCCGGGTGGACGCCGCGGACGACCGGCACCTCGCCTTCGTCACCCGGATGCAGGCCACCACCGGGTACGTCTACGGCGGTGAACCGGCGAAGTCGTTCGTGACCTTCTCCTGGTGCCTGTCCGAGTTCGACCGGGATCCGCAGCCCTACCACCAGCGTCACCTGCACCACCTGCTGTGGCACTTCAAGTACATGGTGTCCGGCCTGCTGAAGTTCCCGGAGGTGCCGCTGGACCGCACGTACGCGGTGCTGGACGACATGGAACGGCGTTACAAGGCCGGCGGGCACAGCCTCCAGACCGTCCACAAGCACCGGTTCCGGGTCGCCGATCACGTGGGTGACGCCGACGCGGCCGCGCACTGGTACCGGCTCTGGCAGACCACCCCGCGCGACGAGCTCTCCGACTGCGCCGGCTGCGACCCGACGAGCCAGGTGGGCTACCTCGCCGACACCGGTCGGGACGCCGAGGCGGTGACGCTGGCCGAGCCGGTCCTCGCCGGCCGGCTCACCTGCACCGAGCAGCCGCAGGCGATCCTCACCGCGCTACTCCTGCCGTACCTGCGCACCGGGCGCGGTGCGGCGGCGCGGGACGCGCACCGGGAGGCGTACCGCCGGCTGCGCGGCAACCTCGCCGACCTGTGGGACATCGGCGACCACATCGAGTTCTGCACGCTGACCGGCAACGAGGCGCGGGCGGTGGAGCTGGTCGAACGACACCTGGACTGGCTGGACCGGCCGCCGTCGCCGGCCGCCGCGATGCACTTCGCGGCGACCGCCGCCGCCGCGCTGCGCCAGGCCGGCCGGATCGGCGCGCCGACCGTGTACCGCCGTGCCGCCGAGGGCCGGCCGGCCGGCGAGGTGCCGGCGCTGACGCTCGCCGACGAGCTGGCGGAGACCGCCACCGCGCTGGCCGCCCGCTTCGACGCCCGCAACGGCAGCGCGGCCCAGTCGGAGTGGATCGCCCGACGGCTCGCCGTGCGGGCGGATGGTGAGCACCTGCCGCTCTCCGCCAGCGTCCGCCGCCGCTCGGTCCGCCCGGCCGGGGACGAGTCGAGCGTCCACCCCGACCGGAATGCGGCACCGGCCGTCGCCGACCGGGCGCGGGCCGACGACGAGCCAGCCGTGGCCCTGCCCGCCGACGCCGGCCCGGTTGAGCTGCTGGCCCTCGCCGAGGAGAGCTGGGGCCGGCACGACCGGGCCACCTTCCGGGCGGCGCTGGCCGCCTGCGACTCACGGTTCGGCGTCGACGACCTGCCACCGGGCACGGCCGCGCACCGGCTGGCGCTGCGAGCGGCCGAGCGCGGTGACGAGGACGACATCGCCGGCGCCATCGAGATGAACCGGGCGGCGCTGAGCCGGTACCGGGAGGCGGCCGAGGAGGTGCCCGCCCAGGTGGTCGCCGGGCGGCTCGGCGTGCTGCTGACCCGCTCCGACGACGACGCCGAGGAGGGGCTGGCGCTGGTCCGGGCCGCCGCCGAGGCGTTGGAACGGCTCGGCGACGCCCGACAGCGGGCCGCCGGGCACGACCGGGTGGCGCTGGCGCTGCTGCACCGGGAACGCTGGGCGGAGGCGCTCGCCGCGCTCGACCGGGCACCGGCCGATGCGGGCGGAGACCGGCACCTGGCGGCCCGGATCGCGCTGCACCGGGCACATCTGCTGGAGCAGTCGGACCGCGTCGAGGAGGCCCGCGCGGCCGCCGACGAGGCTCGCCAGATCGGCCGTGAGCTGGGCGTCGGCGAGCTGACCACGGCAGCCTGCCTGACGTACGTCCGGACGGCGGACGATCCGGCCGACGCGGTGGCCGCCTGCGACGAGGCGCTGGCGGTGGCGCCGGCGAACGCGGAGCTGCCGATCCGGGTCGCCCGGGCCCGGGCGCTGCTCTCCGCCGGGCGGGCCGCCGACGCCGTGGACGACTTCGTCGAGGCGGTGACGCTGTGCGTGGAGCGGGGCGCCGAGGGGGACGCCTTCCTGCGGTGGGAGCTGGCGAACGCGTACCGGGTCGTGGGCCGGCTCGGTGAGGCGGCCGAGGTCGCCGAGGAGGCCGTCCTCGGTCTGGACCGGCTCGGCGCCCAGGCGGAGGCGGACCGCTGCCGGCACCTGCTGGCCGGTGTCTACGCCGGGCTCGGCGAGATCGACCCGGCGCTGGCACTGCTGGAGCGCTTGGCCGAGAACCTGGACGGCCCGGACAACCTCCCGCACCGCGCGCAGGTGCTGGAGGAGGCCGGCGGGATCCTCTACGACGCCGACCGGGACGCGGTGGCCGCCGAGCGGTTCGCGGCTGCCGCTACGGCGTACCGGCTCGCCGACCTGCCGCTCGACGAGCTGCGGGCCCGTCGACGGGAGGCGTACGCCTGGTTCTGGTCCGATGACCGGCCGGCGGCGGTACGCGCCATCGAGCTGGTGGACGGGTTGGCGGCGACGCTGGCCGCGCAGCCCGAGCAGTCGCCGCCGGTGACGTACGAGCTGGCGATGGCGGCCGAGGCCGGCGCGAGGGTGCTGACCGGGGAGGACCGGCCGGACGAGGCGCTGGACCGGCTGTCCGGGGTGCCCGACCGTTTGCGGTCGATCGAGGCGTTCGGTGAGGCCGCGCAGGTGGAGATTCTGACCGGTGAGCTGCTGCTGCGCCTGGACCGGCCGGCCGAGGCGGAGCCGCTGCTGCGCCGTGTGCTCGGCGGGCTCCCGGCCGACTCCCGGCCCGTACGCCAGACCGCCTGGCTGCTGGCCCGTGCGCTGGACCTGCTGGACCGGTCCCCGGAGGCCGAGGCGGTACGGGCGGAGCACGACCTCGACCCGGACGACTGACCTTGCCGGCCGGTCGACCCCTCCACGGGCAGGTCGGGAGGGGTCGACCGGCGGTGCGACGTGCGCAACCGACCGGTAACCACCGCTCCACCGCGCGCAGCTCGCGGTCTACGCTTGCCCCGTGACGGTGGAGCAGCAGGCGCGCGGCGCGGCGGGTGCGGGCCGGCGCCGGTCCCGCAAGGACGAGATCCTGGAGATCGCGGTCGGCCTGTTCGCCGCCCGGGGATACCACGGGGTGTCGATGGACGACATCGGCGCGGCCGCCGGGGTGACCGGTCCGGCGCTCTACCACCACTTCGCCGGCAAGGAGGCGATGCTGGCCGCCGCGCTGATCCCGGTGAGCGAAGGGCTGCTGGCCGGCGGGCGGGAACGCTCCGCCGGGCACCCGGACGACCCGCGCGGCGTACTGGAGTCGCTGATCGACTTCCACGTCGAGTTCGCGCTGGCCAACCCGGCGGTGATCGCGCTGCACCTGCACGAGCTGGACCGGCTGCCGGAGGAGCCGCGGCGACGGATCCGCCGCCTGCAACGGCTCTACGTCGAGGAGTGGGTCACGGTGCTCACCGCGCTGCACCCCGGCATGCCCGACGGCGAGGCACGGGTGCTGGCGCACGCCGCGTTCGGCCTGATGAACTCGACCCCGTTCCTCGGTGGTGAGGTGGACCGGCGACGCCGCGCCGAGCTGCTGCGCGACGCCGCCCTGGCCGCGCTGCTCGCCTGAGCCCCCGACTCGTCAGGAGCGTGCCGGTCATGGTTCCCTGACAAGCGTCCCACCATCCGGACGCCGGGAGGAAACATGATCGAGTCACTGCTGGTCGCCAATCGGGGCGAGATCGCCCGCCGGATCATCCGCACCGCCAAGCGGCTCGGCATCCGCGCGATCGCGGTGTACTCGGAGGCCGACGCCGACCTGCCGTTCGTCGCCGAGGCGGACGAGGCGGTCCTCATCGGCCCACCGAACCCGGCGCAGAGCTACCGCAACACCGAGGCGATCCTCGCCGCCGCGAAGTCGACCGGCGCGCAGGCCATCCACCCCGGGTACGGCTTCCTGTCGGAGAACGCCGAGTTCGCCCGTACCGTCGAGTCGAGCGGCCTGATCTGGGTCGGACCCGACGCGGACGCGATCACCGCGATGGGCGACAAGATCAACGCCCGGAACCTGATGGCGGCGGCCGGGGTTCCGGTCGCGCCCGGCACCACCGACCCGGCGGCGGACCTGGACACCGCCGTGGCCGCCGCCGCCGAGATCGGTTACCCGGTGATGGTCAAGGCCGCCGCCGGTGGCGGCGGTATGGGCATGGGCGTGGCCGTCGACGAGGCTGCGCTGCGCACCGAGTACGACAAGGTGCGCGCGTTCGCCGAGCGGATGTTCGGCGACGGCTCGGTGCTGATCGAGCGGTACTTCCCCCGGGTGCGTCACGTCGAGGTGCAGATCCTCGGCCTGGCCGACGGTCGGGTGGTGGCGCTCGGCGAGCGGGAGTGCTCGGTGCAGCGGCGTAACCAGAAGCTGGTCGAGGAGTCCCCGTCCCCGGCGGTCTCGCCGGAGCTGCGCGAGCGTTTCCTGGCCGCGGCGGTACGCGCCGGCGAGGCGGTCGGCTACCGCAACGCGGGCACCGTGGAGTGCCTGCTCGATCCCGCGACGAACGAGTTCTTCTTCCTGGAGATGAACACCCGCCTTCAGGTGGAGCACCCGGTGACCGAGTACGTCTACGGCGTCGACCTGGTCGAGGAGCAGTTGCGGGTGGCGTCCGGGCTGGCGCCGACCTTCGATCCGGACGCGCTGGCGCCGAGCGGGCACGCCATCGAGATGCGGATCAACGCCGAGGACCCGAAGCGTTTTCTGCCCGGCCCCGGCGTGGTCCGGACCTGGGTGGAGCCGACCGGCGAGGGGGTCCGGGTGGACTCTGGCTACACCCAGGGCAACACCGTCACGCCGTTCTACGACAGCCTGATGGCCAAGCTGATCATCAGCGGCGCCACCCGCGACGAGGTGATCGAGCGCGCCCGGACGGCCGTCGCCGCCTTCCAGATCGAGGGCCCGAAGAACAATCTCCCCTTCTTCGCCGAGCTCCTGGAGAACGAGGAGTTCCTCTCCGGCGCCTACGACACCGGCATCGTCTCCCGCATGCGCTGACCGACCCCCGACCCCCGACCCCCGGCCTCTGTTGATCAAGAGGTTTGCGTCAGCCGCAGCCGGAATCCTGACGGAAACCTCTTGATCGACGCGGCTGGTGGTGCGAGTGGCATGCTGGGGGAACCCCAGCACAGCTTGACGTCACAGTGAGGTGACCCCTTATGGCGGACCTGCCGGACTTCGTCTCCATTCGCGAGGTTGGGCCTCGGGACGGGCTCCAGAACGAGGACCCGATTCCGACCGACGCGAAGGTGCGGCTGCTCGACGCGCTCTCCGGCACCGGCGTACGACGGATCGAGGCGGTGTCGTTCGTGCACCCGAAGGCGATCCCGCAGATGGCCGACGCCGACGAGGTGTGGCGGCGGGCGGCGCGGGCGGACGGGGTGCGCTACTCGGCCCTGGTGCCGAACACGCGGGGCGCTCAGCGGGCCCTGGCCGCCGGGTTCACCGAGATCGAGGTGGTGGTCTCGGCCAGCGACACGCACAACCGGCGCAACGTCAACCGCTCCACCGACGAGTCGCTGGACGACATCGCGGAGCTGATCGACCTGCTGCACGGCGCCTCCGCGCAGGTCGAGGTGATCGTGGCGACCAGCTTCGGCTGCCCGTACGAGGGGGACGTCGACCCGGCACGGGTGGCCGGGATCGTGGACCGGGTCGTCCGCGACGGCGCGGACCGCGTCGCGTTCGGCGACACCACCGGCATGGGCACTCCGCGCCGGGTCCGCGAGCTGCTGACCGCGGTACGCGACCGCAACGCGCACGTGCCGGTGCTGCTGCACTTCCACAACACCCGGGGTACGGCGCTGGCCAACCTGCTGACCGCGCTGGAGCTGGGGGTGACCGAGTTCGACGCCAGCGTGGGCGGCCTGGGCGGCTGCCCGTACGCGCCGGGGGCCAGCGGCAACCTGGCAACCGAGGAGGCCGTGCACATGCTGCACGACATGGGCATCGACACCGGCATCGACCTGGCCGCCCTCATCGAGGCGGCCGAACTGGCCGAGCACCTGCTCGGCAAGAAGCTGCCGTCCGGCGTGCTGCGCGCGGGTCCGCGGACCCGGCTGACGCCGATGCCGAGCTGACCGCTCGCAAACGCGGGGAGGGGCCGGCACGATGCCGGCCCCTCCGTCGTGTCCGGTCGATCAGCCCACCGTGGTGAGCATGCTCGGCCAGCTGTCGCGGAAGATGTCCGCCCCGGCGCGGTCCGCGCTGCGCTCGGCGGCGAAGGTGCCGGCGAAGAGGTTGCTCACCCGGTTCGCCTCGGCGCTGCTCGGGTACGGGTTGGTGCAGCTGGTGCCGGCGCTGCCACCGGACATCAGGAGCGAGCAGTTCCCGTTGTAGTTGTCCGGCAGGCCGAGGATGTGCCCGATCTCGTGGGTCATGATCCGCAGCACGCTGTACTGCGCGGCCTGCTGGGTGTCGATGTAGACCCGGCCGTTGCCGAGGCTGGTCCGGACGGCGTACGAGCCGCCGCCGGTGATCCGGTAGATCCGGAGGTTGGAGCCACAGTTCGCCGAGAGCGTCAGGTTCACGGTGGCGTTGTTCCAGATCGAGGCGGCCTGGTTGGCGACGCTGGCGTAGCTTCCCGCCTGGCTGGTGTTGTAGCAGATGGTCATGGCGGCGGACGCGGGCGAGGGGTTGGCGACCGTGACGCCGAGGGTGGCGAGCGTCATCGCGACGAACGCGACCGCGAGCCGATTGAGTCGTGAGGTCATCGCTGACTCCAATCCGGGAGGAGGGGGTGTCAGGAGCCTAGTCATAGAGATTAATAGATTTCAATGTTTGGTTTGAATCCGCAGCATCCCGGCGCCGCCCGGCCATCCGGTCCGCCCATGGGTCGCCGGTCGTCACGCGAATGCGATAGCCTAACGATCGTTCAGGTCAGTACGGCGAGGGAGTCAGCGTGACGCTCGACGGTGAGGCGCTGGAGCAGCTGCGCAAGCGGGCCCGGTCCGGCGGCGCGGACAAGTACCACGCGGCCAACGCGGCCAAGGGCAAGCTCTTCGCCCGGGAGCGGGTCGCGCTCCTGGTCGACGAGGGCTCGTTCGTCGAGGACGGCCTGTACGCCAACGCGCTCGCCGAGGGGCTGCCCGCCGACGGCGTGGTCACCGGCACCGCCACCATCGACGGCCGGCAGGTCTGCCTGATGGCCAACGACTCCACCGTCAAGGCCGGCAGCTGGGGCGCCCGCACCGTCGAGAAGATCATCCGGATCATCGAGCGGGCGTACGGCGCCGGCGTGCCGATGGTCTACCTGGTCGACTCGGCCGGCGCGCGGATCACCGACCAGGTCGACCTGTTCCCCGGCCGGCGTGGCGCCGGCAAGATCTTCTGGAACCAGGTACGCGCCTCGGGATCGATCCCGCAGGTGTGCGCGCTGTTCGGCCCGAGCGCCGCAGGTGGGGCGTACATCCCGGCGTTCTGCGACGTGGTGGCCATGGTCGACGGCAACGCCAGCATGTACCTCGGCTCCGACCGGATGGTCGAGATGGTCACCGGCGAGAAGACGACCCTGGAGGCGATGGGCGGGGCCAAGGTGCACACCGCCGAATCCGGTGTCGGGCACTTCCTCTGCAAGACCGAGGCCGACGCGCTCCACGTGGTGAAGACCTACCTGTCGTACCTGCCGGCGAACTGGACCCAGCAGCCGCCGACCGCGCCGGCCGTCGCCGCGCCGGCGAAGGCTGACCTGGCCGCGCTGGTGCCGGCCAGCGAGCGGCAGGCCTTCGACATGCGGCGGTACGTCAAGGGTCTGCTCGACGAGGGCTCCTTCTTCGAGATCCAGGCGCTCTGGGCCAAGGAGCTGACCATAGGCTTCGGCCGCCTCAACGGCGAGGTCGTCGGCGTGGTCGGCAACAACTCGATGTTCAAGGGCGGCGTGCTCTTCGTCGACTCGGCCGACAAGGCGACCCGCTTCGTGCAGCTCTGCGACGCGTTCAACGTGCCGCTGCTCTTCCTCAGCGACGTACCCGGCTTCATGGTCGGCAGCGCGGTCGAGAAGCAGGGCATCATCCGGCACGGCGCGAAGATGATCACCGCCATCTCGGAGGCGACCGTGCCGAAGATCTGCGTGGTTGTCCGCAAGGCGTACGGCGCCGGCCTCTACGCGATGGCCGGCCCCGGGTTCGAGCCGGACGCCACCATCGCGCTGCCCAGCGCGAAGATCGCGGTGATGGGGGCCGAGGCAGCGGTGAACGCGGTCTACGCCAACAAGATCGCCGCCATCGCGGACGCGGACGAGCGTGCCGCCTTCGTCGCCGCGAAGCGCGCCGAGTACGAGCAGGACATCGACGTCGTCCGGCTCGCCAGCGAGCTGGTGGTGGACGCCATCGTCGAGCCGCACGATTTGCGGACCGAGCTGGTCCGCCGGTTCGCCGCAGCGCGTACCAAGGATCGGCACTTCTCCCGGCGTCGGCACGGCGTCACCCCGGTCTGACCCCTCGACCGGACCAGCACAGCGAACCGTCCCGGCGTCACGAGCGCCCGGCGGCCCCGTCCACACAGGAGGATGAGATGGATTTCCGGCTCACCGACGAACAAACGGCGCTGCGGGAGAGCGTGCGGGACTTCGCACGCGAGGTGGTTGCCCCGGTCATCGCCGAGCATTACGAGAAGCACACCTTCCCGTACGAGGTGATCCGGCAGATGGGCAAGATGGGCCTGTTCGGGCTCCCCTTCGGCGAAGAGCACGGCGGCATGGGCGGCGACTACTTCGCGCTCTGCCTGGCGCTGGAGGAGTTGGCCCGGGTCGACTCCAGCGTGGCCATCACGCTCGAGGCGGCGGTCTCGCTGGGCGCGATGCCGATCTACCGCTTCGGCACCGAGGAGCAGAAGGCGACCTGGCTGCCGAAGCTGCTCAGCGGCGAGGCACTGGCCGGTTTCGGGCTCACCGAGCCGGGCACCGGCTCGGACGCCGCCGGCACCCAGACGCGGGCGGTGCTGGACGGTGACGAGTGGGTCATCAACGGCTCGAAGGCGTTCATCACCAACTCGGGCACCGACATCACGGCCCTGGTCACCGTCACCGCGGTGACCGGCACGAACCCGGACGGCTCGAAGGAGCTGTCGACCATCATCGTGCCCACCGGCACGCCGGGGTTCACCGTGGCGCCGGGCTACTCGAAGGTGGGCTGGACCGCCTCGGACACCCACGAGCTGACCTTCGACGACTGCCGGGTGCCGGCGGCCAACCTGCTCGGCGGGCGTGGTCGGGGCTTCGCCCAGTTCCTCCGGATCCTCGACGAGGGCCGGATCGCCATCGCCGCGCTGGCCGTCGGTCTCGCTCAGGGCTGCGTCGACGAGTCGATCAAGTACGCGCAGGAGCGCCACGCCTTCGGCCGGCCGATCGGCGCCAACCAGGCGATCCAGTTCAAGATCGCCGACATGGAGCTGAAGGCGCACACCGCGCGGCTGGCCTACTACGACGCCGCCGCCCGGATGCTGGCCGGTGAGCCGTTCAAGCGGCAGGCCGCCATCGCCAAGCTGCACGCCAGCACCATCGCGGTGGACAACGCCCGGGAGGCCACCCAGATCCACGGCGGCTACGGCTTCATGAACGAGTACCCGGTGGCCCGGTTCTGGCGGGACTCCAAGATCCTGGAGATCGGTGAGGGCACCAGCGAGGTGCAGCGCATGATCATCGCACGCGACCTGGGCATCTGACCGGAGCTGGGAGTCTTCGTCGACCGGTCGATCAGCCGCCTCCCGGCGGGCCTGTCGAGCCGGCTGTCGGATTTCGGCGAGCGGGCGTCGGCAGCCCGACGTTCGACTGCCGATGGTCGGAGTCGATCCGTACTCTTCGTGCCCATGACTCCGGATCATGAAAGGTCGCGGAGCCCGGCCGGTCGTAGCGGGCTGGCGGAGCTGCTCCGCGGGCACCGGCGTGCCGCCGGCCTGACCCAGGCGGAGCTGGCATCCCGGGCCGGCGTGGGTGTGCGGACGGTGCGTGACCTGGAGCGCGGTCGGTCGGTCCGACCGCAGCGCACCACCGTCGAGTTGCTCGCCGCAGCTCTGGAGCTGACCGGGCCCGCCCGGACGGCGTTCCTGGCCGCTGCCCGGGGCCAGGCCGGTGGTGAGTCGCCCCGGCCGGACGCCACTCTGGCGGCCCTCGCGGTCACCGGTCCCACGACGTCGGCAGTCGACCCGGTCGGCCCCGCTCCGCCGGTCGCCCTTCCACCGGCGGTCGCGCTGATCGGTCGGGACCGCGACGTCACCGAGCTGGCCGCGATGCTGACCGCGGAGCACGGTCCTCGACTGGTGAGCCTGGTCGGGCTGGCCGGGGTCGGCAAGACCGCGCTGGCGCTGTCCGTCGCACACGGCGCCGCCGGGGCCTACCCGGCCGGGGTGTCCGGGGTGCTCATCGGCGAGGGTTCGGACGGGCCGGACGTGCTCGCCGCCTCGACGGCCGTACTCGGTGCGGCCCGGTTGCCGGAGCTCAGCGCCCGGCTCGCCGGTCGCCCGGCGCTGCTGCTGATGGACGCGGTGGAGCGTGCGCCCGGCCCGGTGGCCGAGACGCTGCACCGACTGACCGCCGCGCTGCCCTCGCTGCGGGTGCTGGTCGCCGGGCGGCACCCGGTCGGGCTGCCCGGCGAGCGGGTCTGGCCGGTCGCGCCGCTCGACGTGCCGCCGCCGGACGCCGAGCGATCCGGGCCGGCAACGCTCGGGTCGTGGCCGGCGGTCGCGTTGTTCACCGCCCGGCTCGCCCAGATCCGTCGGGAGCCACCCACCCCCGACGAGTTACCGGCGCTGGCCGCGCTGGTCCGCCGGCTGGGTGGGCTGCCGTTGGCCATCGAGCTGATGGCCGCGCGGGGCCGGCTCCTCGACCTCACCGAGCTGCTCGACCGGTACGGCGACCGGGTGCTCGACCTGGCGACGCCCGCGGACCCGTCGGCCCGACCCGGCTGGGACGCACCGGATGCGGCCACCCACCCGTCGAACGGCGCCGCCACCACCCCGGCCACGGCGGCGGTGACCCTGCGGGATGCGGTGGCGACCAGCTACCGGCTGCTCGCGCCGGAGGAGCGGGATGCGCTGCGACGGCTCGCCATGTTCGGCAACCGGTGGTCGGTGGAGCTGGCCGAGGAGATGCTCGCCGACGAGGCCGACCGGGACGGCACCGTGGCTGTCGACCCGGTCCCGCTGCTGGACCGGCTCGTCGAACTCGGGCTGCTGAGCGTGCGCGGCACCGGTCCGTTCCGGTTCCGGCTGCTCGACGCGGTCCGCGACTTCGCCCTCGAACAGGCGGCCGGCGGTGGCGAGCTGACGTGCGTCCGGCGCCGGCACGCGGAGGTGATCGCCCGCCTGGTGGCGCGGACCGCCACCGACCTGGCCGGTCCCCGGTTGCCCGACGCGGTGCACCGGCTGGACGAGGTGAGCAGCGACATCAGCTCCGCGCTGGCGCACGCGGCCACCGACGATCCGGTGACCGCGCTTCGCCTGGCGGCCTGCCTCCCCCGCTGGTGGCGGTTCCGGGGGCGCGACGTCGCCGGCCGGCAGTGGCTGCGCCGGTTGCTGGCCGACCCGCGAACCGCGGGCGCCGACCTCGTCCTGCGCGGCTGGGCCACCCTGGGGGTGGCCCGGCTCGCCGCCGAGCACGGCGCGGGCCCGGACGAACTGCCGACGGCACGGGCCGCCCTGGACCTGTTCCGGAAGGCCCGCGACGTCAGCGGAGAGCTGGAGGCGCGGACCGTGCTCGGCGCGCTGCTGATCACCGTGGGCGGGCACGACGAGGCCCGCGAGCAGGCCGAGGCGGTGCTCCGGCTGGCGGCGCGCAACGGGCGGACCCGGCATCTCGCGGTGGCCCAGAACAGTCTCGCCTGGCACGACATCCGGGTCGGCGACCTGGCCGCCGCGCGTCGGCGGCTGGCGGCCGTGGACCGGCTCGCCGCCGAGAGTGGGGAGCAGCGGCTGCGGCTGCTGGCGTGGGCCAACCGCGCCGAGGTCGCCCGCCTCGAGGGCCGGTACGCCGACGCCGTCGACCAGGGCCGGCAGGTCGTCGCGGCCCTGTCCGAGCTGGGTGATCCGGGGCATCGGCGCCGGGTGCTCGGCACGGTCGGGTTGGCGCTCGCCCAGGAAGGTCGCGCCGCGGAGGCGACCGAGATGCTCGCCGAGCTGCGGGCAGGCATGGCCGACGTGGCGGTGGCCGTGCCGGCGCGTTCGTGGATGGATCGGGCCGGGCCGCCGCGACCCCGTGCGGACGACCTGGTGCTGTCCCGTGGTGGGCCGGAGGCGGGCATCTGCGCGTTGATCGAGGGGAACCTGGCGCTGCACCGGGGCGACCGGGAGTTGGCTGCCGAGTGGTTCGCCGCCGCCGCCGATGCCGGTCAGGATCGGCGGGACGTGGTGGAAGCGCTGGTGGGGTTGGCCGCGAGCACCGCGGACCCGGCGGTACTGGACCGGCTCGACCAGGTCTGCCAGGAGAGCGGCATCCGGTTGTTGCCGCAGGAGTCGGGACTGCTCTACGCGCTGATCGCCGCCCGGGGCGGGCCGGCGGCGGGGTAGTCGCAGCGGGCGGCCGCACTCGTCACGGCGGGGCGG
>NZ_RCVJ01000112.1 GCF_003667505.1 Micromonospora sp. BL4
GGCGGGGTCGGCGGCGAGGGCGGGGGCGGGAGGCGCCGGAGCGGCGGTCGGTGGCGGGGTCATGACCTCTAACCTACAATCATGGGATGAATTTGGGACCGGTGATGTAACCAGTGCCACCGTCGGTCGATTCCTCCTCCGCGCCGCCCGTGCCGCCCCGCGGCCACCGGGTCCGGCAGACCATCGAGCAACTCCGGGCCCGGATCCTGGGCGGCGAGTGGCCGGTCGGCGGGCGCATCCCCACCGAGCCACAGCTGGTCGCCGCGCTGGGCGTCGGGCGCAACACCGTCCGCGAGGCGGTCCGCGCCCTGGTGCACGCCGGAGTGCTGGAGTGCCGGCAGGGCTCCGGCACGTACGTGGTGTCCACCGACGAGTTGGCGCCGGTGGTGGCCCGCCGCCTCGGCGACGACCGGATGACCGAGGTGATCGAGGTGCGGCGCGCCTTCGAGGTGGAGGCCGCCCGATTGGCCGCGCTGCGACGTACCCCGGAGGACCTGGCATCGCTCGACGGCGCGCTCGCCGAGCGCGAGGCGGCCTGGCGCGGCGGCCGGGTGGACGCGTTCGTCGAGGCGGACGCGGCGCTGCACACCGCGGTGGTCGCCGCCGCGCACAACGCCATGCTGGCCGAGCTGTACGCCTCGGTCGGCACCGCGCTGCGCAGCACCGTCGCCCAGGCGATGGGGGACGCGCTCACGCCGGAGCGCTACGTCGACCACACCCGGCTGGTCGAGGCGATCCGGGCCGGCGACCCGGGCCGGGCAGCGATCGAAGCCAGCGCTTTTCTGGAGCCCGCCGGAGGGGCATAGGTTGTGCCGGACGGAAAACCGGACACCTCGGGAGTACGAATGCTCAAGGGCTTCAAAGACTTCATCATGCGCGGCAACGTCATCGATCTGGCGGTCGGTGTCGTCATCGGCGCCGCCTTCACGGGCGTGGTCACCGCTCTCACGAACTCGTTCCTCAAGCCGATCATCAAGCTGGTCGGTGGCGGGGAGGACCAGTTCGCTGGCCAGTGGGAGCTCAGCAAGGGCAATTTCATGGACTGGGCGGGGTTCCTCAACGCCCTGATCACGTTCGTGCTCACCGCGGCGGTGCTCTACTTCTTCGTGGTGTTTCCGATGAACAAGCTGGCTGAGCGGCGCCAGCGGGGCGAGGAGCCGCCGCCCTCGGCGCCGAGCGAGGAGATCAAGCTGCTCACCGAGATCCGCGACGCGCTGGTCTCCGCCGGCCACACCACCCCTGGCCAGCAGCGCGGGGCGCTGGACGACGTGCTGGGCCGCCGCACGGAGCCGCCGGCGCCGCGCTGACCGACGGATGCACATCGGCCCCTGTGGGATTCCCGCAGGGGCCGCACCTTCTCGTACGTGTGTTCGATAGAGTCCGCCCATGGAGCAGCGGAAGCACTGGTGGAACGGGAAATGGGGGCGGCTGGCCCGACGGGACGTCTTCCTCCGGGTGGACGCCGACCGGTGGCACGTCGAGCAGCGGGCCGGCGGCGCCGAGGGCATCTCCCGGTTCTACGAGTACGGCAGTGCGGACGAGGCCGAGGAGACGGTCCGGGCGCTGCTCGACGGCCCGGACACCTGGCGCGAGCTGTCCCCGCGCCCACCGGGTGGCTGGACCCTCCCGAACAGCTGAGTGCCGCTGCCACGGCCGCTCCGAGCTCTGGAGGCGGTACCGCTTTCGACGCTGATGACTCTGCGGCATAAATATGCCGCAGAGTCATCACGCTCTCCGAACCGATCGCCGCCGCGCGCCGCCGCCGGGCTGGCTGAGCGGCGGGCCGGTTGGTGACGGCGTTTAGCGGCGTACCGCCCCGGGAACCGCGGTGGGATGGACCAGCAGGACGAGCAGCAGGCGACCATCTCGCGGATCACCACCGGGATGCCGGTGATCGACCCCGCCGGCACCGAGGTCGGCACGGTTGATCTCGTTCAGCGGGGTGACCCGAACGCGGTGACCGTCCAGGCGCCGACCGCCGATCCGGGCAGCAGTCTGGACGAGCTGATCGAGGCCACGGCGGTCGAGGAGCCCGAGGTGCCGGCCGACCTGGCCGCCCGGCTGTTGCACGGCGGCTACCTGAAGGTCTCCACCGAGTTGGTCGACGCCGGCGCGGTGTACGTCCCGGCCGACCGGATCGCCGCCGTCTCGGACGGCCGGGTGCGGCTCGCGGTCGGCGTGGCCGACCTGCCCGCCGAGGAGTGAGTTCCGGCCTGATCCCCTGCGCGGCGGAAGAGCAGCAGCATCAGGCAGCCGGCGACCAGACCCCAGAACGCGCCGCCCACACCGATCAGCGTCACCCCGGAGGCGGTCACCACGAAGGTGACCACGGCGGCCTCCCGGGTCGCCGGATCGGCCACCGCCGAGGCGAGCGCGGTGGCCAGCGCGCCCAGCAGCGCCAGCCCGGCGACCGCCTCGATGAGGATCGGCGGGGCGACCGCGACCAGCGCGGTGGCGACGCCGGCGCCCAGCCCGAGCACGGCCAGGCCGACGCCGGCGGTGACCGAGGCGACCCACCGGCGCTCCGGCTCCGGGTGCGCGTCGGGGCCGGCGGCCAGCGCGGCGGTGATCGCCGCGAGGTTCACCGCATGCCCGCCGGCCGGGGCGGCCAGCAGGCTGGCCAGCCCGGTGGCCCGCAGCGCGGCGCCGAACGGCGGGCGGTAGCCGTACCCGACCAGCACCGCCATGCCGGGCACGTTCTGCGCGGCCATGGTGACCAGGAACAGCGGAAGCGCGAGCCCGACCAGCGCGGACGCGTTCCAGGCCGGTGCGATCAGCGCCACCGACGGGGTCAGCGCGGCGACGGTCAGGCCGGCCGGCGGCGCGGTCAGCGCGATCGCCACCACCGCCACCAGCAGCGCGCCGGGCACCGCCCAACGGCGGGCGTACCGGTGCAGCAGCAGCCAGCCGACCACCACCGGGCCGGCCACCGTGGGCAGCTCGACCAGCGCGCGGACCGGCGCGGTGCACAGCGGCAGCAGCACCCCGGCGAGCATCGCGCCGGCCACCGGCTTGGGAATGGCGGCCACCGCCCGACCAAGTGGCGGAAACAGGCCGGCCGCCACGATCAGCAGGCCGGAGACGAGGAAGGCGCCCACCGCGACCGGCCACCCGCCCGGCGGTGGCCCGGTCGCCACCAGCAGCGCGGCGCCCGGCGTGGACCAGGCGACGCTCATCGGTATCCGATGCCGCAGGCCGAGCCAGGCGGCGGCCAGCCCGGACGCCACGCAGAGGGCGAGCAGGCCGGAGGCCGCCTGCGCGTCCGACGCGCCGGCCGCCCGGAGCCCGGCCAGCACGACCGTGAACGAGCTGGCGAAGCCGACCAGGGCGGTCACCACCCCGGCCAGCACCGGTTGCGCCCGTCCGACCATCCCAACCCTCCCACTGTTCCGTTTACGGAACGACGGCGTGTAGCACGATAGCCCGGTGCCGCACCCACCACCAGCCCGCCGTCCGGGCCCCGACGTGGATCCCGCCGTCGTCGGCCGCCGGGTCCGCGCCCTGCGCGAGGAGCGGGGGATCTCGCTGTCCACACTCGCCCGACTCGCCGGCATCGGAAAGGCCACCCTCTCCGGCCTGGAGCACGGCACCCGCAACCCCACCCTGGAGACGCTCTGGGCGGTCACCGCGCAGCTCGGCGTGCCACTGACCGCCGTGCTGGCCGAGCCGGCCGCCGCGCCCACCGTGCACGGCACCGCGGTCAGCGCCACCCTGCTGGAGGTGTTCACCGAGGCCGACGCGACCTACGAGCTCTACCGGATGCGCGTCGCGCCCGGGCCGGGGCAACTCTCCCCCGCCCACCAGCCGGGGGTCACCGAGCACGTCACCGTCTTCGCCGGAGTGCTGCGCGCCGGCCCGGCCGACGCGCCGCTGACCGCCCCGGCCGGCGGTCACCTCCGCTGGGTCTCCGACGTGCCGCACAGCTACACGGCGGTGGGCGACGAGGAGGTCGCCGCCAGCCTCCTGCTGCGTTATCCACGCCGCTGAGCCACCGCCCGGGAGGCCCGAGCGCGGACATCGGCATCATTTCTCGACCTTCGTAGTAGTGCGTAGAGACGAAGGCGGGGTGTTCTTGGCAAGCTTGACCCCATGACGCTGATCCTCCGCTCGGTCATCCTCAACGACATCGGCCTGATCCGGACCAACAACGAGGACTCCGCCCTCGCCGGTGACCGCCTGATCGCAGTCGCCGACGGCATGGGTGGGCTGCCCGCGGGTGAGGTGGCGAGCGAGATCGTGATCCGGATCCTGGACGAGCTGGCCCCGCCCACCGACCCCGACGAGGCCGCCGACGCCCTGCGCGCCGTGGTCAGCACCGCCAACCAGCGCATCCACGCCGCCATCACCGTCGACCCGACCCGCGAAGGGATGGGCACCACCCTCACCGCGGCGCTGCTGGCCGGCGAGACGCTGGTGCTGGCCCAGGTCGGCGACTCACGCTGCTACCTGCTGCGCGACGGGGAGCTGACCCAGCTCACCCGGGACGACACCTTCGTCCAGTCACTGGTCGATCAGGGCTCGCTCTCCCCCGAGCAGGCCCGGCACCACCCGCAGCGGTCCCTGGTGACCCGGGCCGTGCAGGGCGCCGACACCCCACCGGCGGTCGGCGTGCTCACCGTGGTCCCCGGCGACCGGCTGCTGCTGTGCAGCGACGGGCTCTCCGACTACGTCGAGGACGAGGCCATCGGCGCGACGCTGGGCATGTACACCGACCGCCAGCAGTGCGGCGAGCAACTGGTGAAGCTCGCCCACCACGCCGGCGCACCGGACAACGTCACCGTCGTCGTCTCCGACGTCGTCGCCCGCTGACCTCGCCCGACCCTCGCGGCGGTCCGCGGAACGGGCCGTGACGAGTTCCGCCGATCCGGTAGATAGTTGTGCCATCTAGATTGCGCCGCTAGTGTCCGGCGGGTGGATTCCGACCGGCGCGGGCAGTGGCTACGGGGGGTGCTCGACATCTGCGTCCTGGCCCTGCTGGCCGAGCGCGAGTCCTACGGCTACCAGCTCGCCCAGGCGCTCGACGCGGCGGGCATCGGGCCCATCCAGGGCGGCACC
This sequence comes from Micromonospora sp. BL4, assembly GCF_003667505.1. Classification (GTDB taxonomy): domain Bacteria; phylum Actinomycetota; class Actinomycetes; order Mycobacteriales; family Micromonosporaceae; genus Micromonospora. The sequence goes on from NZ_RCVJ01000112.1 coordinate 5,056, forward strand.
CTCTATCCCGTGCTGCTCCGTCTACAGAAGACGGGCCTGGTGACCGCGCAGTGGCGGGAGGGCGCCGCCGGGCCGGCCCGCAAGTACTACCGGCTCACCGACGACGGTCACGCGGCGCTCCGCGGGGGCGGCCGCGCCTGGCTCACCTTCGTCGGGCCGGTGAACGACATCGTCACGAGAGGGGTCGCCCGGTGAACGTCGACGATTGGCTGCGTACGCTCGCGGCCGAGCTGCACCAGCGCCGGGTCGCGGCGGACGCCGCCCGGCACGTGGTCGCTGAGGCCGCCACACACCTGCGCGAGGGCGGCGGCGACCCCTGGGTCGTCTTCGGGCCACCCCAGCAGTACGCGGGCGCGATCGTGGAGAGCATCGGCACCGCGCCCGGACCGCGCCCCGGGCCGGTCCGGCTGCACGCCCGGGGCATCACCAAGCGGTACGGGCGGCGGACGGTGCTGCACGACGCGACGCTGACCGTCCGGGCCGGACAGATCGCCGCCGTCATCGGCGCGAACGGCTGCGGCAAGAGCACGTTCCTGCGGATCTGTGCCGGCCTGATCTCACCCGACGCCGGTGACGTGACCGTCTCCGGGCAGCTCGGCTACTGCCCGCAGTCCGGCGGCACCGCGGACTTCCTGCTCGTCGACGAGCACTTCGTGCTGGTCGGGGCCGGCCAGGGCGTGGCCCGGGGGCCAGCCCGCCGCGCCGGTCGGGCGGCAGCCCGACAGCTCGGCTGGGAGGCCGGTGGGGACGAGCAGGCCCGGCACCTGTCCGGCGGCACCCGGCAGAAGCTCAACCTGACCATGTCCACCCTCAGCCAGCCGGACGTGCTGCTGCTCGACGAGCCGTACCAGGGCTTCGACCAGGGCACCTATGTCAACTTCTGGGACCAGCTCGGCCGACTGCGGGACGCCGGCACGGCGATCGTCGTGGTGACCCACCTGCTCAACCAGCTCGACCGGGTGGACACCGTGCTCGACCTGACCCCGGCACAACAGACCGGGCGTCGCGCGCCCGGCGTCCAGGGAGGCCACCCGTGAACCGGCTCGTCACCGTCGCCGAGATGACCCTGCGGGAGCTGCTGCGGCGTCGGGGCGTACTCCTGCTGTTGTTGTTGATGCCGTTGACCTTCTACCTGATCCGGCGGGACGCCTACCTGGGACAGTCGGTCCGCTCGCTGCTGCTCGGCGTGGGCTGGGCGGTGAGCACGGCGGCGCTCTTCGCCACCACCGCGGCCCGCGAGCTGGAGCCGAGGCTGCGGCTGGCCGGCTACCGCCCGCACCACCTCTACCTCGGTCGGATGCTCGGCCTCTGGATGGTGGGGCTCGTCATCTCCGTACCGTTCTTCCTGCTCCCCATGGTCGACGGCGCGAACCTGCGGTACGGCGGCCTCGCCGCGGCGCTGCTCTGTTCGGTCGGGGTGGCGGCGCCGTTCGGGATGCTGATCGGTGCGCTGCTGCCGCGCGAGCTGGAAGGGACGCTGCTGCTGCTCACCGTGGTGACGGTGCAGATGCTGATCGACCCGGCCGGCTCGGGGGCGAAGTTGACGCCGTTCTGGTCGACCCGGGAGATCGCCACCTGGGCGGTGGACCACACCGACCAGGGTTACCTCGCCCGAGGAGTGCTGCACGGGCTCGCCGTCACCGCCCTGCTGGCCCTCGGCGTGGCCGCCGTGGCCAACGTCCGACTGCGCCGCCGCCGGCACCTGCGGCACCTGCCCGTCGGCTGACCGGCGCCGGCGTGGCGGATCTGGCCAATCCGGTTGCTCCGATCAACACGGCAGGCTCAAATGGGCGGATGACCATCCGCCGGGTGACCGCCGACGAACGTCTCACCACCAGCTTCCCGCTGGCCGCGTACGCCTTCGAGTCGTCGCCGCGCAGCGCCACCCGGATCGAGGAGTTCCGCGACTACCTGCCCTACCACGAGGGCAACCGGACGCTGATCGTCGAGGAGGACGGCAGCACGCTGGCCGCCTGCACGGCCATCCCCATGCGGCAGAACCTGCGCGGAGCGGTGCTGCCGATGGCCGGCGTCGCCGGGGTGGCCACCCATCCGCTGGCCCGCCGCCAGGGGCACGTCCGGACGCTGCTGCACCAACTCCTCGACGAGATGCGCGACGAGGGGCACCCGCTCAGCGCGCTCTACCCGTTCCGGCCCAGTTTCTACGCCCGGTTCGGCTACGTCGGGCTGCCCAAGCCCCGCACGGTCACCTTCACACCGGCCGACCTGGGTTCGCTGCTCCGCGCCGAACTGCCCGGAGAGGTGAGCTGGGAGCGGATCGGCGCCGGCTACCCCACCTGGCTCGCGTTCACCGAGCGCTGCCTCCAGGACCGGCACGGCTTCGCCGTCTTCCCCGACTACCGGTCGGTCGGGCTGCGCGACCGGGACGAGTACTGGCTGATCACCGCACGGGCGGGCGGCCAGGTCATCGGCATGGTGACGTACCGGATCGACGACCACGGCGGCACGCTGGCCGGCAACGAACTGCTGTACGCCGACCCGCTCGGCCGGACACTGCTGTTGCAGTTCTTCGCCCGGCACGTCGACCAGGTCGAGCGGGTCAGCGTCCAGGTGGCCCCGGACGAGTTGCCGGAGCTGTGGCTGACCGACCTGGACGTGCACATCGAGGCGCGGGCGGGCCGGCCGGGGTCGTCCGCCCCGATGGCCCGGCTGCTGACGCTGGACGCGCTGAGCGGGCTGCCCGCCGGGCCGGGCCGGGTCCGGATCGAGCTGACCGGTGACCGGTGGCTCGCCGGCAGCCACCTGCTGGACGGCACCACCGGGTCGCTGGAGCTGGCCGGCGGCGCCAGCGGTCGGGCCCCGACCGCCACGCTCACCGCCGCCGGACTCTCCGCCCTCGCGTACGGGGTGCTGGATCCGGCCGAGCTGCCGTTGCGCGGCTTGGGCGAGGTGCCGGCCGACGCCGCCGTCGAGTTGCGCGGGATCTTCCCGCCCCGGGTGCCGTACCTCCTCGCCGACTTCTGAGTGCTCACCCACCCTTAGCCACGGGTTAAACCGGCATGGCGGATTCGCTCCGGCGCCGTCGCGGCTCCTAGCATCACGGGGTGCGCATGACGTCGCTTGTCGCCCTGCTCGTCCTCGGTGTCGCCACGGCGACCCTGCCCGCCTGCGCGCCCGACGACCCGGCTCCGGCTCCGGCCGCCGCGCAGCCCAGCGCGCCGGCCGAGCCGGGGGCGCTGGCCACCGGCGAACAGGACGCTGCGCCGGCGGCCCGGGACGGCCTCGGTGGCCCGGGGGCCAGCGCGAGCCCGAAGCCGGCCGGCAAGGCGCTCGTGGCCGGCAACCCGAAGGGCAACGCCACCGTGCCGGCCGAGGCTCGGGCGGTGAACACCTCGAAGCCGACCCGGACCATCGGCACCGGCACCCCGGAGAGCTGCACCTCCGCGGCGGTGGTGAAGGCCGTCGCCGCCGGCGGCATCATCACCTTCAACTGCGGGCCGGCCCCGGTGACGATCAAGATGGCCGCCACCGCGAAGGTCCGCAACGCCAACGGGCCGAAGGTGGTGCTGGACGGCGGCGGCAAGGTGACGCTGAGCGGCCAGGGGCGGCGCCGCATCCTCTACATGAACACGTGCGACGAAGCGCAGGGCTGGACCACCTCGCACTGCCAGAACCAGGACCACCCGCAGCTGACCGTGCAGAACCTGACCTTCGCCGACGGCAACTCGACCGGGGACAAGGTCGAGGGCGGCGGCGGTGGGGCGATCTTCGTGCGCGGTGGACGGTTCAAGGTGGTCAACTCGCGGTTCGTCCGCAACCGCTGCGACCGGACCGGCCCCGACCTGGGTGGTGCGGCCATCCGGGTGCTCAGCCAGTACGAGAACAAGCCGGTGTACGTGGTGGACAGCACCTTCGGCGGCTCCGCCGGCCAGGGCGGCTCCTGCTCCAACGGGGGCGCGCTGAGCAGCATCGGCGTCTCCTGGGTGGTGCTGAACAGCGTGCTCAGCCACAACGAGGCGATCGGCAGCGGCGCCAACCCGGCCAAGTCCGGCACGCCCGGCGGCGGCAGCGGCGGCGCTATCTACTGCGACGGCAACGAGTTCACCGTACGGATCGCCGGCACCGTCATCGAGAACAACAAGGCCAACGAGGGTGGCGGCGCGATCTTCTTCGTCAGCAACAACCGCACCGGCACCATGACGATCGAGAAGTCCACCCTGCGCCGCAATCCGAGCGCCAAGTTCGAGACCCGCGGCTTCCCCGGCATCTTCTTCCTCGGCGCCCGCAACCCCACGGTGAGCGGCTCGAAACTGAGCTGACCAGCGCGTACCTCAGTAGGGGTTGCCCTGGCCGGCGGCGCGGGCGCGAAGCAGACCGCCGGGCCGTCCGGGCAGGTTCGACGCGCCGGACAGCGGCGGACTGGTGGTGTGGTCACCGCCGGCCATCCCGGCGAAAAGCTCCTTGAGCGCGGTGAGCGAACTGATCCTGGGTTGCCAGCCCAGCTCGGTCTCCGCCCGCTCGCTCGACATCAGCGGCGCGTTCAGGCCCAGCTCGACCCAGCCCGCGTCGACCGGTTGCAGCCGCGCCCGCCAGGTCAGCGCCGCCGCCACCCGCAGCACCGGCCCGGCGACGGGCACCGTCCAGCCGTGGAAGTGCCGGGCCACCAGCTCCGGTGTGAGCACCGGGTCCGCGGCGACATTGAAGGCGCCGCGCGCGTCACCCAGCACCGCCCTGGCGTACGCGTCGGCCACGTCGTCGGCGTGCACCGCCTGCATCCGCAGCCGGCGGTTGGTGGGCACCAGCGGGATCCGGCCGAAGCGCAGCAGCCGCACCGGCGCCAGCGGGCCGAGGAAATAACGGGTGATCTCCACACCCGCGTCCCGCTGAAAGATCAGCCCGGGTCGCAACCGCACCACCCGCAGCGCCGGATGATCGCCCTCGAGCCCGTCCAGCAGCGCCTCCACCTCGGCCTTGTGCTCGCTGTACGACGAGCCGGGCACCCCGGTCGCCGGCCAGCGCTCGCTCACCGGGCGGTCCTTCGGGCCGGGCGCGTACGTGCCGACCGAGGAGGCGTACACCAGCGCCGGCACCCCCGCCCGGACCAGCGCGTCGAACACCGCCCGACTGCCGTCGACGTTGGTACGGCGCAGCACCCGCTGGTCGTGACTGGGCTGAATCTGCCAGGCCAGGTGCACCACCGCGTCCGCGCCGGCGAACACCTCGGCGAGCTGCCCGGTCGCCCCCGGCGCGCCGATGTCACCGGAGTGCCACTCCACCTGGTCGTACGGCTCGCCAGCCTCCGGACCGGGCAGCCGCCGGGCCACCCCGACCAGCTCCACACCCCGCTCCCGGCGCAGCCGCCGCAGCAACGCCGTACCGACGTTGCCGCTCGCCCCCACCACCACGATCCGCATGTCCGACCCCGTACCCGCCCAGCAGCCCGTCAACCGCCGCTCCAGCCGGGCACCTGACCCCGGCGCGGTGCCCTGGCGGCCTGGCGGCCTGCCCGGTGCCCTGGCGACGCCCGGCCTGGCGCTTGATCGACTCGATTTCCTGGAAGTCGGGCTGTCACGGCCGTCCGGACACCCCGACTTCCCGAATGCCGAGTGGATCAGGGGCGGGGAGACTCCCGGACCCAGCCGTGCTTCTCCTTGCCCCGTCGCCCAGCCGTCGCCGCCAGGCAACGTGGGCAGATCCAGCCGACCGCATCGGCCTCGGTGAGCACGTCAGTACCCGAGTAGTCGAAGCGCACGTGCGGGAACCGACGCAGCCGGGTACGACTCAGCGCCAGGCCGCACACCGTCTGGTTCTGGCCGGGCAGCCAGGCGTGCACTTCACCACCCGGTTCGCGTACGCCGTCCGGCCCGATCTCCTCCCCGGACGCCGCCACCGCCGGAGTGCTGCTCAACTTCATGCCCCTTCTGGTTCCCCACCCACACGCACCCATGCACCGCGGCGCGATCTCGCTTGATCCACTCCACATCCCCGACAGCGCGGCATCCAGCACGCCGGACACCGCCAGTTCGCCGATCTGGTGTCGATCGAGGGCGGTGGCGGCCGGTGCGGCCCAGGCATCGACGGTCGGCCGGAAGCCGAGAGTCGTCGTCGGGCACCGTCCGGTAACCTGAGCGCGCGGGCCGCTAGCTCAATGGCAGAGCTGTGGACTTTTAATCCATAGGTTCAGGGTTCGAGTCCCTGGCGGCCCACCATGCACCGCCACTGAGCTGCGAGAACGCCGGGCAGAGATCATCGGGCACAACCGGGGCACAAACTAGCTGTGGTCTTGGCTAGCAGAAGCGCTGGGCTGCTTGTCGGCGGCTTGGCCTAGGAGTTGGCCGACAACGCCCCGCGGACGGTCCTTCTTCGGCAGCCAGTTGGACGTCGTGTTGCAGACCTCGAAAGCGTGTGAGGGTTGACGCCCTCCGCAGGTTCGAATCCCACCGCCGCAGCTCGTGAGTGCGAAACGCCCGATCGATTTCCACGGATAGGCCCGGGCGTTCCAACCTGGTCGTCGACCGCTTGAACTTCCGCCAGGTAGACCGCTTCAACCCATTCATCCCGGTTGAGTCAGTTATGGTCATGAGTACCGATGCGGACGCGGTCCGGCGGGTCACTCCTCCAGGGTGGCCCCCGCGCCCAGTTCGCTTGAAGACGTCGCGGCCGTGCGCAGGATGGCGTCGAAGCCCAGAGGTGGCGGCGACGGGGCCGCCGGCGACCCAGAATCGAGATGACCATGACGTTCGGCTCCCCGTCCACCCCGCCCACGATCATCATTGGCGGCGACCTTCCGGTCGGACGGGTCGGCTTCGGGGCGATGCAGCTCACCGGCGACCAGGTCTGGGGCCCGTACCCCGACCACCAGCGTGGGCTGGCGCTGCTGCGCGCGGTGGTGGAGGAGGGCGTCACCTTCATCGACACCGCCGATGTCTACGGGCCGCACACCAACGAGCTGCTGATCCGCGAGGCGCTGCACCCCTACCCGGCGGGGCTGGTGGTGGCGAGCAAGGGTGGCTTCGTCCGGGGCGGCCACGACTACTCGACCCTGGGATGGGTGGGCAACCCGAAGTACCTGCGGCAGTCAGCCATGCTGAGCCTGCGCCGCCTCGGCATGGATCGGTTCGACCTCTACTACCTGCACAGCGGGTACGCGACCGACGCCCCGTTCGAGGAGCAGGTCGGCGAGCTGAGGAAGCTGCAGGACGAGGGCTGGATCCGGCATATCGGGCTGTCCAACGTCACCGCGGCGCAGTTCGAACTCGCCCGGTCGATTGCGGAGATCGCCGCGGTGACCGCCCTGTACAACATCGGCAACCGCACCGGTGCGGACCTACTTGCGGCCGCGGAGCGGACCAGAGCGGTGTTCTCGCCCTGGCACCCGGTCAGCCTGCGCGACGGCGGGGACAACGCCGGCCAGGTCGCCGCCGCCCTCGCGCCGATCGCCGCCCGGCACGCGGCCACGCCCCAGCAGATCGCGCTGGCCTGGCTGCTGCACCGCTCTTCGGCGGTGCTGCCCATCCCCGGCACCACGAGCCTGGCCCACCTGCGGGAGAACCTCGCGGCCGCGCGGATCGCGCTGAGCGACGCCGAGGTCGCGGAGCTGACCGCCCTCGTTCCCGAAACCGCCGCCTAACCGGGCACCGCCTCCCGCAGCTGAACCAGCTGGATGCCGGGCAGCATGCTCCGGCGGCCGCGTCGCCAGGGGCCAGCGCGGTAGCTTGGCGATCATGGCGGACTGGGAGATTCGGCCGGCCTCGGAGGCGGATGTCGAGGCGGTGGCCGAGTTGCGGGCCGTGGTGCTGCGGGCGGATCTGGAGCGGCTCGGGCGGTACGACGAGAAGCGGGTGCGGCAGCGACTGCGGGACGGGTTCGCGCCAGCGCACACCTGCGTGATCGAGGTGGGCGGCGCGTTCGCCGGCTGCGTGTCGCTGCGGCCGGCCGAGGACGCGTACTGGCTGGAGCACTTTTATCTGGCCCCGCACCTGCAGGGCAGCGGCATCGGTGCGGCCGTGTTGCGCGGGCTGTTGGAGCAGTGCGACCGCGACGGCACCCTGGTCCGGCTGAACGTGCTGCAGGGCAGTCCGGCACGGCGGCTGTACGAGCGGCACGGATTCACACTCGAGACCGAGGATCCGGTGGACGTCTTCATGGTGCGCGAGCCGGCCCCGGCTGTGGGCGCGGATCCCGGTCGCCTCGGGAATGGTGGGTTGTTGTGAGCGGTATACCTCAGAGTCATAAATATGCCTGTGAGGTATAGAGCTCGTCGGTGACCTCGCTCGGCAGGCCGGCCACGGCCGGTCCGGCCACGGCTGGTCCGGCTGGCAGGCGATCGGATTGGCGTTGCGGAATGCCCGGGTCCAGGGAACTGGTGACCGCGGTTGCTCGTCCCATCACCTGAGGTCCGGGCCGCTCAACCGCCCGGCGGGCGTGGGAACGGGAGACAAGATGAGCGGGCGCAGGTACCTGATAGCTGTCGTCGCGGTCGGAGCGTTGCTCGCCGGCTGCGGCGAGCGGGGCGGGTCGGAGACGGCGGCTCCGGGTGGGTCCCAGTCCACCGCTACGGAACCTGCACCGGTTGTGTCGCCGCAGGCGGAGCCTGTCGCGCTGATCGGTTCCTGGAAGGTGACTGAGGTCGACGAAGGCGCAGGCGACGTCCTGCAGCTCACTTCCGACAGGCACAACGGCCTGCTGTTGTTCGACCACTGCGGCGCGCTGATGGGGGCCTGGCGGGCCAATGTAAACGGCCTCTTCGTCGCCGGCGCCTCCGGACGTTCGGTTTCCGACAACGACGCCCAGGAATGCCGCCCCGGTCCTGAGCTCATGAATCCGGCCTGGCTGCATCGGGCCAGCGCCTTCCGCGTGGAAGGCGACAGCCGGGTCCTGCTCGACGCCCAGGGCGGGCACGTCGCCCGGCTGCTGCCCGGCGCGAAGCCCACCCCCGGGCCGAACCTGCCTTCTCCGGCGGGGCCGCCCGTGGTCACCGACGAGGTCCGGCGTGCCTTCGCGTCGGCCGCCGCACTGCCGGCGGGTCTGACGCCCGCGCGCCGTGACACCCTGCTCGGTCGATGGGTGCCGGTTGATGCTCGGCCGGGCAGGTTCGGGTCCGGAGGGCCGTACGTGGAGCTGCGGGACGACGGCACATGGCGGGGTTCCGACGGCTGCAACGGTGAGGGAGGGCGATGGGTCGCCGGACCGGCAGGCGACCTGCTCGCTACCAGCGGACCCAGCACGGCGATCGGCTGTGACAGCGTTCCGGTGGGTTTCTGGCTCTTCAAGGCGTGGCGGGCAGGGCTGGACGGCGAGGTGCTCGTGCTCCTCGACGCCCAGGGCGGGGAGACGGGCCGACTCAAGCGTGACAGGTGAGGCCGCCGCGGTGCGCTCGTTCGGGCTCAGTCGCCCCAGTCCAACTGGTGCTCCGGAACGCCCACCGTCCTGCCGTATTCGACGGCCTCGGCTCGGCCTTTCCGATCGCCCCTCCGATAGCGGAAGACCTGGTTGGAAAAGACCACAACGCGGTCATCGCCAACGGTGAAGTCGGCGTACCAGCCGCCGTCGGAGGCCAGCGACTCGGCGAGCGCACGACCGATCTCATCGGCTGCCTGGTTGGCCGCCTCGAAGTCGAGGAGGGTCCACACCTTCGGCTGGTCATCTGAGGCCGAGTTCGACACGTCCTGCCGGCGCACCCGGACGATGTTGAGCCCCGCCACCCGGAGGTCGGTGGCTGGACGCAGACTCTCGGCAATCAACGTCCCTCGAATCATGACCTCAGCCTGCCATTCACCTACGACGCCGGCGGGGTCCCGCCCGGTCCAGCCGCACCGGTGCCGGTGCCCAGGTCCGCGGCGAGTTCGGTCGCCTGCTCGGTGAGACGTTGCCGCTCGTCCGGGTCGAGGTTCTGTTCCCAGTCTCTGAACCGGTGGTAGCGGTCGAGGAGTTCTCCGCCGTACGCGTCGTTGGCGGCGATCTGGCGCAGGTCGCCGTGGCCGGCGAGGACATCGCGGGCCATCTCCTGGAGGTCGTCGCCGGCGACTCCGTCGCGTAGCCGGGTGAGGCTGGCCTGGAGGAGCTTGGCCAGGCCCGGATCCCCTTCGGTGAGGTCGAGGAACTGTTGCTCTGGTTGCGGTTCAGGTTGCGTCATCAGGCACCGGGCTCGTGTAGGGCTGGTCGGGCAGGGGCACCTTGGACAGGTCACCGCCCTGTTCGGCGAGGGTCTTGATGAAGCTGAAGAAGCCGAGGATCGCGGTGCCGGCGGCTTGGATCTTCAGCGCCGCGTCGTTGACCTTCTTGACCAGTTCGATGGCTTGCCAGGCGGCGACGCCGTAGCCGACGACGGCACCGGCGCCGGTCTCGATGAGCGCTGTGCCCGCGGCGGCGCTGACGCCGATGATGATGGCCTTGTCGATCATCATCTTGACCAGGCCGCCGATCATGTCGGCCAGCAGCCAGATGGCGCGTGCGGCTTCGTGGTACTTCTCTTTGATCTCGATGAGGACGAGGTTCTGCTGAACAAGTGCCTTCGTGAGCTGACGGAAGTAGACGAAGGCCGCGTCGGCGGCGTGCCCGTCCCACTGCTGGTCCATGTGGGAGGCGGTCAGGCTGGCGTTCTGACCGAGGGCCTGCAGGCTCTGGCCGAGGTTGCCGTAGGCGTCGCCCGCCTTGTAGAAGCTCTCCCAGTCTCCGACGAGGGCGTTGCTGATGGTGCCGATGACGTCGTACCCGGCGCAGTCCTTGATGATCTGGTTGACCCAGTGCGAGATGGAGATCGCGTCCAGGACGCCGATCGGGTTGGCGAAGCCCTTGGTCATTGTGGGATCGGGTTCGCTGGGCTCGACGAGGAGGTCCGTCGGCTCTCTCACGGCAGGTTCCCACCCGTCGGGTGCCCGCGGGGAAGCTCGTAGCCGCTGCGGTCGACGGTCGGGTAGGTCGCGTCCAGACGGGCCGCGCTGCCGGTGTCGGTGCGCCGGTAGTAGTCGGCGGTCTCCTGGAGCGCGTCGCGCGACTTGCCGAGCAGCTCCATCAGGTGGGTGAGCCGCTTGGTCATCTCGTCGACGAGCTTCTGGTGTGCGGGCCACGCTTCGTTGAGCAGACCCTGGTCGTGCCAGGCCAGGTCGGTGTGCTTGAGCATGTACGCCTTGGCGGTCTGGGCGTCGAGGGCGGCGTCGTTGACGCGGGCAGCGGCGCTCTCCAAGGCGCTGGGCTCGACGGAGAAGCTCACGACAGCCGGTCCCCGATGATGCCGGTCACCACGAGCAGGACCGCGGCAACGAGCAGCGCGAGGGCCATGATCCGGCCGCGCCGTTTCGACTCCGCGTTGGCGCTCGCTCGGTAGACACCGAGGCCGGCCACGGCAGCCACCCCGAGAGGTGTCGCTACCGACATGAAGCGGAAGAACGACCAACCGCTGAAGGTGCCGTCGTCCCCGACTATCGCCAGCTGGTAGGCCAGGAAGCCGAGGCCGACCACGCAGAAGAAGAACAGCACCATCGACACCAGGGCGACGCTCTTGCGGAAGTCGTGCCACTGATCCAGCTTGTCCGGCACCGCCGCCGCCCGATCCGTCCGCCCCGTCTCACCCACGACCGCACCATGCCACAGCCTCACCACGGACCGCGACCCCGTCTTCACCCCGCACGAATCGATGTCGGGAAGTGGGCTGCTGGTAGACCAGAAGGGCCGGGCCGACCGCGCCGCCGAAGGACGAGGAATGAGCACACAGCGCAGTTACTACGAGCCGGCGCCGGCAAGCCACGACGGCGCCACGGCCGCGCTCGCCGCGGGTGACATCGACGCTCTCACCGACTCGATGGTCGGGCTGGCCCTGCACGACGCGGACTGGCGCTGGTGCCAGGACTTCTACCTGGGGCTGCTGGACCACCCGGAGGAGGATGTCCGGGCCACCGCGGCGATCTGCCTCGGTCATCTGGCCCGCATCCACCGTCGGCTCGACACCGACCGGGTCATGCCAGCCCTGCGCGCCCGACTGCGCGACCCGGCCGTCGGCGGCACGGTGGAGGACGCCATCGCCGACAACGAGCAGTTCCTCGGCCTTCCGCCCGGATAGGCGACCCTTCGTCCAGCCGCCCTGCGCCGGTCCAGCACGCTCCCTTGACCTCAAGGGTGCTTGAACTTCTACGGTGATCGCGTTCGCTCGTCGCCGACAAGGAGCCTGGGCCATGATCACGGAGTACACCCACGAGAGGCTGGCCGCGCAGCCCATCGGTTACTGGAGCGGCGAGGCGTACCGTGCCGTGGTCGGACGCATCCGGGCGGAGCTTGCCGTGGAGCAGCTCACCCAGCCGCACTGGTGGACGCTCAACCACGTGGCCGGCGCCCCCGGCAGGTGGAGTCGTAGCGAACTCGCCGAACGCCTCGCCCCCTTCGACGACCTCAACATCGATTTCGCGGAGGTCTTCGACGACCTGGTCGCGCGGGGTTGGATGAGCGAGCAGGCCGGCACCCTGTCCCTCACCGAGGCCGGGGAGGCTGGGCGCCTCCGCGCCAAGGAGCGAAACGCGCGGGCGCACGAGCAGATGCACCAGGGCATCGCGACAGACGACTATGTGGCGGCCCTCAACGTGCTGCGCCGCATGATCGCCAACCTGGGCGGCAACAGCGACCTTCCCTGAGCTGTCAGGGCCGGGGGCAGCCCGATACTCGGACCAGGCCGACGAACTGATCGATCCGGCGGCGACCTGGTGAAGGACCTGATCGGCCTGCACCGGATGACGCGGCCCCGGCTGCGGATCCGGGTTCATCGGTCTCGCCACGTGGTACGAATGCCTCATTACGGGCATGAGCCACAGGACGGGCGACCGATGACGACGAGCAGGGCGGGCAGGCTGCTGCGGAAGCCCGAGGATCCGCAACGGGCGACGTTCCTGGAGTTGTTCTTCGACCTGGCGTTCGTCTACGTGCTCACCCAACTCTCGCGGGTGCTCAGCCAGGACCTCACGTGGCGCGGGGCCTTCCACATGCTGGTGTTGCTGCTGGCGGTGTGGTGGGTCTGGTGCAGCACGGCGACGGTCCCGGACCGGTTCGACCCGCAGCGGCCGACGATACAGCTGCTGGTCATCGCGACCCTGGTCGGCAGCCTGGTGATGGCTGTCGCGCTGCCGGCGGTGTTCGGCGCGCAGGGCCTGATCTTCGCGGGCGCGTACGTCGCGGTCCAGGTCGGTCGCAGCCTCGGCCTTCTCATCGCCCTGCGGGGCCACGAGTTGCAGCGCGGCGCCCTACGGGTACTCATCTGGTTCTGCGTATCGGCCGTGCCGTGGATCGCGGGAGCGCTGGTGCACGGCACCGCCCGCGAGGCACTGTGGGCGCTGGCGGTGGCCATCGACTACCTGGCGGGGAAGCTCCGCTACCGCACACCGGGCCTGGGCCGCTCACCGCCCGCGGAGTTGCCGAGCGCGGCCGAGCACCTGGCCGAGCGCCACCGACAGTTCTTCATCATCGCGCTCGGCGAGTTGATCCTGGTCTCCGCTTCGACCCTTGGCGGCAGTGGCTTCGCGACCGACCGGACCGCGGCGTTCCTGGTGTCGATCGCCACCACGGTGCTGCTCTGGCGGATCTACATCTACCGCGCCGGCGAGTTGTCGGCCGCAGCCATCGGGGGCTCCCCCGATCCGGCCCGCCTCGGCCTGTCGGCGTTCTACGCCCATCTGGTCATGGTGACCGGCGTCGTCGTCACCGCGGTCGGCGCCGAACTCGTCATCGCCCATCCAACCGGGCACGCAAAGATGGCCTGGATCGCCGTCATCCTCGGCGGGCCCGCGCTGTTTCTGGCCGGGCGTGCCCGCTTCGAGTACGCGGTCTTCAGCCGGGTCTCCCGGGATCGACCGCTGGGGCTGCTCGCGTTGGCCGTCCTGGCACCGGTGATGCTTCTCGTACCACCGCTCGTGGCCGCCCTCGCCGCCACCGCGGTCCTGGCCGGGGTCGCCGTCGCGGACGCCGCCGGCGCGCGAGGGCGTCCACCCGAGCCGCCGTCGCCACCCGGATAGCCCGGGCGTGCTCTTGTCGGGCAGGTTCCGCGAGGATTCCCGCATCGCCGCAGTGCAACAACGACGACAGGAACCTCATGGACCAGTTGAGCCGCCGCGCCCGCGACCTCGGGATCGTGGTCGGGCCGCTGCCCACCGGGCGGCACAACGCGATCACCGACGTCGACGGAGTCCTGGTCGGGCACACCACCGTCGACGACGGCGCCGATCTGCACACCGGCGTCACCGCGGTCGTACCGAGTCAGCTCGGCCCCGGACGCTGGACCCTGTCGGCCGCCGTGTACTCCGGCAACGGCCACGGGAAGCTCGTCGGCTCGACACAGGTCGACGAACTCGGCGTACTGGAGTCACCGATCGTCCTGACCGCCACGCTGTCCGTCTTCCGGGCGGCGGACGCGCTGCTCAGTCACCTGATGGACCGTCGCCCCGACGGCCTGTCGTTCAACCCCCTGGTCGGCGAGACCAACGACGGCCACCTCTCTGACATCCGCCGCCGGCCGATCACCGAGGAACACGTGCTCGCCGCCGTCACCGGGGCGTCCGACGGGCCACCGGCGGAGGGCTGCGTCGGGGCCGGCACCGGCACCACGGCCCTGGGCTTCAAGGGCGGCATCGGTACGTCGTCGAGGACGGTACGGGTCGCCGACCGACCGGGGACGGTCGGCGCCCTCGTCCAGTCCAACTTCGGCGGAGTGCTCACCGCCCTCGGCGTCCCGCTGCCGGTCTGTGAGCTGATCCCGGACGCCGACCGGACCGAACCGTCCGGCAACTCCTGCATGATCGTGGTCGCCACCGACGTACCCCTGGACGCCCGGCAGCTCGGACGGCTCGCCCGGCGGGCGGTCTTCGCGATGGGCCGGGTCGGGGCGTCCTACAGCAACGGCAGCGGCGACTACGCGATCGCGTTCAGCACCGCGCAGCCGGACCAACGACCAATCCCGGACGGGGAGATCAACCCGGTCTTCGCCGCCGTCCTGGACTCGGTCGAGGAAGCGCTGCTCAACTCGCTCTTCACCGCCGCCACCACCACCGGTGTGGCCGGTCGTACCAGTCACGCCGTGCCACACGGGGCGGTGGTCCGGCGGTTGTCGGCGGCCGGCCGGCTGGTAGCGCCAGCCTGATCCACGCCGTGGAGTTGACGCCGGCCATCGAGCCAGGCACCGATCGTCAACGGGCTCGGGTACGAGCGCCGGTGAAGATGCCCGCCTGGTCCAGGACGGCCACCACGATCAGCACCCCGGCGGCGATCGCGCTGACCGCGACCAACGGCAGGCGCACGGCGATCGCTGCGCCGACCAGGATGAACAGGCCGATCACCCGTGGCCAGGAGAGTCTCCGGTGGATCGCCAGGGAGAACAGGATCCGCCCGACGAGGAAGAGGGTGGGTCCGCCCAGGATGACCACGACAGCGGTCGTGCCGCCGATCTCGGTGGGGTGGGCGATGCTCAGTTCGGCCCCGACCGCGGTCGCCACTACTCCGGCGATCATCACCAGGTGCAGGTAGCCGGTGGTGACCCCGAGCCGGGACGGCTCGGCGTTCTCGATGGCCGGGCCCAGGCGCTGGCCGGCGGGCGTCACGTAGAGCAGACCGATCAGCACGGCGGTGGTGAAGACCAGCAGGAACGCGGCGGTCTCCGGGAGGCTGAGGCGGGTGCCGGTATACGTGAGGCCGGCGACCAGGACGAGTTCGCCCAGCGCGATGATCATGATCTGCTGGTACCGCTCGGCGAAATGCTCACCGGCGAGGTGCAGCTCCTGCTGCCGGGCCCGACCCAGCCGGGGCGTCGGCCAGCCCAGTCGCGGGCCGGTGAGATCGATCGCGAGGGCGAGCAGCCAGAGCGGCACCCGCCATTCCGGCACGAACGCGCCGGCCAGCCACGGTACGGCGGAGACGCTGTACCAGCAGAGGACCCGCAGCGCCCGGCTCTGCCGCGGGTGGCCGCGCAGTGCGAGGGCGGTGACCGTGCCCCGGAGGAGATGGACCGCGACGTACGAGCCGGCGAAGAGCAGGCCCCGCCCGTCCAGCGCCTGCGGGACCGCGACCCCGGCCAGCAGGCTGCCCAGCGTGGCGCCGACCAGCAGCCCCCGGATCGCCTGGGTCTCCGGGTCGTACCAGTCGGTCAGCCAGGTGGTGGACACCCAGATCCACCAGACCCCGGTCAGGAGCAGCGCGGTCCGCAGCGCCCCCATCAGGGTGAGGTCGGCGAGGAAATGCTGGGCCAGCTGGCTGAGGGCGAGGACGAACGCCAGGTCGAAGAAGAGCTCCAGGAAGGACGCGCTGAGCGGCACGTTCCGTCCTCGCAGCACCCGTTCGGGCCGGCTCACCATCAGCGCTCCTTCCGGTGGCACGCCCTGCGTCCGTCGTACCACCCGGGACCGGCGGCCGACGGCGAAAGCGGGCAACCGGGCGGGCGGGGTGCGGCCGGTTCCGCAGCGGCCGCATCCTGACCTCGCGGCGGGGGGCTGGTCGCCCCGCCGTGTCGTTGATCCGGTTGTAGCCCGCCCCCACCAGGGACGACGGTGGGGGCACCGACCGTCGAGGGGGACGCCGATGACCAGTCAGCGGGAGACCGTGCAGGTCGACCACGACCTGTTCCGCGCCGTGTACGACTCGCCCGCGTCGCTGCCGGGCCGGCACCGGTGGACCACCCCGGAATCGGACGTCCGGCGACTGGAGAAGCTGCTCGGCATGCCGGCGCGCACCATCGGCGCCCCGCTCTGGGTCAGCGGCGACGAGCCGGACTGCCCGAAGTGCGGCCGGCGGATCACCTGGTACGACATCGTCTCGTCGGCGCTCTCCGGCCTGCACGACAAGGCCATGATCGCCACCGTCATCCTCGGCGAACGCAAGTACGTCAACACCGAGATCCCGGACGCCATCCCCGGTGTGCGCTGCGCCGACTGCCACACCGCGATCGACGGCCTGCGCAGTTTCAAGTGCCACAACTGGGCGTACGCCTTCGAGGCGCTGGAGGCCGTCCGCGAACGGATGGCCGGGGGCCTCGGGCCGACCTGACCGTCGCCTGCGTACACGAGCAGCGGGTGGCGGCAGGTCAGCCGGCCGAGCGGCGGGTGGGGCGGCGACCGGGCGGGGAGTGCGGCTCGGGCCCGGGGTCGGGCACCGGCGGCATCGGCCGGATGACCGGCGCGGCGCCGGTGACCCGGAGCTCCGCACCGTGGTGCCACAGGTCGACCGCGACGTCCGGGCCGGCGTCGGGAAGCTCGTAGCGCGCCTCGGTGGCGGTCAGCGTGACCCGCAGCCGATGTCCGCGCCAGCGCAGGCTGAACGCCAGCCGGTCGATCCGCCGGGGCAGCCGAGGGTCGAAGGAGAGCACCCCCCGGTCGTCCCGCAGACCGCCGAAGCCCTGCACCAGCGCCAGCCACGACCCGGCCAGCGAGGCCAGGTGCAGCCCGTCCGCGGTCTTGTCGCCGAGGTCGGCCAGGTCCTGCAGCACCGACTCCGCGAACAGGTCGTACGCCAGGTCGAGGTGCCCGACCTCGGCGGCCAGCACCGCCTGCGGTGCTGCCGACAGCGACGAGTCGCGAACGGTGCGGGCCTCGTAGTAGGCCAGGTTGCGGGCCTTCTCGTCGGCGGTGAACTCACCGGGGTGGAGCTGCATGGCCAGCACCAGGTCGGCCTGCTTGACCACCTGCCGGCGGTACAGCTCCAGGTACGGGTAGTGCAGCAGCAGCGGGTAGTCGTCCTCGCCGGTGTTCGCGAAGTCCCACTCGGGCTGCTCGGTGAACCCGGCCGCCTGCTGGTGGACGCCGCGAGCACGGTCGTACGGGATGAAGACCGCGTCGGCGGCGGCCCGCCAGCCGGCGATCTCGGTCGGGTCCACCCCGAGCCGGCCGGCCAGGTCGGGGTGGCGCTCGGCGGCGTCCGCCGCGCCGCGCAGGTTGCGCCGGGCCATCAGGTTGGTGAAGACGTTGTCGTTGACCAGCGCCGCGTACTCGTCCGGGCCGGTCACCCCGTGCAGGTGGAAGGCGCCGGTGTCCGACCAGTGGCCGAAGCCGTGCCAGAGCCGGGCGGTCTCCACCAGCAGCTCCAGCCCCGCCTGGGCAAGGAACCGCTGGTCGTCGGTGGCGGCCAGGTAGCGCAGCACCGCGTCGGCGATGTCGGCGTTGACGTGCAGCGCGGCGGTGCCCGCCGGCCAGTAGCCGGAGCACTCCCGGCCGCCGATGGTGCGCCACGGGAAGGTGGCGCCGGTCAGCCGCAGCTCGCGGGCCCGCTCGCGGGCCTCCGGCAGGTGGGCGTGCCGCCAGCTCAACGCCGAGCGGGCCACCGCCGGAGCCAGGTAGGTGAGCACCGGCAGCACGTAGCTCTCGGTGTCCCAGAGCACGTGCCCGTCGTAGCCGTTGCCGGTCAGGCCCTTGGCGGGGATGGTCCGGTCGGAGTCGGGGCGGCCGGCCTGGATCAGGTGGAAGATCGCGAAGCGGGTCGCCTGCTGGAGTTCCCGGTCGCCGTCGAGCAGCACGTCGGCGGCCTGCCAGGCCGCGTCCAGGGCGGCGCGCTGGTCGGCGAGGAGGGCGTCGAAGCCGTCCGCGCGGGCGGCGTCCGCCTCGGCGGCGACCAGGTCGGCCAACTCGCCGGCCGGCGTCCCGTCGACCGCCGCGCACTCGCACGCGGCGAACTTGGTCAACCGCAGCCGCTCGCCCGGGTGCAGCCGGCCGGCCACGGTGAGCCGTACCCGGTCGGGGGTGCAGTCACCGGTGGCGGTCACCGTGCCCGGCGCGTCCAGCAGGTGGCTGACCGCCACCGCGACGCGCTGGCCGCTGCGCTCGGTGCGGTGCACCAGCACCCCGTCGAGGCCGGCCGCGCGGTACGTCTCGGACGTCAGCGGATCGGTGATCACCGAGGCTGCCCGGGGGTCGTCCGAGCGCTCCGGCACCTGCTCGTTGGCCAGCAGGTCCGAGCAGACCCGCAGCTCGACGGGCCCGTCCAGCGCCTCCACCTCATACCGGACGGCGGCGACCGGACGGCGGGGCAGGGACACCAGCCGGGTGCTGCGGATGCGCACCCGCCGCCCGGCCGGCGAGACCCACTCGGTCTCCCGGCGCAGCACCCCGGCGCGCAGGTCGAGCATTCGTTCGTGGGTGTGCAGCGTCCCGGTCCGGATGTCCAGCGGCTCGTCGTCGACCCAGAGTCGGATCAGCGCCGCGTTCGGCGCACTGACGACGGTGTCGCTGGCCTGCGGGAAGGCGTACCCCTCCTCGGGATAGCTCAGCTCGCGCCGCTCGTGGAAACCGTTGACGTAGCTGCCCGGCATCACGCACGGCGCGCCCTCGTCGAGGACACCACGCCAACCGACCCACCCGTTGCCCAGCGCGAAGATCGACTCGGTCTCGCCGAGCCGGTCCAGGTCGGCCGCGGTACGCCGGATCCGCCAGGTCTCCTCGTCCCCGCGCTCGACGGCCGGCGACGGTTGATCGGTGGCCGAACCGGTGTGCACGAATGCCTCCTGTGGGGTGCCGATGTCCCTGACCAGCCAAGCAGAGCCGGCTGTGCGATTCCTGGACGAAGGTCGGTGAGCCGCCTCGACCTTCGGGACCCGCGCTGCCGCCTGGCGCGTTCCTACCCTGTCTCCCAGATGAACCAGGTATGAACATCTGGTGAGGTGATGCATGGTCGACACCGGCAACATGGACGTTCCGGAAATCAGCGCCGAGTGGTACCGCGACGTCATCGACGTCGCCGCCGACAGCCCGCAACCGGTGCAGTGGTTCGTCGGGCACGCCACCGAAGGGGTGATCCTGCTGCTCGGCGCGCTGCTGCTGGTAGCCGCGCTGAGCCGCCTGTCCGGCGGCCCGCACGACCGGGCGGTCGCCCTGGTCGCGCCGGTGCCGACCCTGCTGGCGTACGCCGGCAGCGAATGGCTCAAGACGGTGGTGGACGAGGATCGACCGTGCCGGACGCTCGGCCGGGCCATCATCGCGGGCAGCTGTCCGCCAACGGGCGACTGGTCGTTCCCCAGCAATCACGCCACCCTGGCCGGCGCGCTGGCGGTCACGACGCTGCTGCTCTCCCGCCGACTCGGACTGGTCGCGCTGCCGCTGGCCGTGCTGGCCGCGTTCTCCCGGGTCTTCGTGGGTGTGCACTACCCGCACGACGTGGTCGCCGGGTTGCTGCTCGGCGCCCTGGTCGCCGCGTTGGCCACCCCGCTGCTGGCCCGCCCGGCGGCCGAGGCGCTACGCCGCCGGGCCGACCGCGCCCGTCGCACGGTCCCCGATCTGGCGGGCCGGCCCCGCCCCTGACCCCGGACGGCGCGGGCGGCGGACGGCGCAGGCGACGGACGGCGCGGACGGCGCGGGCGACGGACGGCGGCGGACGGCGCGGGCGACGGACGGCGGCGGACGGCGCGGGCGACGGACGGCCGGGGCGGTCAGGTGTTCAGCAGGAGGGCGCCGACGGTGCCGAGCAGCAGGAACGGGCCGAACGGCAGGTGGGTGGTCCAGCGGGCCCGCCTGGCGGCCAGCAGACCCAGGCTGACCAACGCGGACAGCCCGAAGGCGAGCAGCAGCCCGAGCAGCAGGACCGGCCAGCCGTACCAGCCGAGCAGCGCGCCCACACTGAGCGCCAGCTTGGCGTCGCCCAGTCCGAAGCCACGGCGGCCGAGCAGCAGCGTGCTGCCGGCGAAGAGCACCGCCAGTCCCGCGCCGGCGGTGACGGCGCGCAGCCAGGGCCCCGGCTCGGGGTCGCCGAGCGCGGCGACGCCGAGCAGCAGCCACGTCCCGGCCGCCGCCGGCAGGGTGAGCCGGTCCGGCAGCCGGTGCACGGCCAGGTCGACGAAGACCGCCGGGACCGTCCAGCCGAGCCACCAGGCCAGCGCCGGCAGCGCACCGCCCGACGGACCGACCAGCGCCAGCAGCACCACCGCGGCGAGCCCGGCGAGCGCGGCCAGTTCGACCGTGCCGGGCGGCGGACCGACCGGGGCGCGGCAGCGACCGCACCGGCCGACCGGGCCCAGCGCGGGCCAGGGCCGGGTCAGCCCGATCGGCGCGCCGCAGGCGTCGCAGCCGGTCCGGCTGGCGGTGCCCGACGGTACGCCGTAGCGCAGGGCGGCCCACCGCAGCAGCGGGCTGACCGTCAGGATCGCCAGCACGGTGGGGAGCCGGGCACCGCTCGCGGCTCGGTCGACGGGTTCGGTCGTGCCACCCGAGGGCGGGGGTATCGGGGTCCGATCGGGCGGGTTCTCCTGACCCGGGGCGGCCGCCGAGGGGCCGGTCAGCGCCATGTCGACCCCGCTTCGGGCCGGCCGCCGGCCGTGAAGGCGAACACGGATCGTGACTGAACGATCGCTTGGGTGTAGCGGATGGCGCAGAAAGCGACCTGCACAGCCGGCCGTCCGACGGCTTCCCGGGCCGGACCCGGGCCGGCCGTCCCACCGATCGGCGCGGTTCCTCGGTCCCCCGCCGGCTCCGAGCGGATGCCGGGATGACGCCGCGTTGTCCCACTCTCGGGACCGGCGGAAGGGCCCCGACGAACCCGCTCGGCCCGTCCAGTGCGGGCCGTCGCCGGCGTATCGGCCGGCCATTGCCCGGAGCGCGGCGCAGACACCCCTCACCACCACCTGTCATCACGGAGAGTGTTCAGTTGAATTGCCTCTGTTGCATCGGCGAGCGTCAGCCTATGCTCGCCCCTTGGGTGTGACGCAAGCCTCACTGCAACAACCGGACGACACAGGACCATCCATTTGTAGAAGATCCGTATCGGTGAATGCAGAAGCGCAATGAACGGCTCCGGATGTGCTGATCCGGGCGCGCTTCCGCATGCCCGGCGGCGGTGATCCGCCGCCGCACCGGGCGACCACGAGGAGGCTCGACGGTGCGCGGACGGCAGCTCAGGCGAGCAGCAATCTGCCTGGTAGCGGTCGTGGCGGCGGTGCCGGTCACCGCCTGCGGCAGCGGGCGGGAGGCCGTCGAACGGCCGGCGCCGGCCCGCAACGACGGACAACAGGCGGACTCGGACGTCGAACGGCGGGCCGCGGAAAAGGCGGCACTGCACGCGTACTCCGGTTATCTCGCGGCCTCGCGTACGGCGAGTCGACGCAGTGATCCGCATGCGCCGGAACTGTCCCGGTTCCTCGCCGATCCACTGCTCACTCGGGTGCGAGTGTCCATTCGCGAGGCAAAGGAGCACGGCGCGATGCGTACCGGGACGCTGAAGTCCGACCCGACCGTGACCTCGGTCAGCCTGGACTCGACCCCGGCCACCGTGGAGATCCAGGACTGCCTGGACGCGAGCGGCTACCGGCTGGTCTACGCCAAGGACAGACGGGTGGTCCCGGGCAGCGGGGGCAGCAGACATCTGGCCACGGCCACCGCCACCCGCTATCCCGACGGGCGCTGGCTGATCAACTCCAGCGCCGCGCACCGGGACCAGCCGTGCTGACCTGGGGAGGAAGAGGCGTCCCGGCCCGTACCGCCCGGGCCGGGACGCCCCGCCGGGCGCTCACCGGGCTCGGCCTCGCACTGCTGCTGGTGGTCGGCGCGACGCTGCCGGCCGCCGCCGCCCGGCGCGCCGACCCGGGGGTGGAGTGCCCGCTCGACCAGCCGGACTGCAGCGTCTGGGACGACGAACCCGGCACACCGGGCGATCCCGGCGGTGGCGGCGACAACGGCGGCGGCGGTGACTCCGGCGGCGGCGGAGGTGGCGGCGTCTGCCAGTGGGGCGGGCGGACCATCGCCTGCTACGACGACCTGCTCGGTTGGTTCAACAACGGCGACGGGTGCTACTACAAGCTGACCGAGGGAGAGGTCGAGCCGCCCGAGGGTCAGCAGTGGTATCTGCAGACCTGCAACGGCGGCGAGCTGGGTGCCCAGGTCACGGTGCTGAGGGACGAGCCGCCGCCCGGCTTCGGCGCGCCGCCCGATCCGGAGGAGCTGGCCCGCCGCGCCCTGGCGTCGATCAAGCTGCTGCCCGCGCGGCTCAAGGTGGCGCCCCGGAAGAACGTCGGCCCCGGCCTGGTCGGCCTGCCCGTCTGGATGTGGGCGACACCGAGCACCAGCTACTTCGGCCCGCTGCGCGCCTCCGCCTCCGACCGTGGGTTGACCGTCTCCATCGAGGCGAAGGTCGACCGGATCGTCTGGGACATGGGCAACGGCGAGAAGGTCACCTGCACGGGCGCCGGCACCCCGTACGACCCGAACGGCCGCCGTGCCGGCCGCACATCCCCGGACTGCGGCTACGACAACGGCTACCCGGAGGCCGGCACCTACCGGGTCGGCGCCACCACGTACTGGACCGTGCGGTGGTGGACCGACGACGACGTCGAGGGCGAGCCGATTCCGCAGACCCGGACCAGCGACACCGTGCCGATCCAGATCAACGAACTCCAGGTGGTGAACAGGTGAGTCTCGCGACGCGCAACGGGACACCGGTGGACGCGCCGGTCAGCCCGCCCAAGGTCGTCCGGCAGCGCCGGGTCCGCCCGGGGCTGCTGGGTCTGGCCGTACTCCTGATCGCGCTGGGTGGGCTGGGCGCGGCCTTCGCGGTCACCTCGGTCCGGGCCACCGGCAGCTACCTCGCGGTGGCCCGGCCGGTGGAGGTGGGCCGGGAGATCAGCGCCGCCGACCTGGTCGCCGTGCAGGTCGCCGGTGGCCAGGGGCTGCGCCCGGTGCCCGCCGGGCGGCTGGACGAGGTGGTCGGCAAGCGCGCCGCCGTGGCGCTGGTCCCGGGCGCCCTGCTCACGCTGGGGCAGGTCACCGACGACCCGCTGCTCGGCCCCGGCCAGCAGCAGATCGCGCTCGGCCTGAAGACCGCGCAGGTGCCGGCGCGTGAACTGCACCCTGGCGACAAGGTTCTGCTGGTCAGCACCCCGGACGACAACGCCACCGGCACGGCCGCCGTGGGCACCCGCTTCTCCGCCACCGTGATCGACATGGTCAGCCCGGCGAACGACGACAAGGTGCTCTACCTGGCACTCCCCGTCCGGGACGTACCCGCGGTGGTGGCGCTGGCCGCGCAGGAGCGGGTCGCCGTCGTGCTGACCGAGGCGGCCTGAGCATGGCGATCATCGCGCTGGTGTCCGCGAAGGGTTCGCCCGGCGTGACCACCTCGGCGCTGGCCTGCGCGCTGGCGTGGCACCGACGGCTGGTGCTCGCGGAGTGCGACCCGGCCGGCGGGTCGATCCTCGCCGGCTACCTGGGCGGTCAGCTGGACGGGCCCCGCGGCCTCGGCGAGCTGGCCGTCGGCGAGCTGCGCGACGGCAACCTGGAGACCGCCTTCTGGTCCCAGCTGGTCGACCTCGACGCGCCCCGTCGGGAACGACTGCTGCTGCCCGGGCTGGTCGACCCGACGCAGGCCGGCAGCGTCACCCCGCTCTGGCAGCGCTTCGCCGACTACTTCAACGCGCTCGACCGCGGCACCCCCGGCTACGACGTGCTGGTCGACTGCGGCCGGCTGCACGTCAACGGCCCGCCGTGGCCGGTGCTGCGGGCCGCCTCGGTGGTGCTGCTGGTGACCCGGGCCGAGCTGCCGGACCTCTCCGGCACCCGGGCGGTCGTCACCGCGATCGAACGGGACTTCGCCGAACACCGGGTGCCACCGGGCACCCTCCGGCTGCTGCTCGTCGGCGACGGGCACGGGCAGGCCGAGATCAGCCGAGCGCTGAAACTGCCGGTGATCGCCCGGCTGCCGCACGACGCGCGTACCGCCAAGGTGCTCAGCCTGGGCGGAACGGTGCGGGCCGGACGCCCGCTGCTGCGCGCGGCGGCCGCGCTGGAGGTGCCGATCGGCGCGCTGCTGGAGCGACGGCGCGCCCGGCTGGCCTGGCCCGTGCAGCAGGGGGTGCCGGATGCGGTTTGAACCGGTCTCCGTCGACCCGCGGCAGCAGCCGCCGGGCGTCACCTCCACCTCGCCGCCGCTGGCCGCGCCGAACGGCCGACACCATTCGGTGCCGATGCCGACGCCCCCGCCGGCACCCGCGGCCAGCCCGCCGCCGGAGGCGCCACCCCGCGCCCGCATGGACTTCCAGGTGGTCCGGGAGTTGCGCCGGGAACTGACCGAGCGGCTCACCCTCTGGCAGCGCGGCCGTGAGTTCACCGTCGACGAGGAGGACACCGAGCGGGCCCGGCTGGCCGTCGCGGTGGTCGCCGAGTACGCGGACGCGGTCCGCCGGGCCGGCACACCGATGGCCGCCGGCGCGGAACGCCTCCTGCTCGACCAGGTGACCGCCGAGCTGGTCGGCTTGGGCCGGCTGCAGACCCTGCTGGTCGACGACACCATCGAGGAGGTGCACATCCTCGGCTGCGACCAGGTACGCATCACCCGGCACGGCGGCGGGGTGGACTGGGCCGAGCCGATCGCCGACAGCGACGCCGAGTTGGTGGAGATCCTCCAGGCGGCGGCACGCCGCGCGGGCGCGACCGAGCGGTCCCTGTCCACCGTGAAGCCCACCCTCGACCTGCAACTGCCCGACGGCAGCCGGTTGGCCGCGGTGTTCCTGGTCAGCCACCGCCCGTATGCGGTGATCCGCAAGCACAACACCCTGGACGTGAGCCTGGACGACGTGGCCGGCGCCCGGGGTGACCTGGACGAGATGATCGACCCACTGCTGCGCGACTTCCTCCGCGCGGCGATGCGCGCCGGGCTGAACATCATGGTCGCCGGGCTGGCCGGTGCCGGGAAGACCACGATCATCCGCGCGCTGATGAACGAGATCCCGCCCGACGAGCCGTACGTGCTGCTGGAGGAGAGCCGGGAGCTGCTGCCGGCCCGCCGGCGGGAGCGGCACCGGGCGGTGATGAGCTTCGAGGCCCGCGAGGGGCACGGCGAACGTGGCTTCGACGGCCGGCCCGCCGGTGAGGTGACGATCGCCGACCTGATCCCACTCTCACTGCGGATGGGCGTGCTGCGGATCATCGTGGGTGAGGTGCGGTCCCGGGAGATCGTGCCGATGCTCCAGGCGATGACCACCAGCCGGGGCTCGATGTGCACCATCCACGCCCGCACGTCGGCCGGTGTCGGCGAACGGATCGTCGAGCTGGCGCTGGCGCACGGCCGCGAGATGACCGTCGACCAGGCCCGCCGGATGGCCGGCAACGCCCTGGACCTGATCGTCTACGTCACCGTCGAGGACGAGACCGCGATCGGCGGGCGCAAGCACCGGTTCGTGTCGCACGTAGAGGAGGTGATCGGCGCTGGCGAAGCCGGCCGCATCACCACCACCACGGTCTTCGGGCCCGGCCCGGACGGCCGCGCGGTCCCCCGGCACCTGCCGGAACGGGTCCGCGACCAACTGCTGCGGGTGGGGTACGACGCCCGGCTGCTGACCCGGTGGATCGAGGCCGGCACCGGCGCCTGGCGTCGCCCCCGGCAGACCCGACTGGCCCGGCGGTGATCTGGTGCGGACCAACCTGGAACTGATCGCGGTGGTCTCCGGCGCCGCCTGTGTCGCGGGGCTGCTGCTGGCCGTGGTCGCGCTGATCGGCACCCGGCGGCCCGTCGGCCCCGGCCCGGGCTCCGGACCTGGCCTGAGCCGACTCTGGCGTGGCTCCGGCGCCACTCCTGGCGAACGGCGGGCCTACCAGGCGCTGCTGCTCACCGCGTTGGCCGCCGGCGCGCTGGCCTTCCTGCTGACCGGGCTGCCGGTGGTGGGTCTGCTGGTGGCGGTGGCGGTGCCCGGCACCCCGTGGCTGTTCGCGGTGGGCAAGGCCGAGCAGCGGGCGATCGCCCGGATCGAGGCGGTCGGCGAGTGGACCCGCCGACTCAAGGACGTCTCCGGCACCGGGCAGGGCCTCCAACAGTCGATCATCGGCACGATCGGCACCGTGCCACCTGGCGTCGAGGACGAGGTTCGCCTGCTCGCCGCCCGGTTGCAGGCCGGCTGGACGGCCCGCTCCGCGCTGCTGGCGTTCGCCGACGACATCGGCGACCCGGTCTGCGACCAGGTGGTGGCGGCGTTGATCCTGCACCTCACCGACCGGGGCGAGCGGCTGGGCGACGTACTCGGCTCGATCGCCGGCGCGGCGGCGGCGGAGGTCGCCACCCGCCGGGAGATCGAGGCGAAGCGCACCCAGCCCCGGTTCGCGGTCCGCTTCCTCACCGGCATGACCCTCGCGACTCTGGCGTACGGGCTGATCAACACCGAGTACATCGAGCCGTACGGCACGCCGGTGGGTCAACTGGTGATGGCCGCCCTCGGCGCAGCCTTCATCGGCCTGCTGGCCTGGGTGCGGTCGATGAGCCAGCCGCAGCGGCCGGCCCGGTTCCTGCCGGCGCCGGACCCGCAGGAGGTGATCGCGTGAGCGTGATCGTGAACTGGCACCTGGCCATCGCGGTGTGCGGTGGAGCGGCCGTGGGGCTGGGCCTGTTCCTGGTGGTCCGCGAGCTCGTGCCGGCGACCCCGGCGCTCGGGCCGGCACTGCGCCGGTTGCACCAGCCGGCCGGCACCGGCCGGGTCGCCGCTCCCGCCTCCCGGCGACTGGACTGGCTGACCGGGCTGGCCCGTTGGCTGCGGCCGCCGCACCGGCAGCTCGCCCTGATCGGTCAGACCTCCGAGCAGTACGCGCTGTCGGTACTGCTCTCCGCGCTGGTCGGGCTGGCCACGCCGACCCTGCTCGGGGTGGCGCTGTTCGTGCTGGGCGTTTCGCTGCCGTTGGTCGTACCGGTGCTCGGCAGCCTCGGCCTGGCGCTGATCGGCGGGCTGCTGGCGCACCGGGCGGTGCTCACCAAGGCCGACGCCGCCCGGGACGAGTTCCGCCAGGCCGTCTGCACCTACCTGGATCTGGTGGCGTTGCAGCTCTCCGCCGCGCACGGGCCGGTGCAGTCGCTGGAGCGGGCCGCCGCGGTCTGCGACGGCTGGGTCTTCGACCGGATCCAGGAGTCGCTGCGGATCGCCCAGATGCAGATGCACGCGCCCTGGGACGAGCTGCGCGACCTCGCCGACAAGATCGGCATCCCGGAGCTGGGCGACGTCGGCGCGATCATGCGCTCCTCCGGCAGCGAGGGAGCGCAGGTGCACGAGACCCTGCGCAGCCGGGCCGACTCGCTACGCGACCAGATCCGCACCGACAACCTCGCCCGCGCCGAGGGGGTGACCAGCAAGCTCGACATTCCGGGCGCGCTGCTCGTTTTCGTGCTGCTCGGCTTCGTCGTCTACCCGTTCATCGCCCGTGTCTGATCCGACCCCGAGAAGGAGTACGCCATGTCCATCATCAGCTACCTGCATTTCGTGCTGACGACGCGCGTCGCCGAGCTGCGCCGCGACGGCGAGCGCGGCGACAGCCCGGTGCCGACCGCGGTGATCATCTTCGGTCTGGTCTTCGTGGCGACCATCGTCACCGGCCTGGCCCTGGGCAAGGCCAACGACTGGATGAACGCCATCCCGAACCACACGGACCCGAAGTAGCGGACATGCGCCGAGCCGCGTTCCCATGGTGGTGCCGGGCGGTCGCCGCTGCCCGGCGCCACCTCGCGGCCGGTGACCGGGAGCGGGGAGCCAACCCGGTGGAGCTGGCCGTGGTCATGCCGCTGATCCTGGTGCTGCTCTTCGCCTCGCTCCAGGTCGCGGCCGTCTTCCTGGCCCGATCCACGGCGTTGAACGCCGCGCAGAGCGGGGTCAACGCCCAGCGGCTGTACGACGCCCCGGACGGCGCCGGGGTCGCCAGCGCCACCCGCTTCCTGAAAGCCACCGGCGGCTGGCTGGTGGGCTGGGGGAAGACCGACCCGAGCTGCGTGACCACCGCGACCGAGGTGACCTGTACGGTGCGCGGCCGGTCCCTGTCGGTGGTGCCCGGCGTGGACTTCGCGGTGGAGCAGACCGCGCACGGGACAGTGGAACGGGTGACCACTCCGTGAACCGCAGCGCCGAGCGGGGCTCGGTCTCCATCGAGGTGGCGGTGCTCGCGCCCGCGTTCATCGCGTTGATGGTGCTGGCAGGCGTGGCCGGGCGTAGCGCGGTCGCGGCGGAGGCGATCGACGCCGCCGCGCACGACGCGGCCCGCGCCGCCTCGATCTCCCGGGATGCCAGAAGCGCGCGGACCGCGGCGCGGGAGGCCGCCCGCAAACAGCTGGACTGGCACGGGCTGGCCTGCGCCAATGACCTCCACCCGACCTTCTCCGGATCGGTGGCCGGCAAGGCCACCAGCTTCAACGCCGCCTTCCGCAGCCCGGTCGGTACGGACGCCACGGTGACGGTGGAGATCAGCTGCCTGGTGTCCTTCAAGGACATCTCCTTGAACGTCGTGCCCGGGATGCCGACTGACAACCGGATCACGGCGAGTTTCACCTCGCCCCTGGACCGCTACCGGAGCCGACGATGACCGCCATCGCCTCCCGGCGTCCACGCGCCGGTGACCACGGCCGGGTCAGCATCTTCCTGGCGGTGGCGATGACCGGCGTACTGGCCATCGTGGGCCTCTCCTTCGACGGCGCCGGGCAG
Source organism: Micromonospora sp. BL4 (assembly GCF_003667505.1). Lineage (GTDB taxonomy): Bacteria > Actinomycetota > Actinomycetes > Mycobacteriales > Micromonosporaceae > Micromonospora. The sequence goes on from NZ_RCVJ01000112.1 coordinate 34,394, forward strand.
CTGCGCACCCTGCAACGCGCCGACAACCTGGCCGCCGAGGCGGCCCGGGCCGGCGGTCAGGCCATCGACCGGGCCACCGCGATCGAGGGCGGGCCGACGCGGATCAACCGGCGGCAGGCCCGCGTCGCGGTCGCCAACTACCTGGCCGCCGCCGGCACCACCGGCCACACCGTGAGCTTCCCGCAGGTCGCCGGGGAGACCCTAGTCCGGGTACGCGTCACGATCACCTACCGCCGATCGATGCTCGGGCTGTTCGGCTTCGCCAGCACGGTCACCGTCACCGGCGAGGCGACCGCGCGGGCCATCACCCGAGCGCCAGCACCGCCGGAACCGTAGGAAGGAAGGCAGCCATGCCCGCATCGGGTCGGTCCGTCGTACGGCGGACCGGACGAATCCTCACCGGCCTCGGAGCGCTGGTCGTGCTCTGCACACTGCTGGCCGGCGCGCCGGTGGCACTGCTCGCCTTCGCCGGCAACCCTCTGCCCGACCACCTGCCCACCATCGCCGAGGTGGGCACCGCGCTGACCAGCCGGGACGACGGCCAGCTCTTCCTGCGGGCGTTGGCACTGGCCGGCTGGTTCGGCTGGGCCACGTTCGCCTTCTCGGTCCTCGTCGAGTTGGGCGCGCAGAGCCTGCGCCGGCCGGCGCCGAAGCTGCCGGGGATGAGCCGCCAGCAGAAGGCCGCCGCCGCCCTGGTCGGTTCGGTCGCGCTGATCCTCGCCGCCAGCCCGGCCGCCGCCAGCGCCGCCGCCGTCTACGGCGGTTCGGCGTACGCCCACCCGGGCACACCGGCCGTCGCCACCCTGGCCGGCCCGGGCGCCGCCACCCTGGCTGGGCCGGCGTCCACGTCGGCGCTGGGTACGGCCCACGGGACCGCCGCGCCCCGCGTCGCGGGCGCCACGGTCAGCGACGCGTCGGCCCTGGCCGCGCCTTCGCGCGCGGGCGCGAGTGACGAGGCGGCTCCGGTGTACCGGGTGGCGCGGGGCGACTACCTCGGCGATGTGGCCGAGCGTTACCTGGACGAGTTCGCCGACTACCGACGGCTGGCCGAGCTGAACCGGCTCGACGACCCGGACCGGATCCGCCCTGGCCAGCTGCTCCGACTGCCCGCCGAGGCCACCGACCAGGGCGCCCGCTCCCATGCCACCGGCCGCCTGGTCGCCCGACCCGCGCCCAAGCCGCCGGCCCCCCGACCGGCACCCGAGCGGGCCGCGCCGGAACGTGTGGCACCGACACCACCCACCGGTACGGAGTCCACGGGTCAGCCGCCCGCGATGACGGTCGGCGCCGCCCGGGCCGGCGCGACCGACCGGGTCAACCGACCGCTGGCGGTCTCCGCCGTGCTGGCCGTGGCGAGCATCGTCGGCGCCCAGATCGGCGCGGTGCTCGGACTGCGCCGCCGCCCGGCCACCGCCGGCGCGTCCCCTCGGTCAGCCGCGTCCACCCGCACGCCCCGCGGCGGCGCGCGCAAAAGCATCGGCAGCGCAGCCCGGACCAGCAGCGGTACGACCCGGACCGGCGGTACGACCCGGACCAGCAGCGGTACGACCCGGGCGCCTGGCATCACCACCGGGCCGAGCGGCGGAGCAGCGACCGCTGCCCCCGGGCGGTCCGGCGACGAGGGCCGGAGGGGGAACGCCTCCTGGGGTGACGGTGAGGGATGGGGCGGCTACGACGAACACGGTGGCCCGCTGGCCGGCGGACACGGATTGGACTCCGTGCCGGACGGACCGGAGGTCGGTAGGCACCGGCGCAGCTGACCCGGCGCTCGCCCCTCCGGTGAGTCCGCACGAGGTCGCCGCCGTTTGGGCGGTCAAGCGGCCGACCTCGGACGCAGGTCCGTCGGTTGGCGGTCACGCCGGGCTTCCTGCCCTGCTCGCTCCCGGTCGACAGGCCGCACCACCTTTCCAGCTCAACTTCCCGCCGGTCGACAACCGCAACCGGCTTCCAGCTCAACTCAGCGCCGGCCAACAGGCCGCACCGCGCCTCCAGCTCAACTCAGCGCCGATCAACCGGGCCGCACTGGGCTTCCAGCTCAGCTCCTCGCCGGTCGACCGGGCCGCACTGAGCTTCCGACTCAGCTCACCGCCGATCGACAGCCGCGCCGGCTTCCCGCTCATTGCGGCGACCCCGGCGGCAGCACAGCAGCGGACTCGCCCCGGCTGGCGGCATGGGTCCGGAGAGCGCGATACCTCACAGGTATAAATATGACTCTGAGGTATCGCGCTTGGAAGTAGCACCGGCCCCCTGCGTCTCGGACACAGAGTCAAGCGGCGCGCGGCAGCCCGCGCAGGATCAGCGGCGCAAACGCCAGCCCGGCGCAAAATGAGCAGCGCGCACGCAATCCCGCTCAGGGGTGGAGCGGCGCTCAGCGGCCCGGCGCAGGAGCGGCGCGCTCAGCAGCCCAGCACCGGGTGAACGGCGCACGGCAGCCTGCCGCAGGATGAGCGGCGCTCAGCGGCTCGGCGCCGGATGAGCGGTGGCAACCCCGGCAGCCTGGCCCGAGCGCCGGACGCCGGGCAGCCGGCGGCCGGGCAGCGGGCGGCCGGGCAGCGGGCGGATATCCGTTCGCCGGCTGTCAGGGCAGGCGGGTCTGCAGCACGCCGTCCTGGACCCGGGTGGGCAGGATCTGCTGGTCGTTGCCGGACGGCCCCTGCACGACCTCGCCACCGTTCAGGCGGAAGGCGCTGCCGTGCCACGGGCAGACCACACAGGCGTGTCCGTCGATCTCCTGTACCTCGCCCTCGCCGAGCGGCCCGCTCTGGTGCGGGCAACGCTCCAGCATCACGGTGACCTCGTCACCGTGCCGGTAGAGGATCACCGAGACGTCGTCCACCTCCCGGGTGACCAGCGTGCGTTGCGGGAGCGCCGCCATCTCGGCCAGCGAGTGCCAGCCGTCGCTCATCCGGTGCAGCTCGGAGATGCTCTGGTTGACCTGGGCCCCCTGCTTGTACGCCAGGTGGCCACCGATGTACGCCCCGAGGCTCACGGCGGTAAGCCCGATAAACCCGAGGGTACGACCGACGCCGTGGCGGCCGGAGAGCCGCGCCGCCAGCGAGCCGGCATAGAGCGTCACGCCGACCGTGTTCGCGGCGGCGTGCACCAGGCCGACCCGGCGCTGGTCCCGGGAGAGCGCCGCCCAGTCGTTCAGCCCGGCGACGGCAGCGGGCAGCGCGCTCACGGTGCCCAGACCGACCAGCACGGTGGCGGGACGGCGCTGCCCGGGCATCAGGTCCAGCACCGCGGCGCTGATCCAGGCGCCCACCGGCACCTGCACCATCGCCGGATGCAGTGGATGCCCCAGCGTCACTCCGTGCAGCAGGTCCCGCAGTCGCCGGGGACGCAGCGTGGCGAGGACCGCCCGCTGCAGCCGGTCACCTGTTCGGTCCAGCCGCGATGCTTGCTCAACTTTCGTCAACAGTGCTCGCACCCGTACCGACTTCCCGGCGAACGCGGTCGCAAACCGGTCGGCGGTGACAGACCTGTAGCACGGCGTGTCGACAGCTCTTTCGGCCCGGGCCCGGCGCGTCGCATGATCGCCTGCGAGGGCTGCCGGGCTGCGGGGGATGCGGGGCTGCGGCGGCTGCGGTCCGGCGGGCATGCTGGGCCGATGGGTGTACGGGTGGAGCGCGCCGGGCCGGTGACGACAGTGGTGCTGGACCGGCCAGCGGCCCGGAACGCTGTCGACGGGCCGACCGCGCGGGCGCTGGCCGACGCCTTTCGGGCCTTCGACGCCGACCCGGACGCGGCGGTGGCCGTGCTCTGGGGAGCCGGCGGCACGTTCTGTGCCGGCGCCGACCTCAAGGCGATCGGCACGCCCAGCGGCAACCGGGTCGAGCCGGAGGGGGACGGCCCGATGGGTCCGACCCGGATGGCGCTGAGCAAGCCGGTGATCGCGGCGATCTCCGGGTACGCGGTGGCGGGCGGTCTGGAGTTGGCGCTCTGGTGCGACCTGCGCGTCGCCGAGTCCGACGCGACGCTCGGGGTCTTCTGCCGCCGCTGGGGAGTGCCGCTGATCGACGGTGGCACCGTCCGGCTGCCCCGGCTGATCGGTGAGAGCCGCGCGATGGACCTGATCCTCACCGGCCGGCCGGTGCCGGCCGACGAGGCGTACACGATGGGGTTGGTCAACCGGTTGGTGCCACCCGGCCAGGCGCGAGCCGCGGCAGAGGAACTGGCGGCGGGGATCGCCCGGCATCCGCAGACCTGCCTGCGCAACGACCGGGCGTCGGTGCTGGCCGGCGCCCGCACGCCCGAGCCGGAGGCCATGGCGACCGAACTGGCGTACGGGATGGATTCGCTGGCCACCGACGCGGCGGCCGGCGCGGCCCGGTTCGCCGCCGGTGCGGGTCGGCACGGCGCGATGCCGCCGGGAGAGTGAGCCTCCCGGCGGCATCGGCTACCGGTGAGATCAGTTGCGGTTGATGGTGAAGGTCGTCGTGGTGTTGCGGATGTCCTGGTAGTTGTTGGTCAGCCGCAGGTTGTTGAAGGTGACCGAGCCGACCGCCGGACCCTGGCCGGGTTCCGGCATCTCGTTGGCCCAGATCGCGTAGCCGGACTTCGCGTCGAACGCGTCACCGCTCTTACGGACGCCACTGATCGAGACGTTGGTGAAGACCGTGTCGGTGATCGGGTTCTCCGGCTGCGACCCGTTGTACTTGGTCTGGAACATGATGCCGGTGTACGTCGGATCGACGATGTCCACGTCGGACACCCGGATGCCGCGGAACTCCTTCGAGGCGGAGAACACCCAGATCGCGGGGAATGTCTGGGATCCCCAGAAGTGCCCACCCGCCCGGATCAGCGAGATGTTCTGGAACTGGGTCGGTGGGCTGGCGCCGAACCCGATGAACGGATAGCCGAAGTCCAGCGAGCTGATGGTGATCCCGGAGTACGTCAACATGTCCGCGATGTACAGGTTACGGAAGATGTTGTTGTAGCCGCCGTAGACCGCCAGCCCGGCCGCCCGCCAGGTCAGCGTGGCCGAGAGGTTCTCGAAGACGTTGCCGTTGTTGCCGGTCGACGCACCCTGGTCGGTGGCCGAGAAGAGAGCGAACGCGTCATCGCCGTTCGACCGCCCCTCGGTGTTGGTGATCAGGTTGTTGGTGCTGCCGTTGGTCAGGTTCACACCGTCGGCGAAGGTGTTCCGGAAGCGGCTGTTGCGGATGGTCAACCCGCTGACGCTCACGCCCCAGTACGCGCAGACGGTGTGCTCGACCCAGACGCTGTCCAGCGTCATGTTGTCGACGTCCTTCAGCTCACCCCAGACCTTGCCCGGCCCGTCCTGACGGATGGTGTAGTTGCCGAAGAAGGCCAGGTGGGAGAAGGTCGACCCGCTGGCCGAGGACTCCACCCGGAAGCCCGCGTCGGTGTTCTGCTGGCCGGTGGGCGTCTGGAAGCGGGTGTACCACATGCCCGCGCCGACCACCGTGATCGGCTTGCCGTACACCTGGAGCTTCTGCGCGGTCTCGTAGGTGCCGGCCGGCAGGTAGACACCGATCAGGTTGCCGGTGGTGTCCATCCGGACCGCGTCCAGCGCGTTCTGGACGTCCTGGTGGCTGAAGCCGGTCGGCACGCGGTACCGGGCCGGGTCGGGGTTGGCGCGCGGTGCGACCAGCTCCAGGTTGATGAAGTCGATCGCGTACGTGGTGGTGTTGGCCGGGTCCTTCTGCAGACGGATCCTGCTGCCGGCCGGGATGGTCGAGTTCAACATCACGTTCGCCTCGTCGTACAGGTGGCGAGGCGGGCCGGCGCTGGGCGAGTCACTCGGGCTGGCCTCCGCGCCGTAGAGCCAGATGTGCTTGGAGGTCAGGTTGATCGGCTTGTGCAGGGTGCCGTTGACGTAGATGTTCAGCGTCGAGTTGATGCCTCCACCGCCCGGCGCGTCGGGGATGGAGAAGCGGGTGACCAGGGTGTTGGTCGCCGCCCGGGTGGTCCACTCGACGTATGAGCCGGTGCTGTTCAGGGTCACCGCCCGACGTCCGGACGCCTCGCCGCCGAGGTTGCCGATGTCCCGGTTGGGACCGACCTGCCCGGCGCCGCCGCCGGTGGTGCCGTCCTCGGCCTCGTACATGTCGTAGCCCAGGTTGGCGCCACGCCCGACGAAGAGCGGGCGGTCACTGGTGTTGTTGGCCTGCTTGACCGGCAGCTCGTTGCCGTCGACGGCGAGCACCACCCGGACGGTGTACTTGCCATTCGCGGAGGTCCAGGTGCCCAGGTTGATCGGGCTGACCGTCGCGCCGGCGTTGATCACGCCGGAGTACGAGCCGGTCAGGGTACGGACCACGGCGCCGGACTCGTTGAGCACGGTCAGGGTGATGCCGTGCGAGCCGGACGCGGACGCCTGGTTGCCGGCGTTGCGGATCGACACGGAGAACGTGACCGTGCTGCCGGGGGGCGGGTTGCCCGGTGACCAGTCGACCGCGGAGGCCACCAGGTCGGAGCTGGCGACCGCGCTGACCACCAGCGGGCTGGGGTTGGTGTAGCTGTTGTTGGTGTCGTCCTGCTCGACGACGGTGTTCGACTCGTCGACCTTCGCGCTGAGCGGGTAGCTGCCCGAGTCACGGGTGCCGATGTTGGCGGTGACCGTGGTCGAGGCGCCGGCCGCCAGGCCGCCGACCGACGCGGTGCCGACCCGGGTGGCGCCCAGGTAGAAGTTGACGTTGGTGGCGCCGGAGGACGCCGAGCCGGCGTTACGCACGGTGGCCGAGAGCGTGATGGTGCTCGTCTCGACCGGCGCGGACGGGGTGAACGACATGCCGGTCACGGTCAGATCCGGGTTCGGCGCCGGGGTGCCGATGACCTGGAACTCGGCCACCTGGCCGGCCGGGGCGCCGGTGTTCGAGGCGATCGAGAGCCGTACGTCGGCCGCCGCGCCGGAGACCGGGATGGTCACCGTGTTGCCGCTGCCCGGGTTGAAGGTGTAGTTCGCCGCGCCGACCAGGGTGGTGAAGGTCGACGAGCCCTGGTCGCGGCCCAGCACGGTGATGTTCTGGGTACGCGCACCCCAGGCCGCGTCCGGGTTCAGCTTCACCACGATCTGGCTGAGGCTGGCGTTCGCGCCGAGCTGCACGGTCAGCGTGCTCGGGTTGCCGTTGCCCTCCCAGTAGGTGGCCACGTTGTTGTCGTTGGCGTTGGTGGCCACGAACGTGTGCACGTACCCGGAGGCGGTGATCGGCTTGCCGAGCGCCAGGTTGGTGCCGACCGGCGGGTTGCCGGTGCCGGTCCGGGTCACGGTGTTGCTGTTCGCCGACTGGTTGCCGGCCGCGTCCCTGGCCCGGACGTGGTACGAGACCGTGGCGCTGGTCGGCTGACTGTCGGTGTACGTGAGGGTCGAGCCGTTGACGCTGCCGCGCAGCGCGCCGTTGGCGTAGACGTCGTACCCGGTCACCCCGACGTTGTCGGTGGACGCGGACCAGGTGAGCCGGATCTGCCCGCTGGCGGGCTGGGTGTACGCCAGGTTGCCGGGGACGCTGGGGGCCTGCGTGTCGGGGCTGCCGACTGCGCCGTAGACCTCGACCTCGGAGAACTGGGCGGCCGGCCAGCCGGTGTTGCCGGTGACCTGCACCCGCACGTAACGGGTGCTGGCCGCCGTGAAGGTGACGGTCGCGGTGTTACCGGTGGCCGGGTTGAAGGTGTAGCCGCCGGACGCCTTCAGGGTGGTGAACGACGACCCGTTGGTGGAGCCGAGCACCGACAGCGTCTGGGTGCGGGTCTGCCAGGCCGACGCGGGCGGCAGCTTCAGCACGACCCGGTCCACGCTGACCGTGGCGCCGAGGTCGGCCTGGATCCACTGCGGGAACGCGTTGTTGGCGCTCTCCCAGTAGGTGTCCGCGTTGCCGTCGTTGGCGTTGCCGGGCACGTAGTTCTGGTTGTGGCTGCTGGCGGTCATGGTGGCGGAGAGCCCGGCGAGCATGGCCACGCGCGCGGCGGCCGCGGACGGGTCGGCGACCGGCGCCGCGCCGGCCGCGGGGGTGACGACCGGGGCGGTGGCGACGAGCATTCCGGCGAGCAGGCCGGCGAGCAGCCGTCGGTGGCCGCTGCGGGTGGTTCGGGGGACGGGTGTGGGCGCGGCGCTTGGCGGCGTGCCTCGTCTGGTGCCGTTTCTGGACATGGGGTCGCTACACCTCTTTCGGGGGTGGGTGCGGGGTGTGGTGCCCGGCGACGGGTGCAGGGGTACGCCCGTCGCCGGGCACCAC
>NZ_RCVJ01000179.1 GCF_003667505.1 Micromonospora sp. BL4
GCCCCGACCCGCGACACCCCTGACGCTGGGTGCGTCGACGGTCACGCACGGCGCGCGACCGTGGGTGGCGATGGTGTCGTCCGCCGCGTCGCGTGGCGACCTGTCGTACTCCTCGGGCAGGATGCACGTCATGCGCGCCGACCGTGATGCCCGACCGACCCGGGTCGCCCGATGACCGACGCCGGCCTCGACAGCCCGGGCGAGCCGGTCGGCCGGGTGCTGGGCACCGCCGACGCCACCCCCCTGCAGTTCTGGACGGCCGTGGCGCCCGGCAGCTACCTCCAGCTCGACGACGTGGTGGTCACCCGGCGCGAGCTGCCGGACCGGGAGCCGGTGACGATCGCCGGGGTGGTCACCCAGGTGCGGGCCCGGCACGAGGGCGCCCAGTTCGACTCCGACGTGTTCGCCATCGCCGACGGCACGCTGCCCGCGCAGGTGCAGGAGGCGGCCGAGGTGACCACCACACGGGTCGACCCGGAGTTCTACGTGCCGCCGACCCCAGGGGCGGTGGTGCACCGGGCCGAGGGCGACGCCCGCGCCCGGGCGCTGCACTTCGACCGGATGGAGCGGCGCATCCCGATGGGGATGGGTCGGGACGGGGTGCCGGTTTACCTCAACGCCGACTTCCTCGACGGCAGCCGGGGCGCGCACGTCTCCATCTCCGGCATCTCCGGTGTGGCCACCAAGACCAGTTTCGCCACCTTCCTGCTCTACTCGGTCTTCCGCTCCGGCGTGCTGGGCGGCGACGCGGTCAACGCCAAGGCGCTGATCTTCAACGTCAAGGGCGAGGACCTGCTCTTCCTCGACCATCCCAACACCCGCCTCGACGAGCCCACCCGGGCGGCGTACGCGAAGCTCGGGTTGAGCGCCGGCGCGTTCCCCGACGTGCGGGTGTACGCCCCGCCCCGGGTCGGCGACGCGGCCGGCACTCCGGACGTGAGCAGCCGGCTCACCGGCGTGGACGCCTTCTACTGGACGCTGAGCGAGTTCTGCGCCGACCGTCTGCTGCCGTACGTCTTCGCCGACGCCGACGACGAGCGCCAGCAGTACACGATGGTGGTCCACTCGGTCGCCGCGCACCTGGCCCGGTACGCGCAGCCCGCCGACGGCGGGGTGAGCATCGACGGCGTCCGCCTCGGCTCCTACGGCGACCTGGTCGACCACATCGTCGACCAGCTCAACGACGACGAGACCCGCTCCGACTGGGCCGGCAGCGCGGTCGGCCTCGGCACCGTCAACGCGTTCGCCCGGCGGCTGATCGGCAGCAAGAAGGACCTCGCCCGGCTGATCCGTGGCGACCTGGCCACCCGCCGCCCCCACTCGATCAACACCAGCGAGTCGGCGCAGGTCACCGTGGTCGACCTGCACAACCTTCCGGACCGCGCCCAGCGCTTCGTGGTCGGTGTGACGCTCAAGAGCGAGTTCGAGCGGAAGGAGAAGTCCGGCACCGCCAAGCCGCTGCTCTTCGTCGTCCTCGACGAGCTCAACAAGTACGCGCCCCGCGAGGGCTCCTCCCCCATCAAGGAGGTGCTGCTCGACATCGCCGAGCGGGGCCGCTCGCTCGGCGTGATCCTGATCGGCGCCCAGCAGACGGCGAGCGAGGTGGAGCGGCGGATCGTCACCAACTCGGCGATCCGGGTGGTCGGCCGGCTCGATCCGGCCGAAGCGTCCCGCCCCGAGTACGGCTTCCTCCCGCCGGCCCAGCGGCAACGGGCGCTGCTGGCCAAGCCGGGCACGATGTTCGTCAACCAGCCCGACATCCCGGTGCCGCTCTGCCTGGAGTTCCCGTTCCCGGCCTGGGCCACCCGGGTCTCCGAGGCGGGCCGGGCACCATCGGAGACGCTGCGCTCGATCACCCAGTCCGCCGACCCGTTCGCCGTGGTGGGCTCCGGCGGCGGCACCGACGACGACATCCCGTTCTAGGGGGCCGACACAGCCATGAAGATCCTGCACACCTCGGACTGGCACGTCGGCAAGGTGCTCAAGGGGCAGTCCCGGGCCGAGGAACACAAGGCGGTGCTGGCCGGGGTGATCGACATCGCCGTGGCCGAGCAGCCGGATCTGGTGATCGTCGCCGGCGACCTCTACGACACGGCCGCGCCCACCTCCGAGGCGACCCGCCTGGTCACCCGGGCGCTGACCGCGTTGCGCCGCACGGGCGCGGACGTGGTCGCGATCGGCGGCAACCACGACAACGGCCCGGCACTGGACGCGCTGCGGCCGTGGGCGGAGGCGGCCGGCATCACGCTGCGCGGCGGGGTACGGGAAAATCCGAACGAGCACGTGATCGACGGCACCACCGCCGGTGGAGAGCGGTGGCAGCTGGCCGCGCTGCCGTTCCTGTCCCAGCGGTACGCGGTGCGCGCGCTGGAGATGTACGAGCTGACGGCCGCCGAGGCCAACCAGACGTACGCCGACCACCTGGGCCGGGTGCTGGGTCGACTCACCGAGGGCTTCACCGAGCCGGACCGGGTCCACCTGGTCACCGCGCACCTGACCGTGACCGGCGCGACCACCGGCGGCGGCGAGCGGGACGCGCACACCGTGCTCGGCTACGCCGTGCCGGCGACCGTCTTCCCGGCCACCGCGCACTATGTGGCGCTGGGCCACCTGCACCGGGCGCAGCGGGTCATCGGCCCCTGCCCGGTGCGCTACAGCGGCAGTCCACTCGCGGTGGACTTCGGCGAGCAGGAGAACGTCCCCTCGGTGACGCTGGTCGAGGTGACCGCCGGCACCGCCGCCCGGGTCCGCGAGGTGCCGGTGACCGCGGCGAGCGCGCTGCGCACCGTGCGGGGCACCCTGGCGCAGCTCGCCGAGATCGAGGCGCCGGACGCCTGGCTGCGGGTGTACGTGCGGGAGCAACCCCGTGCCGGCCTGCGCGAGGAGGTCCAGGAGCTGCTCCCCCGTGCCCTGGAGATCCGGATCGACCCGGAGCTGCTCGCCGCGCCGGGCAGCGGCGCCCGCATCGCGCAACGCTCGGGGCGCTCGCCCCGTGAGTTGTTCGCCGACTACCTGGACAGCCGGGGGCACGCCGACGAGGGCGTCCGGGAGCTCTTCGACGAGCTCTTCGAGGAGGTCGAGCACTGATGCGTCCGATGCGGCTGGACATGGCCGGGTTCACGGTCTTCCGGGACGACACCACCGTCGACTTCACCGACGCCGACTTCTTCGCCCTGATCGGCCCGACCGGCTCGGGCAAGTCCACCGTGCTGGACGCCATCTGCTTCGCCCTCTACGGCACGGTGCCCCGCTGGGGCGGCACCCGGGGGCTGGCGAACGCGCTCGCGCCGTCGGCGACCGAGGCCCGGGTGCGGCTGGTGTTCGAGTCCGGCGGGGCCCGGTACGTGGCCACCCGGGTGGTGCGCCGCGACGGCCGGGGCAACGTCAAGACCGCGAACGCCGGGTTGCAGCTGATGCCGGCCGGCTTCGACGTGACCAAACTGGACACCGGCCTGAGCCCGGACGACCTCGGCGAGGTGGTGGCCGGCACCCCCGCCGAGATGGAGCAGGCGGTGCTGGAGGCGGTGGGGCTGCCGTACGAGCAGTTCACCAGCTGTGTGGTGCTGCCGCAGGGGCAGTTCGCCGACTTCCTGCACGCCAAGCCGGCCACCCGGCAGCAGATCCTGGTCAACCTGCTCGGCCTCGGCGTCTACGAGGACGTGCAGAAGCGGGCGACGGCACGCGCGGCGCAGGCGGAGGCCCGCCTGGACGCGGTCGACCAGCTGCTCGCCGGGCTGACCGGTGTGGACGACGAGGCGCTGGCCGGGGCCGACGCCCGGGTCGACCGGATGGTCGAACTGGCCGCCGCGGTGACCGCCGCCGTGCCCGAGCTGGCGGCGGCCCGGGCCACCGCGCGCGAGGCGGCCGCGGCGCTGACCGCCCTCGACGACGAGCTGACCGTGCTGACCGGGGTGCGCGCGCCGGGCGGGGTGGCCGAGGTGGCCCTCGCCGTGACGGCGGCGCGGGCCGACGCGGAGGCGGCGGCCGCGGGAGTGTCGCTGGCCGAGGAGCGGGAGGAGAAGCTGCGCGGCGAGTTGGCCGGCGCCGGGGACGAGAGCGCGCTGCGGCTGTTGCTGCGGGCGTACGACGACCGGGACCGGCTGATCGGCGAGGCCGAGACGGTCCGCGCGACGGTGACCGCGGCGAACGACGAACACGCCGAGGCGGTGGCGGCGCTGACGGCCGCCCGCGCCGACGCCGAGCGGGCCGAGGCCGAGCTGGAGGCGGCGTTCCGGGCGCACGAGGAGGCGAAGGCCACCGACCTGGCGGTCAGCCTGCGGGTGCACCTGCATCCGGGCACGGCGTGCCCGGTCTGTGAGCAGCCGGTGGCCGAGGTGCCGGCGGTGCCGGCCGACTCGGCGGTGGCCGCCGCCACGGCGGCCGGCAAGGCGGCGCGGGCCGCCACCAAGGCCGCGCAGGCGGTCGTGCAGCAGCGGGACGCGGCGGCGCGCGACCTGGAACGGCTGCTGGTGCAGGCGCGGGCCCGGCAGGAGCAGCTGGACGCCCGGCTGGCCGAGTTGGCAGGGCAGCTCTCCGGGGCGGCCGAGCCGGCCGTGTTGCGCCGGGAACTGGCCGAGCACGCCCGGCTGCGGCGTGCGCTGGAGGAGGCGGCGACCGCCGTTCGGGCCGGCCGGGACGCGGCCCGTCAGGCCCGGGCCGGCGTGGACGCCGCCGAGGAGCGACTGCGGGCGGCCTGGCGGGGTTTCGACACCACCCGCGACGGGCTCGCGCGGTTCGGCCCGCCCGCGACCGACCGGGACGACGTCGCCGCCGCGTGGGCGGCGCTGACCGGCTGGGCGGCTACCGAGGCGGACCGCCGCCGCGCCGACCGCGCTGGCCGGGCCGCCGTGGTCGCCGAGGCCGAGGCGGCGGCCGACGCGGTGCAGCGGAGCATCGCCGGCATCTTCGCCGCCGCTGACGTGCCGGTCGCGGACGACCCGGTGCACGCCGCGACCGTGGCGGTGGAGCGGGCCGAGGCCGACCGGCGTCGGCTGCGGGAGCGCCGCGAGCAGGCCGGGACGCTACGCGAGCAGCGCGCCGGTCACGAGCGGGAGGCTCAGGTGGCCCGCGCGCTGGCCGGGCATCTGCGGGCCAACAACTTCGAACGATGGCTGCTGGCCGAGGCGTTGGACCTGCTGGTCGACGGCGCGTCGGGGATCCTGCGGGAGCTCTCCGGCGGGCAGTACGAGCTGGTGCACGACAAGGGCGAGTTCTTCGTGGTCGACCACCACGATGCGGGGCTGCGCCGGGGTGTGCGCACGCTGTCCGGCGGCGAGACGTTCCAGGCGTCGCTGGCGCTGGCGCTGGCGCTCTCCGAGCAGCTGTCCGGGATGTCGACGACCGCGGCGAGCCTGGAGTCGATCGTCCTGGACGAGGGCTTCGGCACGCTGGACGCGGCCACCTTGGACACGGTTGCGGCGACGCTGGAAAACCTGGCCGCCCGGGGCGACCGGATGGTCGGCGTGGTCACCCACGTGTCGGCGCTGGCCGAACGGATTCCGGTCCGTTTCGAGGTGCGCAAGGATGCCCGCTCGGCGCGGGTCGAACGGACCGGCCGGTGACTGACGCCGCGTTCTTCGTCGACTCGTGGGATCCGGCGTACGGGGCGTCGTTCGAGGCGTCCGCTGCCGGGCCGGCCGCGCCGAGCAGCGCGCAGGTCGACGCGGACGTGGAGCTGCCGGCCGTGGACTGGCGGGCGATCGGGGTTCGGCCGGGTGTGCGGGCGCCGGACGTGGTGCTGTTGGTCGACGGGGTGCGCCGGATCGACGCGAGCATCTGGACGGCCGAGGCCGACGGTGGGTCGTTTCCCGGGCTGGCCGCCTCGTACGCCGCGGGTGTGGTCCGCTGTGACCTGGGCCGGGGTGCGGCTCAGTTGGCCGGCACCCGGGTCGGCCGGGGCCTGTTCACCGCGAGTCCGTCGGCGCAGGACGTGGTGACGGGGGCGATCCGCTACCCGGTGCACCGGGTGGGCGGCACCGGCGAGTTGGCCAAGCTGCCGGCCGCCGTGCAGGGCCCGCTGACGGCGCTGGAGGTCGCGGTCTCCGACGCCGCCCGGGTCGACGGCGACCTGCTGGTGGTGGACGGCCCGTTGCGCAGCCGGCGGCAGTTGCCGCGCACGCTCGGTTACATCAAGACGCAGCACAGCCAGTACCTGGACGCTCGGCTGACGGCCGTGGTGACCGGCCTGGCGCCCGGTGAACGCTCGCCCGTGTTCCGGCTCGGCACGGCGTGGGGCGGCTGGTCGTGGTATCTGCGGCTGCCGGTGGCCGTCGGCGCTCCGTGGGCCGGGATCGTCCGGGTGGAGTGCTCCGCTGACCTGCCCGTCGAGGCGGCGATCGAGCTGGCCGACCTGTCGCTGGTCACCCTGCCGCGGTTCGCGTCGACCCCGTACAAGGATCCGCGCGCGCCGCAGAACCTGATCCCGATCGCCGGCCTGGAACGCCGGCTGCGGGCCCTGCTCGGCGACTCGCGGTTGTTGCACCGCGCGCTGACGGCCGCGGCCCGAGCGGGCCGCTGACCGCGGATACTGGTCGGGATGGGACGCAAACGGGCGGGTGACCGGGTGGTCGAGCAGGTGGACACCGGGCAGGCCGAGCTGCTCCCGGATCCGGACCGGCCCGGCTCGTGGACGTTGCTGTTGGACGGCGCCCCGCAGTCGCACGTCGACCTGACCGATCCGACCCACCTGGAGTTCGAGTACGTCCGGCGGCTGGCCGCGGCGATCGATCTGATCGCGCCGGCGGGCGCGCCGCTGCGGGTGCTGCACCTCGGCGGCGGGGCGTTGACCCTGCCGAGGTACGTCTCCGCCACCCGGCCCGGCTCCACGCAGCGGGTGTCCGAGGTGGACGGGGGGCTCGTGGAGCTGGTCCGCCGTGCGTTGCCGTGGCCGGCGGATGCCCGACTGCGGGTCCGGGTCGAGGACGCCCGTGCCGTGCTGGCCGCCACCCGGGACGCCAGCTTCGACGTGGTGGTGGCCGACGTCTTCGCCGGCGCGCGCACCCCGGCGCATCTCACCTCGGTCGAGTACGCGACCGAGGTGGCCCGGGTGCTCCGCCCCACGGGTTGGTATCTGGCGAACCTCGCCGACGGCCCGCCGCTGCGGCACGCCCGTGGGCAGGTCGCCACGGTCCGCGCGGTGCTGCCCCGGGCCTGCCTGGTGGGGGACGCGGCCGTGCTGCGCGGGCGTCGGTACGGCAATCTCGTCCTGGTCGCCGGGCGGACCGAGCCCCCGGTGGCCGAGCTGGCCCGGCGGGCGGCCGGCGACTGGTTCCCCGGCCGGATGGTGGCCGGCGACGAGTTGGACCGCTTCGCCGGCGGTTCGACCGTGGTGCGGGACGCCGACGCCACCGGCTCCGACCCGCCGCCGCCGGGCCTGTTCTCCGTCCGCCGCTGACCGGCCCGCCGAGCGGCGCCGCGGAACTTTTTTCGCCGTTTGTTGATCCGCTCGGGGCGGCGCTGCGTACCACCGGGCGGCCGACCTGGTGGGCGGCGTTGGTCAACGGACAACCCGGAGGTCTGCATGCACGCGGTGGCGGCCGGTTGGCATGGCGACGCGATTCGCGCGGACTGGATGTCCGCACGGTCCTCGTCGCGGCCGACCTCGTCTGCCCGGGGGGTCGACGGACGACCGCCCTCTCGCCAGAATGGTCCGGTGACGCCGCGACCGGCGCCCGGGCGCCATCAGGCGACGTCAACCGAGGCGAGCCATTCCGACCAGTTGATCCGGCTGCTCTACGCCGAGCACGCCGGCCCGTTGTTGATGTTCGTCATGCGGCTCACCGGGGGGGACCGGCAGCGCGCGGAGGACATCGTCCAGGAGACGCTGCTGCGGGCCTGGCGCAACGCGCACCGCCTCGGTACGCAGGGGCAGGGTTCGTTGCGGCCGTGGCTGGTGACCGTGGCCCGCCGGATCGCCATCGATGAGCACCGCAGTGAGCAGGCCCGGCCTCCGGAGACGTACGACCGGGACCTGACCGCGTTCGCCGAGGCGGACAGCACCGACCGGGTGTTGCGCACCATGACCGTGGCGGACGCCCTGCGTACGCTGAGTCAGTCGCACCGCGAGATCCTGATCTCGACGTACTTCCGGGGGCGGACGGTGCCGGAGGCCGCCGAGGAGTTGGGCCTTCCACTCGGCACCGCCAAGTCGCGGGTCTACTACGCGCTGCGCGCGCTTCGCACGGCTCTGCAGGAGCGGGGGGTGACAGAATGAGCCGGCCAGACCACATGGACGTCGCCGCGTACGCGCTGGGCGTCCTCGACGAGCAGGACACCGAGCGGTTCGAGGAGCATCTCGCCACCTGCTGGGCCTGCGCGGCCGAGTTGGAGACGATGGTGCCGGTGGTCGGGCTCCTGTCCGACATCGACGGCGAGACGATGATGGCGCTGGAGCAGACCGCGACCGACCCGGCGTTGCTGGACCGGACGCTGGTGGCGGTCCGCGCCGACCGGCGGCGCACCCGGTTCCGCCAGTTGCTCGCGACCGCCGCGGCGGTGGTGGTCTTCGGTGGCCTGACCGGGATCGGCTTCGTCAGCGTGACCGACAACGAACCGCCGGGGGTGCTCGCCGAGCCGACGTTGAACGCACCGGGGAACGAGCCGCCGACGAGCGCCCCGACCGGGCCGCCTTCCGGCCCGGGGGTCGGCGGCAACGAGGAGGTGGAGGGCGACCAGGTCGACGCCACCGACCCGACCACGGGTGTGCAGACGACGATGTTCCTGGTCACCAAGGATTACGGCACCCGGGTCAACTTCAGCCTCCAGCGGCTGCCCGGCCCGCTCGTCTGCCGACTGGTGGTGCAGCGCAAGAATTCGACCACGGAGGTCATCTCGAGCTGGTCGGTGCCGCCCGGCGGCTACGGCACCAACGCCCGCCCGCAGGGCCTCGAGTTGAGCGCTTCGACGTCGGCCCCGATCGACGACATCAAGCAGATCCAGGTGCAGTCGGTGAACGGCAACGGGGTGGCCAGCCCGCTGGTCACGGTGCCCATGTAGGTTCGCGTACCGCATCGGCGTCGGCCATTATGACAATGGCCGGCGCCGATGTGTCGTTGCGTCGGCACCGGTCCGCGTACGGGCACACGCACGGGTGCCCGGGTCGGTTCAATCAATTCACGTGAAATTGACCACTGTTACTCCTTCAACCTTGACAGCGCTCCTGCCGTACCTATGGGTGAACTGCCAAGAATGAGGAGGGCACGTGGCACAGATGAAGCGGACCGTCATCGTCGCGAGCGCGATGGTCGCACTAACGGCCTGCGCTCCCGCGGGTTACGACGGGGCGAACTCGAGCGCGGCCGAGCCGGTCGCCGTCGCCGCGGCCGAGCCCACCGCGGCGGCTGAACCCGAGGCCTCGGCGTCCGCGGAGGCTGCCGCCGCCGACGCGCCGCCGCCCGCGGACGTCGAACTGACCGCGCAGTTGATCGGCAAGAAGGTCGCCCGGATGGGCAAGGTGGTCACCGATCAGGACGGCTGGATCCTGTACCGCTTCGACAAGGACACCGCCGACCCGCCCGCGTCGAACTGCGTGGACAAGTGCGCGCAGGTGTGGCCTCCGGCGCTGACCGACGGCGACGCGCAGCTCACCGGCGTCTCGGACGACAAGGTCGGCAGCGTGACCCGGCAGGACGGCACCCGCCAGCTCACCGTCGGCGGCTGGCCGGTGTACCGCTACATCGGCGACAAGAAGCCCGGCCAGTGGAAGGGCCAGGCCGTGGGCGGCACCTGGTTCGTGGTCCAGCCGGACGGCAAGAAGAACCTCAGCTGCCTGCCCACGTCGACGCCGAAGGCGGTCGCACCGCCGGCGGACAGCGGGTCGGACGACGCCGGCAGCTCCGGCTACTCGTACTGAGTCCGGGCGCCACAGGGCGCGGTGGTCGGTCGCAGCCGGGGAGGGCGCGGCCGGCCACCGTCGTTGCTGAACAACGTCCGGGTTCCGCGGCGTCACCCGCTTCGACAACGACGCCGCCGCTCGGCACCGGACGGGTACACCCCACCGTCCTTTGTTCCGGTACTCTTCCGGCCGCTGCGGCTCTGCGGCGACCAGGGAGAGGGAACAGATCTTGACCACACTCATCGCCCTTCTCGTGGCCGTCGTGCCTGGGGCGCTGCTCGGCTTCGCCCTTCCGCCCGGCCGCTACCGCTGGGCCGCCTGGGCTGCCGCTCCCGCCCTGACCCTCGGCCTGATCGCGCTGGCGATGGCCTGGCTGCCCACGCTCGGGCTGCCGGACAGCGCCCTGGCGACGCTCGTCGTGGAGCTGCTCGTGGCCGGCGCCGCGGTCGCGCTCTCCCGGCTGCTGTCCCGGCGCACGGCCGACAACCAGCGGCCGACCGCCGAGAGCGGCGCCGACGACACGGACGGCGACCAACGCCGCTCGCTGGCGTCGCGCTTGCGGGTGCGGCCCGTCCTGCCGCGCCGCGCCGACCTGATCGCCATCGCCGTGCCGTCGGTGCTGAGCGTGGCGTACGGCTGGGCGATGGTGGGGCGACTCGTCGCCACTCCCGGCTGGGACGCGATGAACCACGGCTACATGGCGAGACGCATTCTCGACACCAACAGTGTCGACATCTCCTCGGCGTGCAGTTCGGGTTCGACCGACACGGTCACCTCGTGCGAGTTCTATCCGCTGGCGGAGAACGTCGCCTGGGCGCAGGCGACCCACCTGTCCGGCGGGTTGATGAGCACGACGATGACCGCGTGGGCGATCGTCATCGGGCCGCTCGCCCTGGTCGCCGGCATCTACGCCGCCGTCCGGATCCTCCGCGGGGGACCGGTGATCGCGGCCGCCGCCGCCACCGCTCCGATCTTCCTGGGCCCGATGTGGACCTCGCTGATCACCGGCCGGGTCAACGAGCAGACCGCTCCCTGCCTCGCCGGTGGGGTCGCCCTGCTGCTCGCACTCGCCCTGCGCGGCCCGCACCCGATACGGCTCGGCCTGCTGGCCGGTCTGGGGGGCGCCGGCATCGTGATGACGCACTCGTACGACGTCCTCTTCGTCGGTGCTCTCGCGCTCGGTGTACTCCTGGTGGCGAGGGGTGCGTTGACGTGGCGCCGCAGCGCGGCGGGCATCGGGGCGGCCGCCGTCGCGGGCCTCGTCTCGATCGTGCCCCTGCTCGGCGTCATCCTGGGCGCCGGTGGTGAGCGGATCACCGAACCGCCCGACCTGCTCGGCCAGTGGGGCAAGGCGATCGAGTACTGGGTCACCGATCCGCAACGCTACGTGCTGTGGGCCTACCCGTTGCCGGACACCTCCAAGGACCAGATCTACGGGCCGGCCGTTCAGGTTGGCCTCTGGATCGCCATCGCCTGTCTGCTCGCGTCTCCCCTGTCGCTGGTGCTGCCGCAGGTGCGCTGGGCCCGCCCGTGGCTGCTGGCCGGCGTGCTGTTCACGCTCGTCGGGATCTGGACCGTCGCGTCGGGTTCGTCGGCCGCGCGGGCCCTGGCCAGCCTCTGGTACGGCGACAGCGAACGACCCCGTGCGATGATCTTCCCGGTCTACGGGATCCTCACCGTAGCCGGCGCGATGGTCATCGGGTTGGGAATCCAGTGGCTGCTCGTGCGGCTCGTCGCCCGCGCCGGGGCGCTGCGCGGATCCGCCACCCCCGCCGCCGTCGCGGCCTCGCTCGTGGTGCTGAGTTTGGCGTCGCTCGCCCTGGTGCCGGACACCTGGCGTCCGCTGCGGAAGGCGATGGTGCAGCGGGCGCCGGTCGGGCAGGAGTACCCCCGGGCCTTCGAGTGGCTGGCCGAGCACACCCCGCCGGGCAAGGTGGTCGCGTACGACCGGCACCGGCAGTTCATGAGCTGGTCCTACGCCGACTACGGCACGCCCACCCTGTTCGGCATCCCGCCCCTGGAGAAGGTGGGCCGGGAGAACTACACGGACCGGTGGCGGGCGTTCAGCTGGCTGGTCAACAACAAGAAGGCGCCGAAGGACCAGGGCTGCACGGTACGCCGGTTCGCCATCGAGTACCTGGTGGTGGGCGGCCGCGACTACAAGGGTTGGCCGGCGAACTACGAGCAGGAGCGGCTCGACGACAGCAACCGGCTGACCCTGGTCCACCGGGAGGGCCACGTGCGGATCTACCAGGTCACCGATGCGGGGCGGGCCTGCTCGTCCGGCCAGTGACGGTTCGCGACCGGCACCGACGGAACAGCGTGAAGCGCAGATCGCACCATTTGCCGGATGTAGTCCGAACGGACAGTTACCCCGAGGTGAGGAGAGGGTGTTCGGGCGGAGATCACACTGGTACCTTTCCGCTGCGCGACCGGTGTGGTGAGCCGGCCGCCGGTGTGGCATGCCCGCACCGGCGATGGGACGTCGTCGACCGCTCACCGGTCGACGACAGGAAACGGGGGCAAGGCGTGGGAAGCAGGGTGATCGTCGCCCTTCCGCGGTCGGAACGGAGTGGCCCGGCCCGCCCGCGCCGCCGGATCGCGAATGGCGCGCGGACGCTTCGGAACGGTGGTCGAGGATGAATCTGCGTGCCCACCGCGTGGTGCCGAAGGCGTACCGGGACCGGCTCATCCAGCTCGTGCCTCCCCAGCGGCAGCTCTGGCTCGTCCGCCGGCTGACCCAGGTCACCGCCCGGCGCTCCCGGACCGCACCCGGTGAGGTTCGTCAGGTCCGCGACGTCGACGGCCACCGGGTGCAGGCCCGGGTCGTCGAGGAGGCGACGCCGCTGACGCTCCGGCAGCGCAACATCGACCTGGTGACCCGGGCGCTCGACGAGGCCGGGGTCGACGGTTTCCACGTCCGGCACGCCGACGACCTGCGCAGCGCGATCGCCGTGCCGCACACGCACCGGGCGACGGTGCTCCGGGCGCTCGGTCGGGTCACGTCGACCGACGAGGTCACCCTGCGTTTCATCGACGCCGGCCGCCGCGAGGTCGACGCCGACCACCACGACGCGATCGCACAGGTCTTCCACGCGGTCACCGACCCCTTCGGTCACACCGTTCTCGGCAGCGCCTTCGCCTGCGAGGTCGAGTTCTGGCGTACGGTGTCGCCGCCGGAGAAGCCCGGGACGGACCTCGTCGCGCCGCGCGGAAACCAGGTCGCGACGGCCGTTCCGGAGTCGGGCGAGACGATCCACGTCCCGGCGTCCCAGCTCAGCCGCTTCGCCCCGGCCGGCGGGCCGGCCACCTACCGCACCCGGGCCGAGTTCGCCGGCCTCGGCCACGAGCACGTCACCTTCCCGATCGACGTCGTCTACACCTGGGTGGACGGCGACGACAGCGACTGGCAGACACGGAAGAACGCGGCCCTGCGCGAGCACGGGCAGGCCGAGATCAATCTGGTCGGCGCACACGACTCCCGCTACGCCAGCCGCGACGAGCTGCGGTACTCGCTGCGCTCCGTGCTGTCGTTCGCGCCGTGGGTCCGACAGATCTACCTGGTGACCGACGACCAGGTCCCGCCGTGGCTGGACGTCGAGCACCCGATGGTGCGGGTGGTGCGCCACCGCGAGATCTTCGGTGCCACCGGCCAACTGCCGACGTTCAACTCGCACGCCATCGAGTCCCGGCTGCACCTCATCCCGGGCCTCAGCGAGCACTTCATCTACGTCAACGACGACATGTTCTTCGGGCGCCCGCTGCTGCCGACCACGTTCTTCCACGCCAACGGCATCTCGAAGTTCTTCCCGTCGCCGGCCCAGTTGGACGTCGGCCCGGCGACCGTCCACGACGCTCCGGTGACCGCGGCCGGCAAGAACAATCGCCGGCACATCGAGGAACGGTTCGGGCGCACCATCACGCAGAAGATGCGGCACGTCCCGTACCCGCTGCGCAAGAGTGTGCTGGAGGACATCGAGCGGCACCTGCCGGCCGAGGTGGTGGGCACCGCGGGGCATCAGTTCCGGCACCCGAAGGATCTGTCCATCCCGTCCTCGTTGCAGCACTACTGGTCGTTCTTCTCCGGCCACGCGGTGCCCGGGTCGATCCGCTACACGTACGCCGACCTGGCCGACCCGTCCACGCCGGTGAAGCTGGCCAACCTGCTGACCCGCCGGCACTGTGACGTGTTTTGCCTGAACGACACCGACTCGGGCGAGGTCCTCCTGTCCGAGCAGCTCGCCATGCTGACCGACTTCCTGTCCGCGTACTTCCCGTTCCGGGCGCCGTTCGAGCTTCCGCCCGAGGTCGAGGCAGAGCGGGCGAGGATGACGGCGACGGCGCGGGCGGCGGCGTACCTTCCGGAGACCACCGCTGTCCCCCGCGAGCAGGCCTCCGCGCCGGGCCGGGTCGACACGGGGACCGACGAACCCGAGTGGATCCGATGAACGCGCCCAAACCGTTGGCGCAGCCCCGCCTGTTGCAGGCGATGTACGGTGCCCGCCGCCGCGCCGGCCTGGTCACCGACCGGCTCGTCGAGCGGGTCACCCGCCTGCGGCACGACCCGGTCGCTGGGCTGCCACCGGCCGACTGCGACTTCTTCGCCGTGCTCGACGGGCGCACGCTGCACGTGCACGCGGTGCTGCCGGCCGACACCGAGCCGGCCGAGCGGGCCGAGATCTTCTTCGTCCGCGAGGGCGACACGCTCCGCTGCCCGGCGACGGTCCGCCGGGAGGACGGTCGGCTCGCCGTCGAGGTGGTGGCCCGTCTCGGTGCCTCCGCCGACGAGATCGCGCTGGGCAAGGGCACCTGGTCGGTGGGGCTCGCGGTGGACGCCGGCGCGGCAGGTGAGCGTCGCTTCTCCCTGACTCTCGACGAGACCCCGGAGCGGGACGGACCGACCGTGGGCAACCCGCCGCACCCGGTGTCCGGATGGCTGTACCGGCCGGGGCGCAGCGGCAACGGGCTCGCGCAGCTCACCGTCACGGGCGCGCGCGCCCGGGCCGAGGTGGTCCAGCTCGCGACCGGCCACGCCGAGGCCCGGATCCGGGCCCGGTTCCTCGGCGTACGGCCGCAGGACGCTCCGGCGGTGGTCTTCACGCCGCGGGGCGGTGGCGCCGACGTGGTGGTGCCCATCCTGCCGGTCGGAAACGACTTCGAGTTCGTCGTACCGCTCGCCGAACTGGCGCCGGGCCGGCCGGGCGAGGAGGTCATCTGGGAGGCGTGGGTGCGCACCTCCGCGACCCGCATGGTCCGGCTCGGCCGATTCCTGCACGACCTCGCCGACCCACGCACGGTCCTGCGCGTCAGCCGGGCCGTCCTGCCGCTGGACGGCGAACAGTTCGTTGGTTACCGCCCGTACTACACGGCGGCCGGCAATTTGGCGGTGGCTTGCCTCCGCTTCACACGTTTCACGGGGATACCGAGTTGAAGATCACATTCCTCCTGCTGACCGCTGACGCGATGGGCGGCACGGAGCGCGCCATCCTCACCCAGGCCGACCACCTCTCGCGGCGCCACACGGTCGAGGTGATCAGCGTCTACCGCACCAGCGACGAGGGCTTCTTCCAGGCCGACGAGCGGGTACGGATGCGGTACCTCGTCGACCTGACCGGCCCGACGCCGCGGCCGACCCGGCCGACGAACGTCGATGACGAGGCGTACGCGGCGCTGTACCGCAGCCCCAGCCGGTTGATGCCGGCCCGGTGGGAGAAGCAGGGCAGCCGCCTGGCCGACCTGGAGATCGACCGGGCACTGCGGTCGCTCGACACCGACGTGCTCGTCTCCTCCTCGCCGGCGCTGATGGCGATGGCCACCACGCTGGCGCCGCCGTCCGTGGTGACGGTGCACCAGGAGCACCGGCCGTCGCAGTTGCGGGGCGGGACCGGCGAGCCGCTGTTCCAGTTCGCCCCGCGGCTGGACGCGCTGGTGGTGCTCACGGACCGCACCCGGGACTGGTTCATCGACACCTTCGCCTCGTCCTGCCCGCGGATCGAGGTCATCCCGAACAGCATCCCCGACGGATTCCGTCCCCGGTCCACCCTCCGCAACCCGGTGGTGAGCGTGGCGGGTCGGATGGTGCCGGAGAAGCGCATCGACCACGCCATCCGCGCCTTCCGAACGGTTGCCGACACGTACCCGGACTGGACGCTGCGGATCTTCGGCGACGGCCCGCTGCTCGGTGAGATGCGCAGCCTCGCCGCCGACCTCGGTCTGAGCGACAGCGTGCAGGTGCTCGGGCCGACCAACCGGATGGTCGAGGAGTGGTCGAAGACCAGCGTCGCGCTGCTCTCCTCGCGCGACGGTGAGGCGCTCCCGCTGGTGCTGCTGGAGGCGTTCGCCGCCGGCGTGCCCGCGGTGGCGTACGACATCCAGACCGGTCCGGCCGAGATCATCACCCACGGTGCGAATGGTTTCCTGGTCAGCTCGGGCGACATCGACGGTCTGGCCGACGCGATGATGAGGCTCATCGCGGACGAGCGGTTGCGGCAGGACTTCGGCGCCGGTGCCCTGCGTGCCGCCGAGAACTACCGCATCGACCCGATCATGCACCGTTGGGAGCAGCTCTTCGCGGACCTGATCGCGGCGCGTGCCGCGGGCGAACAGACGCGGTCCGACCGGCTCGCGGCGTGGATCGGGCGCACCGGCGGATCGGGCTTCGCTCCCGCCGCACCCCGTCCCGCTCAGGTCACGAGCGGGCTGGACGTGACGGCCGTCGAGGAGCGCATCCAGCAGACCGTCGCGGGGCTGGTCCGCTCCGGCGGCCGCCTCAGCGTCGTCCGGGACGACATGACGCCCGCCGACGCCGCCCACGCGAACTTCACAGCGGTGACCGACCTCCTGTGGAGACAGGGCATCCCCTACTGGGTGGCGCGCGACCACGGTGTCCGACACCGCGTGGTGGTCGACCTGGAGCATCGCGACGCGACGCTCGCTGCCCTCGCGGAGGAGTTCTCCGCCGCGCCCTTCTACGCCGAGACCCTCACCACCGGCGCCAAGGTCACGGCCGTGACCCCCGCCGCGTGCCTGACCACCGAGAGCCGCGCCGCCGAGGCCGTCGGCCTGCGGCTGTTCCGACCGGTGGTGTCGTCGTCGCGGACCCTCCGGTACGGCCCCGCGCTCGGCTGTGACGTCGAGTTCTGGACCCCGTCGAAGGATGGCGAGGCGCTGGTCGCCACCCGCAGCACACTACTCGGCCCCACCGTCCCGGTGGCGGCCATGACACCGGCCACCCTGACCGTACGGGGTCGGCAGCATCCCACCATCGAGCCCTTCACCCACCGACTTTTGTCCGATGTGGACTTTCCCATCGACGTCGTCTACACCTGGGTGGACGGGGACGATCCGCAGTGGCGCGCGGCGAAGGACCGGGTCCTCGCGGAGCTGGGCCGGGAGCCGCTCGCAGCGGCGGACGGGTCGGCCCGGTTCCGGGATCGCGACGAGCTGCGCTACTCGCTGCGCTCCATCGACATGTACGCGCCGTGGGTCCGCAACATCTACGTGGTGACGGCGGGGCAGACCCCGACCTGGCTCGACACCGATCACCCCCGGGTCGCCGTCGTGGACCACCGCGAGCTGTTCGGTGGACGCGGCACCCTGCCGACGTTCAACTCACACGCCATCGAGTCGCAGCTGCACCACATCGACGGCCTCGCCGAGCACTTCATCTACTTCAACGACGACTTCTTCCTGGGCCGCCCGATCCTGCCGACGCTGTTCTTCGATCCGACCGGCCTGTCGAAGTTCTTCATCTCACCGACGCCGATTCCGATGCTCGACGTCACGGCGGAGGACGACTTCAACTTCAGCGCGGCCAAGAACAACCGCCAGCTGATCCGGAACGCGTTCGGCCGTACGCTGACCCATGGCCTGTTGCACGCGCCCTACGCGATGAGCCGCAGCGTCGCCAACGAGCTGGATCGGCAGTTCGCGGACGACGTGAAGCTCACCGCCGCGTCCCAGCTCCGGGCCCACTCGGACATCTCGGTGGCGTCCTCGCTGCACCACTACGTCGGCTACCTCACCGGGCGGTCCGTGCCGGGCAGCATCCGGATGAGCTACGTCAACACCGGCGAGCCGTCGGAGCACCCGCAGCTGACCCAGATCATGACCACCCGGGGCTACGACTCGTTCTGCCTCAACGACACGCACCACGGCCATCTCGACGCCGAGGAGCAGACCCGGATCGTCATGACCTTCCTCGAGAGCTACTTCCCCGTGGCCAGTCAGTTCGAGCGGGGCAGCATCCGCAACCGGGCCCGCTGAGCAAGCGGGCCCACTGAATAACCGGGCCCGCTGAACAAGCGGGCCCGGTTACGCGAGCGGGCCCGCTGAACGGCGGCCTCGGCGTCGGCACTAGCGCGGCGGAAGATCCGGTCCCGGGCGGTGCTCCTCCGCCTGGTGTTCGGCAGTCCGGCCGGCTGCGATGCGGCCCGAGGGCAGGGTGGGCGCGTCCAACCGGGGGCCGACCCGGGGCTTGTGCACCACGGGCGCGTCCGCATGCCGGCCGACCTTGAGTGCGGGGGTC
The DNA here is from genome assembly GCF_003667505.1 of Micromonospora sp. BL4. Lineage (GTDB taxonomy): Bacteria > Actinomycetota > Actinomycetes > Mycobacteriales > Micromonosporaceae > Micromonospora. The sequence goes on from NZ_RCVJ01000179.1 coordinate 18,360, forward strand.
GTCGGCGCGTCCAACTGCCTGCCGCGCCGCTCCACACCGCGAGCCTGTCGCCACAGCTCGGTGGCCCCGAGCTTCCGGCGTTCGGCGATCACGTCGTCGGGCAGCTCGAACGGGGCCGGGAACGGCAGGTAGCGCGGCAGGAAGTCGGCCAGCATGCTCTCCTGTTCCTGGAACGCGTTCGGGTCCGAGTCGGTGTCGTTGAGGCAGAAGACATCACGGTGCCGACGAGCGAGCAACTCGGTGAGGCGGGCGGGCGTCGAGGGGTGGCCGAGGTCGGCGTACTCGTACTCGATGTCGCCGGGCACCGCCTGCGCGGTCAGGTACGCCCAGTACTGGTGCAGCGACGACGGGATCGAGAGGTCGCCGTGGTGGCGGAAGCGGTGCTGCGCGGTGGCCGTCACGTCCGCCTGCAGGGTGACCTCGATCTGCCGCATGATGCTGCGCCGGAGCGCGAACGGCGTGTGCTTCATCTTCTGCGTGATCGTGACACCGAACTGCCGCTGGATGTGCCGGCGGTTGTTCTTGCCGGCGGCCTTCACCGGCGGGTCGCTCGGCTTCGCCTCGCCCAGCCCGAACTGCGCCGGTGACAGGAAGAACTTCGCGATCCCGTTGGCGTGGAAGAAGTGCGTCGGCAGCAGGGGCCGGCCCAGGAAGACGTCGTCGTTGAGGTAGAGGAAGTGCTCTGCCAGGCCGTCGATGCGGTGCAACCGGGACTCGATGGCGTGGGAGTTGAACGACGACCGACCGCCGAGGTCGGCGAAGAGTTCGGCGTGCGACACGACGGTGACCATCGGGTGGCTCGGATCGAGCCAGCTGGGCAACTGACTGTCGGTGATCAGGAAGATCCGGCGTAGCCACGGTGCGAAACTGTGCAGCGAGCGCATCGAATACCGCAGCTCGTCCCGGTTGTGGTAGCGCGACGTGTTCGCCGCGATCGCGTGCAGCGGGCCGTCGGGGGTGCCGAGTGCGGCCATCTTCCGCTGCAACCACTCCGGGTCCGAACCGTCCACCCAGGTGTAGACGGCGTCGATCGGAAAGCCCACCCGGTCCGGTGCACGAACGGTGAGATCACGTCGGGTGCGGTACGTGTGGTCGTCGGCCTCGGGCACGAAGTGGCTGAGCAGCGCGGCGGCGACCCGGACCGGCTCCGCCTCGGCGGGCGCCTCGTCGATCACGGCGTTGTGCCGGGGCGCGCGGACCACGTCCTGGTGTCGCGTCCAGAACTCGATCTCGCAGGCGAACTGCGCGCCGAGGACCACACCCGCCCGGGCGTCGGTCACCGGGAACCAGATCTGGAAGACCTCGGCCGGCGCCGCCTCCGGCTGGTCCCGACCGGGCAGCACCTCGACGACCCGGACGTGCGCGCCCTCCAGCGCGGGGGCCGAGCGCACCAGCCGACCGACGGCGGCACGGTGCTCGTCGAGAACCGCGACGGAGCTGCGGAGGTAGTCGTCGTTGCGCAGGCAGTGGTAGTCGATCCCGGCCGACTCCAGGGCGCTCGTGACGGCCCGCAGGTTGTGGTGCCACAGCTCCAAGGGCGTGGCCGCGGCGACCACCTCGGCGCGGGTACGGACGCCGCCGTCGGGCACCGTCACCCGAGCACCCAGCGCGTGGACGGTGCCGCCCCCGCGTGGCCCGGAGAGGGTGCGTACGACCCCCAGCCGCCGGTGCTCGGGAAGCAGGTTGACCAGTCGACGCCGGAGGGGCTGCGGCAACGCGCGGTAGATCCGTAGGGCGATCATGCGGCAGGCCGTTCTGAACGGACATCCACTCGCGCAGCCATCACCGCATGCCTCTCCACAGCTCCCCCGTGACGCTGCGCGACGAGCCGGGCAGGGTTGAGGCGCACGCTGCGACCGCTGCGGATCCCCGACTACCACCCAGCCCCGGGCTCTGGCCTGCCCGTTCCGAACGGGTGTGGCCGCCGCAGGTGAGCCCGAAGCAGCACCTTCACCTACTGGTCATCAAACAACCACACGATCGATATCTCGCCTACCGACAATCGTCACATATAACAGTCTTGCACTATTTAGCCCGTTTAATTCTGTCCGTTCGGTGGGCACCAATGCGGCGCAACGGTGGACCGAAGGTGTCTTCACGCTGCTGCCGGATCCGGCCGCGCACCGGTATACCGGCTTCCGGCGCCGCCTCCGCGCCTGGCAGAGTGGCCTGGTGACCGCAATGGAGCCCGCCGCGACCCGGGTGCTGCACCCGCCGGCCGGCTACCGCCTGGCAGCGTCGGTCCGCGCGCTCACCTTCAGCCCGTACGACCCGTGCGCCCGCGTCGCCGCCGGCACCTTCTGGTGGGCCACCCGCACTCCGGACGGGCCGGCCACGCTGGCCCTGCGGCCGGCCGGCGGCGAACTCGTCGCCGAGGGCTACGGGCCGGGCGCCGAGCACGTGCTGGCCCGGGCCGACTCGATCGCCGGGCTCCGCGACGACCTGACCGGCTTCGCCGAGCTGGCCGCGACGCACCCGCTGGTCGCCCGGCTGGCCCGGGAGCACCGCGGGCTGCGGATGCCCGCCACCGGGCAGGTCTTTCCCCGCCTGCTGCGCGCGGTCTTCGAGCAGAAGGTCACCGGCAAGGAGGCGTACCGGGCGTACTCGGCGACCGTGCGGCACTTCCGCGAACCGGCGCCCGGCCCGCTGCAACCGCTGCTGCTGCCGCCCGAGGCCGCCGCGGTGGCCGCCACCCCGTACTGGGTGTTCCACCCGTTCGGCGTGGAGCAGCGCCGGGCCGACACGCTGCGCCGGGTCGCCGCGATCGCCGACCGGTTGGAGCGCTGCGCCGACGCGACCGAGGCCACCCGCCGGCTGACCGCCGTCGCCGGTATCGGGCCGTGGACCGCCGCCGAGGTGGTCCGGACCGCCTACGGCGACGCGGACGCGGTCAGCGTCGGCGACTACCACATACCCAACACGGTGGCCTGGGCCCTCGCCGGCGAGCCACGGGGGGACGACGCCCGGATGCTGGCCCTGCTGGAGCCGTTCCGGGGTCACCGGGGCCGGGTCTGTCTGCTGCTGGAGGCCGCCGGCATCCAGGCGCCGAAGTTCGGCCCCCGCGCGCCGATCCGCTCGTTCGCCCGCTTCTGACCGACGCCGCTCAGCGGCCGGCGCAGAGCCGGCGCAGGGTCCGGCCCAGCCACCAGGCGTACGCGTGCTGCACGGCCCGGACGCCGGGGCCGCCGGCGCGCGTGAACCAGCGGTCCGGGCGACTGAACGCGCGTACCTCGAACCAGACCGCGCCGGTGTCGTCGCGGCCGACCACGAACGCCTCCTCACCCCGCTCCGGGTGCCCGGGCAGGGTGCCGTAGCCGAAGCCGGCGAGCCGCGGCGTGTGCTCGCTCCAGATCACCCGGCAGGGCCCCCAGACGCGGACCGGCCCGAGGCCCAGGCCCGCGCTCACCAGCACGCCCTCGGTGGCCCGCGGCGCGTCGGTGCGCATCCGGACCCCGGCGGCCCGGTGCAGCCGCCAGCTCAGCACCGCCTCGGCCGCGACCTCGAAGCAGCCCGCCGGCAGCGCGAACCGGTGGCGCAGGTGGTGGTACCCACCGGGCAGCGTCCCCTGCCGGGTGCCTCCGACCTCCGGGTACGTCAGCTCGGCCACCGCTCCCCCTCGTCCTCGTCCGGACACGGTCAGGGTACGGCCGGCGCGTCCGGGCCGCCGGTGGAGACCGACGACGGCTGTGGTGTGCTGCCCCGATGAGCGTCGAGGCGAGCATCGTCCCGGCCGGCGTCGCGGACGCCGGCGAGATCCTCACCGTGCAGCGCGCCGCCTACCTGACCGAGGCGCAGCACTACTCCGATCCGTTCCTGCCGCCGTTGACCGAGACGCTGGACGAGGTCGCGGCGGTGCTGGCCGGTCCCACCGCCGTCCTGGCCGCCCGGGTGGGGCACCGGCTGGTCGGCTCGGTGCGGGCCCACCTGGACGGCGACACCGCGCACGTCGGGCGGCTCTCGGTCGCCCCGGACCAGCAGGGCCTGGGTGTCGGCGGACGGCTGCTCACCGCGATCGAGGCGGCCTGCGCCGGCCGGGCGCAGCGGTTCACCCTGTTCACCGGCGCGGACAGCGCCCGCAACCTGCGGCTGTACCAGCGGCACGGCTATCGGATCGTGGCGCACCGGCCGGACCCGAACGGCATCCGGCTGGCGGTGCTGGAGAAACCGGCGTCGGTCAGCCCTGTTCGCACCGACGCCTGAGCCCGTCGGCCTCCAGCCGCAGGTAGCGGCGCAGCAGACCGCCGTACCACCAGCCGACCGGCCCGGCGAGCGGCCCGGACTGGATGATGGCCAGCTCGACCCGGGTGGGCCCACCGGGCAGCGGCAGCACCTGGTGCTCCGCGCGGGTGCGCACCCCCGGCGTGTCGGAGACCCAGGTGAAGGTCTGGTCCTCGGTCAGCTCGGTGACCCGCCAGACCGCCGGCCGCAGCTTCGGCTGCTCCATGCGAGCGGTCGCGCCGACGGTGAGCGGTCCCGGCTCCCCCCGCCGGACCTGGCGTACCGAAGCCGTCCACTCGGGCCACCGCTGCACGTCGACCAGCACCGCCCAGACCCGCTGGGGGTCGGCGGCGATCTCCGTGCCGGCTTCGAACCGCATCGCGTCTCCTCCCCGGCGGGCCGCCCGGCGCCGCCGCGCCTCGGGGACGAGACTGCCCGGTGAATCGTGACGCCGGCATCCGCCGGCCGGCCCGTTGGAGGGCCCGTTGCGGTCCGGCCGCCGGGAGTCAGGCGGCTTCGTGCAGGTCGGCCAGGCTGAGCGGGGTACACCGGCGCAGCAGCTCCGCCAACTCGGACACCGATCCGGCCTCGCCGAGCACGTTCTTGCCACCGCCGAACCGCTCCGGGTAACGGCGAATCAGTCGGTACCGGTAGCGGCCCCGGATCAGCTCGACGCTCACCCGCCACCGCCCGCAGCAGTCACAGACCCACTCGGACACCTCGCGAAACTAGCTCTGACCTTCGGTTATCTGATTCGCCCGGACAGGACGAGCGGCGCGGAGGCGGACACGCCACCCCGCCGCCCACGGTGATCTGCCTCACGACTGTCGGCAGCGTCTGATTGACTGGTCGCCGTGGACCTGCCGATCAACCCCCCGGTCGAGCCGATGCTGGCCAAGAGCGTCCCCAAGCTGCCCACCGCGCCCGGGATGACGTACGAGCCCAAGTGGGACGGGTTCCGGTGCATCGTGTTCCGCGACGGCGACGAGGTCGAGCTGGCCAGCCGGGGCGGCAAGTCGATGACCCGCTACTTCCCGGAGGTGGTCGAGCAGGCCCTCCGGCAGTTGCCCGAGCGGTGCGCGGTCGACGGTGAGTTGATCGTGATCCGGCGGGACGGCCCGGGCGGCCAGCCCCGGCTGGATTTCGAGCTGCTGGCCCAGCGCATCCACCCGGCCGCGTCCCGGGTGAAGCTGCTGGCCGAGACCACTCCGGCCGACTTCGTCGCCTTCGACCTGCTGGCCATCGGCGACGAGGCGCTGCTCGACCAGCCCTATCCGCGTCGCCGGGAACGGCTGGTCGAGGCGCTGGCCAGGGTTCGTCCGCCGGTGCACGTCACCCAGGTCACCACCGATCCGGAAACCGCGCGCCGGTGGTTCGACGTCTTCGAGGGCGCCGGGCTGGACGGGTTGATCGTCAAGCCGGCGGACCTGCCGTACGAGCCGGGCAAGCGGCTGATGGTCAAGGTCAAGCACGCCCGCACCGCGGACGCGGTGGTGGCCGGCTTCCGCTGGCACAAGTCCGGTCCGGTGGTCGGCTCGCTGTTGCTCGGCCTCTACGACGACGCGGGGGTGCTGCACCACGTGGGGGTGAGCGCGTCGTTCAGCATGGCCCGGCGGGCCGAGCTGCTCGACGAGCTGGCGCCCTACCGGGACATCGGTGGCGAGCACCCGTGGGTGCACGGCGACCACGAGCGCGGGCAGCGCATCCCGGGCGGGGTGAGCAGGTGGACCGGCACGAAGAACCTGGAGTGGGAGCCGCTGCGCCCGGAGCTGGTGGTCGAGGTGGGCTACGACGCGATGGAGGGTGACCGGTTCCGGCACACCGCACAGTTCGTCCGGTGGCGACCGGACCGCGACGCCCGTTCCTGCCGGTACGACCAGCTGGACCGCCCGATCCGCTTCGACGTGGACCAGGTGCTGCGCGGCGACCCGGCGACCACCGTGGACCGGGCCGCCGCCGGCCCGGCGTAGCCTGGCCGTCGACTCGACCCCGGAGGACCACGTGACCCGCACCGTCGACCAACCTCGGATGGCGACCAGTCGCCGGGTCCGTCGTCGTCTCGCCGCCTTCGCCGTGGCCGCGTTGCTCACCGCCGGCTGCACCCTGCCGGCCTTCGCGCCCCGTACCGAGGTGGAGGGTGAGGCGGCGCCGGCCGGTGGCGCGGCGGCCTGGCGGGCCTGCCCGGAGGTCGCCGACGAGCTGGTCGGGCGGGGCGCCCCGGACATGCGCTACGAGTGCGCCCGGATCGCGGTGCCGCGCGACTGGGGCACCGGCGGCGGGGCGACCGCCGGCCCGGGCGCGGGGCAGACCTTCGAGATCGCTCTGCTGCGGGCCCGGTCCACCAAACAACGGGACCGGGTCGGTTCGCTCGTGGTCAACCCGGGTGGCCCCGGCGGCTCCGGCGTCGACACGGCCGTCTACCTCTCCTTCGGCACCCAGTTCGGCGGCCTGCCCGCCTCGATCACCGAACGCTTCGACATCGTCGGCTTCGACCCGCGCGGGGTGAGCCGGTCCAGCCCGGTCAAGTGCATCTCCGACGCCAACCTGGACGCGAGCTTCGGCTACGACCCCGATCCGACCAGCCAGGCCGCGTTCGACGGTTTCGTGGGGCTGAGCCAGCGGATCGGGCGCGGCTGCGGCGACCGGTACGGCGACCAGTTGCCGCTCTACGGCAGCGAGCAGGCGGCCCGGGACATGGACGCGGTCCGCGCCGCCGTCGGCGACGACAAACTCACCTACCTGGGCTACTCCTACGGCACGCTGCTCGGCGCGATCTACGCCCAGCTCTACCCGCAGCGGGTGCGGGCTCTGGTCCTCGACGGCGCGGTCGACCCGCGGCAGCGGCTGGTGGCGGGGTCGGAGAGTCAGGCCCGCGGCTTCGAGCGGGCCTTCGGCAACTTCACCCGCTGGTGCGCCGCCAACGCCGACCGCTGCCCGATCGCCCCGGACGCGCGAGCCGCGGTCACCTCGGCGATCGACAAGGCCCGGGTCTCCCCGGTACGCGGCGACGACGGGCGGGAGGCCACCGCCGGCTGGGTCTTCTACGCGGTCATCTCGTCGCTCTACACGGAGTCCGGCTGGCAGGAGCTGGCGCGGGCGATCGACCGGCTGGCCGAGGGCGACCCGAAGGACGTGTTCCGGCTCGCCGACGCGTACGCCGGCCGGGAGGCCGACGGGCACTACTCGAACCTGTTCGACGCCAACCTCGCCATCAATTGCGCGGACGAGACGGAGAAGCCGAGCCGGGAGCAGATCCGCCAGTTGCAGTCGCAGTGGCGCACGAAGTATCCGCTGTTCGGGCCGGCGCTCGCGGTCGGCATGCTGAGCTGCGTCGAGTGGCCGGGCAAGCGTGACCCGTACCCGACCGGCCAGGCGGCCGGGTCGCCGCCGGTCGTGGTGGTCGGCACCACCGGTGACCCGGCGACGCCCTATGAGCAGACCGGTCGGCTCGCCTCGATGCTCGGCGTCGGCCGAGTGCTCACCTGGGAGGGTGAGGGGCACACCGCCTACCCGCAGACCTCCTGCATCACCGCTGCGGTCGACGCCTACCTGATCGACCTGACCGTTCCCAGGGAGGGGCTGCGCTGCCCGGCCCGGTGACCGTCCGGGTCGGCGGCAGCGGCGGCAGCTCGATGCCCTGCCGGGCGGCCAACTCCTCCAGCAGCGCCCGCATCCGGCGTACGTCGGCCTTGAGCTGCTCCTGCTCCTCGTGCTCGAAGGCGTCGTCGTCGACGATGAGCCGGCTGGCGAAGTGCGCGGTGATCAGCGGGATGACCAGCAGGACCATGGTCGAGATGAGCAGCGCGGCGAGCGTGCGGCCCGCCCAACTGGTCGGCGAGATGTCGCCGTACCCGACGGTGGACGCGGTCACCACCGCCCACCAGACGGCGTCGGCGGGGCTGCGCTGCTCGACCTCGCCATAGATCACCCCGGCCACCACGATCATCAGCAGGTACGACGTGATCAGGGTGCGCGGCGAGTTCGCGAACCAGACCAACGCCCGGTAGATCCAGCGGAAGGGCAGCAGCAGGGCTTCCATGCCGCCCATGCTGCCCCGCATCGGCAAGCGGCACCGACCCATCCGCCGATGTCGTTGTGTCAGGCTCACGGCATGACCGATGTGATCTACCGCGAGGCGGTCCGCGCCGACCTGCCGGCCGTCATCGCCCTGCTCGCCGACGACGTCCTGGGCAAGGCCCGCGACTTCACCACGGTCGACGAGGCGTACGAGCGGGCGTTCACCGACATCAGCGCCGACCCGCGCAACCAGCTGATCGTCGCCGAGCAGGGCGGCGAGTTGGTCGGGTGCCTTCAGATCACCTACATCCCGGGGCTCGGCCGGCACGGCGCCGAGCGTTCCCTGATCGAGTCGGTCCGGGTCCGCTCCGACCGGCGCGGCCAGGGCCTGGGCCGCGACCTGATGGCCTGGGCCGTCGACCAGGCCCGGCAGCGCGGCTGTGCCCTGGTGCAGCTCACCACGGACAAGAGCCGCGAGGACGCGCACCGCTTCTACCTGGGCCTCGGCTTCGTGGCCAGCCACGAGGGAATGAAGCTGGCTCTCTGACCGGCTCTGCCGCCGAGGAGCGCACCACCGCCACCGCCAGCCAGCCCGCCAGCCCGCCAGCCCGCCAGCCGCCGCACGCTAGCCAGCCGCCAGCGAGCCAGGCTGCGGCGGCGTGCGGTCAGCCGTCGACCAGGCGACCGTCACGCAGGTTGAGCACCCGGTCGGCGAGGTCGATCAGGGCCGGGTCGTGCGTGGCCACCAGGGCCGTCATGCCACGGGCGTGCACCACCGCGCGCAGCAGGTCCATGATGGACCGCCCGGTCTCCGAGTCGAGCTGACCGGTCGGCTCGTCGGCGATCAGCAGGTCCGGCTCGTTGGCCAGCGCGCGGGCCACCGCCACCCGCTGCTGCTGCCCGCCGGACAGTTCGTACGGTCGCTGCGCCGCGTGCCCGCCCAGGCCCACCAGCTCCAGCAGCACCGAGACCCGCTCCTCCCGCTCGGCCGCCGGCACCTGGGCCAGCCGCAGCGGCACGCCCACGTTCTCGGCGGCGGAGAGGATCGGCACCAGCCCGAAGGTCTGGAACACGAAACCGACGGTGCCCCGACGCAGGCGCAACAGCTCCGCCTCACCCGCCGCGGTCACCTCGTGCCCGGCCACCACCACCTGACCGCTGTCGGGCCGGTCCAGCCCGCCGATGATGTTCAGGAGCGTGGTCTTGCCGGCGCCGGAGCGGCCCCGGATGGCGACCAGCTCGCCTCGGGAGGCGCCGAACGAGACGTCCCGCACGGCGTGCACGGCGTGCTCGCCGCGGCCGAAGGTCCGGCTCACACCGCTGACCCGGACCACCTCGCCGGTGGCGGACCCGGCCCGTCCGTCGGCCCCGCCAACGCCGGAAGCGTCAGTCACCACCATGTTCCGACGGCTCACGCCCGTGCCTCCTGCCCACCCGTGGCCCGGTCACCGGGCCGTACCTGCACATGGTCCGGCTCCAGATCGAGCCGAACCCGTTCCCGCAGCGCCAACGCGTCGACGAACGCGGCCGGCAGCTGCATCCGGCCGTTCCGGTCCAGCACCGCGTACTCCTCGCTGACCAGCTCGGTGCTGCCGTCCGCGCCGACGCGCGCGGTCCGGCGTACCTCTGAGGCCGTCCGGCCGTCGCGGATCGCGACGGTCCGGCGGACCTGCGTGGCCACGGCGTGGTCGTGGGTGACCACCACGATGGTCACACCCAGCTCGGCGTTGATCGTGCGCAGCGCCCCGAAGACCTCCGCGCCGGTCGCCTCGTCCAGCTCGCCGGTCGGCTCGTCGGCGAAGAGCACCTCGGGGTCGTTGGCCACCGCCACCGCCACCGCGACCCGCTGCTGCTCGCCACCGCTGAGCTGCCCCGGCCGCCGGTCCGCGCAGTAGCCCACGCCGACCAGGTCGAGCAGTTCCCGGGCCCGTTCCCGGCGGCCTCGCCGGGACCGTTTGCCGGCCAGCTGCATCGGCAGCTCGACGTTCTCCAGAGCGTTCAGGTACGGCAGCAGGTTGCGGCCGGTCTGCTGCCAGACGAACCCGACCAGCTCCCGCCGGTAGCTCAGCCGTCGCTTGGCCGACAGCGCGAGCAGGTCGTAGTCGGCCACCCGGGCGATACCGGCGGTCGGGGTGTCCAGGCCGGACAGGATGTTGAGCAGCGTCGACTTGCCCGAGCCGGAGGCGCCCACGATCGCCACCAGCTCACCCCGGTCGATGACCAGGTCGAGCCCCTGCAGGGCGACCACCTCCACCCCCTCGGTCTTGAAGATGCGCACCAGGCCGTCGCAGACGATGTGCCCACGGAGCCGGTCCTGGCCGCCGGCCCGCTCGGCGGCGCGTTGCGCGGCCCGCTGTTGCAGAGCGGCCAGGTCGGGCACCAGTGGAGTCTGGGCGGTAGCGGTCATCTCAGCTCTCCTCTCCGAGCCGGAGCACCTCACCGAGGCGCAACCGGCGGTTGTTCAGGGCTTCGACGGCGACCGCGAAGCCGAGGGCGACCGCCCCGAGCACGAGCACCGCGGCGACCAGGCTGGGTTCGAAGGCCACCCGGACCGGCACACCACTGGTGAACGCGGACAGGCCGAGCACCGGGTTGAGCAGCAGGGGCAGCACCGCGCCGACCAGCGCACCGGTCAGCACCGACACCGCGACCAGCGGGGTCAGTTCGACCAGCAGCAGCCCCCGCCACTGCCGGCGGGACAGGCCGAGGGTGCGCAGCCGGGACAGCACCTGGCCCCGGGCTCGCGCCCCGGCCAGCACGGTGAACGCGATGGCCAGCAACCCGAGCACGGTGCCGCCGACGGCCCCGGCCACGAAGCCGAAGGCCAGCACCCCGTTGGCGCCGCCGTCGCCGAGCACCCGTCGAACGTGCGCTCGGGTGTCGACCGTCGCCCCGATGGGGCGTTCGCGCCCGGTCACCGCACCGGTCTGCTGGTACCGCAGCTGCCCCTGGTCACCGGCCTGGCGCAGCGCCTCCGGGTCGAGCCGGTCGCCGGCGACGAGCAGGCTGGTCGGCACGGGCGTGGTGTTGCGCGCCGGCAGGGCCTGCGAGGGCAGGATGACGAACCGGCTGGCGCTCGTCGACAACAGCGGGAAACTCTGCGCCGTGCCGGCCGTCCGGAACTCGTACTGCTGGCCCTGAACGGTGATGAAGGCCGAGTCGGCCAACCCGGCCCGGGTCAGGTCCGCGGCGACCGCCGGCGAGACGATGGCGGGCAGCGCCCCGGGCTCGGCCCGGGCGGCGCGCAGCGCGGACGGTATCGGCAGATCCACCTCGGACTCCCGGCTCACCGACTCCAGGCCTGGGCCGTCGACCAGCAGCACCGTCACCCGCCGAAGCTCCGCGTTGGTGCCGAGCGCATCGGCGGTCAGCCGCTGGTCCGGCTCGCTCACCAACGGGGTCACGGCCCGGACGCCGGGCAGGCGGGTGAGCGCGTCGACGGTGTCCGGGGCGAAGCGCTCGCCCCGGATCAGCGCGTCGGCCGGGACCGACTGCTCTGCGGCCCGGTCTCGGCTCGCGTCGACACCGGCGGCGACGACCCCGCAGAACGCCGCGGTGCCGATCGCCAGCACCACGACGACCAGCGGGGCGGCGACGGCCGACCGGCCGGCCCGCGCCGTGCCGAGGAAGGCGACGCTGCCCCGGGTCCGCGCGGCCAGCCGGCTGACGAGCAGCAACGGCCAGGGGTACGCCCGCAGCGCGAGCACCGCCACCGCGACGGCGAGCAGCACCGGTACCGACACCAGCAGCGGATCCACCTCGCCGAGGGTGAGGCCGCGCCGGCGCAGCAGTACCGCGGCGAGCCCGGCGAGCAGCAGCAGGGAGACCTCGACGGTGAGCCGGCGCGCCGACGGGCGCATCCGGATCAGGTCGCGCCGGGCCGCCCCACCGGCCGGCACGGCCAGCGTGGCCAGCGGCAGCGCCAGGGTGACCAGCACGGTCGCCGCCGCGGCGTACGGCGCGGTCGGGTCCGGGTCGCCGGGGAACAGGGTGCCCAGCCACCAGCCGAGCGCCGCCGCGACCGGTACGACCAGCAGCGACTCGGCGAGGCTGCGCCGGGCGCCGGCGGTGGCCGCGCCACCGCGGGCGCGCAGCAACGCGAACTCCGCGCGGCGCCGCCGGGTGGCGAGGGTGGCCGCGAGCACGACCAGCCCGGCCAGGGTGGCGAACACACCGGCCGCGATCACCGCCAGCAGGGTCCGGGCGGCGTTGACCTGGGCGGCGAACGACCGCAGCGGAACGTCGACACCCTGGGTCAGCGTCAGGCCGGTCGGGGCGTCGCGCTGCACCTGTTGCAGGTCGTCGATGAGCTGGTCCAGGTAGCGCGCGTCGATGCGGTCGACGCCCAGCCGGTAACGCCAGTTGGCGCTCACCGGCCATCCCGCCGCCGCCCGCTTGCTGAGGGCCGCCTCGGCGACCACTCCCACGATGATGAACGGCTCGCCGTCCCCGCGCGGCTCGGTCACCCGTAGCAGCGGCGGCAGGCCGTCCCAGACGCCGTCCGCGCGGTCGGCGGGGCGGAACAGCCCGGCCACCACGACCGGGATCGGATCGTCGAGGGCACCGGTGGTGGGATCGATCGCGCCGAGCTGGAGCTGGCTGCCGGCCCGAAGGTTGACCTTGCGGGCCACGTCGGCGTCGATCGCCACCTCGATCGGCCTGTCGGCGACAACCGTGTCGTTCGGCCACGAGCCCTCGACCAGGGTGCCGGCCTCCCGGACGCCGGGCGCGGCACGCAGACCCAGGTCGACCATCAGGTTGCGGGCCGCCAGGTCGGGACCTTTCACCCGGCCAGGCAGGGCGTCCACGCTGTACCACCGGTCGGCCACCGCCGACGACACCCGCGGCGGCAGCTGCCCGCCGAGGGCGTCGAACCGCTCGCGGACGTCGGCCATGACCGACTCCCCCGCGGTGCCCGCCCCGGAGGTGTACGAGATGTCCCGACGGGCCGCCGGCTCACTGATCAGCTGCTCCCGCAGGCCCTGCTCGGCGAGCCGGTTGACCAGCCGCGGCACCCCGCTGACCAGCAGCGTGACCACCAGGGTCAACACCGCCAAGAGCAGGAACTGCCCGCCGTACGTCCGGACCCGCCGGACGGCCGCACCGATGCTCATCGGGTACTCCCCCGTCGTGCCCGGTCACCGGGTCGCACGTCGCGCCGGCTCATCGTTCTCCCCCGATCCGCAACTGCACCGCCGCCACCCGCTGCCGGATGCCGGTGGCGATGAACGCGCTGAAGGCGAGCGCCGCCAGCAGCAGACCGGCCGCGGTCAGGCCGATCGGCACCCAGGGCAGCACGAAGGTCGCCGCGGGCACCGGCCGGCCGGCGGCCGGGGTGAGGATGACCAGCGGTGCCATGGTGGCCCCCACCGCGGCGCCGAGCAGCAACCCCACCCCCACGCCGATGCCGGCGAGGAAGGTCTGTTCGGCCAGCAGCGCCCGAGCCAGCAGCCGGGGCGTGGCGCCCAGGGTGTGCAGCACCGCGAACTCGCCCAGCCGGTGGCGGGCGGTGGCCCACACGTCGACCATGAGGCCGACCAGGGCGAGCAGCACCGCACCCAGCGCCGCGGCAAGCATGCCGGTACGCGATCCCCGCCAGTACGGGTCCTCGGCGGCCGACTCGATCACCGCCTCCCGGTCCAGCACGGTGACCCCGGGCAGTTCCCTGACCGCCCGGCCGGCGGCCGTCGCGTCGTCGGCGCCGACCCACCACTCCGGCACCGATCGAACCGTGCCACCGGCGCGGATCATCGCATCGACCGCGGAGGGCAGGTCCAGGAGCACGCCCTCACCGGTGGTGCTGGGGACGGACGTCAACTCCCCGACGAGCGAGACCTGCACCGTCGCTCCCGAGAGCGCCAGCGGGACGGTGTCGCCGATGCGCAGGCTCAACGCCTCGCGTACCCCGGGGGTCATCAGCACCGGGACCGGTGCGCTCTCCCCTCCCGGCACGATGGCGAACCGGGTCTGCGGTTGGTAGGCGAACTGGCCGCCCGGAATCAGCTCCACGTGCCGTTCGCCGGCGACCCCGTTGGCGCTCGGCTGCGCCGGCAGGGACGGCTCGCCGGACCTCCCCAGCACCCAGTCGCCGGTCAGCTCCGCCGGCCGGGTCGTGCCGTCCGCGCCGACCAGTGTCAAGCCATCGACCTCGAGCCGGTACGAGGTGCCGGCGGCCGGCCCACCGTCGGCCTCGAACCCGGCCAGCCGCAGCCGCGTCCCACCCACGTCCGGCAGGCGCACGGTGAAGGGCGTGGCCCGACCGTCGCTGGGAGCGTCGACCGCCGGCAGCCGGAAGGCGAGCCCGTTGGCACTGGTGAACAGCAGCGCCACCGCGATCCGGTGCGGCCGGACGGCCTTGCCAACCGGGGTGCGGACCGTGCCGGTGACCGCACGACTGTCCGCGGGTAGCTCGATTCCGCCGGGGCCGCCCCGGGCCTCGACCATCCGCCCATACTGCTTCGACATCGGTTCGTCGCTCAGCCGGTCGGCGAGCCGGACGACGCCCGCCGCGCTGGCGGAGTCGAGGCCCACGACCGTCACCGGCAGATCCTCGCGCCCGACCCGGATCTCGTCGCGCCACGCCGGCAACGCCCGGTCCACGCCCGGCAGGGCGGCGATCTGACCGGCCCGGGTCGGCGGGGCGGAACCGGCCCGCTCGGTCACCCGCAGGTCGGCGCCGACCGTGTGACCGGCCTGCTCGACCTGGGACCGCTCGCCAGTGCTGATCAGGGACCAGGCCAGGGTGCTCCCGCCGACGGCGAGGGCGAGCAGCAGCACCGGGCCGGCGTGTGGACGCCGACCGGCCTGCCACATGCCGAACATGGTGGCCGTCCAGGGGCGCCGGTCGACGAAACGCTCGGCGAAACGGGTGAGCGGCGGAAGCACCCGCAGCGCCAGCACGGCACCGGCCAGCACGCCGAGCGTCGGGGCGGCGACCAGCAGCGGGTCGAGCCCGAGCCGGCCGCCCGAGCCGGCCAGCGGGGAGGCGTACTGGCGCAGCTGCACCCAGGCGAGCACGGCGAGCGCCACCAGCACCAGGTCGACGCTGGCGCGCTGGACGCTCGCCGCCCGGTTCGGCCGGGACCGGGCGGCCATGTCGGCCACGTACGTGCCGGCGCCGCGCAGCGTCGGAAGGACCATCGCCACCAGGCAGCCGGCAGCGGTGGCCGCGGCAGCCGCCCAGACCAGGGTGGTGTTACCGCCGGCGGTGGAGAGTTCCGCCGACCCGCCGGGCCGGACGAACCGTAACGCCTCCCCGGCGATCACCGGCCCCAGCAGGGCGGCCGGGGCCACCACCAGGGTGGCCTCGCGGGCGGCCAGGCCGGCCAGCTGCCGGCGAGCGGCGCCGCGGGCACGCAGCAGTGCCGTCTGCGGGCGGCGGTCCTCGTGCAGCAGAGCGGCGACCAGCACCAGCGCGTACCCGCCGAGCACCAGGATGAGCAGCAGCGGGGTGGCCAGCGCGGAGCGGCCCACCAGATCGGCTCGGGCGATCCGGTCCAGCAGCAGCTCCATCTTGGTCATCGCCTGCCCCGAGGAGCCCAGCTCGGCAGCCTCGGGGACCGCCGCGGCGGCAGCCGTGAGAGCCGTGCGTAGGGCGGGCAGGTCGGCCGTGTCGACGCCAGCGAGGTCCGGTTCGGCCAGCCAGGACGCCGACACCGAGCCCGGGAAGGTGGTCGCGAAGTCAGCCGGGTCGAGCGCGAACGGCCCGTACGAGGTGTTGGAGCCGACGCTGCCCGCTCCTACTCCGGGGGCCAGCAGCCAGTACGCGTCGGTCGGGTCACGGGGCCGCCAGATGCCGGCGACCACCAGTTCGCTGCGCCGTTCGACGGACCGGTCGCGCACGGGGACACGTTCACCGACGCTCAGGCCCAGCTGGCCGGCGACCCGTTCGGGGAGGCTCACCTGGATCGGGTTCGCCCCGGGCCGGGGCCACGCCCCGCTGGTCAGCTCCGCGTGCCCGGCCAGGTCGTCGAACGTGGCCACGTTCGCGAAGACGGGCTCGTCGTCGGTGCGGGGCACGGATCCGAGGTCGCCGGTCAGCTCCCGGCCGGTGCCGTACCGCGCTGCGCCGACGGTGACCGGGACGCCGGCGAGCCCGCCGGCGAACCCGGCCCGGACGGCCTTGTCCCGGGCGGCGAAATCGGCGGCGTCGCGTCCACTGGAGCCGCTGACCAGCAGGCCGCGTTCCTCGGCCGGCGAGGCTGCCACCAGGGCCCGCTGCCCGGCGTCCACCGCGCGGCGGTTGTAGTCGGAAAGGCCGGTGACCAACGCGACGGCGACCAGGGCGGCGATCACCGCGGCAACCAGCAGACCGCGCGCCTCGCGAGCCCGCCTCCACACCAACTTCATCCGACGCCTCCCCTGGCCCCGGCGGGCCGACGACCATCAAGACAGGTCATCTACCGGGAAAGGTTCGCGCCCGTTACTTGATCGTTACGCGGGGACACCGGTTCAGCTCGGTCGGATCGGGCCGGGCTGCGCGGCGCTGGGCCGCGCCGCTACCTGCCGCGTCGGGCGCTCCGGACGCCGAACGCGATCGCGCCGACGACGATCACGACGCCCAGGAGCTGGAGGCCCGGAGAGTCATCGGCCTCCCCGAGCACGATGCCCGCGACACCGAGCGCGACGACGAGGATGACGGCGATCACGAGGACGTACTTCACGGGGTTTCCTCCTCGACCCACTCGAGCAGATCGCCGGGCTGGCAGTCGAGCACCCGGCACATGGCCTCCAGCGTGCTGAAGCGGACAGCTTTGGCCCGGCCGTTCTTCAGGACGGCCACGTTCGCCGGCGTGAGGCCGACCCGTTCGGCGAACTCACCGACGCTCATCTTGCGTTTCGCCAGTTCGACGTCGATGCGGACGATGATCGGCATCAGATCACCGCCTCCATGTCGGTACGCAGGGCGGTGGCCTGCCGCAGCAGTGCGCGCATCACCACCATCAGCAGCCCCAGCACCGTGACGCCCGTCGTCATGAGGAACAGCAGGAGTGGCAGTCCCGGGTCAGCCGCGTTGAACCCGACGTACAGGAAGACGCCCACGAGCACGACCCACGCAGCGGCGACGGCCCAGACGATGGCGTCCACCCACTTGAGGGCCCCCTCCGTGAAGATGCGGTCGTTCTCGACCAGGCTGAGCAGCTTCCACGTGGCCACGATGACCACCTGGACGCACAGCACCCAGAACACCGTCACGGCGGTCGCCGGCCACCTGAGGTAGGCGAAGTCCGGCGACTCCTTCGCCATGTGGGCGAACTGCCCGGGCAGCGAGAAGGTCTGGAACATGACCAGGACCCCGAACAGCACCACGAGGAAGACTCTGAGCGGAAACACCGCTCGATGCTCTACGACCATGCATCGATCTTCGCTCGGTACCTATCGAAAGTCAATAGGTTCGGGAAAATGTTGCCGCTCGCGACGACAACGGGCGCCGAGGATCCGCTGATCCTCGGCGCCCGGCCGAAAGCCGCTCGACGGCCTGGAGCGGTCACTCGCAGCCCAGGGCCTCCCGGTACCCGGCGGGCCGCTTCCCGGCGGCAACCTCGTCGGCGGTCTCCCAGAACACCTCCGGCCAGTCGCCCTCGTCGTTCATCTGGTGCAGCACCTTCCACGTGTGGCTGCTGCGCAGAGCGTCGACGGCCCGCTTCGCCGCGGCGTCGTCGCCGGCCTGCTTCGCGCGCAGCCACTCGGCGATCCACCCACAGCCAACGCGACTGGTCACCTTGGCGCCGAACTGGTAGGCGTCGTTGACGCCCAGGTCGCCCAGCGCCGCGGCGTCGAAGCCCGGAGGGAGCGGCACACCCGCGAGGATCTTGGCCGCCTGCTCGTCCACCCGCCCCGGCGTCACGATCTCCGCCGGAAGGGCGGCCAGCCAGGTACGGGCGTCGACGCGGACCACGTCGGCCAGAACCCGGTCGAATTCGTTCCGCGTCAAGGCGCCCCCGGTACGGAGCTCGACGAAGGAACCGTCGCGGGGCTTCAGCATGACTGCGAAGTCGCTCGCGCTGTACCGGAACAGGTCGCCCGGCCAGCCGTCGACCTTGACCGGCTCCGGCTCGCTGACGTGGAGCCGATCCCTGTGGTAGCCGTCGTACTGGCCGGCGGGGTACCAGTTCATCGCCAACTGCACCTCGCCGTTGCGGAAGGCGATGGTGCCCTCCTTCTCGGCGAACCCGTAGACGGTGGTCGCCTTCCAGCCAGGCTGGTCGATCAACAGGCGCGGGCTCTCCTCGGCCGCCTTGAGGACCATCGCCGAGTAGGAGGTTGCTGTCGTCGCCTCGGAGGTGGGACCGACCTGCGGGGACGCTTCGGGGCCGGCGGGCGAATCCGCATTCATGATCGAGACAGCGAAGACGACGGCGAGAACGACCGCCGCGGCGCTGGCGCTGACGAGACCGCTCAGCACCGTACGGCGCTGGCGGGACCGTACGGCCGGTGGTTCGGCCGCGGGTTCGAGGGTCGGCGTGGACATGATCTCCTCCAGGAGGTGCTGTGCGGCCGCGTCGAGGTGGGTGATGACATCGGGTCGGTGCGGGTCGGCGTCTCGGACCATCCGGTCGAGGTGCTCGTCGGTCATCTGCCCTCCTCTGACGCTCGTACGGCCATGACGTCGAGTACATGTCCGGGTGGCCCGAGATCGTCACCGACGAGTTCGCGCAACCGGGCCCGGGCCCGCGAAAGCCGGGTACGGACCGCGGCCGGGCTCACGCCCAGGACCGTGGCGACCTCGCGCGGCTCCAGGCCCTCCCAGAAGGTCAGCATCAACACCTCCCGGTCGACCTCGCCCAGCCGGGCCAGCGCGGCCCGGACCGCGAGCCGTTCGGGCACCTCACTGCCCGGGTCGACCGTGACGGCCGCCCTGATCCGTTGCCGTAATCGTTCACCCAGTCGTCCCCGGCGCATGCCGCCGCGGTGGTGGTTGGCCAGCACCCGCCGGGCCACGCCGTGCAGCCAGAGCCGGACCTCGGCCTCGGCCGGCATCTCCCGGCTGCGCCGCCAGGCGACGAGGAAGGTCTCGGCGACCACGTCGGCCGCGTCCTCGGGCTGCTCGACGCGCCGCATGGCGTACGCCAGCAGCGGCTCGAAGTTGGCCGCGTAGACGCGTCGGAAGCGGTCCTCGTGCTCGGTCCCGAAGCTCACGTCTACCTCATGTCCGGTCGAGCGCCGGTCGTGACGGGCGCGAGCCAGAAAAAGGCGCGACGCCTGTCAGGCGGAGCCGTCGGGGGCGCGCTTGGCGCGGCTCGGCTGCACCCGCTTGGGCTCGCCGGGCATCTTCGGGTGGTCCGGTGGGTACGGCAGGTCGCCCTGGCCGGCCGCGGCGTCCCGCTCGGCCCACTCCAGGAGCGGAGTGATGTCCCACGGGATGTCGTCGATGCCGGCGTGCGGGTCGCCCCGTTCCGTCAGCCGAGCGGGGACGGTGCGCAGGTCGAAGTCGTCCGGGTCGACGTCGGGCAGCTCGTCCCAGGTGACCGGGGTGGAGACGGTGGCCCGCGCGTTGGCGCGCAACGAGTACGCGCAGGCGATCGTGCGGTCCCGGGCCATCTGGTTGTAGTCGACGAAGACCCGGCTGCCCCGCTCCTCCTTCCACCAGGCGGTGGTGACCAGCTCGGGGCAGCGGCGCTCCACCTCCCGGGCGAGCGCGATGGTTGCCCGGCGCACCTCGGTGAACGTCCAGCGTGGGGCGATGCGCAGGTAGACGTGCACGCCCCGGCCGCCGGAGGTCTTCGGCCAGCCGGTGGCGCCCAGCTCGTCGAGCACCGCGCGGACCTCCCCGGCGGCGCGCGCCGCGTCGGCGAAGTCGGTGCCGGGCTGCGGGTCCAGGTCGATGCGCAGCTCGTCGGGGCGGTCCACGTCGGCGGCGCGCACCGGCCACGGGTGGAACACGATCGTGCCCATCTGTGCGGCCCAGGCCACGTGGGCCAGGTCGGCCGGGCAGAGCTCCGCCGCGCTCCGGCCGCTCGGGAAGGTGATCTCCGCGGTCGTCACCCAGGGCGGCACGCCCCGCGTCGGCACCCGCTTCTGGAAGAACATCTCGCCTTCGACGCCCTCGGGGAAGCGTTGCAGCGTGGTGGGCCGGTCCCGCAGGGCGCGCATGATCCCGTCGCCGACCGCCAGGTAGTAGTGGAAGACGTCCGCCTTGGTGAAGCCCCGCTCCGGGAAGATCACCCGGTCGGGACTGCTCAGCCGTACGGTGTGCCCGGCCACCTCGACCTCGGCGACCGCTGCCTTGGTGCCACCCATCCCGCGACCTTATGCCACGCCCCCGACGTTCGACGTACCGTTGGGGCGTGAGTCTTGACGACAACGAACTGCCCCAGACCGAGGACGAGTGGCGGGTCCGGTTGACCCCCGAGGAGTTCCACGTACTGCGGGAGGCCGGCACCGAACGCCCGTGGACCGGTGAGTACGTGGACACCAAGACCGCTGGCGTCTACAACTGCCGCGCCTGCGGGCTGGAACTCTTCTCCAGCGACACGAAGTTCGACTCGCACTGCGGGTGGCCGAGCTTCGACGACGCCATCCCGGGCCGGGTCAAGGAAATCGAGGACCGCAGCCTCGGCATGGCCCGCGTGGAGATCCGCTGCGCCCGCTGCAACAGCCACCTCGGGCACGTCTTCCACGGCGAGGGCTTCACCCCGAAGGACACCCGGCACTGCGTCAACTCGGTCTCCATCCGGCTGGAACCCCGCTGACCTGAGCGGCCACCGCGCGGCGGACGGCGTACCCCGCTCACCGCCGCGCGGCCGGCGGCCCGGTCAGCAGCTCGACCTCGGCGGTCCGGGACTGCTCGATCCGCCGGGCCAGGTCGCGGACCTGCTGGCTGCGGCCCACGTCCACCTGGGCCCGGGCCAGGTCGGCCGCCGCCCGCTGATGGTCGGCGAGCACCTCGCGCAGCACCCGGTCCACGTCGGCGTCCGACGCGGCCCGCAGCCGGTCGAGCGCGGCGTCGTCCCCGTGCCCGGCGTGGTGGTGCCCGCCCGCGCTGGCACCCGGCCCCGCCGTGGGCAGCCAGCCCCGCATGGCGGTCAGCTCGTCCGCCTCGGTCACCTCGATGGCGGCGGCCAGGGTGCGCAGCGAGCCGTCGCGCACCCGGTCCCGGGCGAGCCGGACGATCTGCAGGGTGCGTTCGCTGTGCCCGACCATCGTGCTCAGGAAGACCACGTCGATGCCGCTCAGCGCGTCCCCGGCCGCCGCCGACGCGGCCGGGGACGCGGGAGCCGGTTGGGGCGCGGCCGACGGAGTCGACGCGGGCGGCCCGGCGCAGGCGGCGGCGAGCAGCAGCACGGTGAGCAGGGGCGCCAGCAGGCTTCGGCGTGTCATGCCGGGTGCTCCGATCAACGCGAGGACGGCGACACGGGTGCGACCGGGGCCGCACCCGTGCGGTCAGACCTGACTCCAGAGCGCCGGCACGTTCGGCGGCTCCCACCCGGCGATCGCGGTGTGCGGCTGCCGGCAGCGGTACGTCCGACCGCCGTAGGTCACCTGGTCACCGACCTGGTACGCCCGGCCGGTCGTCCAGGTGCCGCCCGGCGCGGGCGGAGTGGTCGGCGTGGCCGTCGGAGTGGGCCGCGGCGTGGGCGTGGGCGTCGGGGTGGGCGTGGGCGCGGGCCCACCGCCTCCGCCGCCGATCTGCACGTCGATGCAGGAGTAGAAGGCGTTCGCGGTGTCGGCGATGTTCCACACCGCGAGGATCTTCTGCCGGCCGGAGAAGCCGCCGAGGTTGACATTGTGCGAGACGGTGGCCCCCGGCTGCTGGCCGTTGCCGTTGACCGAGGCGACCCGGGTGTTGCCGATCCAGTACTCCCAGTTGCTGGTCGCGTGCCGGGCGGTGTTCACCCACGTGAAGGTCAGCGAGCTGCCGACCGACGTGGCCGGCCAGCCCCGGCTGTCGTCGTTGAGAACGGCGAAGTGGGCGATTCCCGCGTTGCAGCTGCGGAGGCCCTTGGGCCCCTCGACGCTCTGCGGCTCGTACTTGATCTGCCCGCAGTCGGGCACCCGGCCCTGGGCGCAGAGCGCCTGCCGGCTCGGTGGGGCGGACACGTAGCCGTGCGCCTGGGCGGGCGCGGCGACGGTGAGGGTGGCGGCGACGGCCCCCGCCGCCACCAGGGGGACGGTGATTCTTCGACGCATCGGGGCAGCTCCTTCTCCAGGTCCGGTGGGTGCCCCTCAACGTAATTTAAACTTTGTTAACAGTAAAGACCCTCATCGATAAATACATCGATGATGACGAGTTTTCCGTCAGAGCCGGAGCAGACCGCCCCGGTCGTCGACCTGGTCGGCTGATTCGTCGTCCAGCCAGACCCCACCGCTGGCGAGGTAGCGGAACCGGTACTCCCCCGGCCCGAGCCGCACGGTCACCGTCCGGGTGCCGTCGCGGCGGGTCACCAGCTCGTGCCGGCCGGGCTCCCAACCGTTGAAGCAGCCCACCACGCTCACTGGGCCGGGCGGGGTGTCCCGGGGCAGGCAGAAGGTGACCCGGGTCTGGTTGCCGAAGAGCTTGTTGCGCTTGATCACTGCGATCCCTCCCGGTGTTGCGGCGGTTCACCCGGCCTAACGGACGACACGCCGGAGCCGACACGCCGCCCGGGCCGCCCGGATGGTGGCATTCCGCCCGCACCCGCCGCCAGACGCGGCATTCTGAAGGTACATGTCCTGATACGGGGGTTTCTGTGGCTACCTGCGAGGTCTGCGGCAACGACTACTGGATGGCGTTCGAGGTGCGTACGGTCAGCGGCGACGTGCACACCTTCGACTCGTTCGAGTGCGCGATCCACCGACTGGCACCGATCTGTGAGCACTGCGAGATCAAGATCGTCGGGCACGGCGTGGAGGTCAACGGCCGGTTCTTCTGCTGCGGGCACTGCGCCCGCGCGGTCGAGGGCGCCGAGGGCGCCGAGATCCGCGACGCCGTCGGCGCGCGCCCCGCCTGATCCCCGCCTCCTGGGGTACGGTCGTCCGATGCGGCCGTTCCTGGGCGTCCTGCCCCCGCCGCGCTCCTGACCGGAGCGCCGCGCCTCCCGCCGACCGGTGACTGACCGGCTCGGCCACCTCGCCGTACGCGCTCCGTCGACGTCGTCCCCGTCAACGGCTCACCCTCTCGGAGCGCGCCCGTGTCCACCTCCCATACCCTCCCGCCGGCCGCCCCGGCCGTCACCCAGGCCCGCACCGGCCTGATCCAGATCACCGTCACCGGAGTGCTGTGGGGCACCACCGGCGTGGCGGTGCAACTGCTGCGCGAGAGCACCGGGCTCAGCCCGGTGAGCATCGGCTTCCACCGCCTGGCCATCGCCGCGCTCGTCCTGCTGGCGTGCACCGCCGGCCGGCTCGGCGCGCTGCTGGCCGCCCTGCGCGCGGCACCGGTGCCGCTGCTGCTCACCGGCGTCGGCCTCGGCCTCTACCAGGCGCTCTACTTCGCCGCCGTGGCGCTGGCCGGAGTCGGCGTGGCCACCGTGGTCAGCCTCGGCCTGGCCCCGGTGCTCGCCGCGGCCTGGGAATCGGCGCGGGCCCGCCGGATCCCCGGCCCGCTGCGGCTCGGCACACTGGTCGCCGCCGTGGCCGGTCTCGCGCTGATCACCGGCGCCACCGCGGAGCCCACCGCGGCGGCGCCCGCCCCACTGCTCGGCCTGCTCGCGGCGGCCGGGTCCGGCCTCGGCTACGCCGTGACCACCCTGATCAGCCGACAGGTCTCGCAGCGCACCGCGCCGATGACGCTGACCACCATCTCCACCGTGATCGGCGCGCTGACGCTCGCCCCGGTGGCGCTGGTCGCCGGGGTCGGCGTGCCGGTGCGCGTCGACACCGTGGCGCTGCTGCTGCACCTGGGCGTGGTCACCACCGCGGTGGCGTACGCGCTGTTCTACGCCGGGCTGCGCCCCACCCCGGGCAGCGTCGCCGCCG